>JBFOMG010000019.1:0-25462 GCA_040830725.1 Rhizobiaceae bacterium
CAAGAAGTAGAAATCGAACTCCCCGATTTCTCATCCTTCGCCACCTACGACACGCTACCGGCCTTCCAGCTCATCGATCCGCGCAAGAATTTTGACGGAACGATGCGGCCGATCGCCAGGGGCATACCGCGCATCTGCGTCCCCGGCGTGTTCGATCCGGCGCCGCTGAAGAAACCGGACGACACGCTTGATGCCGTCAAACTGCTGCGCCGTATCCGCAAGCTGAAAATCGCGCTCGCCACCCTGCCGCGGCAGGCGCGCCGCCTCAACCGGCTGATGGCAAAGCGTGCAAAGGCTGAACCCGGCCCCGGAAAGGTTGGACCGATCCGCCCCGGCCACCCGCCGGGCCACCGCCAGCGCCCGCGCGAGCCGGTCGACGACCTGCTGAGCGAATGCCACTGGCTGGCGATGGAGTGCCAGCGGCAACCGCCTTGAGAATTTCCGCATACTGGCTGGAAATCACGTTGGCCAAACCGCCGGCGACGATTTCGCGTGGGTTGCCGTGAGCGCCCTTCGCCCCCCTTGAGGGGGAGAATGTAAAATCGGTACTTAGCGGAGCAAAGCGAACGCTAAGTGCCAGATTTTGCAAGAGGGGGGATAAATTCGTCGGGCACCGATTCCCCCCTCTGGTCTTTTCCAATGACTTGCTTGCTTCGCGGTGCAAGCCAGGGAAAAGACTTTCTCCCCCTCAAGGGGGGCGAAGACGGAGCCGTTCGTCATCCCGGCCTGAACATCCGAATAAAGTGAGGATGGACAGAGCCGGGAACCATTCCGTTCAGGTCAAACCGCCGTCGCGGGTGCAAAATGAGACTTCACGGAATGGATCCCGGACAAGGCTGTCTCGTTTCACTCGACCGCCTTTCCGGGATGACGAAGTGAGGAAACCGCACCTGTTGGTCCAACACGAAAGCAACATGCCCTCAATTCGCCGAGACGGTCACCGAGCCCGAATTGCGCAGCCGCTCCAGTTCCAGCTTCTCCAGAATGTCGACCACATCCTTCTGCTGCAGGATCAGCGTCAGCTTGTGGGTGTCGACACGCCGGCCCTTCAGCGCCACCTCGCCCGACACCAGCCGGAACGTGTTGGGGATCGCATCGAGGACGATGGCCGGTTTGACCGAACCGGAAACCTCGGTGGTAAAGGTGATCACGTCGGTCAGGTCCTGCGAGGAATATTTCGCCAGCCCGGTCTTGGCGCCGGGTTCGTCAAACCCGTCGATCTTGTCCTGCCCGACCTTCAGGTTCACCACCAGCCCGGCGAAGGTGGAAAAACTGTCGAACAGATCGATCTTGCCGTAGATCGGAAAATGCCGGTTGGTGCGCTCGTCGAAATTGCGCTCGTTGCACTGCCCGCGATGACCGACCCGTTCGCCGACTTCGGCACCCGACAGTTCCTCGTCAAAGACGATGTCCTGGATGCGCTCGACAATGGTGAAGGTGCGCTTGTTCTTGCGCTCGCGCTTGTAGCCGCCGCCGACGCCGACATCAAAACGGCTGGCGACGTTGAACGGCAGGCGGAAATTGAGCACCCCGCCCTCGACATCGTTGTTTTCGGTGATCTCGAATTCGAACTGGTAGCCGACGCCCGAATTGGAAAACGCCGCCAGCACTTCCAGCTCCTGGCCGAGCTTGTTTGCGCCCGAACCGTATTGGAGCGCGGTGACGCGTGGATCGAACCTGCCGGAGGAAAATTCCCGCGTCTCGGGATCCTGGGCGCCGGGTGTGTAGAAACTGTCGATGATCCGGTCGAAACTGAACTTGCCGTCGGCGGTCATCTGATCGAGGATTTCCAGCTCCTCGGCGGTGCTGGCCTTGTCCCTGAAATCGAGCAGGTCGTTGATGATGAAGCCCATGCTCACCTTGGCGATGGCATGGCGCGCCTCGCAGCGGATGCGCTGCACGATCGCCGTCGTCACCGTGTAGGACTGCGTGTCGCCGGGAACATCATTGGTCATCCGGTCTTCCGGCAACGGCCGGATCGCGCACGCCGTCAGCGTGCCCGCCAGCAAAAGCCCTGTCGTCAGCCGGGTAAAACGCGTTCTCAAACCCACCGGATGCCATTCCCGAAAAACTGCCCAAAGTGTTAACAAACATGGTTAAATCCCGGTTAATTCAGTGTGATGAGCGCGAGCCGCACAGTGCATTAATCCCGGCGATTGGAATCGCTGCCGGGCCGTTGCGAAGATGCAACCGGCCTGCATTGCCCTCGCGCCGCGATTGCGCCATTAATGACGGGCATATCAGAGCGAGCTGATTTACGGGGAAAGCATCATGCGCTGGAAGGGCCGCAGGCAATCAAGCAACATAGAAGACCGGCGCGGCAGCGGTAGCGGCAATCTTGGCCGCTCGGGGCGTGGCGGCATCCGCCTGCCGATCGGCGGTCGCGGCAGGCGCGGCGGCGGCATGAGTCTGACCACGATCGTCATCCTTGTTGTTCTGTTTTTCGGGCTGCGCGCCTGCGGCATCGATCCGATGGAAATGCTGGCAGGCGGCGGCGGTCTGACCGGGCCATCGAACGGCACCCAGGCCGAGCGCAGCACGCCGCGCAACGACGAGATGACCCAGTTCATGGCCACCGTGCTGGCGGAGACCGAGGATGTCTGGCACGGCATTTTCCAGGCTGCCGGCGAACGCTACACCGAGCCCAAGATGGTGCTGTTTTCCGGCCAGGTCCGCTCGGCTTGCGGCTTTGCCTCTTCCGCCGCCGGGCCGTTTTATTGTCCGGGAGACAGCAAGGTCTATCTCGACACCACCTTCTTCGGTGAATTGAAAAACCGTTTCGGCGCCGGCGGCGATTTTGCCCAGGCCTATGTCGTCGCCCACGAGGTCGGCCACCACGTGCAGAACCTGATCGGTGTGCTGCCGAAATTCAACCAGATGCGCCGCTCGATGAGCAAGGCGGATGAAAATGCCATGTCGGTCCGGGTTGAGTTGCAGGCCGACTGTTTCGCCGGCATCTGGGCTCACTTTACCGCACAGAAGGGATTGCTGGAACGCGGTGACCTTGAAGAAGCGTTGAACGCCGCCAAACAGATCGGCGACGATACGCTTCAAAAACGCACCCAGGGCTATGTCGTGCCGGAAAGTTTCAATCACGGCACGTCGCGCCAGCGGCAGACCTGGTTTGTCCGCGGACTGGAGAGCGGCAAACTGACGGCCTGCGATACATTCAACAATCCGGTTTGACGCGCGCCGGTTACCGATCAGCCCGGTTGCGTATCATGCGACGGAATTCGCGTCAGCTTGCATCTACTTTCGTTATCTGCAAAATTCGAAAGTATCGAAACCTGAAATTTGACCGCAACGGATGAATATCGAGCCGAAGTTCAATGCGCGCCAGATGGCCATTCTCGGCCAGGTGCGCCAGCGCGGCCGTGTGTTGGTCGATGAACTGGCGGAGCTTTACACCACCACCCCGCAAACCATCCGCAAGGACCTGCAGATCCTGGCCGATGCCCACGAGGTCATGCGCTTTCACGGCGGCGCGTCGCTTCTGGCGGGAATCGAGTACACGGGATTTGAGACCCGACGGAACATCGCTACAGCCGAGAAAGATCTCATCGGCCAGGCAGTTGCACGGCGCATCCCAAACAGCGTCGCACTGATGATCAACATCGGCACCACGACGGCCGCGGTGGCGCGAAATCTGAAATCGCATGCAGGCCTCAAGGTTGTGACAGATAATGTCAATATTGCCAATGAGTTAAGGGCTTTTCCGGGTGTCGAAGTCATGGTTCCGGGCGGCGTTGTCAGGCGGTCCGACGGCGCCATTCTGGGAGAAGCCGCCGTCGATTTCATCCGCCAGTTCCGGGTGGACATCGCGGTCATCGGCGCATCGGCAATCGCGGCGGACGGGGCGTTGCTGGACTACGATTTGCGCGAGGCTCATGTGGCGCGCGCGATCATCGAAAACGCCCATCATGTCATTCTTGCAGCCGACAGTTCCAAATTCGAACGCTCAGCTCCGGTTTGCATCGGCAATCTGTCCCAGGTTCATGCACTCGTCACGGACCGCTGCTCCAATGAGACGATCAGGGAGATGTGCAAAGAACATAGAATTGAATTGGTCGAAGCCCGGCCATCCGCATGACTCTGCGGTTGAAATCTTGGCGCGGCCTATTGACAAAATCTTTCGTTTTATGGTCAATTCGAAAAAAACGCGCATAAAACGCGTGAGCCAGTCTCGGAAAATGCCTGAGAGATGTTCGGGAGGAACATGTTAACCGCGCTCAGCAGACTACTCGTCATCTTGATGACGGTAAACTCGTTCATCCTGCGGATCGGACGCTTTGTTGCTTGGGTGTCGTTGGCGTTGATGGTGCTGGTCATTCTGCTTCAGGTCGTTTTCCGCTACATATTCAACAATGCGCTGCCGTGGCCGGATGAAGCCGCGCGCTTTCTCATGCTCTGGATGACCGGTCTGATCGCACCATCGGCTTATCGCTGGGGCGGTTTCGTTGCCATCGACATGGTGCCCATGGCCCTGCCGAAGCGGGTCGGACTGGCGCTGATGCTGGTCCTTTTGCTCCTTTCGGCTGCAGTTTTGTTTGTCGCAATCGGATTCGGCTGGAACCACACGATGGGCTTTGGCGGCAATTTCGATTCCTCGTCGCTGAAGATCCCGCTCGACCTCATCGGTCTTGAATCGATCAAGGTAAAGCTGCGCTACATGTATATGTCGCTGCTGGTTGGTGTGACTCTGCTGCTGGTGATCAATGTGGAACTGGTCATCCGCACCATTCTTGAGCTTCTCGACCCTGAAATCAGCCTTCCCGGCGACGATCAGGTCATAGTGGCGGGAGCAGATTGATGCTTGTTTGGTTCCTGCCTGTCTTCCTCGTAGCCCTGATGATCGGTTTGCCGGTCTTCTTCGCGCTGCTCGTATCACCGGGAATGCTGCTGTGGCTGAACGGGCAAGAGCGCGACATGGCGCTGCTTTACCGCAATGTCTACAACGGCATGGATTCATTCCCGCTCATGGCCCTGCCGTTTTTCATGCTCGCCGGAGAATTGATGAACCGCGGCGGCATCACCACACGGCTGGTTGAATTTTCCCAGGCGCTGATGGGTCACCTGCGTGGCGGCCTGGCGCATGTGAACATCCTGTCGTCGATCCTGTTTGCCGGTCTGTCGGGTTCGGCGGTGGCCGACACCTCAGCGCTTGGCTCCACGCTCATTCCGGCGATGGAGAAGAACGGCTACACACGCAAATTTGCTGCTGCGGTAACGGCCGCAAGTTCAGTGATCGGACCGATCATTCCACCTTCGGGCATCATGATCATTTACGCCTATGTGATGGGCGAGAGCGTTGCCGCACTGTTCCTTGCCGGCATCGTTCCCGGCATCATGGTCGGTGTCGGATTGATGCTGGTGGTCCGGCTGATGGCCGACAAATATGATCTGCCCAAGGCCGAACGGATTGTATCCAAGAACCAGGAACTGACACAGCTGGAGCACTGGGTTTCCTTCGTTCTGCTGCGCCTCAATTTCGCTGGCGTTCTGCTGGGTGTCTACGCCGGCATCGGCGCGGCGGTTCAGTATTCCTCAGGTGCCGACATTGCCGTCAACAACTGGATTTTGATGGCCGTGTTCCTGGTGATTGCGCATTTTGTCCTGATGGCCATTCGCCCGCGTGTCTCGGCTGATTTCCGCGTTGTCTGCAAGAAAGCAGTCGCACCGTTGCAGGCGCCGATCATCATCCTTGGCGGCATTCTTGTCGGCGTGTTCACGCCGACTGAAGCGTCCGCAGTTGCAGTCGCCTATGCCCTGCTGATCTCGTTTTTCGTGCTGCGGTCGATGAAGCTTTCCGATCTGCCTTCGATCTTCACCAAATCGGCGCTCGGGTCCTCGACCGTATTGCTGCTTGTCGGTGCAGCGGTGGCGTTCAAGACTGTCGTCAGCCTCAGCCACGCGCCTGAACAACTGGCCGGTTTCATCCTCAATCTCAGTGATGATCCGCTGATCCTGCTGTTTCTGATCAACTTGTTGCTGTTCATTGTCGGCATGTTTCTCGATGCCGGCCCGGCGATCATCATTCTCGGACCGATTTTGGGCCCGATCTTCGTTGAACTCGGCGTTCACCCGGTTCACTTCGCCATCATCATGTCCGTGAACCTGACAGTGGGGCTGGCAACGCCACCCATGGGACTTGTATTATTTGTCGCCTCGTCGGTGTCCGGCGAGAAGGTGGAGACCATTTCCAAGGCCATTCTGCCTTTCCTGGCCGTGGAAGTTCTGGTTATCTTCCTGATTACCTATGTCCCGGCAATCTCGATGACCGTGCCCCGGCTTACAGGTTTTGTTCAATAGACAACCATTCGACAGAAACGAACAGGAGGAGTTCATGCTCAAAAAGACTGTCAAATCATTAGTGGTAGCGGCCATGCTGGCCGGAACCACATTGGCGGCAACGGCGGCCGACTACACGATCCGTGCCACCGCAAACTCGAACGAAAATGATGAGGACTATGATGGTCTCGTCGTGTTCAAGAACTATGTGGAATCCGCATCGAATGGAGCGATCGCGGTTGAGTTGTTCATCGGCACGCAACTTTGCTCGAAAGGTGCGGAATGTCTGCAAGGCATCGCAGACGGCTCGATTGACGTTTACATTTCCACCTCGGGTGGCGCATCGGGCATCTTCCCTTATGTGCAGGTGCTTGATTTGCCCTATCTGATGGCCAATGACCGTATCGCCGAAGAAGTTCTCGCAGGCGATTTCACCCGCACGGTTCGCGATATGGCCCTTGCCGATTCAGGCGGTGCTATTCGTCTGATGACCATTGGCAACACCGGCGGCTGGCGCAATTTTGCCAACACCAAGCGCCGTGTCCAGACGCCCAAGGACATGGAAGGCTTGAAGATCCGCACCGTTGTTGCTGACCTGCCGCAGGAACTCGTCAAGGCGCTTGGCGCGTCCCCGACACCGATTCCGTGGCCTGAGCTGTTCACCTCGTTCCAGACCGGCGTTGTTGAAGGCTCGAAAAATGGCATCACCGACATTATGGGAATGAAGTTCCCGGATGCCGGATTGCAATATGTAACGCTCGACGGTCATGCCTACATGGGCGCGCTGTGGTGGATGAACAATGAAAAGTTCATGTCCATGCCCGAAGACATGCGCCGTGTCGTTGTCGACGGATTTGCCGCGCTCCAACAGGCAACCTTCGCTTCGCCGAAGCGCAAGTCGATCAAGGCTTATGAAGACTTCGTTGCCGGTGGTGGTGATCTCTACGTACCTTCGCCTGAAGAAAAAGCGATGTTCAAGGAAGCCGCCGCTCCGGTCTATGACTGGTTCAAGGCGAACATCAAGGGCGGCCCGGAAGTCTTCGATGCGCTTGTCTCGGCAGTTGCCGATGCGGAAGCAAAGATCAATGAAGGCGCCATGAAGGACATCAAGTAAGTATTTGTCCTGAAATGTGGAGCGCCGGACCGCCGGCGCTCCGGTCTTAACGTCCAGCAAACTCGGACGTTACAAAACCCGGATCGGCTAGAGCGTATCCGGCTTAGCTGGGAGCAGTTTGAATGGATGGATTTTTTGTCCTGACAAGGAGAATACCGCAGAGCATAGCCTGAGCTATGGTCGAGGATTTCGACGCTGTCAGGGCGAAAAAGACACCACAGGAGCAAGTAAGGCAATGAAAAGCTTATCCTTTCTGCAACCATTTGAACTTGGTTCTTTGGCCCTCGGACGTTGTCGCGAAAAGCTAACAGTGCTCGCACTGCGTCGCTTCCCGCTCCTAGCCGAAGACCAAATTACCGGCGTTCAAACGTTTCCATCTAAGCCAGACACGCTCTAGCGAAACGGGTAAAGCCAAACCTTGTAGTCATCGATCAGCACATGGGCCTTTTCGATCTGTTCAGGCGTCATTTTCTTGACCACCTCTTCCTGCGAAATCGCAGCATCGGGGTCGCCGCCGATTGCCGACAACACATACCACATATAGGCGCGCACCAGATCGGGTGCCGGCATGCCGCGACCGACTTCATAGTACCAGCCGACGCCGGATTGGGCGCCGGGATGGCCTTTCATCGAGGCGCGCAAGTACCATTCAAACGCCCTGACATCATCCCGGGCGACACCAAGACCCATGGCATACATGATGCCGATAAGTTCCTCGGCGTCGGCATTGCCGGATCGGGCGGCCGGCAGAAGCTGCTCCATCGCTTCTCCAAAACGGCCTTCCTCCATCAGGTCGCGGGCCTGCTCGATCTCGGCATGCGCCGGAACGGTAAAAATCGAAAACACCAACACCGCCGCGGCAATCGTTTTGCGCATACTGCATCCCTCATTTCTGCTCTTCTATTTTTCGTCCTGCCGGCACAATTGCAAGCCGGCAAGCTGCCGGAGCCGCTCGGACCAGCAGATTTTCTAAGTTTCGATGACAAGAAGGCAGCGCTCGGCCAACTTCTTTTCTACGATCCGGTCCTGTCGGGTAATCGCAACATTTCCTGCGGCACTTGCCACAATCACGATCTGGGATCGAGTGACGGTTTGCCTCTCGGCGTTGGTGAGGGCGGTGAGGGTATCGGACCACACAGGACGACCGGATCAGGACCGGACCGCATCGCTAAACGCGTGCCCCGCAATTCGCCCGCCTTGTGGAATCTGGGCGCCCGCGAAATCAAAATACTGTTTCACGATGGCCGTCTCAGCATCTCAGACGATTATGGCAATGGCTTCAATACGCCGGCTGAGGAGTGGCTGCCGACTGGACTAGACAACATCCTGGCAGCACAAGCGTTGTTTCCGATGACTGCTCAGTTCGAGATGGCAGGCAATCCGAAGGAAAACCAGATCGCCGGCGCCGCGCATGATCGGATCGATGCTGTCTGGCCGATCGTGGCGAAGCGGGTTCGCATCATTCCCGAATATGGAAGCTTGTTTGTCGAGGCTTTTGACGATGTGCGGCATCCGTCGGAGGTCAATATCACACATGTTGTCAATGCTTTGGGTGCATTTGTTGGCTCGGAATGGCAATCCTTTGACAGCCCCTTCGATGCTTGGCTCGCCGGAGACGGCGCCGCTCTGAACCAAACGCAACGACGCGGCCTCGATCTGTTCTTTGGCAAGGCTGGTTGCTCGGAATGTCATTCGGGCAAGCTTCTCACCGATCACGGATTTCACGCGTTGGCGCTACCGCATTTCGGGCCGGGCCGCACACGTCGTTTCGATCCATTCGTCCGCGACGTCGGCCGCATGGGTGAGAGCGACCGGCTCGAGGACGCGTACCGCTTCCGGACACCAGCATTGCGCAACGTCGCGCTGACCGCGCCTTACGGACACAACGGCGCCTATGCGACGCTTGAGGAAATCGTTCGGCACCATCTCGATCCTGTCGCGAGCTTCGACAAATGGGACCCCGAAATGGTTCGCCTGCCGAAAGCGTCATGGCTAGAGCAAATCGATTTTGTCGCATTCAGCGATACTCGTGAACGAAATCGTTTGCGCAACAAGATCGACATCCAACCTGTCGAACTCAACGATAATGAAGTGCGCGACCTCGTCGCGTTTCTCAATTCACTTACCGGAACAGCGTCGGTTGCAGGCCGGCTCGGCAAACCGAAATCCGTGCCGAGCGGCTTGAAAGTCGACTGAGATGAGGTGCGGCCGCTAGCCGCCAAAGGAGAAGACAGATGAATTTGAGCGCGGGCAAACTATGGGGCATGCGGCGCATGGCCGACCGCAACGGCATTTTCAAGATGACCGCCGTCGACCAGCGACCGCCGATTACCGGTCCGATCGCCAAACACCTTGGCGTCGACAAGGCACCCTGGGGCGAGGTCGCCCGTTTCAAGCAGCTGCTGGTGCAGACCCTGCAAGCCGACAGCACCGCGATGCTGCTCGATCCGCACTATGCCATTCCAAAAAGCCTGGATGACCTTTCGCCTGGCAAAGGGCTGATCGTCACTTTGGAAGACTCAGTGTTCACGGAGACCAAAGGTGGCCGGCTGTCGTCAACGATTGACGATTGGTCGGTGGCGAAGATCAAGCGCATGGGCGGCGATGCGGTCAAGGTTCTGGCCTGGTACCGGCCGGACGCAGACCCGGCAGTCTGCAGCGCCCAGCAGGATTTCACCAAACGCATTGGCGAAGACTGCGCACGTCACGACATTCCGTTCCTCTTCGAACTGCTTGTCTATCCGCTGGCTTCCGACAGCCACCAAACCAGCGACTATATCGAGATGAAAGGCAAGAAAGCCGACGACGTGCTGGCATCCGTCTCTGAGTTTGCCAAGCCGGATTATGGCGTCGACGTTTTCAAGCTGGAGAGCCCGGTCAATGCCGCCGACGCAGACGGCTCGTCCGAGGTTCAGGGCGTTTTCGATGAAATGGGACGAATAGCCGGTCGGCCCTGGGTGATGTTGTCCGCGGGCGCCGGAAAGGCCGAATTCAAGAACGTGCTTGATCACGCATTCAAGGCTGGCGCATCCGGTTTTCTTGCTGGTCGCGCCATCTGGCTTGACGCGTTCAACCACTATCCCGTCTGGGAGGCGATCGAGCGCGAATTGAGGGGCGGATCGGTTGACTATCTTGGTGAGATCTCCGCCCTTGCCGATCGCGAGGCGAAGGATTGGCGGCACCATCCTTGCTATGGCGACAACGGCGCTTGCCTTTTGCCGGCCGATTCCGGTTTCAGGCACGCCTACGAAGCGGCCTGATACAACGACCTAAAAACATTGACTGTGGCTTGTCGTGGGTGGTTGGCGCGAATTAAGCACCGGCAATCGCCCTGATACTGGAGACCAATTCAGCGTCTGCCGTGATCCCTTCAGCTTCGATGCGGCTCCTGATCTGGTGTCTGCGAGCGCCGGGCAAACGCGCGCCTTCTGCATTCTCGATCAAACCGGCAAGCTGACTGAACCGCTCCAAGGAATGGCCACCGCCAAATGCCGACGGATCAATGGCAATCAGCAAATGACCGGTTCCCGGTGGATCACCCGCCGCATCAAAGAACGAGCTTTGCTCAAACGCAAAATTCGCGCCCGTCAGTCCGGCGGTCAGCAGTTCGACCATCAGAGCCAGCGCAATTCCCTTGGCATCGCCAAGCGGCGCCATCGTTCCGGCAAGCGCCGCCTTTGGATCGGTGGTCGGATTGCCCTCGCTGTCAAATGCCCAATCATCAGGGATCGCCTCTCCCTTCTGGTTGGCTGCCATGATCTTGCCGCGCGCTACTTTCGACAGTGATACGTCGATGACTACGGGCGGTTGCCCTTCAAGCGGACAGGCAAATGCAATCGGGTTGGTGCCGAACAAAGGCTTGTTCGAACCCCAGGGCGCCATGGCCACGGGCGAGTTGGTCATCATCAGTCCGATGAGTCCACGCTCGGCCAATCGTTCGACGAACTGGCCCATTACACCGGAATGATGCGACCTGCGAATTGCTGCAATCGCAATGCCGGTTACAGGCGCCATATCGGCCAGTTCTGTAATCGCCAAGTCGAGCGCCGGATAGGCAAAGCAGCTGCCGGCATCTATCCATGCCGCACCCGGCCGAACCCGTTCGCATACCGGTTCAGCGTGCCCGTCAACCTTGCCTGAATTTGCCTGCGCCGCATAGGCGGCGACACGGCGAAGTCCGTGCCCTCCTTGTCCGCTCAGCTCGGCTCCAATGAGGGCGTCGGCAACGCTTACCGCATTTTGCCGTGAAGTATTGGATGACTCCAAAGCCCGGACGATCAGCGTTCGCGCCTCCCCGACCGGAAGACTGACCATATCAGCCATCAGACTTCTCCAGATGTGTCTTCACCAGTTCCGCAATCATGTATGACACGCGCTTGTTTGACTCGACCGTCACCCCGGCGATGTGCGGGGTCAGGATCAGGGTGGGAATGCCGGCAAATTTGGCCGCCGCTTCGGCGGTTAAAGGCTCGGATTCAAAAACATCGAGCGCCGCGCCGCCCAGATGCCCGTCTTTCAGCGAAGCGGCCAGCGCGGTTTCGTCCACAACACCTCCACGTGCCGCATTGATAAGAATGGAACCCTGCCGCATGGACTGCAGCCGATCGGCGTTGATCATGTGGCGGGTCGTATCAGTCAGCGGTACATGCAGGCTGACCACGTCGGCGGTTTCCAAAACACCATCGAGCGAAAGGTTTCGCGCTGCTTGCCACACCGGATCGGCTGCATCGACATATGGATCGTGGGCAACAATCTGCATGCCGTAGGCCTGTGCCCGCCAAGCCACTTCGCGCGCAATCGAGCCGAAGCCGATCAGGCCCATGGTCTTTCCGGCGGTTTCGCGACCCGATAGTTTCTGCCGAGGCCATTTTCCGGCAATCATCTCAGCATTGGACAGGTAAGCGCCACGCATCAGCGCCATCGCAGAAGTCATGACATATTCGGCGACGGACAGATCATTGGCGCCGGTTGCCGGATAGACAGCGATACCGCGATGCTTGCACGCATCCACGTCGATATTGTCCAGACCTACGCCAAGGCGTCCGACACATTGGAGCCGCGGTGCCGCTCCCAGCAATTCTTCGCGAACCTGCGTCCGGTTCCGGACGATCAGCGCGCGCGCATCCTTGACCAACCCGGCCAGGTCTTCGGGCCGATCCACCAATGTCGGATTGTACTCGACGGCCCCAACACCGCGCAGCGCATCGACTGCGCCTTCATCCATGAACTCGGAGATCACGATATCGACCATGTGCAGCAGGCTCCAAACAACAAACCGCCCGGAATGTTATTCCGGGCGGCGATTCAATTCCATCAGTTCATCAAGCGCTTCGGTAGAGCTTGGTCATCGAGAACTCGCGATGACCGAGCGCCTCGGCGGCCGTGTTACGGCCATTGGCGGTACGGCAGATCATGTCGATCAGTTCGTCACCAGCCTCGTCAATGGTCAACTCGCGGCGCAGTATGCCTGACACATCAACATCGACATGCTCGCTCATTGTTCGAACCGTGCGCGGGTTGGCGGTGATCTTGATGACGGGCACAATCGGATTGCCGATAACATTGCCCTGGCCGGTCGGGAATGTGTGGATCACATATCCGCCTGCGGCCATCAGCGTTACGCACTCGGCAGCGGCAGACGAAGAATCCATGAAGTAAAGACCCTTCCCTGATTTCGGCGCCTCCGCAGGTTCGAGGATATCGACATATTGCGATGTGCGGCCGATCTTTTCGAGATTGCCCAGAGCCTTTTCCTCAATCGTGCTCAAACCGCCCTCGATATTGCCTTTGGTCGGTTGCGAATCCGACAGGTCGTCAGTTTGGTGAGCGAAAATCACGTCATCCTGATACGCTTTCCACATCTTGTACCAGCGATCACCAACCTCCTCATTGATGGCCCGCTTCTGGCAGATGTGTTCCGCCCCGGTGATTTCCGAGGTTTCGCCGAAACAGCCATAGATGCCTTCGGGCAGCAACTTGTCATACATATTGCCGACAGTGGGACACGAGCCGAGGCCCGTCGTGGTGTCGCTTTCGCCGCATTTGGTCGACACCCAGAGTTCGGAGATTGAGCATTCCTCGCGCTGCAACTCGGAAGCCCAGTGGACAAATTCCTTGGCCTTCCAGCTTGCCTGGCGAATGGTTTCAAGATCGCCCTTCTGTTCAATCGAGATCCCCCAGACCGGCTTGCCGGTCTCTGCAATCCCGTCGACCACGCGCTGCGTCCAGCCAGGTTCAATACCGATGACGACACAGGCCGCGACATTGGGATTGGCACCGGTGCCGATGATGGTGCGGAAGTGTACTTCAAGATCCTCGCCAAACTGCAGCCGGCCGTAGGCATGAGGAATCGCCATCGTTCCTTTGATGTTGTTTGCCACCGCTTCGCAGGCGGCGTTGGAAATGTCATCGAGCGGCAGAATGACAACGTGGTTTCGGACACCAACCCGGCCGTTTTCCCGCCGGTAGGCCTTCACCGTCATGTTCGAATATTTGGAAGCCATCTCTGTCCCCTACCAGCGCTTGGTTTTCAGATTGTGGGTATGAACGTGCTCGCCTTTTTGGGCCGGACCGACGAACTTGCCGATATCCTCGCCATACTTGATGGCGGTATCGCCTTCGCCCAGATCCTTCAACGCGACCTTGTGACCAATCGGCACATCAGCCTTTGCCTCAAGTTCAAACGATGAATTATCGACAGTCACGACGCAGGTCATGTTGGTGCCTGCCGTCAGACCCTCCACCACGACGACGCCGACATTATCCTCGTGCTCATGCACAAGCAGATGCGGGATGCCCATCTAACGCTCCTTGTTTCAATTGGGAATTTGCCGGACCGCAGCGCTTGCATCCGGACAAGTCTTATATAAGACATAAGATAAGGGCAGCGCTAATGTCAACGGCTGGAATTGCCTGCGCGCACAAAAAGAAGATCTGAACCCTCGAGATCAGAATTGCAGCTCAACTACCTTGCCTGAGCGGGCGCTTTTTTCTGCCGCCACGCCGATCATAACTGCTTTGAAGCCGTCATTCAGTGACACGTCCGGAACCCCGCCATTGCGAACCATTTCGATGAACTTCTCATGTTGAAAGAAAGTCGATCCATGATGATCGCCGGCTTCAAGCACCGTCTCATCGACATGAACGGTTTCACGCTTCTCGGACCTCGACGCACGGTCGGCAATGGCAATTTCCGCGTGCCGCATTTCACCATCCGTGTTGAACCGGGACGGTCCTGGAATGAAAGCCTCGACCCGGCCCTTGTCACCAGTCGCCGTCAATATCTCCTGCCAGTAAGCCGCTTCGGCGAACATGCACAAATCGAGCATGCCGCGCACACCGTTCGCAAAGTCGACGATGACGAAAGCATTGTCGATTATATCCGGCGCACCATCGGGATGCACCTCGTCGAGATGATTGGCATCCATGCCGCCGGAAGCAAAAACCCGCACCGGTTCGCTTTTGGCCGACAAACGCATCAGGTCGAAATGGTGACAGCATTTTTCCACCAGCGTGCCACCAGTATTGATGTTATGCCGGTTCCAACCGCCAATCTTGTCCAGGAACGGATAGCGGTGTTCACGGATTGAGAACATCCGAACCTGACCGGGAGTTTCCTTGTCAATCTCATCCAGCAAACGGGCAACCGGCGGCATGAAACGGTATTCCATCGCAACCCAAACCGGCGCCGTTCGCCGTTCCTGCATTGCCAATATTTCCTGGCAATCCTCCACCGTCGTTGCCAGCGGTTTCTCCGTCAATATCGGTAGATCTGCCGGCATGGCATCCCGTAATATGTCGATATGGGTATGATTTGGGCTGGCGATCAATAGTGCGTCAATCCCGCCAGCCGAGAGCATATCCCGGTGGTCCGGAAACGATTGGCAATTGCCGCCTGCGAGCGACGCTGCCTGCTCGCGCATGCACTCATCCGGATCGGCGAGCGAGACAACCTCTGCACCGTCCAGAAGCGCAATGTTGCGGATGTGCTCCTGCCCCATCATGCCGGAGCCGATGATGCCGTAGCGCACGGGTGATTTGTCAGAGCTCAAGTACGGGTACTCCAAGTGCGGACGCCGCCGATTGCAACGGTTCGCGATGATCTCCATAGGCGATCGCCATGTGGTGCTCCAAGGCCGCTCCCAGGATTTTGTCAAGCACAGCCGCTGCTCCGGAATCAAAACGCACGACACCGGATGTGCCGGTGAACGCCATTGGCCGCTGCAGCATTTCACCGCCGCCGATGACGGCGAACGTCTGGCCACGTGCTTGCGATATGCGGAAGATGGTCACGCGGCCGGGTTTCAACGGAAACTCAAACAACAGAGGCATTTTGCGGTTTGTGTGAATGGTCGCGTGCGGCGCAACATCAGGATCGGCCATCGATATCGGCGCCTGGCCGCAATGCCAAACCACGCCAGTGTCATCGGCGATGTCAAGATCGACCAGATCGGTGAGAAATGCCGGCGCGTCAGCGACCTTCTGCAGCAACAGCGATGTCAGAGCGCCATAAACATCGGCCTCGCAGGCGCAGGGCACGCGCGCTTCTCCCATCATGGATACCGGTCCGCAGACTGCCCCGCCATACTCGGTGAATGTCTCCGGCCAACAGCGAATGGCAAAGGCGTCGTAATCGCCATCGGACTTGATTGCGTCAATCGCGTTTTTGAGCTTCAGCGACCGGGAAAGCTGCGACTGATCAACTTCGCCAAGCCCACCCAGCACATTCTCTGTCTCGTTCCTGATCACCGAGGCAGCCTCATCACTCACCTGTCCTGCCCTGTCGAAAAGTTCCGGGAGTTCGAGCTCATCGACCGAGATTTCCGCGAGTGATTGGAGTTTGTTTTTGTCATAAGCGCAGGTGTCAAATCCAACTGGATGCGCTCCGATGCGGCCGATTTTTGCTCCGCGCAACGCCTCCACTGCCGCTTTGCCGGTGCCGTTCGAATCTCTCGCCTTCGCCAGCTGCACAGGTTTTGAATTTCGTTCCCCTGACAACAATTCCACCAGCACCTTGTCGATGTCTGCTGCGTCCGGCGCTGAATACAGATATCCAAATTCGCGCCCGGCCAGACCCAGCGCATGGCCAGCGAGATTCAATCCGCAAAAAGAATTCAACCGCAGCCGTCCTCCGATGCGAGGTTCGGGAATGGACCAAATCGAAAGCGGCAAATCGAACCGATTGGCCACTTCGACGACCATTGCCGCGTCGGTAAATGTCACCTGCAGGATCAATATTCGATCAGGATTTTTCTCCGATAATTCGCCAATTGCGGCATCAGCCTGCGCACCGTCCATCAACAGCGTCTTGGGCCCGATCGTATCAACCCCACTTCTCTCGAGCGCCGCCAGCATTTTCTGAAAGTTCGCTTGTGCGTACTCAACATCAAAGGTTGGCCGTGCAAGTGCTAAGATACCGGTTTTACTCATTTTTCTTCCAGGTTTCGCCTGCAATGCAAGCACAACAATCATCTTGTTTTGCGCAATCTGGCGGTTTGAACCGGTCGGTCGGCAAGCCAACCGGCAACCGGTCTTATATATGTTACATGACTTTTGTGAAGCACCTTTTGGTGAACAACTTTGCCTCGCTGATTGTCGTCTCGAACCGTTCCGCCAAGTGCTCCTGAAC
Organism: Rhizobiaceae bacterium; assembly: GCA_040830725.1. Taxonomy (GTDB): domain Bacteria; phylum Pseudomonadota; class Alphaproteobacteria; order Rhizobiales; family Rhizobiaceae; genus JAWKWH01. The sequence goes on from JBFOMG010000019.1 coordinate 17,031, forward strand.
CGCAGCCCTTTACAGGATGATTGCAATTCCGATCAGCGCTGATAACGTTACCGGTTATCAAGCTAGGGAGGAACAAATATGCTGATAAATAAAATCAAAACATTGGCTTCAGCTGTCGCAATTGCCGCATTCACGATGACGACCTTGGCGGCAAATGCCGACGTTATGGACGACATCAAGGCTGCGGGCGTACTGAAAGTTGGCGTCAAGGCCGATTACCGGCCTTACGGCTATCTGGACCCGTCCGGGAACATAGTGGGTATTGAGCCGGATCTCGCAAAAGACGTGGCGGACAAACTTGGTGTCAAGGTCGAATACACACCAGTCGTCAGTTCCAATCGCATGCAGTTCCTTGAGCAGGGCAAGATTGACCTGATGATCGCGACCATGACTGACCGCGAAGACCGCCGCAAGGTCGTTTTGATCGTCGACCCTAACTACTATTCCTCCGGCACCAACATTCTTGCGCCGAAAAAGTTCGGCTTCAAGGAATGGGAAGACCTGAATGGTAAACCGGTTTGCGGAATTCAGGGCGCCTTCTACAACAAATCGACATCGGAAAAATTTGGCGCTGAAATTGTAGCATTCAAAGGCACGGCGGAAGCTTATGCCGCGCTGCAACAGGGCAATTGCGTTGCATTTGTTTACGATGACTCAGCCATCGTTGCGAAAACAAATGAGCCTGAATTTGCCGAGTTCGAAATGCCGCTTCAGACTATCGATGATGCGCCTTGGGGTCTGGCTGTCCGTCTCGGCGAAGACAATTTCGCCAAGTTCATGAGTGACATGATCGTTGATTGGCACAAGTCGGGACGCATTCTCGAGCTTGAGACGAAATGGGGCGTCGCCAACACCCCGTTCGCCAAGGCAATGCACGACAAATATAAATAAGAAATCCCGGCACCGGCGGATCTGATGATCCGCCGGTTGCATATTGGTGGCCGGGGGTCAGAGCGTAGCCACGTTAAAGGGGACCGACTTGATGGCAGGGATTTTTCGCTCCGGCTAGGAGAATACCGCAGCGCGATGTGATCATCGCGCAAGGATTTCGACTACGACGAAGCGGAAAAGATCGCCAAGCCGAAAGGACTTTAATGCGTTGATATTCATATATTATCCGCAACCGTCTGAACTTGGTTCTTTGCATCCTGGACTGCGTCGCCACACGCTCTTTACCAGGAGACAAATTACCGGCGTCCAAACGATTCCCTTTAAGCCGGATACGCTCTAATGGAAAATTTCTACGAATGGTTCAGGGTTCTCTATGATGAGACCGGAATAAACCTGCCATTCATCTACGACAGTTTTGATCGCAAGCGAATGATTGCCGGCTTCTTCATGACGGTCTGGCTTTCACTGGTCTGCCTGTTCTTTTCGGTCATCATCGGAATGATCGGAGCCTGGCTGCAAGGCTCACCGCTGAAGTGGACCCGTCGCATCGTCAATGGTTACATCCAGATCTTCCGCAACACCCCACCGCTGGTTCAGCTCTACTTCTTCTATTTCGCGATTGGTTCGATGTTGCCGCGGGTTGAAACTGAATGGGGCGGCACAGCACCGATGCTCGGCAGTTTTGCATGGGCAGCAATCTCGCTTTCATTCTTCGCCGGCGCCTTCAACGTGGAAATTTTCCGTTCGGGGGTTGAAGCCGTACCCAAATCCACTGTCGAGGCGGCCGAGGCAATGGGCTTCACGCGGCTGCAGATATACCGGGACATCACGCTTCCGCTGGCGCTCCGCGTCGCGCTGCCGGCACTCAACAACAACCTGGTCAATCTGGTCAAGACGACCACACTTGCCTATGCAATCGCCGTTCCGGAGATGCTTTATCAGGCGAACCAGATCTGGTCCGACAATGTCAACGTGACCGAGATGATGATCTTTCTGTTGCTCGCCTACTTCTTTCTGGTCGGCGTCCTTGTCTGGGGGATGAACCGCTGGGAACGCGCGCTTAAAATTCCGGGATTTGGCCAATGAGCGAATACAAGACCGATCTGCCGGTAATGCTCAAGGCGCCGCCCCCGGCCCAGGACAGCCAGCCGCTCAAACTGACCGCCTGGCATCTCGGCGCCCTTGCCGCTGTATGTGTATTTGTCTCAACAGTCAGCTTTGCCCAGTCTGGCGAAGACAGGGAATCCGTGTTCACCGTTCTTTTCCGGTGGATGCCGCTTCTGCTGCAGGGCTTTGTATTCAACCTGGCAATCTCGTTCCTTTCGATGGCCGTGGGAACCATCGTCGGAGCCGGTTTGGGCCTCGCTCAGATATCACTCAACCCGGCCGTTCAGAAATCCTCCTGGTTCATAACCCAGTTTTTCCGTAACGCACCCTGGCTGGTGCTGTTGTTTTTCGCCATGTTCCTGCTCCCGTTCCAGATCGACCTGGGCTTTTTCGAGATTCCCTTCCCGGACTGGGTCAAGGCGGTTATCGGTCTGTCTTTGCCGGTCATGGCCAACGTTTCTGAAATCGTACGCGGGGCAGTGCTGTCTCTGCCCAGCGGGCAGTGGGAAGCAGCAGAGAGCCTGGCCTTCTCACGCCGCCAAACGCTTTGGCAAATCATCCTCCCGCAATGCGTCAAGCGGATGCTGCCGCCATGGATGAACCTGTATTCCATCCTGACCATGGCGACCGTGCTGGCGTCGATCGTCGGCGTTTCGGAGGTCATGACCCTGACCGGACGGGCGCTCGCCGCGGAAGGTGGACGCACGGATCTGCTGGCGCCTTTCTATTCATTCGTACTGCTGCTGTTCTTCATCTACTGCTACCCGATCGCCAGATGGACAGTACGGCTTGAGAAGAAGTTTGCGGTCATCAACTAAAGGATTGCTTCATGAGCTGGGACGAAACCCAACCGATGGTCTCGATAAAGGATGTACACAAATCCTTTGGTGATCTCGAAGTGCTGAAAGGCGTTTCGCTGGATGTCATGAAGGGCGAGGTGATCTGCATTATCGGCCCGTCCGGATCGGGTAAATCGACCCTGATACGCTGCGTTAATGCGTTGAACGATATCCAGCAGGGATCGATCCTGGTCGAAGGCCAGGAAGTCAACGACCCAAATCTCGACAAGCTGGAACTGCGCAAAAAGGTCGGCATGGTCTTCCAGCAATACAATCTGTTTCCCCACAAGACTGCGCTTCAAAATGTCATGATGGCGCCAATCAGGGTGTTGAAGCAAAACAAGGATGAAGTCGAAGAAAGAGCACGCGCGTTGATCAAGAAGGTGCGGCTTGAAGGCAAGGAAGATGCATTTCCCGGTGAACTTTCCGGAGGTCAACAGCAGCGCGTCGCCATTGCCCGGTCGCTTGCCATGCGACCCGATGTGATGCTGTTTGACGAGGTCACCGCCGCGCTCGATCCGGAAACGGTGGGTGAAGTTCTGCAGACCATCAAGGACCTCGCCGAAGACGGAATGACCTGCATACTTGTCACCCACGAAATGGGATTTGCGCGCGAAGTCGCCGACCACATTTACTTCACTGATCGTGGCGTGATCGTCGAGCATGGGCCGCCGGCGACATTCTTCGATGATGCAAAGGACCCGCGGACCAAAGAATTTTTGAGCCAGATTCTTTGAGGATCGAGACTCAATCCAGCGCGGCCAGCAGGTCCATCGCAGTCACCTGATCGAACTGAACATGTTTCACCATGGCGGCTTCCGCATCGTCGATGTTGCGGTCCAGAATCAGGGTCGCAATCGAACGGTGGTCCCGTGCCGATGCTGCGATCGCTCCGGTATAACTGTAGCGGGCCCTGTAATATGCCATCAGTTTGCGGGCGTTTGTCTTGACCAGATCCAGCAGGAACACATTGCCTGCCGAACGCGCAACCACCTCGTGAAACCGCATGTTCAGACGATAATAATCATCCGGACGGCCGTCGCCATGATCCTTTTCATGTACCTCGCAGGCCACAACTGCCGCCTCCAGTTCACGCCCATGTTTCGCCGAAAGTCGCCGCGCGGCTAAACCGGCCGCCTGCCCTTCCAGCTTGGCATGAACTTCCAGAATTGCAAGAAACTCTTCCAGCGTCGGTTTGAAGACAACCGCACCCTTGCGCGGCAAACGTTTGATCAGGCCGGAAGCCTCCAAAGACAACAGTGCCTCCCGAAGCGGCGTTCTCGACACATCATAAGCGTCAATCAGCCGCTGCTCCTCGATCAGGTCACCGGGATTGAGAATACCGGTTTCAATTTCGCTGATGATCGCGCTAATGATCGTTTCGGTTTGGCCTGCCATCGGTTTTCCGTAACAAGCGGGTCCGTTTACTCGGGCACCGGCACAACCAGCCGGATGCCATCCAGTTCCGCATTCATGGTGATTTGACAGGATAGCCGGCTGGATTCCCGACGCTCCGCCTCAGCCACATCAAGCATGGTGTCTTCGAATTCGTCTGCCGAGCCGGTGCGTTCCACCCAGCCGTCATCCACATAGACATGGCAGGTTGCGCAGGAAAGACAACCGCCGCATTCGCCGATGACGTTGGGAATATTATTGGCAACGGCTGCTTCCATAAGCGTTGTGCCGTCGTCCACATCGGCGGTTTTTTCGCTGCCATCAGGCAACACCCAGGTGACCTTCATGAATAACCTCAAACGAAATGCGCGTAGAAAGCACGCTCGGCTTCAGCATCGAGGCCGGCTGTCTTCTCGATCTCCTGCCGCTTCATGAACACATGATTGTCTACCAATCCCTGTCCGATCGCCGAAGCAAGCACCGTGTCGTTCTCAAGGTCATCGATGGCTCCGGCCAGGTCTGCGGCGACACCTTCCTTGGCGTCGGTATTCTCAAATCCGTCTCCGGTCTCAATCGCGGGAAGCTCATATCCGTTTTCAACACCCAGCAATGCCGCTTGCAGCACCGCAGCAGTCGCGGTGTACGGATTGGCTGCGGCGTCGGCCATGCGATGCTCAAGTCGCGCCTTCGGTCCAGCCTCCGTCGTCACTCGTGTGGTCACGTTGCGGTGGTCTCCACCCCAGTTCTGCCAATAGCCGGACAGACTGGCTGGTTGCAGGCGTTTGTAGGAGTTTGCCGTGGGCGCAATGAGCCCGGCCAGGCCCTTGTGGTGGCGCAGCAATCCGGCGACGCAGCCTTTGGCGAGTTCATTCAACTCGCCTGCACTTCCGCCAGCCATTGCATTTTTTCCATCGCTGTCGGCAAAAGAAAAATTGATGTGCATGCCCGAGCCGCCGCGGTCTTCAAGCGGTTTCGGCATAAAGGTCAAAAGAACGCCATGTTCAAGCGCAATTTCCCGCGCCATGAGCCGGAACAGAACAATATCGTCGACAGCCTTCACCGCATCGTCAAACGCCAATGTATATTCATACTGCGGGCTGTCATATTCGGCCGTCATCATCTCAAGCCGGAATCCGAGCTGTTCCGACGCCGCCCATATGGCGTCGTTGAACCCGAGCGGGTCGGAAAACGGCCCTGTGCCATAGACCACACCACCCGGCGCATCATAGGCTTCGAGGCCACCGTCTTCGTTTCGCACTAGCGCAAAGGCCTCCAGTTCAATGCCGACCTTTGCTGCAAGTCCCTTGGCTTGCCAGTTGCTCACAGCGCGTTTCAACGCTCCCCGGCCGCACATTTCCAATGACGAACCATCGCTCGCGTGAAGATCGCCGATAACGATTTTAGTACCTTCTTCCCAACTGTCGCGCACTTCGCCGGCATCCCAGCGAAGTTCCATGTCGGGCAGCCCTTCCATCATCATCGATCCCGGAGAGGGCAGCAGATCTTTGTCGTAATGCACGCCAAATGTTGAGCGGCAGAACCGGGTTTCGCCCGAACTGATCTTTGATTCTGGCAGATACTTGCCACGCATTATGCTCAAATGGTCGCAAAACAGCGCCCTCAGCCTCTCAGCCATCTTCCCTCTCCCTATTGTAATGTTACGGTTACCGGCAGTTCCTTGATACCGCCGACAAAATTCGATCTCAAAAACCTGTGCGGTCCGGCTGGTTCGATTGCGCGCAGGCGTCTGGACAGTTCTTCAAACAATACCCGGACCTCCAGCCGCGCCAGCCACATGCCAAGACAGACATGCGGACCGCCCTGCCCGAAGGAAACATGCCGGTTGGGGCTGCGCGCCAGATTGACCTTGAATGGCTCGTCGAAGGCTTCCTCGTCGCGATTGCCCGATGAAAACCACAACAACACCTTGTCGCCTTCGCGAATTGTCTCGCCGTGCAATTCAAAGTCGCGGGTTGCGGTGCGCCGGAAATAAAGCGCTGGTGTTGCCCAGCGAATGATCTCATCGGGTGCGGTATCCCAAACCTCGCCGTTCTGCATTTGGCCAAGCAATTCGGGTTGATGGCACATGGCCTGTATTCCGGCAGCAATCGAATAGCGTGTCGTGTCGTTGCCCGCAGCGACCAGCAGGCAGAAGAAGTTGCGAAACTCTTCCTCCGTGATGGTTTCGCCATCCGGACCGGGTTTCAGGATCATGTGCAACACGCCGTCAGTGTCGCCCGCTGCGGCCTTTTTGGCCATCAATGCCTTGGCATAATCGTAGAGCTCGGCACCGGCTGGTGAATTGAACGGCATCAACCGGTATTCATCCGTCTCCATTTTGTCGAGCACATGATCAGTGAAATCCGGGTCGGTATTGGCGATCAGCGCATCGCCCTTTTCCACCAGCCATGGCAGGTCTTCGTCGGGTGTTCCGATGATGCGGCCGAGCATGCGCATCGGCAGTTGCCGGGCAATCTCCTTGGTTGCGTCAAACGTGCCCTTTTCAAGCGACTTGTCGAGTATCTCGTGGCACAGTTCCCGGATCTGATCTTCAAATTGCGCAATCACCGGCTTGGAAAATGCCTTTGCCACCTTGATGCGGGTCTTCATGTGTTCAGGCGGGTCGGTCTCCTGAAACGTCCGCCGTGCCAGATACTCCTCATAGGTCTGGTCTTCCATCCGGATACCCCGGGCCGACGACAACAGATCGGTCTGGCGGTTGAGTTCCAGAATGTCTGAATGCCGTGTAACGGACCAGAAACCCTTGCCTCCGCTCCAGTCGGTCCAGCTTGCCGGCTCCTCTTTGCGCAATCGCGCAAACGTATTGTGCGGAGCGCCGGGAACGAAGGTGTCATGACTCGACAAATCGGCAAAACCGTCATCGGTTGGCGTCCAGACCGTCAAGGCTTCCTCCTCAATAAAAATGTTTTACATGTTAAAAAATATATTCTAAGCTCTTATAAAAATGCAAGCGGAAAATTCATGCATATCGCAATTCTGGTGACCAACACCGACCGTTCCGAGTTCGCACGCCAAAATCCCCGCGATCCGGAGATGTTTCAAAACCTGTTGTCGATCCACCGGCCCGACTGGAAATTCAGCGTCTACGACCTGACGGAGGACAATTATCCGGATGATTTGTCCGGCTATGATGGCGTTATCCTCACCGGCAGTCCGGCTTCGGTCAACGATGATGCGCCTTGGGTCGGCAAGATGCTTGATCTGGTGCGCGCAATCGAGACCGACAAGATCCCGATGTTCGGCGCCTGTTTCGGACACCAGGCAATCGCCAAAGCTCTGGGCGGAACGGTCGGCTACAATCCCGATGGCTGGCAACTGGGCAGCACCTCGACCCGGTTTTCCGGCGGCAGATCCTGGTTGAACGGGGCCGGCGAGATCACCCTGTACGCTGCCCACAAGGAGCAGGTGACCGGCTTGCCGGCCGAAGCGGAAATTCTCAGCAGTTCACCGCAATGCGCCGTTGGCGCATTCGCGGTTGGCGACCATGTGTTCGCCACCCAATATCATCCGGAGATGACGCCGGAATTTGTCAATGCGTTGATTGACGAAATGTCACCATCAATTGATCGGGAAGTGGAAACACGCGCCCGCCAATCCCTTGCGCGGCAGGCGGAGAACGAACGTTTCTCCGCCTGGGTCGTCGCGTTCTTTGAGCAGGCAGCACAGCCGGACCGATAATCGCTCACCGCAATAGGCCGTGTCGCAGCGTGTCCGGTCACGTACGATTCCCGATGGATGTTTTTGATTGGGAATCCGGGCAAGATGGCGCCTGATAATTGAAGTTACCCGGCGGGACTTTGTCAGGCGAATTTTCAGATCAAATCCGCTCGGGATCATCCAAACGGCCTTCCAACCGTCAAATTGGCTTGAAGATTGGCAGCCTGCGGTTTATTGAGGCTGCTGCACCGGCCGCAACACCGGTTCCGGCCTTGAATGACAAGGGCCGAACCCGGCACCCGTAGCTCAGCTGGATAGAGCGCTGCCCTCCGAAGGCAGAGGTCACAGGTTCGAATCCTGTCGGGTGCGCCAACAAAGCCAAGGTCCATACTGGACACATGGGTTACGTTTTATACCGGAGACATAGGTAACACTTTTGGCCCGAATGGGTTTTGAAGTGGTTCCAGTCTGCATGTCTCGTCGTCGAAATATCCCAGATCATAGTCCATAAAGCTGACCAGC
>JBFOMG010000020.1:0-108982 GCA_040830725.1 Rhizobiaceae bacterium
CAACCACCTCGTAGAACATCGCCACCACAAGGCCGAGCACCAGCACCATTCCGATTCTGGAAACAAGCTCTGACAACCGGTCGACGAGATGCGGGCCGCGATGACCAGTGCTGCGGTCAAGGCAGCAAAAGCGATCGATTATTCAGGCGCGGGCACGATCGAGTTTATCGTCGACGGGTCACAGGGGCTGAGACCCGACGGTTTCTGGTTCATGGAGATGAACACGCGGCTGCAGGTGGAACACCCGGTGACCGAGATGGTGACGGGTGTCGATCTGGTTGAGTGGCAGCTTCGTGTTGCGGCGGGGGAAGAGCTACCGGCGAAACAGGAAGAGATCGAGCTGTGCGGTCATGCATTTGAAGCGCGTATCTATGCCGAGGACCCGGCCAAGGGGTTCCTGCCGGCCATCGGCACGCTGCATCACCTCCACCTGGCCGACGCCACAGCGCCGTGTTTGACCCGCGTCGAGACGGGCGTCAGCGCGGGCGATTCCATCTCGCCCTATTACGACCCGATGATCGCCAAGCTGGTGGTGCAAGGTCCCGACCGGGAAGCCGCGCTGACCGGTCTTGCCGGTGCGCTGGGCGACACACGCGTTGCCGGTTCGACCGCCAACATCGCCTTTTTGAAAGCCCTTGCCGAGAACAATGCTTTTGCTGCCGGCGATGTTGATACCGGTATGATAGAGCGTGATCAGGACGAGCTTGTTGCTACTCCTGAGCCGGGCGATGCCGTGGTATTGCAAGCCCTGCTCGCGGCTTCCGGCTTCACGCATGCGACTTCCAGCGGCGATCCGTGGGACGCAATCGCCGGATATGGCCACTACCATCCAGTTGCCAGATCGGTACGGTTGAAGCACGGCGAAAACCTGATCGAAGCCAAGGCATATGCTGAGGATGGCGGCCGCGTGCGGATTGAAACAGAAGATTCAACCAGCGCAGTCATGTCATTGGCTGATAATGGCAAATTCGCGCTGTGGCCGGGCCATATAACCGTGTTCGACGGCCCGTTCTCGCATGATTTCGAGATCCCCGATCCGTTTGCCGAAGCGCTGGATCATGGCGCCGGCGACCGGCTGACCGCGCCGATGCCGGGACTGGTGAAGGTGGTTCGGGCCACGGCCGGACAGGCGGTGAAGAAAGGAGCCGCGCTGCTGGTGCTCGAAGCGATGAAGATGGAACACACGATTGCCGCGCCGCATGACGGGGTGCTGGCTGAGATTGCAGCCGAAGGTTCGCAGGTGACGGAGGGGACGGTGCTGGCGCGGTTTGAGGAGTAGCCTTCCCAACTCGAACAGCCGCAATCCTGCGCAAAGAAAAACCGCGATCCGGATAGGCCGGACCGCGGTGTCACAGTTGCGGTTGAACATCCCCCTGGCCCCGCAAGTCGCGAAACCCGATGAACCCCCTGGTGTAGCGCCGCTTCAATCGCCGCGTTCTCGCATTGCTGCGCCGGACGGCAGAAACGCCGCCGGCAAAATCAGTGCATTGTCATCCATTCGCGGGCGTCGCGCAGCGCCTGGGCAATTTCGCCCTTGGTCATCGTTTCCGACAATTCGATGCGCAGGGCCGCAGCGCGTTCCGAACCCTTGATGGCGGCGATATTGAACCATTTGTGCGCAGCGATGATGTCGACATCGCAGTCGCGGCCGGTTGCATACATCATGCCCAGTTCGAACAGAATATCTGCCTGAGCGGTTGTTCCCATGTCGCCGAAACCGGCTTCCAGCATGTCAAAACGAGCCATTTTCCCCTGTCCTTTTTCGTCTGGCGAAACAACCGCTTATGTCCCCGCGGCCGCTTCTCGTTTGATGGGTGAAGCATGGCGGCGAGGTTTCAATTACCGGTTAAATGGCTTGCTTAACGCCGAGCAAACGAAACAAAAACAACATGTTAATGTGAGATTTCGTTAAGGATGACAGGGGCAGCAATTTCGCGGAATTGGCGAAAATACGCTGAAAATGCCGCCGGCCGAATTCAAGATTTTGCTAACCACGGCGCAGAAAGGCAAAATCATTCACGCGCGGAGCCAAGGCCGGTTACCAAGGGTTACAGCGCGCTTTCGTTTTGCCGCACTATTGAATAAAATCACGCGACAGGGACACAACGACTCGAAAAATCACGGAGGGTCCACAATGGGAAACAGGATTATCCTCGCAGCGGCGGCCAGCATCGCCATGACCGGAGCAGCGCTTGCTGACCCGATTGAAGGCAACTGGCGAACACAGAGCGGCGAAACGGCAGCAATCGGCAAATGCGGCGGCGCCTACTGCATCACGCTGAAAACCGGCGACTATGCCGGAAAGCGTATTGGCCGGCTGAGCGGCGGCGGTGGAAAATACAGCGGCACGGTGACAGATCCCGCCGACGACAAGGAATATTCAGGTTCAGCCACCATTTCCGGCTCCAATATGCGGTTGAAGGGTTGTGCGCTGAAAATCTTCTGCCAGACGCAAAACTGGAAGAAGATGTAGGCTTTGCCACAATTCCCGGCCAAGCCGACCGACCAGGACTTCAAAACGGCCCGTTCTCACGGGCCGTTTTGTTACGGAAATGAAGGTTTCCGGCAACAATCGAAACATGATGGCTGTTGCGGCGACATTCACCTGAAACAGCGCTCCTTCATAGAGTGGGTCATCCCGAGGCCCGATCGATTGAGTGGGTCTTCCCTAGATCCAATCAATCATGAGGACGCAACCATGAACGCCATTACCCCGATTACCGCCGCTCCCGACTACAAAGCCATCAAGGCGAAGCAAAACGCCGCCTGGTCCTCCGGCGACTATGCCCGCATCGGCGTCACGCTGCAGATCACCGGCGAGGAGCTTGCCGAAGCGGCAGAAACCAGGCCGAACACCAACGTGCTCGATGTCGCCGCCGGTAACGGCAACGCCACGCTTGCCTTTGCGCGCCGTTTTGCCAATGTGACGTCGACCGACTATGTCGGCCATCTGCTTGAAAGTGGCCGCGCCCGCGCCGAGGCCGAGGGGCTTGATGTCGACTACATGGTCGCGGATGCCGAAAACCTCCCCTTCTCCGACGATTCATTTGACATGACCATCTCCACATTCGGTGTCATGTTTGCGCCCAACCAGATCAAATCGGCAGCCGAAATGATGCGTGTCGTCAAACCGGGTGGCAAGGTGGCGATGGCCAACTGGACGCCGGAAAGCTTCATCGGCGCGCTGTTCAAGACGCTTGGAAAACATGTTCCGCCGCCAGCGGGCGTCAAGTCACCTGCCACGTGGGGCAATGAGCAGTGGATCAACGAGACATTCGGTGGCTCGGCCAACGAGATCGTCTTCATCCGCAAGATGTTCAACTTCCGCTACCCGTCGCCGCAGGCCTTCGTCGACATTTTCAAGACCTATTACGGCCCGGTGCACAAGGCCTTCATCGCGGTCGGCGAAGCCGGTGAGGCAGCGCTTGAAGCCGATATCCTGGCAACAATTGCCGACTACAACACCGCCATGGACGGCACGATGATGGTGCCTTCAGAATATGCGGAGATCGTCATCACCAAGAAGATGTGAGGTTTTGCAGCAGCTGACCACAGGCCGGCCGGGGCAACCCGGCTTGTTTTTTTTGATCTACCGCGCTCGTTGCCCGAAAAGAATTTTTTGCGCGTCCTTGTCGGTTGGGGCGCTGCCCTGGCGGTCGATATCGGTGCCGTAGGCGATGCCCCTGGCGACGGCAGGACGGGCCAGCATGCGTTCATACCAGGTTTTTACGTGCGGGAATTCATCCAGGTTCTGTCCGTGGCGCTCGTGGCGCAACGCCCAGCCCATGATTGCCATGTCGGCAATCGAGTAGTCGCCGGCAAAAAACTCACGATCCGCCAACCGCCTGTTCATGACGCCGTAGAGCCGGTTGCACTCGTCGGTGTAGCGTTTGATCGCGTACTCGATCTTTTCCGGCGCGTAGAGGCGGAAATGGTGCGCCTGACCCGCCATCGGCCCGAAGCCGCCCATCTGCCAATGCAGCCATTGGTCGACCTCGACCCGCTGGCGCTCGTCTGCGGGATAAAACCTGCCAAACTTGCGGCCGAGATATTGCAGGATCGCGCCTGACTCGAACACCGAGATCGGTTCACCGCCGGGCCCTTCAGGATCAATGATCGCCGGCATGCGGTTGTTGGGCGAGATTTTCAGAAATTCCGGCTCGAACTGCTCGCCCTTGCCGATATTGACGTGGTTGAGCTCCCACGGAACGGCGAATTCCTCCAGCGCAATGGTGATTTTCCAGCCATTCGGTGTCGGCCAAAAGAAAAGCTGGATTGGTTCGGTCTGGCTGGTCATCGTGGGTTCGCCTTTGAGCAATAGCTCCCGGATCATAACGAGCCGATTGCCGCGGGCAAACCCGTCGTCGACTTTAACCAGTTTGAACGCCAGATGAACGGTGGTCTCAGAGCCGGTTCAGTGGCCGCGGGTCATAATCCCATTTAACAAATGCAAGGGATACCGATACCGATGCTGTTTCGCCGCTTTACCATTGTCTGCCTGATCCTGACGGTTTTCGGCATGTGGTTTGCAGCACTCGCCGCCAACAGCGAGCGGCGTTCAGCCAAAACCGTCCGGCTTCCCTGCTTATCGATAACCACCCCGACGTGTGACCGGGCGCACCGCCGCTGAGGCGCAAGTGTGACAGAACTGATCGAAGGGACAGACCGATGAACCGTTTTCGCCGCCTCACTGTTGGAGCCTTTGGCACAGCGATCGTGCTGGCCGGAATGTCATTCATGCCGGCCAACGCGGTGACCGAAAACACCATTGGCGACAACGTCACGGCAAACACCGGCGTCGGGTTCGTCTTGATGGTGTCGATCCGCCGCAGCCAGTGAGTTAACGCGGCGAGTTATCTGGAGAAACCACAATGTCACAAATTTCCTCTACCCCTCTCCAAAAGCGCCGCGCACATCTCTATATTGGGCCATGGATGACAGAACCTTTCCCGAACCAATCGAAGACATTTCACGCCCGCAACCGTTTGCCCGCGAAACCTTCACCGATGCCCACCAAGCCGTCGCGGCATTAAAAGAGCTTTATCAACGCAATACGCAGTTTCTGGCCAACGCGTTTACCGACTATTGCGAGAAGGGAGTGGCGCACCGCTACCGCGCCTATTACCCGCAAGTCGGCGTTTCAACGACATCGTTTGCCCATATCGATTCGCGCCTGGCCTATGGCCATATGCCTGCGCCTGGCCACTATGCGACGACGATCACCCGGCCCAACCTGTTCGAACCCTATCTGACCGACCAGCTCGGCCTGATCATCCGCAATCATGGCGTGGCGGTGGAAGTATCTGAATCCGATACACCCATTCCGCTGCATTTTGCTTTTGCCGAAGGCGCCAATGTTGGCGCAAAGGCGGCAGAGAATATCGACCGGCCGTTACGCGACCTGTTCGATGTGCCGGATATCAACGCCACAGACGATCACATCGCCAACGGCACCTATGAACCCGGTCCCGGCGAACCCTTGCCGCTGGCGCCGTTTACCGCGCAACGCATCGACTATTCGCTGCACCGGCTGGCGCACTATACCGCCACCAGCCCACATCACTTCCAGAACTATGTGCTGTTTACCAACTATCAGTTCTATATCGAGGAATTTTGCGAATATGCCCGCGGTCTCATGGCCAAGGGCGGCAAAGGCTATTCTGCGTTCATCGAACCGGGCAATGTGCTGACCAAAGCGGGGGATGAAAGCTCGTGTGAAGGCACGGCGCCCAGCAAACTGCCGCAAATGCCGGCCTATCACCTGGCCAAGCCGGGCCATGCCGGGATCACCATGGTCAATATCGGCGTCGGGCCATCCAACGCCAAGACGATTACCGACCACATTGCGGTATTGAGGCCACATTGCTGGCTGATGCTCGGCCACTGTGCCGGCCTTCGCAACAGCCAGGCGCTGGGCGACTATGTGCTGGCGCATGCCTATGTGCGCGAAGACCATGTGCTCGACGATGACCTGCCCGTGTCGGTGCCGATTCCGGCGCTGGCCGAGGTGCAGGTGGCGATGCAGGAGGCGGTGGCCGAGGTTACCGGGCTTGCCGGCTATGACCTGAAAAGGGTGATGCGCACGGGCACGGTGGCGACCATCGACAACCGCAACTGGGAGCTGCGCGATCAAGGCGGGCCCGTGCAGCGTCTGTCGCAATCACGCGCCATCGCGCTCGACATGGAATCGGCCACTATCGCTGCCAACGGGTTCCGCTTCCGCGTGCCCTACGGCACGCTGTTATGCGTTTCCGACAAGCCGCTGCATGGTGAGTTGAAACTGCCGGGCATGGCCAGCGCATTCTACAAACGTCAGGTCGGCCAGCACCTGACGATTGGCATCAAGGCGCTGGAAGCGCTGGCGCAGATGCCGCCGGAACGGCTGCATTCGCGCAAACTCAGGAGCTTCAACGAGACGGCGTTTCAGTGAGGAAGGTGCTTTTCAAGCCGCCAACGCTTCACTCACCAGCACATGCTCCCTCCCCTCTTCCCCGCCTCTGCGCCAGCACAGCCACTGGCCGCCGGTCATGGTCAGGCGCTTGGTGGAGACCTGAACCAGGTCGCCTTTCTCCAACGCTGCCGCTGCCACCGGCAGGGATGCAAGCGTGACCCCGGCACCCGACCTGGCTGCTTCCAGCGCGGTGATCTGGCTGTCGAAACGCAGCACCGGGGAAGATGGCGGCGGTTCGCCGGCCGCACTTGCCCATTCGGCCCAGCCTGTACGTGGACCGGTGAGTGCGATTACCGGCAGTTCGCGCCAGCTTTTGGCCGCACCGGCCAAACCCGGCGCGGCGACGGGTGCGAGTTGTTCGCGGAACAGAAGCGCGCTGTCATGGCCTTCCCAGTCTCCGTGGCCAAAGCGGATGAGATAGTCGTGTTCGCCGGCGTCATAGTCTGCCTCACGCCCAATCGAGGTGACCGACAGTTCCACGCCGGACAATGCGGCCGCCAAGCGCTTCAGACGCGGCGCAACCCAGAGCGTAGCGATCGACGCGGTGGCGGCGATTGAAAGGCGCCTGCGCGGACGTGCGAACAGGTCGGCGGTACCGCGGCGGACGCGAGCCAGCGCGCCGGTGATATGCGGCAGGTAGGCGTCACCGGCCACCGTCAGTTCAACGCCCTTGGGCAGGCGGTTGAACAGCTTTGTGCCGAGCCGGGTTTCCAAAAGCTTGATGCGTTGGCTGACCGCCGCCTGGGTCAAGCCCGTCTCCTGCGCAGCGGCGGTGAAGCTGCCGAGCCTGCCGGCGGCCTCAAATGCGCGTAGCCACTCCAGTGGCGGCAAGCCGGCTTCGGGCGAAGTTGTCATAAATTTTCTATAGCCATGATGCAAAAATCCATTGATTTTCTTTAGAGTAAACTTGGCGTATCCGGAAGACCGGACAGACTTGCCAGCTTGAGGAACCGGGATGACCAATTTCACCCAGGTGGAAATTATCCACGATGGCGCGGCCATTGCGCTTGGCGACGGCAATGGCTTGAGCGCGCGCTTTCACGCCATGTGGCTGCGCGACAATGCGCTTGATGAGCAGACGCGGGCGCCCGGCTCCGGCCAGCGGCTGATCACGCTTGGCGACATCCCCGCAGATACCCGTGTCGCAAGCGCCCACATCAATGGCGGCGGCGATCTGGAACTGCGTTTCTCGCCTGAGGACAAGGCGGTTTGCTTCCCGCTTTCCTGGCTTTCGGACCATGGCTATGACAAAGCGCCGCGAATTGAGGCCGGCTGGGTACCGGTGCACATCCAGACCTGGGGCAGCGGTTTGAATGAAGCATTGCCAAACGCGGATTATGATACCGTGAAGCGCGATCCTGCGGCATTGAAAGCCTGGCTGGCAGATATTCGCCGCCTCGGCTTTGCCAAGCTTGGCGGCGGGCCGGTGGAAAGCGGTTCGCTGATGCAGGTGGCGTCCCTGTTCGGCTATGTGCGCGAGACCAATTACGGCAAGTGGTTCGAGGTGCGCACCGAGGTCAATCCGGTCAATCTCGCATTTACCGGCCTGGGGCTGCAGGCGCATACCGACAATCCTTACCGCGATCCGGTGCCGACCCTGCAAATCCTCTATTGCCTGGAAAATTCGGCCGAGGGCGGGGATTCGTTTGTGGTTGACGGTTACGCTGCCGCACACCGGCTGCGAGATGAGAACCCCGGAGGTTTCGACCTGTTGTCAGAATACTGCGCCCGCTTCGAATATGCAGGTTCCGCCGGCGTGCGGCTCACCTCGCGCAAACCGATGATCGAGCTGGCGCCCGATGGCGAGTTGACCGGCATCCGCTTCAATAACCGGTCCTGCGCGCCGATTACCGATGTGCCGTTCGGAGACATGGCGGACTACTATTCCGCCTATCGCCGATTTGCCGAAATTGTGGATGATCCGGCGATGGCGGTTTCGTTCAAATTGGAGCCGGGCGAGTGCTTTGTCGTCGACAACACCCGTGTTCTGCATGCGCGAAATGGCTATTCCGGCACTGGTTCACGCTGGCTGCAGGGCTGTTACGCCGACCGCGATGGGCTTTACTCGACACTGGCTGCCCTGGAACACGGGGAGGAATAAGCGATGCCCAGACCGGACTTTTCCAAGCTCAATGCCGGTAACATCGTCGACTTTATCGGCGACATTTTCGAACGGCGCGGCGCTGAGTCCTATCTGGGCGAAGCGGTGACCATGTCGGAACACATGCTGCAGGGTGCGCAACTGGCCGAACAGGCCGGCGCCGACGAGGAGATCATCGCCGCGGCGCTGCTGCACGATATCGGCCACTACACCAACGAGTTTCCCGATGACGCCCAGGACCGTGGCATCGACAACCATCACGACGAGGCCGGCGCGCGGGTGCTTGAAAGGTTTTTTCCGGCGATTGTTACCGATTGCGTGCGCCATCATGTGGCCGCCAAGCGGTATCTTTGCGCCACCGATCCGGACTATTTTGGCAAATTGTCGGAGGCTTCGGTGCTGACGCTCGGACTGCAGGGCGGGCCGATGAACCAAGCCGAGGTGGCGGAATTTTCATCGAACCCTAATCTCGAAGCGATCATCCAGGTCCGTTACTGGGATGATCAGGGAAAAGTCGCGGGTCACAAAACGCCGCCATTCCCGCACTATGCGCCGATGCTTCAGAGGGTGGTGGACCGGCATGTGGCAGCCGGCTAGATCAAAGCCAAGGCGTTTTGCGGTTTCTTTGAACCGCAACAACGCCATTATCCGTTTGGAATTGATGAAGCATTTTTCGCAAACCTGATTCCGTTCCGGCGAAAAATGCCCTAACTACTTCTTCACCAATGCGGCGACCAGATTTTCGACATTGCCCTTTTTGCGGTGTTCCTTTTTGTCGAAAGCCACCTGCTTGCGTTCATACCGCTTGAACACCTTGTCGACATTGCGCTTGGCGATGTGCCTGACTTTACGGCAGCCGCGCTTGCCCTTGACGCGCGTTGCCAGCAACGCCTTTTCGGTCGCGGACGCCATTTGTTTGGCCAGTTTTCCATGCACTTCTTCATGCACGCGCACGCCGCGCAGGAAACGTTTCCAGCGATTGTTCAGCTTCCTGGATACCTTGCCGCGCAGTTTGGGATAGACATAAACAATATCCATCTTCACTTCGGCCTTGGTTATCCGGCAGTCCTTCTCGTTCTGGACCGATTCGAATCCGTAGCTCAGTGTGTATTGGGTTTGTGCGATAGCGCGGACGAGAAAACCGTGCCGCGGGCCCTTGCGATTGATCTGACGCAACACCTCGGCGCCGGTCTTTCCACGCACGTCATAATATTTGGTTTTGACCGTAACTTTGGGGCGCGCGCTGGCGGTGGTCGCCACAGCAAAAGCGCAAACCAGTGCCGCAAAAACCGCAAAAACACGCAAAACCAACCCCCCCAGCACAATAACGCGTGCAAACAAGCACAAGAATCGGGCAGCGGCAAGCTTGGCAGGCCTCTAAAAAGCTACTTGTGATCAACCTGTGTAACCCTGTTTCTTGAACCAATGCCAGGTATCGCGCAGCGTTTCTTCCAGGGGCCGGCCAGCATAGTCCAGTTTGGACCGGACCAAACCGTCATCAACTGGCGGTGAAGAACGCGCCAACTGCATCATGGCCGAGTTAACCGGCAACTCGCTTCTTAGAAGCTTGCCGGTAACATCGCCACCAAGCCCGACGGCCCTGTCAACAACGGGATCGAAGCGGCAAATAGGCTGCCATCTGCCGCCGAGCACGGCAAATTGGCGTAGCGCATCGACCCAGCGGGTGTCGTGTCCCTTCAATACATATTGGTCTTGGCTGGTATCCTCCATTGCCGCTTTTACAATTGCTGCGGCAACGTCGCGGGCATCGCAGATGCTGACATTGCCGCGTGGTGCAAAAGGTAACCAGCGAGTGGCGGCCGCCAGCAAAGCCCTGCCGGAAGAGGGCTTCCAATCATTGGGGCCGAGAACGAATGACGGATTGATGATCACCGCATCAAGGCCGTCTTCCACTGTTCGCCGGACGGTTTGCTCTGCTGCAATCTTGGTTTCGACATAGGGAATGCGCCGCGCCGTCCCTGTGCGAAAGGTGTCGGTTGTGGACACATGGACCAACCGGGCGCCTGCCGAGCGGGATGCATTGGCGACGATCTGCGAACCGTGAACGTTGGTCTGGTGCATGTCATCGCGAAACGCCCAGCCAATGTGGACCAGGGCGGCGCAGTGGATGACCGCTGACGCGCTGCGGCAGGCCGCGGATACGGAAGCGTCATCGGTCACGTCGCCATCGACAATCTCGACGGACAGTCCATCGAGCGGGGCGGGATCAGTACCCGGCCGAACGAGGCAGCGAACCTTCCGGTCCGGTTGCCGCTCGAGCAAATGCCGGACGACATTGTTGCCGATCAGACCGGTCGCGCCGGTGACGAGAACGGTCATCGCGGCGCGTACGTCACGTTACATGTTCGGATAGACCGGGCCTTCGCCCCCCTGCGGCACAGTCCAGTTGATATTCTGGTTCGGGTCCTTGATGTCGCAGGTTTTGCAATGCACGCAGTTTTGCGCGTTGATGACGAAACTGGCATCGGTGGCGGAGGTCATCCCGGCGGCCGGAATGGCATTTCCATCCTTGTCGACCCACTCGTAGACACCGGCCGGGCAATAGCGGTTGGACGGGCCGGCAAATTTGCCGAGTTCCGATTGCTGCTGCAAGGACAGGTCGGCGACCTTCAAATGCACCGGCTGGTTTTCCTCGTGATTGGTGTTGGAAAGGAAAACCGACGACAGGCGATCGAATGTGAGCACGCCATCCGGCTTGGGGTAGACGATCGGCTTGTGCATTGAAGCCGGCTCGAGAGATCCGGCATCGGTCTTGCCATGTTTCTGGGTGCCAAACAGCGATGCGCCACCGAAAATCGTATTGAACCACATGTCGAAACCGCCAAGACCGATGCCGACAACGGTGCCGAATTTCGACCATAGCGGTTTGACGTTGCGAACCTTTTTCAGATCACGGCCGATGGGCGAATCGCGCCAGCCATCCTCGTACGCCGACAGTTCGTCAGCGGACCGGCCCGCGGCGATAGCCTCGGAAACGGCATCCGCGGCCTGCATGCCGGAGAGGATAGCATTGTGCGAACCCTTGATGCGCGGCACGTTGACGAAACCGGCCGAACAGCCAATCAGCGCACCGCCCGGGAAAGTGAGTTTTGGCACCGACTGCCAGCCGCCCTCGGTGATGGCGCGGGCGCCATAGGAAATGCGCTTGCCGCCTTCAAACGTCTCGCGGATCGACGGATGGGTCTTGAAGCGCTGGAATTCCTCGAATGGCGACAGATAGGGATTTTTGTAGTTCAGGTGGATGACGAAGCCGACAGCGACCTGGTTGTCCTCCAGATGATAGAGGAAGGAGCCGCCGCCGGTTCGGCCATTAAGCGGCCAGCCGAATGAATGCTGCACCAGCCCCGGCTTGTGCTTGTCCGGCTCAACCTGCCAAAGTTCTTTCAGGCCAATGCCGAATTTCGCCGGTTCACGGCCTTCATCGAGCGAGAATTTGGCGATCAGTTCCTTGGCAAGCGAGCCGCGCACGCCCTCGCCGATCAGCGTATATTTGCCGAGCAGTTCCATTCCCGGCTCATGGTTCGGGCCCGGCGTGCCATCCTTTTGCAGGCCCATATCACCTGTCGCGACGCCCTTGACCGAGCCGTTTTCGTCATAGACCACTTCGGCAGCGGCAAAACCCGGATAGACCTCGACCCCGAGCGCTTCCGCCTTTTCCGCCAGCCAGCGGCAAACATTGCCGAGCGAGACGATGTAGTTGCCGTGATTGTTCATCAATGGCGGCATCATGAAATTTGGCAGCCGCATGGAGCCCGACGGTCCCAGCACCAGAAAATGGTCTGCGGTCACCGGCGTTTTGAACGGGTGGCCATCTTCGTCGCGCCATTCAGGCAACAGCGCGTCGATACCGATCGGGTCAACCACAGCACCAGACAAAATGTGGGCTCCAACCTCCGCGCCCTTTTCCAGGACGACGACAGACAGGTCGGGATTGAGCTGCTTCAGCCGGATGGACGCCGCCAGTCCCGCCGGACCGGCGCCGACAATCACCACGTCGAATTCCATGCTTTCGCGTTCGACATCACTCATTGCGGTCTCCGAATTCAGTTTTTGTCGCAGCTTTCCCTGCGCCGGTTTGCTGCCGCGCTCTTACAGCAATCACCGCCAAGTGTGAAACCACCATCGGCAAGGATTCCCCAAATTGCGACAATTCGGCTTGGCCATATCCGCATCTTACGTAAACGTCAATATTCAAGTGATTTTTGATTGAAACCGGATCACGTCATTTTGCACGGCTCAAAACATTGGCGAATGGGCAAAAATCAGGCAAAATCACGCTGCACAGGAGGTTCGCATGCTGCGTTGCCTGGCGACAGTGTTGTCGATGTGGATGGTGATGGCCGTTCCGGCTGCCGCGCAATCGGATGTGCGCGGCGACGGCACTGCAAGCGGGCCATGGCGGGCAGGCGCCTATTCATTCTCCGATGAGCTTGGCGGGTTTAAGATCCGGTCGGTTTCCGGCCTCGGCACGAAGGAAGACCCGATCGTCATTGTGCAGGAGCTCAATTCTGCCAGTCCGGTGACGATGATCATTCGGGCAACGCGGACGATCAAGCCGTTCGCGATTGCCGGCGATATCGCCAATGGTGTGATTCACATGCGCATCCGAACGCTCAACGCAAGCCAGCTACCGTGGCTGGAGTTTGAGTTCGAGTTGCAGGAAATCCTCCGCAAGCCGAGCGTCTATGGCGACGGTCTGTCGTTCGACCAGAGGCGAACCGACAGTTCGGTGATCGTGTCAGACCGTTTCAAGCAGTATGATGATCGCTTCGAACCCTATGACCGGCTGATCTATTTTGACGGCTATGTCGATCCGCTCGACATTGCCGAATTCTCCTTCATGATCACCGATTTCACGCCTCAGCCGGAATTCTACCTGCTGCAGGACCCGCGCATTCCGGCGTCATAAGGGCAATTCCCGAGGTCTACCCTACTTGCATCGGTTACTGCTTTCTGTCACCGGTATTTTACGGTCCCGGTTAGGTGATGTGATGGCCAATCTGCGCGAAATTTTGGAGTTCTACCGCGATGCCGGCGTGGATGCGGCGCTTGCAGACACGCCGTTTGACCGGCTTTCTGAGCCAAAGGCGCCTGCGGCTGCAAAGACATCAGAGGACAGGCCCAAACTTGGCGTGCGGCCCGAAAGCCGGCCGAAGCAAACGAAACCGATTGCCAAGCCGGAAGGAATGTCAGTGCCGGACGAGGGCCAGGTCGCGCTGGCGCGCGAACTGGCGGCGGGCGCCCGGTCCCTTGAAGAACTGCGCGAACACCTGTCGGCTTTTGACGGCTGCAATCTGAAATTCACCGCCAAGAACCTGGTATTTTCGGACGGCAATCCGCAGGGTCCGTTGATGGTCATTGGCGAGGCGCCCGGCCGTGATGAGGATATCGAGGGGCTGCCCTTCGTCGGGCGGTCGGGGCAGTTGCTCGACCGGATCCTCGCGGCGATCGGACTGGACCGCAAGAGTGTCTATGTCGCCAATGTGATTCCCTGGCGCCCACCCGGAAACCGGACACCGACGCCGCAGGAAACCGAGATTTGCCGTCCCTTCATCGAAAGGCAGATCGAACTGGCCTCGCCG
The DNA here is from genome assembly GCA_040830725.1 of Rhizobiaceae bacterium. Classification (GTDB taxonomy): domain Bacteria; phylum Pseudomonadota; class Alphaproteobacteria; order Rhizobiales; family Rhizobiaceae; genus JAWKWH01. Next base: position 14,156 of record JBFOMG010000020.1, read on the forward strand.
AAAGTGGTGATGACGCTGGGCGGACCGGCAACAAAGGTATTGTTGAAATCACCTGAAGGGATCATGCGCCAGCGCGGCCACTGGAAATCCTATAGCTGCGCAGACGGTGCCGAAATAGCAGCCATGCCGACCCTTCACCCCGCTTACCTGTTGAGAAATCCGGCGCACAAACGGCTCGCCTGGCGCGATTTCCTGGAAGTGAAAGTCAGGCTGGACAGTTCTGAATAAAAAGCCTGTTGCCACGCACGAGACGGCCTGGAAGCTACAATCGTGCGCCCGCTGCCAATCACAAAATGTTCATCGTTCAGGCCGCAATTACTCAACTGTGATTGATTGGACCGTGACCTTCCCGACCGTTCAAAAAGAACGAAAGACCGGAAGGTTCGCTACCCATGACTTTTGCCGCCCGTTCACCCAACAAGACCATGATTCTGGCAGCTTTTACGGCGTTGGCACTCTCCGCCCCTGCCTTTGCAGAGGACGGTGATGTGACCGCCGGCGAAAAGGTGTTCAAGAAATGCACCGCCTGCCACACCATTGGCGACGAAGCCAAAAACAAGGTTGGCCCGGTGCTGAATGCCGTTTTCGGGCGGGCAGCGGGAACTTTTGAAGGGTTCAAATACGGCAAGAGCATCGTTGCGGCCGGCGAGAACGGCCTTGTCTGGGACGAAGAGCAGGTGTTCACCTATCTTGAGAACCCGAAAAAGTTTTTGCGCGAATATCTCGGCGACAAGAAAGCCAAAACGAAAATGACCTTCCGCCTGAAGAAGGAAAAGGACCGCAGAAACGTCATTGCCTATCTGATGACCTTCTCGCCCGACTACCAGTCCACTGCTGCAACCGAGTAGAAGCGGCTGATTTGATCATGTCACTTGGCAGGTGGCATAGATGCGGCTACCTGCTCCTTTATGAGCCATACCAATCGTATCGATCTTGTCCGGCCGGATGCGCCGGAACTGGCAGCCTTCGGTGATTTTGCCGTCGGCGTTCGCACTATTGAAGTAATCAATCGCGATCAAATCGATGTACAGCGGGCTGAAAACGGCCGGCCGGTTCCGCGATATGACCGGCCATTGACCCTGGAGGTCTGGTATCCCGCCGCTTCGTCGAATGAACACGGCGGAACCTACCAAACCCTGATCAGGGATGGAAAAACTGCAACCGTGCTTCATGGCCGTGCAGTTCGCGACGCAGCACCGGAAGCGTCGGCAGCGCCCTGCCCTGTGATCGTCATTTCGCATGGCTATCCCGGCAACCGCTATCTGTTGAGTCATTTCGGCGAAAACCTCGCTTCGAAAGGCTATGTCTGCGTCGCCATCGATCACACGGACAGCCTCTACGAGGATCAGGCGGACATCGCATCGACCCTGGTCAACCGGCCTCTGGACCAGCGATTTGCGCTTGACGAAATCGAGCGGCTGGCCGCTTCCGGTGACAGTTTCCTTTCGGGGCTGGCGGATACTTCGCGCAGCGGATTGATCGGCTATTCGATGGGCGGGTACGGCGCGATCATTTCAGCAGGAGGCGGCATCGCGCCCGACAGGGCGGCCGATCCGGAAGCCTGTCCGGCCGGCATCCTGACCATGCACCAGGCCGGAACGGCAAAGCCCGATCCGCGATTCAAAGCGATAATCTCAATCGCACCGTGGGGGATGGAAAAGGACGTGTGGAATGGCGAAGGACTTGCCGGGATCCGCATACCGGTCATGCTGATGGCGGGAAGCCTGGATGAGGTTTCCGGATATGAGCGAGGCGTGAAAGCGATCTACGAAGGTGCGGTCAACGCAGACCGTTTTCTGCTGACGTTCAATCAAGCCGGGCATAACGTGGCAGCACCCTATCCTGCGCCGAAAGAAGCATGGCCGCCCTCTCCACATCTGGATTTTATTCCCTTCGAACACTATGCGGATCCGGTTTGGGACACGGTACGGATGAACAATATCGCGCAACATTTTGCGACTGCGTTTTTTGGCAAATTCGTCAATGGCCAGAATCAGTTGGCGCACTATCTTGATGTGTCGCGGCAGGGCGAAGATGGCTGGGCCGGCTTTGCTGACAATGCGGCTCGCGGCCTGATAATGGAACGCGCCAAATCATAACGATGGGACGAAATTGATGGGCAGCATGATCGACGGGATTTACTATCGCGAAGGTGAAACGGCGCCGACCGACACCAAGGGTGAATGGACCCGGCAGCCCAGCGTCGTTCGCAACTGGGTCACCCGAACCGGAGAGGCCGGACCGAGCGGTGAGGCTGGATTTAAGGCGGAGCGCGATCGTTACCACCTGTTTGTTGCCTGGAATTGTCCCTGGGCGCACCGGGCTCTTTTGGCACGTCTGTTCAAACGTCTGAAGGACTTCATTTCCATTTCCGTCGCCCTTCCCCGCCGCAACGAGGATGGCTGGATATTCGATGCGGCCGGAGCGTTCTCAGACCCGCTGTTGGGCGTGCGCGCCATGCACGAGGTCTATTCGAAAAGCGTCGACAACTATACCGGACGCATTACCGTACCGGTGTTGTGGGACAAGCAGTCTGAACGCATGGTCAGCAATGAATCTGCCGATATCGTCCGCATGCTCAACAGCGCCTTTGCCGACATGGTTCCCGATACGCCTGATCTCTGCCCGGCCGAACTTGAAGGCCAGATCGATGAATGGAATGCGCTGATCTACCGCACTGTCAATAACGGCGTTTACCGGGCCGGGTTCGCCTCAACCCAGGAAGCCTACGAGACCGCGGCGAGGGAAGTATTCGATACGCTGGACACAATCGACAACCAACTCGGAAAAACCGCATTTCTTGCCGGCGACAAATTCACCGAAGCCGATCTGCGCCTGTTCCCGACGCTTGCCCGCTTCGATGTGGCATATCACTATGCGTTCCGGTGCAATCTGCGGAGGCTCAGCGATTACGAAAACCTGTGGCCCTACGCCCGGCAGATCTATCAAATGCCCGGCGTCGCGGAGACGGTGAAGTTCGACATCTACAAACGTGGCTATTTTTCACCGAGCGAGAAACGCAATCCGCTCGGTATCGTGCCCATCGGGCCAGATATCGACTGGAGCAAGCCGCACGGACGGTGAATCTACGCAGCGCGTCCGTAGAATCCCATTCTTTCCGCTTCGGAGAACGTCACGCCCGGTTTCTCGTAGTATGAGAAAACGGCGATGACGCGTTCGCGCCCGCCTTCAACCGTGGTTACACGATGCGCCGTGTTCTTGCCGCGGAAGACATTCAACGTGCCGGGCTCCAGGTCCAGGGTCCTGAGCTGATCGTCGCGTCCTTCGAGCAGAGCCGCGACGCCGTCATAGTTGGGATCGTCATCGGTGCGCAGGTCCGATCGATACTGGAACGCGCCGCCTTGCTCCGGCTTCTGCAGCAACAGCGTGGTCGTAAATTCCGAACGATCAAAATGCCAGTTGAGCGCTTCACCATCGCGATAGGCCATGACATTGGCGCAGGCGAGCGGATCGTCCATTGTGTAGAGATGATCCTTTTGCATGGTCGCGGCCAGAAATTCCGCGAATTGCGGATAGTGATAAACCGCCATCACCGCCGAACCGTCGACCTGATCGGCGCATAATGTGTGATTGGTGGTCTCACAGAGTTGCAGTGCCGGATGGTCGGCGGCAAGACCGGGAATTTCCGGATTGAAATAGATGTTGTGCTGCCGGCGGTGTTCGAATGAAGCCGATGCCATGAGCGGCGAGATTTCAGCGGCGGTTTGTTCCGCCACTCCCGGTAAAAGAAACCCCTCAAGATTGAACATTCCGTCGCGCTGCAGATCCTGCTGGCATTTGGCAACCAGTTCGTTCCAGCCGGCGGATTGCGGCCGGTCAATCGGGTAGACCGACAAATCGACAATTTCTTCAATCTTCGCTCGCGTGCCCATTCCTCTCATCCCTGTTGGCGGAAAGCTCGGAAATACTACGATGCAAAATGCAGACTGTGGTAATGGATTGGCGACCCTGCGAGGTCGCAATTCTGACCCTGATGGACGCAAAGCTGGCATACGCTACGGCCAATTTGGTGTTTGGACGGCGAGATTTCCGGCGGACAAAATAATGATCGCACAGCTCACTCCCGTTTCCGCACTGTTGGCAAGCACGTTCTTCATGCTGGCGGGAATTGGCCTGGGCGGCGTACTTGTGCCCTTGAGGGCAACACTGGAAGGATGGGACAGCACCGACATTGCCTGGGTCGGCACGTCCTATGCGTTCTTCTTCACGCTCGGCTGCATTGTCATGCCGTATCTGGTGCGCCGGGTCGGCCACATCCGGGTCTTTGCCGCACTTCAGACACTTCTGGCCATGTCGTTTCTGCTGCATGCGATGGCCGTCCATCCGCTTGCCTGGGCGCTGATCAGGGGATTGGGCGGATTTGCCACCGCCGGCGCCTATATGGTGCTGGAAAGCTGGCTCAACGAAAAAGTCTCGAACGAGAACCGCGGTGCGATCTTTTCCGCCTACATGATCATTTCAATGATCGGTGTGGCAACCGGGCAATATATCATGCCGTTCGGCGACGCCGGCGGAATGGAGATTTTCATGATCGTGGCGATGTTGTTCAGCGTCGCCCTGCTGCCGACCGCCCTGACATCGGCGCAAGCACCGGTTCCGCTGGCGCGGGTTTCGCTCGACCTGAAAGGGCTTTATTTGAAGTCGCCGGCCGCCGTCGTTGGCGCGTTTCTGACCGGTATTGTCAATGGCGTGTGGATGTTTTTTGCCCCTGTTTTCGGCAAGGATGCCGGACTGTCATCGACCGGAATTGCCACCATGCTGGCCTGCGCCATGGTTGGCGGTGCGGTGGCGCAGTTTCCGTTCGGCCGATTGTCTGACAGAATAGACCGGCGCTATGCGATGATCCTTGGCGGCCTTCTTGGCCTGTTCGTGTCGATTTTCATGTGGATCGTGCAGCCGGAGAACGCGGCGATGATCTTTGCCGGCATGTTCCTGTTTGGCGCAGCCGTGTTTCCGATCTATGCGCTCAATGTCGCCCATGCCAACGACATGGCCGAGCCGGAGGAATTCGTGAAGGTTTCAAGCGGACTTCTCGTCGTGTTCGGCGCCGGCAATATTTTCGGGCCGCAGCTTTCTGGCCGTTTGATGGACATCATCGGACCGTCCGGGTTCTTTGTTGCGGCGGTTGCCGGGTTCGGCCTATACGCGGCACACACGACATGGCGTCTCTACCGCCGCGAGGCGAGCGATCTTGATGACCGGCAGGATTTCCGGGTGCTGCCCGTTACCGCGGCGCAGACACCGGAAACGGTTCATCTGGATGCCCGTATCGAAGAAGTGCCGGAGGACGAGCGCCAGCGCGACGAGGAAGAAGTATCCATGTGGGGATATGAGTTTAACTAGGCGCAGGCTATCCGCCCCGGCGTATTTTCGCCGGGGCAGAATATTTACAAATCAATCGTCTTCATAGCGGTGGTGACGCCGCTTGCCATGCTTGCCGGGGCGGTGACGCTTCATCTCACCCATTTCCAGCTTGCCGTCATCATTGCCGTCGAGCAGCGCGAACAGCTTTTTTTGCCGTGACTCGACTTCGGCCGTGGTCAACTGGCCGTCGCCGTCGCTGTCAAACCGCTCAATGATACGCCTTGCCATGCGCTCGGCGCGGCGGCGCTGAATTTCCTCGGCGATTTCCTCAACCGTCATGATGCCGTCATTGTTGGCGTCAGCTCCGCCAATGCGTTCCTGGAACGCGGCGGAAAACTCCTCGAAGGTCAGGTCACCACTGGCGTCGGTATCAGCCCGCTCGAAGCGCTGCTCGGCGCGTTCGCCACGGTCACGGTGTTTGCCGAAACCGTCCTTGGCGATTGCCGCTCCACCAGCCAGGCCGGCGAAGGTTACGAAAGCGAGTGCAACTGTGGTCGTCTTTTTCATGGGTTTACTCCATTTGCATCGTCACCCCCGATGCGATGGAAAAGGTTCACGAGACGTCCCATCGCCGTCATGATCCTTCTCCGCGAAGCAGCGTTTCGAATATTTCGCGAACGCGCTGCGACGTCTCTTCAATATAGGAAGCCAGAACGCCGATTTCAGGCAGGTCGGTGTTGCGCAACAACAAATCTGCAAGTCCGGGCGGTATGTCGTCCGGATCGATTGCGCCATCAATGCACAGACGCGAGATCTGCGTTACGGACGAATAAAGCGTGTGCGCGGCGACCAGTTCATCGCGCGCCTGCGGCGACAGGAAATGGTCGTCAATCTGCGCCAGATTGTCCTGCGTCGAGGTCGAAAATACATCGGTTCTGACTCTGCCCGTCAGCACCGACGTCTGGGCCACAAACTCAAGATCGATCAGGCCGCCGCGGATCAGTTTCACATCCCAGATGTTGGATGCGGGTTTTTCCTGCTCGATCAGGTCACGCATCTTGCGCGCTTCATCGAGCACTTTGGCTGCGTCATGTTTGGTGGAAACAACCGAACTCACTTCCGCTTCGGCCATGCGCCGCAGAGGTTCATCGCCAGCGATGGCGCGCGCACGCGTCAAGGCCATGTGTTCCCACACCCAGGCATTGTCGCGCTGGTATTTCCTGAAAGCCTCAATGTGTGTTGCAACCGGTCCCTTGTTGCCAGACGGGCGCAAGCGCAGGTCGAGTTCGTAGAGCACGCCTTCGGCAGTCGGGGCGGAGACGGCGGCGATGAGCCGTTGTGTCAAACGGGCATAATAATGCGACGGAGCGAGCGGTTTTTCACCATCAGATTCAAGGGCTTCGGGATCATGGTTATAAAGCAGAATCAGGTCGATATCCGAGCCTGCGGTAAGTTCCCGGCTGCCGAGTTTGCCCATCGCCAGCACCGCAACTTCACCGCCCGGCACCTTGCCGTGGCGGATTGAAAATTCATTGACAACCGCATCAAGTGCGGTGGCGATGGTCAGGTCGGCCAGGTCGGAGAAAGCTTTTCCCGCATGGCCCGCATCGATCACGCCGGTAAGCAGACGGATGCCAATCAGGAACTTCTGTTCGGCCGCAAATATGCGCAGGCGGTCGAGCACATCTTCATAGAGGGTCGCACCCAGCAGGAAACTTGTCAGGCGTTCGTGCAGGTAGTCGCGGTCGGGCAGTTCGGAGAGCAGGCCCGGATCGAGCAGACCGTCAAAGACGTGCGGGCGCCGGGTGATGGTCTTTGCCAGGCGCGGCGCTGCACCCATGATCGTCGCAAGAAGATCGAGCAGCATCGGGTTGGACTGGAGCAGCGAGAACAGCTGAATGCCCGCCGGCAGCCCGGCAATGAACTCATCAAATCGCAGCAAGGCTTCGTCAGCGCGCTTGGTCTGGCCAAAGGTCTCCAGCAGCACCGGCGTCAACTCGGTCAACCGCTCGCGGGATACTTTCGTCTGCGTCGCGCGGTAGCGGCCAAAATGCCAGGAGCGGATGACCCGGCAAATGTCGGACGGCCGCTCGAAGCCGAGTTCAGAAAGCGTCTCCAGGGTTGCGGGATCGTCGACATCGCCGGTGAAAACCAGGTTGCCTTTAAACTCCGATCCACCGGGTTCGGCTTCAAACAGATCGGCGTAATGCGCCTCAACGGTCTTGAGCGATTTGCGAAAATCGTCGGCAAATGCATCGGCGCCGTCATAACCGAGCATGCGGGCGATCCGGCCAAGTTCGTGATCATCATCGGGCAGATTGTGTGCCTGCTCGTCGGAGACCATCTGAATGGCGTGCTCGACATCGCGCAGGAACCAGTATTGACCAGTGAGCGCCCTGGCGGCCTCTGCTCCGATCCAGCCGCGATCGGCAAGCTTTTCCAGCATGTCGACGGTTGACCGGCCTCGCAACTCTGGAAACCTGCCGCCGGCAATCAGCTGCTGGGTCTGAACGAAGAACTCGATTTCGCGAATGCCGCCACGGCCAAGCTTGACGTTGTGGCCGCGCACGGCAATTTCGCCATGCCCCTTGTGAGCGTGAATCTGACGCTTGATCGCATGGACATCGGCAATCGCGGCGTAGTCCATGTATTTGCGCCAGATATAGGGAACCAGTTCCTTTAAAAAATGCTCGCCGGCGGTGATGTCGCCCGCAATCGGCCGCGCCTTGATCATTGCGGCGCGTTCCCAATTCTGCCCCCGGCTTTCATAGTAGTTCAGTGCCGCCTCGACGGGAATCGCCAGCGGTGTCGAACCGGGGTCGGGCCGCAGGCGCAAATCGGTTCGAAACACGTAGCCATGACCGGTACGGTCATTGAGGATACGCACCAGTTTCTTGGTCAGACGGACGAACAGATCGTTGGCCTCGTAGGGATCCGTGATCGCCGGAGCCTCTGGGTCGTAGAAGGCGATCAGATCGATGTCGGAAGAAAAATTAAGCTCGCCGGCTCCCAGTTTCCCCATGGCCAGCAATATCCAACCGCACCCGGTTTCAGGATTGCCGGGGTCCGGCAATGTCAGCTTTCCGCGTCCATGTGCTTCGGACAGAATGTAGCAGACGGCGGAGCGGATGCAGGCATTGGCCAGTTCGCTCATCCGCCGGGTTGTCTCGGCCGCGGCGCCGGGCACCGCAAGATCGGCCAGGGCAATCAGGCAGTGAGCCTCGCGTTTCAGTTCGCGAAGCGCTTCCATGATCTGCGATTCCGATGTTTCGGCAGTCGAGAGTGCCGATATGGCAGAAACGATCTCTCCAAGGCGATCATCAACGGATTTACCGGTCAGCCCATCGAGAATTGCCGGCCGCCTGCGAACAGAGTCCCTGATATAGGGCGACAGATCCAGCACCGAGCCGATGAACGAGGTCAACGGCGAACCGCCCTTTGACAACGCTTCCAGCGATGGAAGTCCGGCCTCCCGGGCGATATCGCCGAGCTCGTCGAGTTCACGTTCCGCATTGCCGGGTTCCATTGCGTCCAACGGCGATACCGGTTGGCCAAACCAGCCCGTTCCATCAGTATCGCAGGCAGCATCGGACACTGTCATATCGAACCCGCCTGCGCCGGAAACGCCATCGTTACCGTCAATCCGTCTTCCCCGGACAACATCAACCGGCCGCCGTGGAAACGCATCACTGCTTTTGCCAGCGCCAGCCCAAGGCCCGATCCCGGTTGCGAGCGGCTTTCTTCAAGCCGCACAAATCGCTCCGTGGCACGCTCGCGATCTTCCGGCGCGATGCCGGGCCCATTATCGGCAACGCTCAACAATATCTCACCGCCGGATTGCTCGATCTTCATTATTGCCTTGGGGGACTGTGCGCTGTCGGCGGAATATTTGATCGCATTATCGACGATATTGGAAAGGGCCTGTCCGATGAGTTCACGGTTGCCCTTGATCCTGGTTGGTCCGATCGTTTCGACTGCCAATTCCACTGATGCCTCTTCGGCAACCGGTTCGTACAGTTCGACAACATCCCCGAGGATCATGTTGAGATCAACATCCTCGGTCGGTTCGGCCGAATATCCTGCTTCAAGACGCGAAATCATCAGGATTGCGTTGAACGTCCGGATCAGCTGGTCGGCTTCGCTTATCGTTCCTTCGAGCGCGTCACGATAGTCCGCCGTTTTCTTCTTGCCCGACAGCGCCGCTTCAGCCCGGTTGCGCAAACGCGTCAGCGGTGTTTTCAGATCGTGGGCAATGTTGTCGGAGACCTGCTTGAGGCCTTCGTTGAGCGTCGCGATTCGTGCAAGCATGGCGTTGAGGTTTTCAGATAGCCGGTCAAACTCGTCACCCGCTCCCGAAACCGGCAAGCGGCCTGACAGATCTCCGGCCATGATGCGGCGGCTGGCCACGGTGACGCCATCGATGCGTTTCAGGGCCCGGCGGCCGACAAAAAACCAAATCAGAAAACCGCCAATGCTCATGACTCCGAGCGCAAACACCAGCGCTCGTCTCACAACCTCGCGGAAACGCTGCGGTTCACCCAGGTCGCGGCCAACGAGCGCGATCATCTGGTTGGGAAGGCGAATGATATGGGCGATCGCCTGATGGCGCCTGCTGTCGGTGCGTTCGCCATAGCGGTGATACCAGAATGGCCTTCTGGTCCAGCCATCGCGTTCCAGCACGCCGGGCTGCAGTTCCTCGACATTGCCCGACAGAATGCGTCCGTTGGGATCGGCGATCAGGTAGAGATAGGCGCCTGGCTGCCTTGAACGCCGGTCGACCGAGCGCACCAGCGCCGGCAAGCCGCCACGCCTGTAAACACGCGACAAGCTCTGCATCTCTTCTGCAACGGAAACCCGCGTCTGGCTGTCGAATATGCTCAGCGACAGCGACGTCATGTAAAAGACAAGTGCGACTGCGCAGATGGTGAACAGGATCAGATAAAGCGCTGACAGCCGCGCCGCCGTAGTCCGCATGATGACCGGAAGCGCCGCCATGTTGTTTTAGTCCGCTTTCAGCATATAGCCCGCGCCGCGAATCGTGTGCAGGATCGGCTTGTCGAAGCCCTTCTCGATTTTGCTGCGCAGCCGCGACACATGCACGTCAATGACATTGGTTTGCGGATCGAAGTGATATTCCCACACATTTTCAAGCAACATGGTGCGGGTTACCACCTGGCCGGCATGGCGCATGAGATATTCGAGCAGCCGGAACTCGCGTGGCTGCAATGCGATGTCCTTGCCTGCCCTTCTGGCCGAATGCGCCAGACGATCAAGTTCCAGATCACCGGCGCGATAGACCGTCTCGCCCTCGCCAGCGCCAGCACGGCGGGCCAGCACTTCGATCCGTGCCAGTAACTCGCGAAATGCATAGGGCTTGGTCAGATAGTCATCGCCGCCGGCTTTCAGTCCTGTCACCCTGTCGTCGACTTCGCCAAGGGCCGACAGGATCAAAACCGGTGTTTCCTTGCCGCGGGCACGGAGGCCGGCAACGACCGACAGACCGTCGCGGCGCGGCAGCATGCGGTCAACAACGAGCACGTCGTAGTCGCCTGAATCAGCGAGCGCAAAGCCTGTATCGCCATCACCCGCCACATGGGCGGTATGACCGGCTTCGGCAAACGCCTTTTCCAGGTAGGCGGCGGCCTCGCGATCGTCCTCAATCACCAGAATCTTCATGGAAGAATTATAGCCTGTTGAAAGCGTTGGCGAAAAGCGATTTGATGAAGCGGCGGCGGGGTATGGGACCCGCCGCCGCTGAACCGGAAAATTGCAGACGGGATTTCCGGTTCCAGAACCTGCCTCCTCCGGCAACCCGGGGGTGTTTGCGGCTGCCGGTGGCATGCACGGTCCAACGTTATCCACGTGCTACCGGCAGCGCGACAAACCGGTTGGCGTCGTCGCGGCGAAGCTGGAACAACACTGCCTTGCGGCCCGCATCCGTTGCCTCTTCAACCGCATCGGCGATATCCTCGGCACTTGAGACAGGTTCGGAATTGACCGACACGATGGTGTCGCCGACCTGCACGCCACGGCTTGCCGCTTCGCCATCGCGATCGACCGCCGTCACAACCACACCCTCGCCATCGTCAGACGGAGCGACGGTCAAGCCGAAGCCTTCGACAACATCGGCCTCCGGCTTTTCAGGCTCGGTCAGTGACGCCTTTTTTTGAACGCCGGGCAGCGTGCCGAGTTCAACGTTGGCCATGTCGGCTTCACCGTTGCGCCACAGGCCGATCTCGACATTGGTGCCGGGTGCAAAGGAGCCGATCTTCTTGGCCAGATCCTTCGGTGATTCCACCGTTTCGCCATTTACCGAGACGATGACATCGCCCGCGCCGATGCCAGCGCCATGGGCAGGACCGTCCGACGGTGCATCGGTCACTAGCGCCCCGTCGCTGCCTTCCAGACCCAGCGAGTCAGCAATATCAGGCGTGACGGGCTGGATGGATACGCCGAGCCAGCCACGCTCAACCGCGCCATCATCGATCAGATCATTGACCACATCGTTGGCAACAGAGGCGGGAATGGCGAAGGCGATGCCGACATTGCCTCCCGAAGGCGAGAAGATGGCGGTATTGACGCCAACGACTTCACCGCTGAGGTTGAACGCCGGACCACCGGAATTGCCCCGGTTCACCGCGGCGTCAATCTGCAGAAAATCATCATACGGGCCGGCTCCGATATCGCGGCCGCGGGCGGAAACGATACCCGCGGTCACTGTGCCACCGAGACCAAACGGATTGCCGACCGCCACGACCCAGTCGCCGACCCGTACCTTGCTGTCATCGGCAAAGGCGACATAGGTGAAGTCGCGCTTTTCATCGACCTTGAGTACCGCAAGATCTGTACGCGGATCGGTGCCGATAAGCTTGGCGTCTAGTTCGGTGCCGTCATTGGTGACAATGGTAAATGCGCCACCGCCTTCAACCACATGATTGTTGGTTACCAGATAGCCGTCATCGGAAATGAAGAAACCGGAGCCTTGTGAAACCGGCCGCGGACCGCCGCGCCTGCCACGCGGGCCAAATTCCGGTCCGCGCTCGCCGCGGAATTCGCGGAAGAAACGCTTCAGCGGATGATCGTCGGGAAGATCATCAAAGCCCGGCATGTTGAAATCAAAGGAAAAGCCGTTGTCATCTCTGGCCGGCTCCAGCCGCGCTGTCACGCGCACCGAAACAACGGCGGGAGACACTTTCTCGACAACATCAGCAAAGCCGGGCGCTGCAGGTGCTTCCACGCGCACTGCTTCGGCCAGGACAGGCGCCGTGCCGGCTGTGATGGCACCAAGCCCGGCTGCACCCAAAATGGCGATTGCGGCCGCGCCTGCGGTAAGGCGCTTACCGGTTTTGGTCTTCAAGGAAAGATGGGAGTTCATGGACGGTGGTTCCTCTGCGTATTTCCAAGTCTTCGAATTTACAGGCCAAACGATCCAAACAGCTCGAATCGTTGCCATTATCGGAAACCGGATATAATCGCAGACGGATTACCGCCCAATGTCCAAGGGATGAAATTTTGGTAATGTTGGGAAGCGGCTGAGCGGCTACGAAAACCGCGCAGGCAGGCTGGCAAAGGCGTGAATGGTGTTGTTCATCGCCACTTCCGGCTGACCGACCTCCACCCGGTCGACATGTCCCAGCATGGCCTTGAGCACCGCGTCCATCTCGGCCAGCGCCAGATGCATGCCGATGCACATGTGAATTCCGGCGCCGAAGCCAAGATGGCGGCGGTTGTTGCGGGTAATGTCAAAGCGGTCCGCGTCTTCAAAAACGCGTTCATCGCGATTGGCGGAGGCAAACAGCATCATCACCCTGGAACCTTCGGGCACGGTGACGCCGCCGATCTCGACGTCCTTTGTCGTCTGTCGGCAGAATGAGCGGATCGGGGTTCCGAGGCGAACCGCCTCATGGGCGGCGTTCAGCGTCAGATCGGGCCGCTGTTTTAAAAGTTCCCACTGATCGGGGTTCGATCCCAGATGCCAGATCAGGTGGCCAAGCGCCGAAATCGTCGTGTCGAGGCTGGGATTGATGTAGTCGCGAATGGCAAATGGTGCGAGACTGTCATCAATCTCACCGCGCTTTTCCATCTCACGAATACGGGCGATCCAGCTTTCCGGCCCGAGGCTCTCATCTTTCAGACCTTCGGCGATGAAGGCCCGCATTTCCTCGATTTGTTCTATCGCGGCACATCCGCGGGCATTCTGCACACCAAGCACGTTGAAGGCGGCAGCCGCCCATTTGAGCATGTTCTCTCTGCCGAAATCAGGAAGACCGACCATGTCGCGCACGATTGTCAGCGGCAGGTGCTGGGCCAGGTCAGGAACAGCATCGAAACTGCCGCGACTGACCAGATCCATGATCAACGCTTCTGCCATTTCCCCGATTTTCGGCGCGATTTCCTGCAACGACGCGGGCGTCAGCGGCGGCATCATCGCTTGGCGAAGCTGCGTGTGCCGGGGCGGGTCCGAGGCGACCGTATTGCCCTGCAGATAGTCACAACCAAACTGGTCGGCAGCGACACCGCGTCCACTGCAGAAGGTTTCGGGATCGCGCAGAGCTTCGCGTATTTCCTTGCCTCTGGTCAGGGCAAAATTCTCGTGGACCGGCAGCCAAACCACCGGACCAAGCTCGCGCATCCGTGCATAAACCGGCCAGGGATCGACGATGACGTCATCTGAATAGAGATCAATCTCGACTACTGGCGCTTCAGCCATCCACCCCTCCCGATTGGCAGATCATCACCGGCGACACACGATTGGGCATCACAGCCCTAGCCGATCACTGCCGGTCCGCTCGGCATTCAGCGGAACGAATTTGAAACTATCAAGGGCTTGGGAGCAGGTTATCCGGCAGATTTTTCAAACTCGGCAAATTCATCTGCGAAGTCGGGATGCCAGCGTGACAATGCAGGGCGGTTCTTGATGATATCGTCGGCGGCCCATTGGACACGCCGGCGGTCGCGCTCAGGCGGCACATCATTATCCGGACAAAGAACATAGAAATCTCCCGCAACCATGCGTTCAAGCAGGTGATCAACCGTTTGTTCACTGGTCCAGGCGGCCGGCGGTTTTTCGGGCATGAAACGCGCAATCATGCCTGTGTAGGTAAATCCGGGAACAAACAGGTGCGCGGAGATCGGCGCGTCTTGTTCCCGCAATTGGTGCGCCAAGGCTTCGGTTAGTGCTTTAACGCCAGCCTTTGAGACATTGTAGCCGGGATTGCCCGGTGGCGTGGTGATACCCTGTTTCGAACCCGTATTGACAACCACTGCCGGCCGCGCTGCCTCGACCATGCGCGGCAGAAATGCCTGCACTCCATAGAGGACTCCGAACAGGTTGACCTCGATCATACTTCGCCAGTTGTCGAGGTGATCCCAGGATGAAGTCTGCATCCCGATTCCGGCATTGTTCATCAGCACCGCTACCTGCCCGGCATCGAATGCGAGATCTGCCAGTGCCTTGACCGCATCGTAATCGGATACATCGGTCGGTGCCGCTTTGATCACCGCGCCGGATTTCGCGGCGGCGGCAATCTCCGCCGTCGCTTCATCAAGTGCGTCGCCGGGAAGATCGGCCAGAACAACGCCGAGGCCGGCTTGCGCAAATCGCAGCGCCGCAACACGGCCAACGCCGCTGGCTGCGCCGGTCACAACGGCCAAACCACCCGCTTCTATCGCTTTCTGGTACATCGCTATCTCCCGTCAGTTTTCCGCAATACAGTTTTATCAGGCCGGCACCTTTGATCCGGCGGGTCGACTATAGACCCATTTGCGCTTTCATGTTGCCGATGAATGTCGCATCATCCTGGGCCTTGCGCGCATCCAACAGGGCTTCCGCGTCGGCACCCGCCCGGTATCTCAACGTAGCGGTGCCATCGGTTGCAGCCTGCCAGATAATTTCGGCAACCACTTCCGGGTCCGAGGCGTTGTCACCGGCATTACCCCAAGCTGCGAACAGTCTCTGCACCGTGCCCTGATATTCCTCCATGGTTTCGTCGTTGACGAAATCGAAGGAGCGCCCGCCAAAATCGGTGCGGATCATTCCCGGTTCGACGATTTTAACCTTCACGCCGAAGGCTTCCAGTTCGTAATGCAGCGCCTCTGAAATGCCCTCAACGGCAAACTTCGTGCCGTGATAGAGCGTTCCGAGAGGAAATGTCATCAGGCCGCCAATGGATGAGACATTGATGACAATTCCCGACTTGTTGGCGCGGAAATGCGGCAATACCGCCTTTGTGACCGCCAGAAGGCCCAGTACGTTGGTGTCGAACTGCCGTTCAATGCGGTCGAAGGGAAATGCCTCCAGCGGACCATAGGCGCCGTAACCGGCATTGTTCAGCAGCACGTCGATACGACCGAACTTTTCAATTCCCTCTGCCACGGCAGCGTCGATGGTGTCACCGTTCAGGACATCAAGGCGGGTGACCAACACATTGTTGAGTTCGGACAACTCGGTTTCCTTTTCCGGCGACCGCATTGTCGCAATCACATTCCATCCCTGATCGTGGAAATGCTTCGCGGTCACTTTGCCGATGCCTGACGACGCTCCGGTAATCAAAATGGTTTGTGCCATTGTCTGTTCCTCTGTTTGGGTGGGAACGAATGTAGGCGCAACGACATGATCCGGCTTGCCTCAAACTCCATTTCTCTTGCCTATTTCTCCACATGTGTGAATTTTTGGATGATCGCGGATGTGAGACTGGCTATAACGACAAAAGAGGAAAGCATATGCAATTGGATCAACTCATTGACCGCGCAAGCGGATTTTTTCTGCCTGATACTGGTGATGGCGTGCCCATATTGGCAGGGGAATCCGGCTTGGGTCTTATCCGGTATCGCAAACCAACCACGTTTGAGTGCACGATCTATCGGCCAATCATGTGCCTGATACTACAGGGGAGCAAAGAAACGGTCATAGGAGGCGCATCGACGCGGTTTGGCCCGGGACAGTCCTTGATCGTCAGTCATGACCTGCCGGTCGTCTCGCGGGTCACTGAGGCCGAAGCCGATAAACCATACTACGCTCTCGTCTCCGAAATCGACCTCGGCATCGTTCGCAGCCTGCACGACAAGATTGGCGTTCATGGATCAGATGAAGGTCAGGTGACAGCGGTCAATATCGGCGAAAGCGGTGCAGCGCTTGTCGATGTGCTGGACCGCCTGTTGAAGACCGGAGAAAACCCGACCGAAGCCGAAGTGCTGGGTCCGCTTTTGAAACAGGAACTGCATTTCCGGCTATTGATGGCGCCACATGGCGTAATGTTGCGCAATCTGTTGCGGCGGGACAGCCACGCCAGCCGGATTGGCCAGGCGATTGAACGTATCCGCCGCGATTATCAGGTGCCGATAAAGGTCAACGAGCTGGCCGGCGAAGCGGGAATGAGCGTGTCGTCGTTTCACCAGCATTTCAAATCGGTTACCGCGACGACGCCGCTGCAATATCAAAAAGAACTGCGTCTGGTGGAAGCAAGAAGGTTGATCGTTGGCGGGGAAAAATCAGTATCGGGAGCGGCGTTTGAGGTGGGCTATGAGAGCCCGACACAGTTCAGCCGCGAATACTCGCGTAAATTCGGAACCGCGCCGAGTACGGACCTGGAACTGGCTGCACAGATGTAGCAGAGTGCCCCGAGCGGACGTCACGCCATTTTTGTTTCAGCGGACGATTGTTTTCACCTTCGCTCGGGCCTCCAGTGTCTTATGCACCGGGCATTTGTTGGCGATCTCTTCGATCTTGCCCTCCAGGGCGCCGGGAACTCCGCCTTCGATCGTGATAACGCGCTCGAAACGGTCGATTTTTCCACCGGCAGACCGTTCGTCTTCCGTGCACTCAGCACAATCCGCTGAATGAATCTTGTCATGACTGACATCGACGCTGACGCGGCCCAATTCGACCTTTTTGAAGTTCGCGTACATGCGAATGGTCATTGACGTGCAGGCCCCGAGCGCCATGGAGAGAAAATCATACGGCGTCGGCCCGGTATCCAGCCCACCAACCGATTCAGGTTCGTCGGCAAACAGACGATGACGGCCGGCTTGAACGGTATTCTGGAACTTCCCCTCACCCGTCTCGGTGACCCGGACATGTTCAACCGCTTCCTCGCCCTGAGGAATGTCCTTGGCGATGTAGCGCGACGCCCAACCTGAAATCACATCGGCAGCAAAGGCCGCATCATCCGCCTTGGTCAGCAAATGGTCTGCGGTATCGAGCGAAACGAAGCTCTTTGGGTGTTTGGCGGCCATGAATATCTGTGTGGCATTTTCTATCCCCACCGTCTGGTCCAGAGGTGCATGCAAGACGAGGAGCGCCTTCTTCATCGAACCCACCGCATCCTTGACGCTCGCGGCGCGAACATCGTCAACAAATTGCTTCTGGATCCGGAAGTTGCGGCCGGCCAGGCCGACTTCGGCCTCCCCGTCCCGCTCTATCTCCTCGATCGAGGAACCGAAATTGTGCAGGACATGTTCGGCATCTGCCGGTGCACCAATCGTGACCACCGCTTTCGCCTCGGGCACCTTCCCTGCCGCAGCAAGCACGGCAGCGCCGCCCAGCGAATGTCCGATCAAAATTTTCGGCGCTTCGAAATTCTGCCGAAGGTGTTCAACTGCCGACAAAAGATCATCGACATTTGAAGTGAAATTGGTCGACGCGAATTCGCCTTCGCTTGATCCAAGACCGGTGAAATCAAACCGCAGCACTGCAATGCCGGTACGCGACAGTGCGGCCGCGATCCTGCGGGCTGCAAGAATGTCCTTTGAGCAGGTGAAGCAGTGCGCAAAGAGCGCATAGGCGCGAATGGGACCGGTGGGGCTGTCCAACCGCGCAGCCAATCTGGCCCCGGAATGGCCACCAAATTCAAGCTTTTGGATATTTTGGGGCAATCGCTGGTCCTCCAAACTGATCATCAGCAGGACGCTATCAGCTTTTGCGATCACCGCCTTGTAAAATCTTGTCGAGCTCGGCTTGTTCGTTTTCGCTCAAACCAGCGGACCTGGTTTGCTGCCGATTTCTGATCGAAACGACAAGAACCATCCCACCGATCAAAAGCAAAGCGAATGGAGCAGCCCACAAAAGCGCATTCTGAAGACTGAAACTGGGCTTCAGCAGAACAAATTCGCCGTATCGGGACACCACGAAGGAAAACACCTGTTCATCGGTATCGCCGGCAACCAACCGCTCGCGCACCAGGACCCGCAGGTCCCGCGCCAGGTCCGCATCTGAATCATCAATCGACTGGTTCTGACAGACCAGACAGCGAAGTTCGGCTGAAATTGAACGGGCACGTTCCTCCAGTGCCGGATCGTCCAGTACTTCGCTTGGCAACACCGCGTAAGCTGGAACGCAGGCTGCAGCAAATAGCAGACACGCGGCGGCAATCCTGTGCACCATCGCCCTCACTCAGCTGGCTCCGGAACAGTTTTGATCTTGCGGCGCGCCGGTGCACCAACGCGCAAGCGCCGGTCGGCGAGCGACATTCCACCACCCAGCATCATCACCACCGCGCCCAGCCAGATGAATGTCACATAGGGTTTCCACCAAGCGCGCACGACGAGACCACCATCGTCCGTCGGATCACCGATTGAAACATAGACCTGGCTGAAGCCGAGCGTCTCGATGCCCGCCTCGGTGGTCGGCATCTGGCGGGCGGTGTACAACCGTTTTGCCGAGACGATCTCGGCGATCATCTCGCCCTCCGGTTGGGACAGCACGAACACGGCCTGGTCTTCGGAATAGTTCGGTCCGGCAGCGCGCTCGGTTCCCGTAAAGCGAAGCGAGTACCCGCCAACCGAAATGGTCTCACCTGGCTTCATTGTGACGATATGCTCGGTCTGAAACGCCGAGATCGAGACGATACCAATCAGCGTTACGCCCAGCCCCGCATGGGCCAGCGCCGTGCCGATCATGGAACGGGGCAAGCCGATCAGCCGGCGTAACATCACCGCGGGCGGCACCGACATTACGCCCGACTTCAGTGCCAGGTCGGTCGCAGCACCGAGGATCAGCCAAGCGCCAAGTCCGATACCAAGTGCCGGCAACACGCCGTCAAAACCCGCAACGATGAGGACAGCGGCGGCCACAGCAATCGCGCCGGCAAATGCCGCCATCAGCCGCTGCGATACAGCGCGAATATCGCCGCGTTTCCAGGCCAGCAGAGGTCCGAACGGCACCACCGCCAGCAGTGGCAGGATAAGTGGGCCGAAGGTCATATTGAAAAACGGCGCACCGACGGAAATCTTGTCACCGGTGACCGCTTCGACCAACAGCGGATAAAGTGTGCCGATAAGTACCGACGCAGTTGCGGTCGTCAGGAACAGATTGTTTAGCACCAAGGCGCCTTCCCGCGAAATGGGATGAAACAGGCCCCCTGTGGTCAGCGCATTGGCCCGGAATGCAAACAGCGCCAGCGAACCGCCGATAAAGATGACCAGTATTGCCAGGATAAACACACCGCGGCTCGGATCGGACGCAAAAGCATGCACCGATGTCAGCACGCCCGAACGGACGAGGAATGTGCCCAGGAGCGAGAGCGCAAAGGTCAGGATTGCCAACAGGATGGTCCAGACTTTCAGCGCCGAGCGCTTTTCCATCACGATTGCGGTGTGCAGCAGTGCAGTGCCGGCAAGCCATGGCATGAAAGACGCATTCTCCACCGGGTCCCAAAACCAGAAACCGCCCCAGCCGAGTTCGTAGTAGGCCCAGTAAGATCCCATCGCTATTCCGCCGGTCAGGAATGCCCATGCGGCCAGGGTCCACGGACGAACCCAACGCGCCCACGCGGCATCGATGCGGCCTTCTATCAACGCCGCAATGGCAAAGGAAAAACACACAGAAAACCCGACATAGCCGAGATAAAGCAATGGCGGATGGATGGCGAGGCCGATGTCCTGCAGAACAGGATTGAGGTCACGGCCTTCGACCGGTGCCGGATCGAGGCGGGCAAACGGGTTTGACGTCACCAGAACGAAGGCCAGAAACGCCGCTCCTATCCAGCCCTGCACCGCCAGAACATTGGCTTTCAGCGTCGGCGGCAGATTTCGGCCAAACACCGCGACCAGCGCACCAAAAAAGGTCAGTATCGCCACCCAAAGCAGCATGGAGCCCTCGTGATTGCCCCATGTGCCGGTGAACTTGTAGAGCAGCGGCTTTTTTGAATGGGAGTTTTGCCAGACATTGACGACGGAAAAATCGGATTGTGCATAGGCAACAGTCAACGCAACAAATGACAGTAAAGTGAGAGCAAAACCGGTGACCGCTACCGGGCCTCCGGTCTCCATCAAACGTGCATCGCCGGTCCGTGCACCCCATAGCGGCAGCACCGATTGCACCAATGCCAGTGCAAAAGCCAAAACCAGTGCGTAATGGCCTGCCTCTACCATGGCTGCCTTCCTGCGGCCGGTTTACTCATTGTGTTGCCAGACGCCTTTCTCTTTCAAGCTGTCAGCCACTTCCTTCGGCATGTAGTTTTCGTCATGCTTGGCCAAAACGGTATCGGCGCGAAAGGTGCCGTCATTGTCCATTGAACCTTCGGTTACCACGCCCTGCCCTTCGCGAAATAAATCGGGCAATTGGCCAATGTAGGCAACCTTGATGCTCGCTTCTCCGTCACCAACGGCAAAGCGTACTTCTGTGCCTTGGCCCCGTATAACCGATCCCGCTTCGACAAGACCGCCAAGGCGAATGCGCTCGCCGGCATCAATCTGAGCCGCCGCCAGTTCCCCGGGCATGTAGAAATAGGAAGTCTTTTGACCAAGCGCGACGAAGACCAGCGCCGCAGCGAGCCCCAGAAATGTCAGTCCACCGGCGATGACAGTCAGCCGTTTTTGTTTTCGCGTCACGTCCTACTCCACTCGTACGATACCAAGGCCGGCAGCAAATTCGGTCAGCGACTGCACCAGTTCAGGCTTCTCCCGCAAGGCGGCCACCGCCTGGTTCAACGCTTCGCGCGCGTCATTATTTCTGCCAAGAACCACATAGGAGCGGATTAGCCGCCGCCAACCTTCTTCATCGTGCGGATTTTCTTCAAGTTTCGAAGCGAGGCCGGCAACCATCGATTCAATCATTGCGCTGCGATCTTCCGCTGTCATCTCCTCCGCCGCCGCGATATCCGCAGCGTCGGGTCCCGGCTGACCAGAACCGTCCGCCTGTGCGGTGCGGTTCTCCACTGCTGATATTGCGCTTAATGCTGCCGGCCGCCATGGCGATTGTTCCGGTGCATCTGCAACAACGCTGCGCCAGAGCTCGATCGCCTCAGCATCCTGCCCCCGCTGCGCCTTGGCCATTGCCAGGAAAAAACGCGCCTTGGAATTGCGCGGTTCGATGTCCAAAGCCTGCTCGAACAATTCACTGGCTTCCAAGGTTATTACACCCTGGTTCAGTCCGAGCAGGGTCTCACCAAGCCCGGTGAGCCTTCTGGCGTTGTTCCCGCCAATGCGAATGGCATTGCGATAGGCGTTTTCAGCTTCCGCATAGCGATTCACACGCACATAAATCGGCGCAATGACATCCCAGCCGCGGCTGTCTTCCGGATTATCGGCGAGATGGCTTTCGGCCCTGGCGATAAGTTCGTCAATCGTGTTTTCGGCCGGATTTTTGTCCAGACGCGCCTGCAGAGGCTGAGCCGGCAGATCCGGCGATCCGGTGACCGAGTAAATCGCAACCGCAACAAGGGGAATCGACAAAATCGCGATGGAAGCCAGCCATTTGCCAGAGTTTCCACCCCCTGATCCCTCAGGGTTCTCGGCGTCTTTGGTTTGCAGAATTCGCCGGCCAATTTCAGCTCTCGCTTCGGCTGCTTCGGTGCCCCCAATCAAACCTCTGGCGTTGTCAGCGTCCACCTCGGCCAATTGATCGCGATAGACTTCAATGTCGAACGATTCCGAAGCCTCCGCTGTCGCCTTTGGTCTTGAGACAGGCAGCAACACGGCCAAACAGGCAATGGCCGTCAAAATGATCGCGATGGTCCAGAAGGTCAGCAATTGAAGTGACTCTCACACTCTTGAAATTCCAGCGCATGATCCGCCGCAACAGCGCTGAGTTCATTGACTTAGGTTAACGCAGTCCAACTTCCCTGACTTAGGTCAACGGAGTCCAACTTCCGTCTGGGCTCCTGCAAGCGGTTCCCCGTACAGATTGCGATGCACCATCGCTGCTTACTGTGTGTCTGTATGGGCGGCAATCCTGCGACCCAACCCGATATGGCTGGGATGCGACAACCTCGCCGGTCAGGTCCCGGGAATCGCTTTTCCACGTCACCGGCTGCCCCGCTGGCGTATATTCCAGCGCCCGGTATTCGGCCTCCAATGCCAGCATGCGGTCGGAACGCCGAACCGACTCTCCTTCCAACCGGCCGAACAATCCACCATCAAGCGCCGCGATAATGCTTGATTTTGTGGCCTGCACGACGTTTCCGTCAGTCACGGAGCGCACTGCCAACGAGCCGGATGAGGCACAGCTGGACAGCAGCACCGCAAATCCAATCAGACATATATTTCGCAGCATGTTTTCTCCGCCGAATCCTATCCAAAGTCAGCTATCCGCGCCATATGACCGAAATTGGGCCAACCTGCATTTGCCAACGGGTTATTATCTGCCACCCGGCAGATGCACAACTGCCCGCAATCCGCCAAGTCCCGATTGTTCAAGATTTAGTGAACCGCCATATTCGGCAGCCAGATCCGCAACAATCGCCAGACCCAATCCGGTGCCCGGTTTGGATTCATCCAGGCGCTTGCCGCGCTTTAGTGCGTCAGCGGCCTGGTCTGCGGGAATTCCAGGACCATCATCCTCGACAATCAGACTTATCATCGGCATTTCCGGGTGATCAAACTTGTCCACGGAGACCTCAACCTTTTGGCGGGCCCATTTGGCTGCGTTTTCCAAAAGATTGCCGGCAATCTCTTCAAAATCTTCCTTCTCGCCCGAAAATACGGGATCTTCGATCAATATCTCCAGCGCGAATGCCTTGTCGGCATTGAGTTTGTCGAGGACGCGCACCAGGCGCTCCAGGGGAGCAGTAAGACTGGTCCGGTAAACAACAGTATCCCGTTGTGCGGCAATGCGGGCGCGCTGCAAGTAATGGTCAATCTGCTTGCGCATAGCGGATGCCTGATCGGCGATAATCGAACCCCGCTTCCCACCGGCGGATCTGCCTTCATTGGTGATGACCGCCAAAGGTGTTTTCAACGAATGGGCCAGGTTTCCGACCTGGGTGCGATAGCGCTCGACAATTTTTCGGTTGTTGTCGATCAGTGCATTGGTTTCGGCTGCGAGCGGTTCGATTTCCGGTGGAAATGCGCCACCGAGTTTCTCTTCCCGGCCTTCGCGGATATCCGCAAGCGCTGCGCTGATACGTCCGAGCGGGCGGAGACCGAACAGAATTGCACCGGCATTGATGATCACCATGGCGGCGCCAAACAACGCAAGATAACCGTAAAGTCTGTTGCGAAATTCGGCGGTCTCGCTGGCAAGCCGGGTGAGATTGCCCATGACCCTGAACCGGGCAACCTCGTTGTCATCGCCCAGCAGCAATTCGGTTTCGACCACTTTCAAGAGTTCACCTTCCAGCCCATCGGTTTCGTATGTGCGGCGGAACTCGATATCAAACGGCAATTCTGTTTCCGATGGCGCAGCGACATCACCGGTCATGGACGCCGAGCGCAATTGCCCGGAAATGTCACCGGAAATCGGAACCACTTCCCAGTACGACCCGGAATTTCGCTGAACAAAACCGAGATCACCCAGATTGGGAGCGCCTTGAAGCTGGCCCGACTCAGATAGGCCCACTGCACCCAGAAGGGTGAACAAGTTGGCGTTGAGGATGTTGTCGAAGTCGCGCTGGGCACGGTTCTGATAGAGCGTGGAGATAACGGTAGCGATAGCGATCATCGCCACCACAGCCAATACGGTAGACAGCGTCACAACGCGGAATGTGAGGGAACGCAAAGAAAACGTCATGGGCTATCGCCTGCCGCAGAGCTCAACGGGAACCAGACCGGTTTTGTCAGTTTTCCGGCTCACGCAAACGGTATCCCATACCGCGAACCGTCTCGATGAGATCGATGCCCATCTTTTTGCGGAGCCGGCCGACAAAGACTTCAATGGTGTTGGAATCCCGATCGAAATCCTGGTCGTACAGGTGCTCGACCAGTTCGGTTCGCGAAATCACCTCGCCGATGTGGTGCATCAGATAGGCGAGAAGCCGGAACTCATGGGAAGTCAGTTTGAGCGGTACGCCATTGATGTCGGCTTTTGACGATTTGGTGTCGACGCGTAACGGACCGCAAATCAATTCTGATGACGCATGTCCGGCTGCCCGCCTAATGAGCGCACGAACACGGGCGAGCACTTCCTCGATGTGGAACGGTTTGGTGACATAATCGTCAGCGCCGGCATCGATCCCGGATACCTTGTCGCTCCAGCGGTCACGGGCCGTCAGTATCAAAACCGGCATGGACCGGCCGTCGCGGCGCCAACGCTCCAAAACGCTGATGCCGTCCATTTGCGGCAGGCCGATATCGAGTACAACAGCGTCGTAGGGTTCGGTGTCGCCAAGGAAGTGACCCTCTTCACCATCGAACGCCTTGTCGATTACATAACCTGCATCTTCCAGCGCTTCACAAAGCTGGCGATTGAGTTCCTTGTCGTCTTCAACAACGAGTATGCGCATGATGTGCCTCGCGTTTTCCGGTTGCCTGCTATCTTGACCGATTCACGTCAATTGGGAAACAGGCCAACGGGACGGCTCTATTGCGGAACGATGATCTCCTGCCGCCGCGGTCTCTGTCCATTCTTTCCGGGAATCAGAACAACGACGACGCAGACTTTTTTGCCACCGCGCGAAGCCGCTCTTGCCGCTGCCAGCGTGCCGCCGTTTTGCGCGGCAACCTGCTGGCCAATCGCGTAACAATCGCCGGCCACCAGCGTCACCGCTTGCGCCGACGACGGCTGGTTCGCCCTGGGAACCCCGGCCAGGGCGCCGGACACACTCAAACCGGCCGCCAGAGCGGCGGCCAGCAGTGTCTTTGTGGCGGTCTTCGTGTTCATGACAGTTCTTTTAAGGCATTTTGGCTGAACACGAAATGAACGGTTTGGCCAAATCGTTAACCAATTGAGTCACTGGCGGTCATGCGGCCGAAAATCGCCAACAATCCGGAAGCCGCAGTAATTGCCTGCAGCAGCGTCTCGGTCAAGGCGGCGTTGTCGATACCGCCGACGGGAACACCGGTCAGGCCGGCGGCGGCCGTCGCGATCGTTACAAGGGAGGCCCAGATCGTTTTCGACAGGTACCATGGCTTTGACTGCTTCATTTAACTCTCCATTTCTTCTTCGTGAACATCAGGTAGTGGATAAACGCGCAGCTGCGGGGATGCCCTCTCCCACGGCGGCGCTGACCTGGCTGACTGTCAGGTCGAATTCGGAAGGTTCCGGAAAATCTTCTGCGATATCTGCAGCGGTGTAGGTCCATGAGGGCGTCGACAGGGACACTTCACGGACCAGCGCCCCGCCGGTGCGGAATATTTTGAGCTGATAGGATTCGGATGCTTCTCCGAGCGGAATATCCGCCGCCAGCCAGTTATCGGCATCGATGCGCCCGCGCCGGACCCAGCCGATTTCGATATCGTCTGCCGGCGTTTTCGTGCTCCGCAGATGAACCGGTGACAGCGGCGTCAGCGACCGGATGCCGCCAACGCCCGACCATGAGGTGGTGGTTTCACTTTTGACCAGCAACCCGGACGGAAATACCCGCCAGTTCAATGAGAGCCCGGTCTCGGATGCCAGCAAGCCCGCCGGCTGGATCGATTCATCAAGAATGACCACAAACGCACCGGTGGAACTACCGGCCAACGTGGCGTCATCGGTTCCCAGTTGACCGCGCAGCAATCCGCTCAGATGCCAGCTTCCGGCTGATATTTCTGCCGCGGTTTCAAATTGCATGACTTCCCAGACGCCATTATCGGCCTGAACGGCAATTGCATTGGCGCCATTCAGCATCTGGGCGCGCGTGACGCTGGCAAACTCGCCGCTGATCATCTTGACAGAAAGATCATTGGCATGGTCGATCCGGCCGGACGGCCCGGGCGCCAGCGCCGATTCCAGAACGCCAATTCTCGCCGACAGCGAAACCGTTGACCGGGTGACAAATCCCGTGTCTTCCGGAGATACAGAGACGATCTGCGGCAGCCATGGCTCGGCCCATGCCGCAACTCGCAGCTGGTCATGCGGCTGAACCGCGGTGCTGGTCATCGGCAGGTCCAAGAATACCGCAAGCGGGTTCACAACGGATTGTTCGGCCGGCGCTTCAACCGATGACGGTAGCGCTGCGTAATCCGGATGCGGCGGAAGCCGGACCAAACGGCGCGCTTCGACCTGCCGCGTCAAACCGTCGTCGATGGCCGTAACAAGAAATTCCCCCTCTCCGGTGTGTCGCGGTAATCGAACGATGCTTCCGGGCTGAATTGTCCGCGCGGAAGGAGGCAGGCGAAAGCCCACGGTTTCACGTTCGCTCCATTTGCGGCGCAGCCAATCGGCAGCCAGCGCCTTGCCGGCGCCCGCGGCCATCAAACCGGCAAACGCTATCGAGGTCTGGCGGATGCCGGTTCCCGGTTCGCCAGATGTTTTGCGCGCTGATACCGCCTGAAATTCCTGCATCGGATCGCGGAAGTGAAGCACCACCTCATTGGGAAATTCGTGATCGGGGAAACGGGTGCGTTCCACCACACCGCGCTCGTCATCGGAGATGAGATCATCGACGAACTGGCCAGCTTCAGGCGGCTGGTTCTGATTGAAAAGGACAAGACCGCTTGCTTCTTCGCGCGCGGCAAGCCCGAACAAGTCCATCAGCGGTTCCAGCGCCGCACGGGCTGAATCGGGATCATCGGAAACGTATCCGCTAAGCGTGCCATCGACGGCGCTGACATCTGCGTCCGGCAAGCCGTGATCGGCCAGGATCGCATTGATCAGGTCTCCCAGATCAACCGATGAAAGCCGCCCGTTGAGCCAGTGGCCGGTTCGCCAGTTGTCACCATCGGCCCATGCGCCAGTTTGCAGCGGAAAGGCCGGAAACGGCCGTGCATCCCACGCCCACAGATAAATCCGCGACGGATCAACCATTCTACCGCCATAAACCGCGGAAACAGGATTGTTGGCTTCGATGAATGAAGGCTGATTTTCGTCCCAATATCCAAGATGCGCTTCAATGAAGCGGCGCTGCGCAAGATCACTGCGGCCACCGCTTGAGAAATGCGGCGCAGCATTTTCGGATGATTTCGGATCGCCAAAGACGTTGGGCTGGTTGGGTCCCTTGTCGATCGCCGGGCAACCCAGTTCGGTCAGCCAAACCGGCTTTGAAGCCGGCGACCAGGCGGTGGATTGCGCCGCCTCAACGCCGCCTGGCCGGTCAAAATGTTGGTTCTCCCACCAGCCCTTCAGATCTTTCAGCCGGAAAACCCAGGGCTTGGAATAGGCGCCATCGGTTATTGGTGTGCGCAGCCGCTGCTCGCGGTCACCATCGCTGGCGTAGTACCAGTCATATCGTTCACCACCGGCGATCGCTGCACGCATGACGGCAAGATCGTACGGTCCGGTCGCACCGTCCGGATGTACGGCACCATAGTCGGCGTCGCGCCAGTCGGTCAGCGGCAGGTAGTTGTCGATCCCCACCGCTCCAATCGAAGGATCGGCCCACAATGGATCGAGATGGAAATAAACATCGCCGCTGCCGTCGGCTGGCTGATGTCCTGAATATTCTGTCCAGTCGGCGCCATAAGTCACGATGGTCGGCTGACCCAGGATCGCTTTGACCTCACCCGCCAGGCGCACGAGCTGTTCGACAAACGGAAAGTCGTTTTTCTCATCGCGCAAGGTTGTCAGGCCGCACAATTCCGAGCCGATTAAAAATGCATCGACTCCACCGGCCGCCGCGGCCAGATTGGCGTAGTGCAAGATCATGCGGCGGTAACCCCATTCGCCTGCCAGTCCTGAATAAGCGACCGTATTTGCCAGCTGCTGAAATCCGGAAGGTGCTGCATCTCCGCAAAATTCATCGACTTGCGTTCGGGCCAATGCGGTTTTGTCGGCCGATCCGGTTCGGCCGGGCGCCGGATCGGACGTAATCCTGCCGCGCCACGGATAGGCCGCCTGCTCTGCTCCGCCATACGGATCCGGCAAGCCGTTGCCGTCCGGGATGTCCATCATCACAAACGGATAGAGCGTGACCTTGTAGCCGCGCGCTTTCAATTCGCTGATCGCTGCAACAACCGTTTGGTCTGAAGGCGTGCCACCATAGGCGGGCCCGCCATCGTGCCTGGAAACTTCCGTGGCTGTTGCTTCGGTTTGGCCTGAAACCGTCCAGGTTTGCGATGATGACGGTGCGCTGGCGTCGGTAATCATCGGCCGGATTGAACATTCTCCGGCTCGCAGATCATCGCCAAACCAGGCGGTAACAAGCGCCACATGTTCCAGGTTTGGACACAAGGCCTGCAGTTCGTCCAATGATGCAGCGAGATCGCTTGGGCCGGTCAACACGTGGCGGTTTTGGATATTCACCGATCCCGGGATGGCAGAATTCGAGTAGGCACCGAATCCGCCAAGAAAACCGGTCACCCGGTTTACCGGAACTGGTGACAACCCAAACTCTGTCGCGCCGGGAATGAGCGTGACCGCCCTGATCGATTGACGCAGCGTTCCAACGGGCCGGATAACCTCGAACTGAAACTGCGGGATGCGATTTCCATATGAATCAAGCGGAAAACGTTCGAACACGACATAGGCGACATCGCGGTAAGCCGGCGTGTTGCCGCTGCCCTGCCTGGCTTCGATCAGCGGATCGACAGGTTGATCTGACCCTCCGTTGTAAACCCTGATCTCAAACTGTTCGCGGTCGATCTCCCTGCCGTCAGCCCAAATGCGCCGCACGGCGGCGATTTCGCCTGCGCAAAGCGCCAGGGCCACGTTGGCGAAGTAGGAGTAGGTGGTAACTTTCGGTCCACCCTTGAAACCCTGGCGTTCAGTATGGCGGTATTCCTCGAAACGCGTTGCCCATATGACGGTCGCTCCAAGCCTGGCTGTTCCGTACAAGCGCGGAACCGGCGAGCCCTCTTCCGCCGACAGTGGTTGCGGTCCCGACAGGCGCGGACCGTGTATATGCCGTGTGCTTTGCAGCAGGGCGCGGTCAGCAACGTAACCGGCCAGTGCACCAGCGGCGGTGCCGATGGTTGCTCCGACGGGACCAAGGAAGCCGCCGAGGAAAGCCCCGGCGGCCTGCAGCAAAATGGTTGCCATGGATTAGCGATCTTTCAACGAAAATGCCGGGAAGCGATGCGATGCGGCGATCCTGCGGCGCCACTGGTGAACCAGCGGCGACGACACTACCGCATGTCCCTGATAGGCGTGGATGAACCGGTCGTCTTTGACCACGATGCCCGCATGTTTACAGACCATTCCGGGCCGCCATCTGAACAACAACAGATCGCCGGGAAGCGCATTGTCGGGCCGTTGCCTGATCAATAGACGGTCTGCAGCTTCCAGAAGACGGTCACGGCTGCCGGCTTCGGCCCAATCGGGCGCATAGGCGCCGGGGCTTTCTGGTTCACATCCGTAAATCGCCCGCCAAATGCCGCGGACAAGACCAAGACAGTCACACGCGACGCCTTTTTTTGATCCCTGATGCCGGTAGGGCGTTCCGATCCAGCTTTCCGCCTCGCGAACCACCGCTGACCGTACCTCGTTTTGATCCACCGGCATCACGGAACCAATGGCCCGCCGTCAAATATCAGCCCTGGCTGCGCATAGGCATAGGCCGCATCATTGCCGGGCAAATGGGGAAATCCACGAAAGTTCTCCGCGTTGGCGAATTTGGCCTTGCAATTGACGAACCGTTTGTCACAGCCGGCCGTGACATCAAACCGGTCGCCCACTGAGGGCGCCAAGGAGTCTTGTACATCGATAGTCAACAGCACGGATGCGCCTGAAACCTTGTGCTCGATGACCCGGCCCGATTGGCCAGTGTTGGCGCCGGTCGTCCAGGAAAGCCATCCATTGGTGAACCAACCATCCGCATAGGCAGCGAGATCATCCGTCTCCAGTTGATTGGGAGCCGCAACCGACACGACAGACGCCGAAGCACGATACGGCGCCTGATGCAGGTTGACACCGCATTTCGCATCACCGAGCTGGGCGTCGCAAGCCTTGCGAAAATACCGGCCGCTTGGCTGGTCCATTCCAGCTAAGGGGCTCTCCAGTTCCGCGGTGAAACGCCCGTCGATGCGATTGATCTTGCCGATTACCGATTTGCGGATACTCATGAAAACAGCCGGATCGCGCCAATTGACAAGCAGCGTTTCGACTTCCGCCCGATCATAAATTCCCACGCTGATATCCTCATCGGTGATCAAATCCGATGTGAGCGCACCTGCTACATCGATTGCATCCGGTGTGAGACCGAGCGTCTCGCGCGCCTCGCTTGGCGACATGCCGCTTCCCGGATCGAACACCGTACCATCGACCGTCAGGCTTCGGTCATGGTCGGTAAAACCGAATACAACACCGTCACCGCGAACCAGACGCCAGCAGTGACACATGGTCGTGATCTCCTGATCAAGGTGGGCCTTCAGGGCTTCAGGCATGTCGGTCATGCATCCACCTCCATCAGCGGGATGGCCGGAATCTGGCCTGCGTTGAACGACGCAATTCCTGCCAAGATCTGATCGGTATCGAACCGCACGGGCACATCGAATTCATAGCCGGCGGAAACCGCCAGATCCGCGGCCGGTATCGAACCGGAAAGGAAAGTTACGATCCCGTTCAGGTGATCGACGGTGAAATCTGTCCCCTCTGTTTGCACGGAGCCATCGATGGCAACGGTAACCGTTCCCGGGACCGGTTTGGTGATCGTCCTGACATAAGCCTCCTCACCGGTGCCGTAGGTTTTGACCAGTTGAAATTCAGCCGTGGACCCGTCTCCCGTTCCGATTGCCTGATCGGCCGGAGCGGGAATTTCGTCTGGCCGGCAGGATTTCTTGTCGAACGGGTCGGCAAACCGGAACGCGTGCAGCGAACCGCGCCTGGCCTCAAAGAAATTCAGCACGTCGTGCAAATCGTCGACAGAGCGCAGGCCGGTTCCCACATCAAAGCGGCGGCGCGATTGCGCAAAACGCGCATTGCGTTTTTGGACACCGGAGGTCAGGCGCACGATCTCGTTTCGATGTTCGGGCCCGCCGGTGGCGCCAAATGAAACAGCGACCGGAAACCGGACATCATGAAAGCTGGAAAGTTCTGGCAATGGTCCGGTCCTAAAACTGTCTCAGGCCGCGGGATACCGCGCGCGCGAGCATGTGGCTGACCTGGGCTTCGGATTTCTGAAAGGTGGCCGGATCGGGAGCGGCAACATTGAAGACAATATTGACGGCAGCTCCACCGCCATTTGCCGCAACACCGAGCCTGCCGTCGGAGCCCCGTTGTAGCGGCAGGATTGCCTCGGCACCGGCTTCGCCCATCAATCCAAGCTTCCCGCCGGCTGGAAAGAAGGTTGGCGCTGAGACGACACCGCCGGAGGCGAAGGGCACAACGCCGCCCTTTGCATATGGCGTTATCCCCGCCAACCCTCCAACAACTGACGAAAACAGGGACGATGCCAGGGATTGAAGCGGCTTCAAACCCTGGTTCAATGCCATTTCCGCCAGGCTCGAACCGATGTTGCGCAGAACGTCTTTCAGCGTCTTGCCGCTGACGATTGCACTCTTGAACGAACCGGACAGTTGTCTGCCGAAGCGATCCGACAGTTCTTCCAGCTCCTCCAGTGCCACCGCGAACGGCCGTATGTCTGCATTTATCTCGACAGAAAATTCATCTGTCATGAAAGTTTCTCCTTGGCGGTTCATCCGGGAATTCCCGCATCAGCGACTGAAACTCCTGCCGCTCAAGCGGCGAGGTCATTCCGCAGTTCAAGCCTTGGGCCAGGGCGGCAAACTCCCGTGTTGTCAGCGACCAGAATTCGGATGGTGAAAGCCGCAGCAGGCCGAGACCGACCGCAAGGACATCGTCCCAGGGAAAGGCCTCAGATTGTCCCGCTGCGGCGTCTAAGGGTTTTCCGTTGAAATAGCGGATTCTGTGGGTCCGAAAGTGGCTGTCAGCAACTCCGCAACAATTCGGGCATAGCCGGCCGCCCCGCCTTCAGCTTGCATTAAGCGGACATCCTCATCCGTCACGTCGTTGCCTGCGGCCCGCAGGCCAGCGCCAATAATGCGGATCATGTCCTGGGCAGACAGTTTTCCGCTGGAGAAACGGTCGACCAGACCCGTCAGGTCTTCTGCGGCAAATGCCGCCTCCAGTTCGGCAAGCGCACCAAGCGTCAGGCACAAGCGGTACGGTTTTCCGTCAAGCTGTGCCGCAATCTCGCCCCGTCTTGCATTGGCGATCATGGCGCGGCCGTGAAACTGATCTGGCCGGCCGATTCCAGCGTGGCCTCAAAGGTAACCTCGCCGTCGTGGTTGCCGGTATATTCCAGCGACGTCAGCTGAAACGGCCCTTCCATAGTGCCGAAATCCGGCACGATGCATTGCCAGTCGGCAATGGTGCTGTTGAAGAAGATGGAACGTAGTTCGGCATCCGACTGTGCGTCCTTGAAAATCCCCGAACCCGATATCGAGGCGCGTTGCACACCGCTGCCGGCCAGCAACTCGCGCCAGCGGCCGGCGGATTCAGAATCCGTGATGTCAACTGTATCGCTGTTCAGCGACAGCCGCTTGGTTCGCAATCCCGCGACGGTCTCAAAAGCGGATCCCGTATAAAGTTTCAGCAAGAGGTCCTTGCCCTTTTGCGCTGCCATGGGCGCTTATCCTTCCAGTTTGCTTGTTTGAAAATCAGGCTTCAGGCTCCAGAATCGCTCGAAAGCGGGCCTGACCGTGGTGAACGGCGACATCGTCGTCATATCCGGTTTCGGCGGTTTCAAAGCGAATGGCCACCAGATGGTGTCCTTCGACCGTCAGTGCCGCTTCGTCCAGAAGCCCTGTCACCGTGTCGAGAATTGCAAATACCTCCCCGCGCCCCTTGGCACGCGACCAGATATGGATGGTGAACAGGATTTCGCATCCCGGCTCACTCGCCGTGTCCCAGTCGAACACGCTGGTCTGGCCGAATGTCACATAGGGAAAGGAAGCCGAAGGCGGTGTGTGGTCGAAAATATCCGGTCCGCCCAGCAGGGCCTTGAGCGCAGTGCCGCCCGCCAGCGCCTGATAGACCGCCTTTTGCAATTGCGATGCAGCCGCGCTCATTTCCTCACAACCTTCTTCTCGCGCCTTTTGTCAGCGCGGTCTCTCGTCGACGCCAACTTGACCGAGTGTCTGTCGGCGATCGCATGGCGCCTGGTTCGCAATGCGCGCACCAAACCGTCGAGGGTCAACCGCATCGTCAAATTCATCGTGCATCCTCCCTGGTGATGCAGATCAGGTAGCGCCCCGTCTCGTCGGGGTCGGTGACGTTGAGGATCAGAAAGGTGCGCCCGGATTTTTCGAACCGCATTCCGCTTGTCACATCATCGCGAAAACGAATGGTGATGTTGTGCGTCGCCTGCTCGAGCCGCTGGCCGGCGGCAAAAAGACTTTTCGCACCGGCCGGTTCGATGCGGGCGAAGACCGTCGCCAGTTCGCTCCAGTTCTCCGCGAAACCGCCGGAGCCGTCATCGATCCGCAGGGCGAATTGCAGCGACAATTCGTGGCACAACATTCCCGGGTCCAGGAAGCTGGTCTGCATCAGAGCCTCGCCAGCCGGTACCCGGCGATCAGGCGATCAAACCCGGCGGGAAATGAGACGGGCTGCGCATCCGGACCGTGGCTGCCGCGAAACTCATACCAGTGTGCGACCAACATCAGCATCGACCGCTTCAACAGATCGGGCACATCGGTACCGGCCGCACCGAATCCGGCGCGGAAATCAATCTCGATACCGTTCATGCAAAGGCCCGGCGCCGGCCTGTCTTTCACAAGTAGCCGGGCAGGTCTCGACGCGGCGTCGAGCTGATAGTTCTGAGACGCTACGAGAGAGGCAGCGCCGTCGCTGTCATAGATCGTCACCGAGAGAATCTGGCTGACAGGATGACGGCGCAACTCGATGATGTCTTCGGCCGGCCAGGCATCGAGCACCAGACGCCAGTCCTGCTCTATCAGGGCAAGGCCGGCCTGGCGTTCGACCTCCTGGCGAGCCGCTGCAATCAGGCCGGAGACCAAAGCATCTTCGCTTTCATGGGTGACGCGCAGATGGGCTTTGGCTTCGGCAAGCGTAACCGGCTCGGCGGTGGGATTCACCGTTCGAAACAATGTCATAGGTTATTCCCTTGAGAGAATGATTCACGGGTTGGCGGCCCCGGCGGGAGGAGACCGGGACCGCCACGGCAGACCTGGTAGAGCCCTTTTGACGGAAGCAGGGGTGACATCCGTCCGGGGACGGAGTCAGGCCGTGCCGTATTTCAGAAGCTTGATGGCGTCGAAATCCTGTACCCCGCCACCGACACGCTTGGTGGTGTAGAACAGCACATATGGCTTGGCGGAATAGGGATCGCGCAACACTCGCACACCGGTGCGATCGACCACCAGATAACCCCTGCCGAAATCGCCGAATGCGATTGGCGTCGCGTCGGTTGCTGCGTCCGGCATGTCCTCTGCCTCGACGACCTTGAAGCCCATCAGCATCGCCGGCTGACCGACTGCAGCCGGCGGCTGCCAGAGATAATTGCCGTCGGCATCCTTGAGTTTGCGGATCGACGCCTGGGTCTTGCGGTTCATGACCCAGGCTGCGTTCTGCCGGTAACCACTCTTCAGCGCATAGATTGTGTCGATCAGAATATCGGAGGGATTGGCTGCCGGAAGTGCGCCGTCAACACCGGTGGCAATGGAGCCGATATTGCCCCAGCTCCAGGAAGACTCATCGACTTCGGTGTAGTTCAAAAAACCCCTTGGCTTGTTGGCGCCATTGCCGTTGACAAAGGCCGCTCCCTCCTGTTCGGCAAAGGCGGTTTCGACCTCCGCGGTGATCCACTGGTCGAGATCGACGGCGGTATCCTCCAGCAGTGTCGGCGTTGCCGCCGGCATGGCGTAAAGCTCCATGGTCGGAAACTGCAGTTCGGCGAGCGCGGATGTGTCGGTCTGCGGCCGCGAATCGGTTTCTCCGACCCAGCCGACCGCTGGCCCGGACGTCGCAAACGGTTTCTTCAGCACCGCGCCCGACACCTGCCGGACGGAAGCAATTCCGCGAATTGGCGAGAGGACCGACAAGCGGTTGCCAATTTCGGTCGCCACTTCGTCTGGCACCAGATAACCGCCATCCGGTCCGGAACCATAGGTCATGGCTTTGGCCTCGATTGACCGCAGCCGGCCCTCTTCGCCGGATCGCAAATAAGTGTGGAAAGCATCCTTGTGTTCCAGATCAGGTGTACCCGCCGGACGCGCCAATGCGGGCCGGACCTGTTTCAGCGTCAACCGGTCGAGCGCGCGCTTCTGTTCATCGAGAACCGAAGAAATTCGATCGACCTTGTCAGTGGTGACGACGTCAGCCGACATTTTCGATTCAATCTGCTCAAGGCGTTCATCGTTTGACTGTTTGAAGGCCTCAAACGCCATCATGAATTCATCAAATGCTTCGGCGACTTCGGTTGCCGTGCCATCGGCAGCCTTGTTCTCCGGCGCCGGGCCGGTGGTGATGTCCTGCATCTCGGGACTCCTATTTGAATATGTTAGCAGCCTGGCGGATGGTTCCGGCCAGGCCCGATTGAGTTTGATGTGCGGCGTCCCGCTCGCACGACATGGCGGCATAACCCTTGGCAATCAGCGCCCGGGCCTGCCCGCGCGACAGCCCAGCATCCCGCGTGAGCCTGCGTTCGATCTCCCGCTTGGTTGGTACTGGTGGCTTTCGGCCGCCCGATTTGACGGCCTCCACCCGCGCGCCCGGCAACATGGGGAAGGTAACAACCGAAATCTCCCACAAATCAGCTTCGAGAATGCGGCGCACACCGGACTTTGCTTCGGTTCGCGAGCGGATGGTGCGAAAGCCGATGGACAGACCATCCAGGGCGCGGTCGCGCATCAGTTCCAGGACTTCGCGGCCCAGATCTGTCTTTCTTGACAGCTGCCCGCTGACGAACAGGCCACGGGTATCCTCGCGAATTTCGGTCCAGCGGCCGATCGGCCTGGCCGGATCATGCTGATAGAGCATGCGAATGCCGCTCACCCCCCGCCGGCTGATCGAGCGGCTGAATGCCCCGGGTTCCACCCGGTCCTTTCCCAGATCGATTTCGCCGAACAGGCTGGCGTAGCCGGAAAAAGACCCATCCGCCTCTACCCCGTCCAGTGCGACACCGGCATATTTGTGCTCGGTTCCGTCAGCGATCATGGTCGTGCCCGTCTTGTCCATTCATCCTGTTTCCCATTGCTCCAAAGCTCCGATCGAGTGCGCGAATTGCAAATCCCAACACCCACCAGGCCAGCAGGCTCGCTGCCGTTGATCCCATCAGCATCAGTTCGACTTCGCCGAGCATGTCCTGCAGGTCCAGCATTGCCGCGATCTTCAGACCCGCCGTGCCGCCGAAGACGAGACCGCTGACCAGGCCGACCGCAAAGCGTGCTGCCGCTTCCCGCCGGCCCCGTGGCAGCATGTAGGCAAGCGAGATTGCCGAACCGGCCACCGCGCCTGCGCCCTTTGCGACCCAGATCCAGGCCGCGCCGCTCATGTCAGTCATCAGCTTGGCCCGCCAACTCCGGCGTCGCGCGGCGGGTAGCCGACCGCTTGGCGCTTTTCATCATCGGTGAGGAAATCGGCCGAACCGATACGGGTCCAATGCGCCTCGCGGTCGGCGGCCATGGCATCGATCTGGTCGGCGTCGTACCAGAGCCGCAGATTGCCTTCGAAAAACGGACCGAGCCAGGCGCCGAGTTCATTGGCAGCCCGGCCAACCAGGGGCAGAACCGTCATGCGGTAGAAGGCGCGATTGGCCTCCCGATAGTTGGAGTAGGTGTTGTCACCGGGAATACCCAGCAACATTGGCGGCACGCCGAAGGCGAGCGCGATGTCGCGGCTGGCGGCATTCTTGGCCTCGATGAAGTCCATGTCCCTGGGTGTCAGACCCATCGCCTTCCAGTCGAGCCCGCCGTCGAGCAGCAACGGCTTTCCGGCGCCAGGCGGTCCTGAAAAGCCGTTCTCCAGTTCCGCCTGCAGCCGGTCATATTGCTCTTCGGTCAGATTGCCGCCTTCCTTGGGCGCGTAAACCAGCGCACCGGACGGACGGGCGGAATTGTCCAAAAGCGCCTTGTTCCATCGTGCCGTCGCATTGTTGAGATCGAGCGCGACCGAGGCCGCTTCCAGCGGCGCAAAACCGTAGTGATCGTCGAGCGGGTGAAACATCGTCAGGTGACGGGCGGGAGCTGCAGGCTCCCCTTCGAGCGGAATTGTTCGCCTGGTTGTCCCCTCGTTGACTTCCAGCCGGTCCGGCCAGCCTCGGCTATCGGTCACTATGCGGGTTCTGTCAGGCCGGATGAGATGAAGTTCGCGTGGTCCGCCGTCTTCTCCAACCAGCTCGATATAGGCGTTGCCCGACAGGAGCAGGTGGCCGTAGAGCGCTTCCATGAAAGCCGGACCGGCCAACCTGCCGTTCGGGCGGACGAGCAATCGCAGCAACGGGTGATCGTCAAACTCCCGGCCATTGTCATAGAGCAGCCAGGGAACCGCCAACGCAGCTTCGCCGACCAGTTTTACACAACGGTGTACCACCGGATTGCGCATGAAACCCTCGCGGGCCAGAGCTGCAAAATCGCGGCGCGTCCAACTCGCGTCCGACTGCGAGTGCCAGGCGATGAACCCGCCCGACAAAGCGTTTTTGGTTTCCACCGGCTCACGCGATCGCGCCGGTCCGCGTTTCCACGGCCAGTTCCAATTCATACGAGGTATCCCGTTTATGTATCTGTTATTGAGAGCGTTTTGCGTTTTCTTTGAACCGCAACAACGCCCGTTTCTGCAGGGCAGTATCGTAGCGTTTTTCGCTCTTTTGATTCCGCTTGAGCGAAAAACGCCTTAATTGAAATCCCGGATGCGAGGTTCTGTCCCGCTCCCAAGCATCAATTCACTGATGGCCCACACGAGCGCGTCTACCCGATCCGGTGACCGCCCCCCGGACAACCCGCCAGGACCGAAGTCGCACATCTCGTCTTCGAGTTCCTCAAACCTGCCAGCATGGCGAATTCGCCCCTGTTGATAGAGTGCGGCCACAGGCTCGGCGCGCAGCCATTTTCCGCGGCGCGCCCGGACCGGTTTGACCGGAACTTGCGGATCGACAGACCGGATGACACACTCAACCATCTCACCACCCTGATTGACTTCGACAACCAGACAGTCGGCTCCCAGCCGGTGATAAAGTGCAATTGCCCGTGCGGCCCACGCTGCCGGTTTCAGTCCCTGCGCCGTATCGTCCGCCAGCACAACGCCGCAACCAGCCTCATCCAGTCCGGCCGCGACAATTCCGCAGGCATTTGAGAATTTGCCTGACGACGCCGGCGGATCGACGGCAACGACGATGCGGCCGATCTCTTTTCTGCCCATTCGGGCCGCCTTCTCCAGCATGTCGCGGTTCCAATGCGCATCCTGGCGATCGCTGATCAGTTCGCCATTGATCTCCTGGCGGCCGAGCCGGGTTTTGCCGTATCGCTCATTGATCGCCGAGAGAAATCCCTCAGCCAGATTGGCGGCATTGTCGCCGGTTTTCATTTTCGTCACATCAACTGCCGGATCGGCAATAAGCCGTTTGAGCAATTTTATCGGCTTCGGCGTTGTGGTGATCAGCTGGCGCGGCCTTGTGCCAAGCCGTAGCCCGAATTGCAGCGTGTCGAAACAATCTTCGGCCAGCCGCCATTTGGCGAGCTCGTCGGCCCAGCCCGCCTCATATTGCGGGCCGCGCAGACCGTCGGGATGCTCCGACGAAAACGCTTGTGCAACCGCT
The DNA here is from genome assembly GCA_040830725.1 of Rhizobiaceae bacterium. GTDB lineage: Bacteria > Pseudomonadota > Alphaproteobacteria > Rhizobiales > Rhizobiaceae > JAWKWH01. Next base: position 53,446 of record JBFOMG010000020.1, read on the forward strand.
CCGTTCGACCACAAAAGCCGTTTGCGGGTAACTTCATAGCGTGGCCGGTCATGGCGGGCGATGCTGGCAATTCCCGACGGCCCGCCGATCATCACTTCGCGCACATCCGCGTAGGTTTCGCCGACCAGCGCAATCAGCCCGTAGCGCGACAGCGAGAATGGCGAAAATCCGCGTACCAGACCGTTGATCCATTCGGCCCCGAGACGGGTCTTGCCGGCGCCGCGGCCACCCAGGACCAGCCACGTGTCGCGAAGCGGCCTGAGTGGATACTGCGGTTCACGGGCTGAACCAAACCATTCACGAACGATCCAGCGCGGGTTGACCCTGGCCAGATTTTTCCTCGACCATCCGCTTTGCCAGTTCCGTAGCCAGTTCGACAATCCGGTCGTCAATTCTTCTGAGCGCGGCAGCAGTTCTGTCATCACGATCCTTTGCGGATTCTTGTTGTTCTTCATCAAGGCTCGCCAGTTCACCGAAGCGGTCCATCAGCCGGCTGAGCTGGGTGACGGCGTCAAGCCTGGTCTTGTTCCAGTCCCCCTTCTTGTCTGCGAGGCGGCGGGCCTCGGCCTCCATCCTCGGCAACACGTCCTGCGCAAACCGCGCCATGCGGCGGCGAACCGCTGCCGGCGCCAAGACAGGTTTTGGTTTCAGTCCCGATTTCTCGATATGCCGTGCGATGGTCTTTTCGTGCAGCCCGGCAAGTGCGGCTATTTCCTTTGCCGCTAAACCATGTTCAACCACGGCGATGCGAATGGCATCGATGAATGGTGGATGATTACGCATGCCATCGGTCTCCGGGCGTTTCAATTTCAAAGAAAAGGGCCGGAAGCGGCTGTTGCCGCAGCGCCGTCTCCGACGCAGTTTTCCGACCGTAGCTGAACCCTACAGGATCACCGTTACGGTGTCAAGAATATTTTCCTATTTTTTGAAATTTGTTCTGTGACGAAGCGCACTGACGTCTGATGTGCCATTATTGTTGAATGTGGAGCGGAGACGACCCGCATTGCACCGACATTCGCAAATCAAGATGTCACCACCGAGACAGCTAAATTAACCGCAGCTAAGATTTGATGTGCCAGAGCGGCCTGCCTCGGCTATATCAGGGTGGGCGCCTTGAATTTGCCGGGTTATTCGACCTAATGAGGCGTGGGAACGGAAGCGACCGTGGGCGATGAAAAAACCGATCGATCCTAAGAAACGCAAGGGACCGAAGGCTTCGAAGCTGCTTGAGCTCGATGCGTGGATCGATTCGACCCTTTATGAGCTCGGGTTCAAACTTGCCATCTTCTGGGAAAACCTGACTATCTTCTTCCGCCGATTCCGGGTGCGGGGTTGGCGGCGCGGCGTCTTCGAAGTTCTCAGCGAAGGCATGACACTGGGCGCGGCCGGGTCGGTTGTCATGCTGGCGCTGGCCATGCCGGCGTTTGAGGAAACTTCCAAGGACTGGCGCAACCAGGACGATTTCGCGGTCACCTTCCTCGACCGCTATGGCAACGAGATCGGCCAGCGCGGCATCATCCAGCGGGAATCAGTGCCTGTCGACGAATTGCCCGATCATGTGATCAAGACCGTTCTCGCCACCGAGGACCGGCGTTTTTTCGAACATTTCGGCATCGACTTTTTCGGTCTGGTGCGAGCCATGAACGAGAACGTCAAGGCGAACTCGGTGGTTCAGGGCGGCTCCACGATCACCCAGCAGCTGGCAAAAAACCTGTTCCTGTCAAACGAGCGCACGATCGAGCGCAAGGTCAAGGAAGCCTTCCTGTCGGTCTGGCTGGAATGGAACCTGCCGAAGAAGGAAATCCTGCAGCTCTATCTCGACCGCGCCTATATGGGCGGCGGAACGTTCGGCATTGCCGCGGCCGCCGATTTCTACTTCGGAAAAAACCTGAAGGATGTGACGCTTGCGGAAGCAGCCATGCTGGCCGGACTTTTCAAGGCGCCGGCCAAATATGCTCCGCATATCAATCTGCCTGCGGCCCGTGCCCGCGCAAACGAAGTCCTGACAAATCTGGTGCAAGCCGAGTTCATGAGCGAGGGCCAGGTCGTGTCAGCCCGACGCCGGCCGGCTGATATTATCGACCGGGACAATGCTGACAGTCCCGACTATTTCCTGGACTGGGCCTTTGAGGAAGTGAAGCGGCTGGCGTCGCGTAACGGGCCGCGCGCCCTGATTGCCAGAACCACCATTGACCTGGATTTGCAGAAGGCTGCCGAAGAGTCGCTGGAGTTTCACCTGCTGCAGTTCGGCAAGGGCAAGGGCGTGCGGGAGGGTGCCATTGTCCTGATCGAAACCAATGGAGCGGTGCGCGCCATTGTCGGCGGCCGCGATTACGGGCGCAGCCAGTACAACCGCGCTACCCGTGCACTCAGACAGGCCGGTTCGTCATTCAAACCGTACGTCTATGCGACTGCGATGGAGAACGGCTTCACACCTGAATCGGTTATCAGCGACCGCCCGATCAGATGGGGAAGATGGGCGCCGCAGAACTACACGCGCGGCTATGCCGGACGGGTGAACCTGACACGCGCGCTCGTGAAGTCTTACAACACCGTCCCGGTCAGGCTTGCAAAGGACCATCTCGGCCTTGATCCGATCATAGAGAAAACCCGCGCCATGGGCGTCGAATCCGTTCTTAACGGCCACAAGACCCTGGTGCTTGGCACGTCGGGGATGACCGTTCTCGATCAGGCGACCGGATACTCGGTATTTGCCAATGGCGGCTATTCCGGCACGCGCCACGGTATCACCCAGTTGGTGAGCCGCTCGGGCCAGACCATTTATGATCACGCTGCGGACGCACCCGAGCCGGTGCGTGTGCTGTCGCCCGAAGCCACCCTGGCGATGAACACCATCCTGTCACAGGTACCCGAATGGGGAACCGGCAGGCGCGCAGCGCTGTCCATGACAAAAGCCGCCGGCAAAACCGGCACCGGACAGGCGTATCGCGATGCCTGGTTTGTTGGATACACCGGTAACTACGTGGCAGCCGTGTGGATGGGCAATGACGATTTCACCCCCACCCGCCGCTTGACCGGTGGATCGCTGCCAGCGATGACTTGGCAGCGTTTGATGGATTTTGCTCATCAGAATGTCGAACTGAAACCCATTCCCGGAATTGCCCAGCCGATCGTCGACAATGCGGTCGCTTCGACGGAAGCGGAACTGACACCGGACGAGCGGGTGCGCAGAAACCGCCCGAAAACCCTCTCGGCGGCAACCTCGAAAGTGCTTACAGCTCTCTCGGAAAAGTTCTCCCAGGCTCCGGTCATCGATCCGCCGGCCCGCTCGACGAAGGTTTCCGCGCTCAGCGAAGAGTGACGAACCGAAACCAGCTGTTTGTTTGAAGTCCAAAGTCATCTCCACAAACGATGCTTGAACAAGTTGCGCGATCGAACCTCTTTGCGATAAGCGGGGTGCCTCGAGGATGCGGACACCATGTTGCGAACCATAGCCCTGACGCTGATATTCCTGCTGATTTCATTGGGAGGCGGTATTTCAAGCGTATGGTACACGCTGAACGCAAATGTCGGCTTTGGAGCGATCCGGATCGGCGTGTGGACGGCATTTCCCCAAGAAGGTTCTAACGATGCCGACCCATACTCCGTTGCGAGACGGGCCCGGGATGCCAAATTGCCACTAGGCCGAGCCGTGGGCTTGTCATTTTTCGCCAATACCGATTCTGACGGGCAAACGCTGTCTGGACAATGTAATTACCAATTGGTCGGCAATGTTCCGCAGGCGCGATTCTGGACCATATATCCGGCGAGCCCATCGCTTGAGCCCCTGAAAACTTCTGCCTATCGCAATGCGGTATTGCACTCGCAACAATTGTTGCGCAGGCAAGACAGTTCATTTGTCATTTCGATCGGTCCGGATCCGGCCGCAGGTAATTGGATAAGTGTCACCCAACCCAATCAGATGGTGTTCGTACTTACGCTTTACGATACGCAGATAGCCAGCACTGTCGCGTCGGCGGAACGCGAATTTCCCGCGATCGTCAATGTTGGGTGCCGCGATGAGTAGGACAATCTACACCATCCTTCTCGGTCTCGTCGGCGCAGCGGTGGTTCATCTTGCCGTGTTGCTCTTGGTGCCGATCTATTCCGAGCGGGACGCCTGGTCCCGACTCAGTGAACGCGCACCGCTTTTTGCCCTCTCGCCGATTACCGGTCCTGACGGCACATTGTTCTCCAGGGCCGCAGATCCGTTGTTGACGGCAGCCGCCTGCCGTTTCGCCCTCGGAACCGGCATTGCGCGCGTTGCAGCCGCAGGCACCGTGCCCTATTGGGCCGTCTCGGTGCATGACAGATTTGGGCAGGAAATCTACAGCTTCAATGACAGAACCGCGACTGACCGCCAGCTTGATGTCGTCATCGCCTCGCCTGCGCAAATGGTCGAGTTGCGCAAGGAATTGCCGGAAGAATATGAGAACTCGGTTTTCGTGGAAACGGATCAGCGAGAGGGTATCGTAGTCGTGCGCGCTTTCGTGCCGGATCAAAGCTGGTCTGGCGTGGTCAGCAGTTTCATTGAGAGTGCCGCCTGCCGACAGGAATGAACTGCGGTTGTGACCTGAATCGGAGCACTGATCAAAAATCAGGCTTGTACCGGGCCTTCCCGTTGGCCGAGACAGCAGTCTTGCCATCTTTACCGGCAGTCAAAGATTTCTTGTCTGTCAGGCGTTCGTATCGAACACCGGGAAACGGAATAACCGATCCTGTTTTGCCGGACTTCGGCCGTTTATTTGATACTCGCCTGCCGGCAAGGGTGAATGTCAGTATCGTGGCCATCACTCGGACCTCTCCCCGAAAGTTGCCTGATGCCCAGGGATGGGCGTTTTACTCGACACATTCGGTTCCGATTACCGCACTCTACGGTTAACAGGTTGCTAATACATCGCCGTTAAATTGAATAAAATCGCGTTAGAACCCGGTTATTGCCGTATTTCCGGCATGGACTGTGTTTGTGTAGCAAGTGTGAGTGTTTTGTCCGTGTGGTCGATTTCCTCAGTTGAATTCCGTCAAATCGAATCCCGGCGCGCAGAACCGGCGCCCGGTGAAAACGTCTTCCGGGCAGCAATTTCTGCCTTTTGCTCGCTGACGAGACCCACACGACGAGAACTTGCCCAGCTCGACGATCTTGCGCTTCCCTTGGTTGACGGCGTATCTGCGGAGGCAAGGCGGTATGCTGCGGCGGCCCTTTCAGAATGTGAACATGCACCGCACCAGCTCGTCAGACGCCTGGCCGGCGACGCACCGGATATTGCAGCACCGTTGTTGATGCGCTCAAAAGTGTTGCGCGATGTCGACCTTATTTCGCTGATTGCCAATTGCGGTATTGCACATGCTCGCGCCATTGCCAGGCGTTCCGATCTCATCAAACCGATCCATGACCTGTTGACCGCGCTCAACGATCCCGAAGTCAATCGCTTGCGGGAAATTGCCCTTGGTGTCCACGAGAGCCAGCAAGGGCCGGCCCGCGGCGAGTTGGCAGCCCAGGCAAGACAAAAACTGCGTACGATGATGCGCCCGGCCGAAACCAAAACCTATCACCAGGGTCTTCGCGATTCTGCGCTTTCCGGACGGCCCGGACTATTTCAAACAGCCCTTGCTGACGCGCTTGGATTGGAGTTCGCCACAGTCAAACGCATCACGGAAGATGAGCGGTTGACCGATTTTGCCATCGCCTTGAAGGCGCTGGATGCGAGTGAGGAACTGGCGTTTTTGCTGGTTTCCGCATTGCGGCCCGATGCGTTCACGGAGACCGAAGATATCCGATGGTTCCTGTCAAGGTATGAGGCGTTGGTGGAAGACAGAGCCCGCGAAACCATCCGCCGGTGGAAAGTCAGCGACAACGCCATCCGGCCGGTTCAGGCCGAGGCATCTTGAGGCGTCCCGGCCAGAGCTTTTTTTGATCCCTTCGGAGCCATGCTGTTTGCCGAATGGGTCAAAACAGCTCCAGGCTCTGTTACTGCTCGAGGGTGACCAGATCAGATATCGCCAGTGATCCCGGCTCAATTTCCACAATCCACGCATCGGGATCGAATCGTGTTTCCTTTTCGAGTTTCGCATCGATCTCGCTTTGATTTGAAGACTGAAGCGATAAACAAAAACAGCGCTCATCCGGTTTCGCTTCTTCATAGAAAGACTGCGCAGCAGGAACCAGCAACGTAACCTCGCCATCCCTCGCGCGGCTCGTGATGATAATCGCACCTGCTTCGCTGTTTCCGCGCCGGACAATCGCGCCAAACCCGCCGCTGCCCGAAACACGGCGCAACAGTGCGGATACAAACATGTCGGACGTCAGACGCATGGATCGATCCGGATGCGGACAAATATCAACGGCTTGCGCTCAGCCAGTCAGGCCCAGTTCGCGCATCTTGGACAAAACCGCTTCGCTGGCTTCCCCTGTGGGTTCAAGTCCAAACAGAACCTGGAATTCGCGAATCGCTTCCCTGGTCTTCGGGCCGGTTATGCCATCGATCTCGATATGATCATTGCCAAACGCCCGCAAACCCGCCTGAACGCGCACGACCGTCGAACCGCGTACCGCTTTATTCGATGTTCCGTCTTCACTGGTGTTTGGGTCGGGACGCAGCACCGGAACCGGAGCCGCCGAATTTCGCGTTTCATCGGGCTTGGCACCCAACTCACCCAGCAGCTCATTGTCAATTTCGTCGGTCGCCTGCAACCCCATAATCCGGCGATAGTTGCGAATCGCATCCCGCGTTTTCGGACCGGCCACCCCGTCAATTGATCCGGTATACAGATTGAGATCGCTGAGCACGGTCTGCACCTTTTGCACAACCGGGTCGCCGGGCGCAGGCGCTACAGATTCCCGGTCTATTCTGATGGTCGTTTCAAGCTCTTCAGAAATCGTGTTCGGCAGTCTTGAATCGATCTCGGCAGGAGCTTCGAAATTCAACAAGCGCGTCGGGAAAATCGCCGCTGGATGGCCATGCGGTTGATACCAAAGCGCATTGGCCGAAACGAAAAACATTGTCAGCAGGAATGCAGTCATGCCGCCTACCAGCACAGGGTTCTGCGCGACGAGAGCTGCACCGCCGTGGATCATGCGTTGTGGCACCGGTTGGCTGGCAGCTTTCTTACGCCTGCTTGCGCGCCGTTTCATCGAACATTTCCCCTGGTTCACTGATTGCGTTGGCTGACAAATTCATCTCGTCGCCAGTCTCCATATCCCCCGGACCACCAATCGGCAGGCTGATCGAAACGGTTGTCCCGCAACCCGGGGCGCTGTCCACCGACATCTCACCGTGATGAAGGCTTACCAAGCCCTTGACGAGAGACAGGCCGAGGCCGGTTCCTTCAAACTGGCGCGTATAATCGTTCTGCACCTGCATGAATGGCTGTCCAATTCGTTCCAGATTCTCAGCCGAAATGCCTATTCCGTTGTCGTTGATGTGGAAGCGAAGCCTGTCGTCCTTCAGATCGGCATTGATATGGACCCTGCCACCCTCCGGTGTGAATTTTATGGCGTTTGAAACAAGATTGATCAGGATTTGCTGAACTGCGCGCCGGTCGGCACAAATCTCACCGACCGATTTGTCGATGTCCCGTGTGATCGAGATGTTTTTGGCTTTGGCCTGCAACACCATCATCGAGTGGCACATCTCGATTGCATCGTTGAAAACGAACGGCTCCGGCTCAATGAGATAGTTGCCGGATTCGATTTTCGAGACATCGAGAATTGCGTTCACAACAGACAGTAGATGGCTGCCTGATTGGCCTATCAACTCAACATATTCCTTTTGACGCGGATCCGGAAACGGCCCGAACATCTCGTTTTGCAACATGTCGGCGAAACCAATGATGGCGTTGAGCGGAGTACGGAGTTCATGGCTGACAGATGCCAGGAACCTGCCCTTGGCGATCTCGGTGCTGTCGGCGCGGTCGCGTGCCTCTGCCAGTTCGGATTTCAGTTCAGCGGTTTCCGGATCATTGCGGACCAGCAATTTCACGGTACCATCGGGCGCGTCGCCAGCGTTGAACAAAAACGGCAGTGACTTGTAAGTTGGTTGCCGCTCTCCACTGTCTTCAGACGGTATCCGCACCCGCAAATCCACGCTGCGCGGGGCGCAGTCTGCACGCACATCGGCAAGTGCTGACAGGTATTGAACCCGATCGGTGACATGGAGACGGTCAAACAATCCCTTGCCCAGAAGCAGAGCGGGCGGCACCGCAAATATCGAGGTTGATTTCCGTGTCGCGAAGGAAATTTCACCGCCGGCATCAACAACCAGCATTGCCGACCCCGACAATTCCGAAGCTTGCTCGAGGATGGTTTCGGCCGTCACTTGGTGCGAATTTTCAGTGTTTGGCCCGCTGAACCTGATCCACATCGTCGCTGCGTAGATTAAAGGAATGGCCCACAGATGTTCGGAGAATTCGCGCACGGTCTCAAGTCCGCCGCCCACCGCCAACAAGGCGAATGCGCAGGCGCCGATGGAAGCCCACCAACCCTTGTTTGAGGTACCGCGAGAGCGATGCAGCCACCAGCACTCGAATGGCAGCGCAAGCAAAAGCAGTACCAGGGGTGACTGCAGCAAGCCGGAGGCTGAGATGGACAGGCCGATGATCAGTGTTGAGACAATCAGCAGCAGCGACTGGACAATCATGACCTTGCCCATGCTCGCAACCACAGCGGCACCCATCCACGCGGTCGCGAATAATGCACAGACCAGCGCCAGCAGGGTTCCGTTTTCGATCGTTCCGAAAAATACCTGGCAAACAAGGCCCGCCAGGATGAACGGTGCGCCAAGTAACACACCGACAAGCCGCCGGTGCGTGCGCCTTTCAGTAATATCGGTGACTGCCGGATCGATCAGCCGGTCGCACGCGGCAGCCAGCCCTTCCGTCCAATGCCCCGAACCGGTACTCGAATTACCCAAGACGACTTACTCACAACCTACATTGACCGGCCGTCACGCTGGTCGGCATATTTAAGCCGAAACCGTCTGGCCTGCTTCGGCCAAATTGGCACTCAGCCTTTAAAGAATGGATAAGGCATGGCTCTCAGATCGCCGCGATGATGCGAACTGGAGTAAAATGCCGAATTTAACGTTCCAAATTGCCGCCATGGTAAACAATTGGTTTGTTTGATTCCGGATACGGACGCTTGCCTGGAAATTGCGAATCTGCTTCCAAAATCCGCCCATTTCCTTTTGATTTCAGAGCAATACGGGCTACATGCGGTCCTCGCTTGCGCAAATCCGAATGTATGTCTTCGAAGAGAATCCGCGTTCAGGCAATTTTGTCGAAAATTTTAATCGAATTTGGCTTGCGGCTGAAATTGGTCATTGAAGGCAGCTATGCCATTCCTCGGGCGAGGGAATGCGCCGTGCGCGCGAAAAAAGGGAATGCGGGATGGGATTTCTCATCAAAGTTGGATTCTGGCTGGGCCTGGTGCTTGTCTTGATCCCCTATGACGGGTCTGCAGGCGAGGGTGAGACGGTCGGACCTTTGCAGGTGATTCATACAGCAAGTTCTGTTGCCCGCGATTTCTCCGGCATTTGTGAGAGAAAACCGGAGACTTGTGAATCCGGCCGGGCGATCTTCAAGAGCATGGGTATTCGTGCTCGGGAAGGTGCTCGAATTGCGTATGAAGCGCTCGACAGGCATTTGGCTAACGATGAACTTCATACCGGAAGCGTCACGAAGCAAGCTGAATAGCCGCTACTGGCCGCCCCGAGTGGCAAAAACCACCGCAATCTCCTTCAAGTGGTGACGAAACTTCTACTCTTCGCCAATGCAAATTCCGACCATTCGGCGAACAGAATTGTTTCAATATGGTTGGAACTTGCCCTATATGCAGCGAAAGACCGGATTGCGTGCGACCATGAGCATTGACCTTCAGACAGTGATCGACGATTTCGAATTCCTCGACGATTGGGAAGACCGATACCGGTATGTCATTGAGCTGGGTCGTGATCTGGAACCGCTTGAGGAAGACGAACGCAATCAGCTGACCAAAGTGCAAGGTTGTGTCAGCCAGGTCTGGCTTGTGACCGAAACAGGCGACGGCCCTGATCCGATTCTGAGATTTCGCGGAGATTCAGACGCTCATATCGTCCGCGGCCTGGTAGCAATTGTGCTGGCGCTGTTTTCCGGAAAACCAGCGTCGGGCATTGTCTCATTGGATGCGGAGGCAACACTGTCAACCCTCGGGCTGGATGAACATCTCACACCGCAGCGCGCCAACGGGTTGCGTTCAATGATTGGCCGTATCAAACGCGAGGCTGCTTCCGCTCTCGGCGGTGCAGTGCAGAGTGCGACGTCATAGTCTAAGGCTTTGATCATTGCCGGCTCAGTTCCGGCCGGTAATCTTCGGCACCCCAATGCAGGATGCCACGCCTGGAATCATTGTGAACGGAAACAAATCCATAATGCCGGGCAAGTGACGCCAGCGCTGTCTTCAACACGACTTTTGCTGAGCGCACGGGCCAACCGCGTTCAGATTCTACGTCCGACAGACCTTTCAAAAAACAACATATGTCGATCAGCACACCTGACAGTTCCGGTCCGACTGACGCCAGTGCTTCCTCGACCCGTATCCGGGCAGACATTGCCGTATCGGTTATCTCGGTCTTGCCACCCGCATGGGCCGGAGGTTGGGAGGCAGGTTCCCGCCAATCGATACCCAATCTCGGGGTCATCTGGCCACGCGTGAAATCGTTGCGCAATCTCTCCCCTGCCTGGAACTCCCCGGATTCGAGAAATGGTCGCCCTGACCGGTTTTTCAGTTTGGACAGTCTGGACAATGGAGATTCGGCCATGTTGATCGCAACCGCTTCAATCGAACCATTGTCCAAACGGACGGGTTTGATCTCAATATCTGCGTGCTGTTTTGACAATTCGGCTGCTCCAGACCTCTCGCGGCGGAATTTGGCTTCAGTAGCAGCCGTAGGTTTCAACATCGCGCCGGTTCGAATGGCCAAACCTTGCGATACCAAATGGCGGCAACTCGATGCCGGGGTGGTAATTGCGCCGCGATCCGGATCCGACAACAATAGGTACCCGGATTTGGTGCTGGGCTGGACCGTGACGGGTCCGGACACCAGGAACCGAACAAGACGGCGGATCTGTTTGTCGCAGGCACCTGATCTGTTGTTTTGTGCCATCTGGTCTACCCGCCATGATATTTCAATGCTGCCGACGCGACCCGCTCGAACGCACTGACAATTTCGTCAAAATCCCGGTCATCGCGCATATCCTCAACCACGTGACAGGCGTGCACGACGGTGGTGCGATCACGTCCAAATCCGTTACCGATTTCGGACATTTTCAAACCAAACACCACGTGACACACATACATGGCAACTTGCCGAATTCGCGATACGTCCAGAGTGGAACGACCTGAATCCCGCAGTTGCCTGCCGCTCACATTGAACATGGCTGCCGCAATATCGAGAACGCAATCGCAAAGGATGGCGGCGCGTTCTCTACGGCAGGTGCCGGCAGATCCAGTGCCGGCTCCTCTGCCTGGAGTGACACGGGGATGGACCGGCAAAGAATCCTGTAATCGCGCTTTGACCGAAATTTGAGGACGCAAGTTTGAAACTCCTGATACGAGGAATTTCTTCTTATAACCGTAGCAGTGATATATGTGAACAAAACCAGAACATTTTGAGCGAATAATTCCATTATCATGTTGTTTTAAATTGGTATTTTTCGCTTTCGCCGATCAAGTTTGTCCACGTCATTTGCGGGATAATGGAAAATGCGCTGATTTTCAGGAGCAGGATTCCATGGCGGGCAGAAGTTTCTCAAGGCAGAAGGGCCGATCAACATTCGGGCCGGAGATAAACCAAGTTGCAGGTACCAGCGATCGGGCACATTGTTTTGCCTTGCTTGGTCTTGACCCGGAAAGATCCCGCAAACTGGGATGCGATGACACGAAACGTCCGGTTGGTCGAATTGACCGGATGATCTCCCGCGAGCGGCAAAAAGGTATTGGCGGGCACTGGAGCTATGATCTCAATCGTCATATTGCGCTAACGCAGCTGCGCGAATGGCTGGATGATTGGCAATCCCGAACCGCTGAGTGATTACATTCATCAGCTTGGGAAGCAGGCGGACAAAATCGGTCAACAAAAAAGCGGCGCCAAACGGCGCCGCAATTATCATACGCAAAATTACACTCGGGAGGTTACTTTCCCTTGCGCTTGCGGCCGAGGCCCATTTTCTTGGCCAAGGCTGAGCGGGCGGCAGCATAGTTCGGCGCTACCATCGGGTAGTTAACATCCAGTCCCCACTTTTCACGGTACTGTTCCGGTGTGAGACCGTAATGCGTCATCAGGTGTCTCTTCAAAGACTTGAACTTCTTTCCGTCTTCAAGACAGATGATGTAGTCGTCGTGTATCGACTTCTTCGGATTGACAGCTGGCTTCGGCTTCTCGGCCGGCCCTGAATCTCTGCCGCCGACGCGACCGAGCGCGCCATGAACATCCGCGATCAGCGCAGGAAGATCTGCGGCTTGCACCGGATTGTTGCTGACATAGGCGGCGACAACGTCAGCCGTCAGTTCAATCAAAGTGTCAGAAGTTTTAAGATCGGATTCTACTACATCCATGAGTTCATGCCCCTTTAGGTTCTCGCTTGTTTAACTGGAGCTGTTGTCCTGTTTCGTTCTTTTGCCCCGGATCGTGCGCAATTGTTCTGATAGTGTGATTCGCACGTAATCGCTTAAATGGGATTATTCGCAGTATATGTCAATTCATTATTTTGGTAATCGGTAAATTATTGTGAAGACGATCTTGTATTTCTACACAACCATTTGGTTAAAAGTATTATGATTTCAAAGCAAAATTGGCAATATTTTCCCCTACGGAACGATCAGGGTGATTTGTTACCAGTCTCTAATTTTTCTTTGTCTTGTTTATTGTTACTTACCGTCACACCCATCTGATCAAGAACTGAACTTTCCCAGAGCTGGTATCCGGCGGCATATGCAGCTTTGGCAAGTAAATGTGCGGCGATGGGTGCCGTCAGAAGAAAAAACAGAATTCCAGCAAGCGCACGCGTGATGATCGCAATGTCGTCGGCAACAACTGCCAGTGCCAGCAACATGACGCCGGATCCTAGCGTTCCTGCCTTTGAGGCAGCATGCATACGCGAATAAACGTCGGGCAAACGCAACAAACCCACGGACGCGACAAGCGCGAAAGCGGCGCCGACAATCATCAGCAGGCCTGCGATGTAGTTTTGAATGATGTCAATCATCGGCGTTACCCTCGGCGTCGTCGACCTCGGCGCCTTCCCGGTTCATCACAAACCGGGCAAACGCGACCGTGGCAAGAAATCCCACAAGACCAAGCGCAATGGCGATGTCGAGATAAAGCGCATAGCCGGTCATGATTCCGATGACCGCAATAAATCCGAGTGCGACTGCGACCAGCATATCCAGCGCCAGAATACGGTCAGGCAGCGTCGGTCCTATGACAACGCGCCATACCGTGACCAGAAATGACAGGCTTAGCAGAACCAAAGCAATCAAAACGGTGGCATTCAGGAATGTTTCGCTGCTTGTCATTCAAACGCCTCCAGGATCTTGCGCTCAAAGCCCTCGGCGATGTCTCGGATGGTCGCGTCCGGATCCGAGCAGTCGATGCAATGCACGTACAATGTCGACCGGTCTTCGGACACATCGACCGAAAGCGTACCCGGCGTGAGCGTAATCAGGTTCGCCAGCAATGTGATTTCGAAGTCCCGTTTAACCTGCAGCGGGTAGGCAAGAATTCCGGGCTGCAGATCCATTTTTGGCGACATTACAAGGACAGCAACGCGCCAAGCCGATAAAATCAACTCATAGACAAAAAGCACGGCAAGCGACATGATGCGCCGTGTTCGCGCGAAATAACCCAGCGAACCGACTTGCTCGCGAATGACATACAGCGCTGCCGTCGATAAGACGAGGCCGAACAACAGGTTGGCCGGCGAGAACGAGCCGGAAACAGCCGCCCAAATGATCGCCAGAACAACGTGGTTCACATAAAGCATCACGGCCTGCCCTGCGGAAATACCGCTTCAACGTAAGCAGAAGAATCGAGCAAACCTGCGGCAGCCGCATCGGTCAACAACATCGCCGGCTCCGGATAGAGCCCAAGGAAGGCGACGGGCACAAGAATGGCCAGGACCGCAGCATATCCAAGCTGCATTTTCGGACCATCAACCGAACCTGAATTCTCACCGTCGCCATTGCGCCAAAAAGCCAGCGCAAACACCCGGCCCAGTGCAATCGTCGTCAGCAAGCCCGTAACCAGGATTGCTGCGGCGAGCCACCAGGCCCCCACGTCCAGCGATGCCTTGACGAGAAACACTTTCGGCCAGAGGCCCGACATGGGTGGCAATCCGGACGCCGCCAGAATGAGCAGCAAAGCTGCACCGGCGAGCAGCGGGTTGTCGCGATACAATCCGGAAACTTCGTGCAGGGAGAAGCTTCCCGACTGTTCGCGCATCAGCCCGGCTACAAGATAAAGGCCCGTCATCGCCAGCATGGAATGAACGGCGTACAGCATTGCACCCGACAGGCCCAACGGGCTCCCCAGCGCCAAGCCGGCCATCATCGTGCCGATGCCCGAAATGACGACAAAACCCAATAGCCGTCTGATGTCGGATTGCGCCAGTGCTCCGAGTATACCGATGATCATGGTTCCAACGGCCACCCAGGCGATTGTCTGCCCAAGTACATCCCGTTCAGGCGGCAGCAACATCACAAGCGTGCGCATCAGCGCATATACGCCGACCTTGGTCAGCAAGCCGGCGAAGATCGCTGACGTCACGATACGCGGCGTGTGATAGGAGGCCGGAAGCCAGAAATTGACCGGAAATGCGGCAGCTTTCATTCCGAATGCCAGCAAATAGAGCCCTGCCAAGGTCATCAGCGGTCCGGTGGCGCGAAGATCGTCTGCCTTGCGCGCAATATCCGCCATATTGAGGGTACCGAACGTTCCGTACAGGTAGCCGGTCCCAATCAAGAACAGCGTCGTAGCGACTAGGTTGAGCAACGCATATTTGGTTGCGCCATCCAGCTGTTCCTTCTCAGAGCCCAGTATCAACAGCCCGAATGACGAAATCAGCAGGACCTCAAACCAGACATAGAGATTGAAAATGTCGCCGGTCAGAAATGCACCCGCGACGCCGGCCATCATCAGCAAAAGGAAGGGATAAAAGCCGTACCGGCGCCCGACATTGTTGATATCGCGGGCCGCATAGGCAGAGCAGACCAGTGCAATAAATCCTGACACTGCAGCAAAGGAAGCGCCCAGAATATCGGCAGAAAAACAGATCCCGAATGGCGGCAACCAGCGGCCCATGGTCATGACCAACGGACCGTCAGAGGCTACGCGCATAAGCAAGCCGATCTCGGTGAGAAATGTCAGCGCAAATGCGATTGTGGCGACGCCGGCGTGAATCCGGGTTTCCTTGCGGTACATCAGCAAAAACGCACCCGCGATCAGCGGAATGGCGACGGGCGCTACCACAAGCCAATCGCCAAGCGCGACCGGCTCGGTCACCATCGCGCCCGTGATGTCTACGGTTTTTCCTGCCTCAGCCGCCATTGACCTCAATATCCAAGGGGCGGCAGCCCCTCGCCTTTCGGTTCAGCCAGCCGCATCTCGTCGGTGTCATCAGTGCCCAGCGTCTGATAGGCGCGATAGGCGAGGACCAACAGAAACGCGAAAAACGAAAACGAGATCACAATCGCGGTCAGGATCAAGGCCTGAGGCAGCGGGTTGGCGGTTTCGCCGAGTGGCTGGTAAGCGTCCACCGGGATGATCGGCGGAACCTCACGGACGACCCGCCCGGCTGTGAATATCAACAGATTGACCGCGTTGCTCAATATCGCAACACCGATGACAATCCGGATGATATGTTTTGAGAGCATCAGGTAGATTGATACCGCAAAGAAGATTGCGACGGTGACTGAAAGGGCCACTTCCATTACAGCGTCTCCCTTTCTTCCAGGGCCAACGCGATCGACGTGATTGCACCGACGACGACGAGGTAGACTCCGACATCGAAAAACAAGACCGTCGACAAGACAATGCCGAGATCGAACAGATCGGTCTGCGACCAGATGCCGGTCAGGAACGGCACATCAAACGGCAACGAAAAGACACCTGAAAGTGCGGACATCATCAGCCCGGCCCCCGAAATCGCCATCGGATGGAACCGGATTGCTCGGCGCACGGCCTGGACACCACAGGCAATACCGTAGATGGCGAAAGCCGAAGCTGCGATCAGTCCGCCGATAAATCCGCCGCCGGGTTCATTGTGGCCGCGCAGGAGGACAAATATCGAAAACAACACCATCAAACTGGTCAGATAGGGAGCCACTGTCCGGAAGATCACTGTACGCATGTCAGGCCTTCTCCGCTTCCGGGTCGTGTGTTGCGGTCTTGCCTGATCGAATGCGGATCAAGGCCAATATCGCCAATCCGGCGATCATCACGACGGCGATTTCGCCCAGCGTATCCAGCCCGCGGAAATCGACGATGATCACGTTGACGACATTACGTCCATGGGCAATGACCCGGGCGTTGGCATTGAAGAATTCTGACAATGTCGTGTCGAACGGCAATTGGGTGACCTTGAGCATCAGCAGGCCGAAGCCGACACCGCAAAGTCCAGCGACACTGATATCGACGAACCGCTCGGCGGGTGGCCGGTGATCAGCCGGAGACAGCCGCAATCTGGTCATGACCAATGCGAGGATGACGACCGACAGGGTTTCGACCATGAACTGCGTGAACGAGAGATCAGGCGCGCCAAGCAACATGAATATCAGCGCCACCGCAAAGCCCTGAATTCCCAAGCAAACAATTGCAGTCAACCGGTCGTTGGCATTGGCGACTGCGCCAAGTCCGATGACGGCAATGACGAGCACTGCCCATTCATAATATCTCAGATCGGGGAATTCGGGCATTTCAGGCAGTTCGTCGAACACCAGCATCGGCAGAATAAGTGCGATCGCGACGAGGATGAAGGTGACGATCATGTAGACTTCCAGGCGTCCGTTGTGGACGACCCTGGTGACGCCGCTCGCAACGCGAACCAAACCCCGAATGACCTGATCAAATCCCTGATCGGGGCCCCAGCCGATTGTGGTGAGAATGCGATCCATGAGCGCACGGCTGCGGTCGATCATCCTGTAGGCGGCGATACCGGCTGCAATCGTCACCACGGATAGGAGAAGCGGCATGCCCATATGGGGGATGACGCTGATATGGACATGGATTTCATTTCCCGCGATCGCCGAGGACATGGGGCTGGAAAGATAGTGGTGATAAACGCCTGAAAATATCGCCAGAACCAGTCCCAGCACTGAGAGAACAGCCGGTCCCGCCCATAACAGGATTGGGCCTTCGTGTGCTTTCTCGACCGATTTTGGCATGTCTCCGAGGAACGGCTTTAGCGCTACGGCAAAACCGATAACGAACATCAAAGCGTTGCCGGCAATGGCCACCAGCGTCAGGAACCCGGACCACCCGTCGGCAAAGCCGAGCGCTGCGTAGATTTCTTCCTTGGCAAGGAACCCGGTAAACGGCGGCAATCCGCCCATTGACAGGGCCGCCAGCAGGGCTGCCGCAAAAGTGATGGGCATGGCTTTGCGCAAGCCGCCAAGCTTCGTGATATCGCGGCTGCCAGCCTCATGATCGATCAGACCGGCGACCATGAACAGCGTTCCCTTGAACAGGGAATGCGCGATCAGATAGAGCGCGGCGGCTTCCACCGCTTTGTCCGAACCGAACCCCGTCAACATTACCAGCAGTCCGAGCGATGCGACCGTCGTGTAGGCGAGCATCAGCTTCAGGTCGGTTTGCCGGACGGCGAGAAGAGTGCCGACCAGAAGAGTTGCACCACCGAAGAGCGGCAAAATGGTCTCCCAAGCGACTGTTTCACCCATGACGGGGTTCAACCGCATGACCAGGTACACACCGGCCTTCACCATGGTTGCAGAGTGAAGATATGCCGATACCGGCGTTGGTGCTTCCATGGCGTTCGGCAGCCAGAAATGCAGAGGAAACTGCGCCGACTTGGTAAAGGCGCCGCCCAGAACAAGAACGAGTGCCAGCAGATAGAAAGGGCTCTCCCGCAGCGCATCCTTGGTCAACAGCAAGAGTGACAGTTCGCTGTATCCGGTGATGTTCCAGATGACCAGCAGGCCGGCGAGAAGCGACAAGCCTCCCAAACCGGTTACTACAAGCGCCTGAATGGCCGCCCGCCTCGAGGCCTCACGGCTGTGATCGAATCCGATCAGCAGGAACGAAGTGATCGACGTCAGTTCCCAGAAGACGAACAGCATGAGGAAACTGTCAGAGACGACCAGCCCCTGCATCGCGCCCATGAACATCAGAATGAACGAGAAAAAACGGCCCTGATGTTGGTGACCCTTGAGATATCCGCCGCTGTAGAGAACGATAAATGTGCCGATGCCGGAAATCAGCAGTGCAAACGTCAGTGACAGGCCGTCAAGAAACCAGGAGAAATTGACGTTGAAACTCGGGACCCATTGAAAGCCGCCTGTAACGCCAGAACCGTCGGCGACCTCGGGCAGAAATCCGGCAAAATGGAAAAATATCCAGGCTGGAGCGAGTGCCAGAATCCACGCAGCGTTATGCTTGAATGCCTTGGTGAGCGCGGGAGCGGCCAAGGCAGCGAGAAACGGCAGGACAAGCGCAAAAAATGTCATTGACTGTGCGCCTGTTCCCATGAATTCGTCCCGGTCTTTAGTTTATTTCGTTAGATGGCGACCATCGCGTATCCTGTCACATAAACACAGTTTACGGGAGCGGCAAGACACACGCTGCGGCGTTCCGCAGCTTTGTTCGAAATTTTCGGCGGTACTGGCAGTTTATCGCTTCTATTCCCGATCAACCGCGCTACATTCCGGAAATATCATTTGGAGCAAATACGCGTGAGCGAGCAATCCGGATCAAAGGTCGAAAAGTCAGACGCAGAGTGGCGTCAGCAGCTCTCCGACGAACAGTACTACGTCCTTCGTCAGCATGGCACAGAGCGCGCCGGCACCTCGCCGCTCAATGGCGAAAAACGTGATGGTGTATTTAAGTGCGCCGGTTGCGGCAAGGAACTGTTCGCTTCCGATTCCAAGTTTGAATCCGGCACCGGCTGGCCGAGCTTTTTCCAGCCGATGGATCCCGGCGCCGTGACCGAACACAAAGACCGGTCGCTCTTCATGGTACGTACAGAAGTGCGTTGTGCCGATTGCGGCGGCCATCTGGGTCATGTCTTTCCCGATGGCCCGCAACCGACTGGCCTGCGTTATTGCATGAACGGTGTGGCGCTGGATTTTGACGCGAAAGAAGATTGACTGGGTATCAATGCGGATACAGATACTTTCCGTAGACCCAGCCGGTGACATAGTCGCCATTATTGGCCGGATCGTGCCATACCTGACACCAGCGATAGCGGATCCTTGAAGCTTGCCAGTCATGGGGCGCGCCCGCAATGTTCTGCAAGTCGACACCGCCGGTGCAGACACCCGTCATTTGTAAAACCGTTCCATTTGGATAGGCCGCCTGCTTCCGGGATTTCGGCGACGGGTACTTGCGGACGTTCAGAACGTCGCCCCATGGCACGTTGGCCACCTCCCATGCGGCAAAAGCGGTCGCATGGGCAGGTGCAATCGACAGGGTTGAAAGCGCCGTTATGCCAGCCGCAGTCAGAAGCGCGAGAGACTTGGTAATTTGTTTGTTCATTGTGGTTTCCTTTTGGGGTTCGCAATCAAGGCTGACTTGCCTTATTTAGCCGGAAGCCATCGAACCGGGTTTGACCGGTTTGTTCATCGAACATTCAAATCACGCACCTACCGGAGCATTTGATGCTGAAATTTCCGACAAATATCGAACCGCCATATGCTGAAAAAAGACCGGTCACCGATGTGCGCCACGGCACAGAACGGATAGATAATTACGGGTGGTTGCGAGCGGATAATTGGCAGGAAATGTTCAAGGATCCATCGTTGCTCGATTCCGATGTCCGCTCTCATCTGGAGGCGGAAAACGCCTATCAACAGCAAATGATGGCTGATACGGAGGAGCTGCAAAAAACTCTGTTTGAAGAGATGAAGGGCCGGATAAAGGAGGATGATTCCTCCGTGCCAATGAAAGACGGACCGTTTGCTTACGGCTCGCTGTTCGTCACCGGTGGCCAGCAACCAAAGTTCTTTCGCACTGCTCGCAACGGCGGTGAGAAAAACATCCTCCTGGATGGCGACGCCGAAGCCGATGGAAAGGCCTATTTTCGAATTGGCGGCGCCGATCATTCGCATGACCACAAATATCTGCTTTGGGGTTATGACGACAAAGGCTCGGAATTCTACACGCTGAAAATTCGGGATCTGGAATCAGGTCACGACAGTGACGAGACCATCGCGGATACCGGTGGCGGCGGCGTTTGGGACGCGTCAGGAAACGGCTTTTTCTTTGTGCGGCTTGACGAGAATCACAGGCCGTCGAAACTGTTTCACAAATCGATCGGCGGCCAAGAGCGCCTGATTTTGGAGGAAGCCGACTCCGGCATGTTCATGGGGGTCGGCGGCAGCCGGCGGAACGACTGGATCTTCATCTCAATTCACGATCATGAAACATCGGAATTCCGTATTCTGCCTGCCGGCGACCCGGTTGCCGAACCCAAAATTATCGCCCCACGGGAAACCGGCCATGAGTACGATGTGCAAGAAGGTGGTGATGAATTCTTCATCCTGACCAATACCGATGGTGCGAAGGATTTCAAAATCATGTCGGCTCCGGTTCACGATCCGGAAAGGCGGAACTGGACCGAGATTGTGCCGCATGAACCTGGCCGTCTGATCTTGTCGATCATGGCATTCGAACGTCATCTGGTCCGACTCGAACGCAAGGATGGCCTGCCCCGCATCGTCATCCGCGAAAGGGCGACGGGCGGGGAACATACGATTGCCTTTGACGAGGAGGCTTATTCGTTAGGACTGTCCGGTTCTTACGAGTACGACACCGACACAATCCGTTTCTCCTATTCGTCAATGACAACACCCGCTCAGGTGTTCGACTACAATATGGCCACGCGCGAACGGACGTTGCTCAAGACCCAGGAAGTGCCGTCAGGGCACAACACCGAAGATTATGTAACCCGCCGCCTGATGGCCCCAAGCCATGATGGCGAACTTGTGCCGGTTTCTCTCATCCACCATCGCGATACCTCGATCGACGGGACCGCACCCTGCCTGCTCTACGGCTACGGTTCCTATGGCATTTCGATTCCCGCCAGTTTCAACACCAATATTCTGTCATTGGTTGATCGCGGATTCGTCTACGCTATCGCTCATATCCGGGGAGGCAAGGACAAGGGCTATCAGTGGTACGAAGATGGCAAGCGAGCAAAAAAGACCAACACATTCAAGGATTTCATTGCCGCGGCTGAACATCTGATTCAGGAGGGCTTTACACACTCTGGGCGCATCGTCGCACATGGCGGCTCGGCCGGTGGTATGTTGATGGGCGCGGTAGCCAACATGGCGCCGGAAGCATTTGGGGGCATAATTGGCGAAGTGCCGTTTGTCGATGTGCTCGCTACAATGCTTGACGACTCGCTGCCGCTGACGCCGCCGGAATGGCCTGAATGGGGCAATCCAATCGCGTCGAAAGAAGACTTCGAAACCATCGCCGCCTATTCGCCCTATGACAATGTTGCAGAACGCAACTATCCGCCAATATTGGCCATCGCGGGTTTGACCGACCCGAGGGTCACCTATTGGGAGCCGGCGAAATGGGTCGCCAAATTGCGTGACAAATCGACGTCCAAAAACCCAGTTCTTTTCAAGATCAACATGGATGCCGGCCATGCCGGCGCATCGGGAAGGTTTTCGCGATTGGAGGAAGTCGCGTACTCACAAGCCTTTGCGCTGAAGGTGGCAGGCCAGCCGTTTTAATTTCAGTTTGCCCTAATGTGGTCAAATCAGGCTATTGTATTTTCGGAACCGTCAACCGGGAGGCAAACATGACCATGAAGAAGACCTTCGCGCTCGCTGTCGTTCTGGGCCTGATCGCGCCATCAGCCATGTCGGGCGAGATCATTCACCGCGCCGGCGAACGGCCTCGCGAAATGCCAAACAAGTGCAGCCAGTATCCAGATGACCTGTATTACGGAGTCTTTCAGGGGATCGGTCAAATAGGGATATATCTTGACAAACCGATTTACGAGGGCGGGTGTTTTCCGACAAAGAAACGTTGTGATGCGTGGCTGTATGCAATCCGTTCCGATCACGGTGCCGGTGAGCAATTGGCCAATTGCCGGCCAAGATAGCCGCTATCGTTTTGCCGGATAGCCGTTGGGTCTCTCCGGAACTGCTTTCAAATATGACGCAATGGCCGCGCGATCCTCAGCCGATAGTGCGGCCATGTTTCGTTGAACCTCTACCATCGCTCCGCCGACGGAGTCGAACTCCGGTGTGAACCCTGTTTCCAGATAGTAAGCGATATCAGTTTCCGACCAGCCGCCGATTCCGCCTTCGCCGGCTGTGATATTCGGGACAATCCCCTCGCCTTCCGCAGCGACGGCGCCCGCCAGCCATTGGTCTGTGAGTATTGCGCCGCCAAAATCGCGCGGACTGTGACACTCACCGCAATGGCCCGGACCTTCAACAAGATACCTGCCGATTTGGACCTGCTCGGATGTATCGCCCTGCAGCGCAATAACCGGCTCCCCAGACAGATTTACCAGTTTCCACAGACCAAGACCGCGCCGAATGTTGAACGGGAATCCAAGCTTGTGGCCTGGTGCAGCTCCGGCAATCGATGGTGTCGTTTTGAGGAATGCATACAGATCAGCGATGTCCTGCCCGCTCATCCTCGCATAAGAGGTGTAGGGAAACGCCGGATAATAGTGATCCCCGCCGGGAGAAATCCCTTTCAGCATCGCGTTGGCGAAATCGGCCAGTGTCCACCCGCCAATGCCGTCGGTCTGATGTTGGGAGATGTTCGGCGCAACAAATGTGCCGAATGGTGTAGCCAGTTCCACACCGCCCGGCAGTTCAAACCGCTTGTCACCCTCCGACTTGGGAACCGCGTGACATGCGGCGCAGCCGCCTGCGTGGAAGATGCGTTCTCCGGCGACCGCGTCGCCGTCGGGCAAGGATGCAATTTCACTGGGTGCAAGATACGCTGGTGATGTCAGCCACCAAAAGAAAAGCCCGCCCAGAATGGCCAGAAAGACGACAAGCAGGGCGAGCTTTTTGATCATGTTTCCAAGGAATCGCTAATTTTTGACACGATATCCTTCATGACACGATTTGCAATTGGCGAAAACCGGGCCGATTGCAGCTTTGAACGCGTCAAGATCCGCAGGACCGTCTTTGCCAGCGGCAGCGGAAGCGGCGTCAATATCTGCCTTGAACTTGGCAGCGGCGGCTGCAAAACCATCAGCATCTTCCCAGATTTTTGCCGAGGCGGTCGTGCCTTTTACGCTGTCTGTTCCTTCTGGAAAGAATGCACCGAATGAATAGGCTGCGCCACGCATTGCCGCAATAGCCGCATTTGCGACGGCGGGATTGTAGTCAATTTCGCCTTTCATCATTCCGCCCGCGGCGCCAGCAGCAGCGCCAACGGCCTGCATCAGGGCCTTGCGCGTATCGACAGCGTCATTGCCGGTCAGGTGGCCGCCAGCCGAAACTGCCGTCGATGACAGAGCGATTACCGAAAGGGCCAATGCAAATTTCTTCATGATTCTCCTCCGAAGGGGTGTTGAGACAGGATTTTCCCCTGCCCGTTACAACGCTGAACTTGCCCTAAACTTCCCGGCTGTTGTTTCAATCTTGCGTTATTTTCGGCAAAAATGGTGTGAACAGTGTGTCAACAAAAAAGACCCCGGAGTTACTCCGGGGTCTCACATCGAACTACTGTTAAAGTCAGCTGGCCGCTTCGTACATCTCCAGCACGTAATCCCAGTTGATCAGGCTGTCGACAAAGGCCTCAAGATATTTCGGACGCGCATTGCGATAGTCGATGTAATAGGAGTGCTCCCATACATCGACGCCAAGAATCGGAGATGCGCCGTGAACGAGCGGGTTTTCGCCGTTTGGCGTTTTCATGATCTCAAGCTTGCCGTTCTTGACCGCCACCCAGGCCCAGCCTGAGCCAAACTGGGTAACGCCAGCGTTGATGAAATCAGCCTTGAACTTGTCATAACCACCCAGATCGCTGTCGATTGCCGACTGGAGTTTTCCTGGCAAGCTGGTGCCACCGCCACCGCCTTTCATCCATTTCCAGAAATGGATGTGGTTGTAGTGCTGGGCAGCATTGTTGAACAGTCCGGCGTTGGAGCCGTGAGACTGTTTGACGACCTCTTCGAGCGAAAGATCACTCATGCCGGCATCGGCGGCCAGTTTGTTGCCATTGTCGACATAAGCCTTGTGATGCTTATCGTGATGAAATTCTAATGTTTCCTTCGACATGAAAGGCTGCAGCGCCTCATAATCATAGGGAAGATCGGGTAACTCAAATGCCATGGTACATACTCCCTCGTTGGCAATATTATCGATTGTTGCCTCCAGCATAGGACATCGGTGCTGATATGGAAACGGCGACCGCCGGGGTCAAGAATGCGCCCATTCCCAATAGAGTTCACGCGCCTTCTTCGCAATGGGGCCCGGCTGCAAATCGCGATCCTCGATGCGGACAATCGGCACGATTTTGGAATGGTTGCCGGTTGAGAATATTTCATCAGCACCCATGAAATCGCCGGTCTGCAGGCACCGCTCGATTACCGGCATTCCGGTCTCTGCCAACAGTTTCATTGCGCGCGATCTGGTGATGCCGGACAGGAATGTTCCATTTGGAGCCGGTGTCTGAATAGCCCCGTCCTTGACCATGAACACATTGGAGGTACCGGTTTCCGCCACATTACCCAACATGTCGAGCACCAAAGCGTTGTCGAACCCCCTGCTGCGGGCCTCCATGATTGCTCGTGCATTGTTCGGGTAGAGACACCCCGCCTTGGCGTTGGTCGGCATGGTCTCAAGCGACGGCCGCCGGTAGGGCGACACCGACACTGAAAACCCCGACGAAGCGATCATCGGTGCCTCGTAGAGACACAAACAGAAGCGGGTCGATTCCGGATCGGCTGGAACACCCATGTAGCCACCATGTTCGGCCCAATACATCGGCCGGATATAAACCGCCGTGTCACCACCGAACTTCTTCAAACCATCATGCGTCAGGCCGACGATTTCATCTACCGTCTTGGTCGCTTTCAGGCCCAGTGCATTTGCACTCGCGTTCACGCGCTCAGCATGCCGATCAAGATCGGGCGCAACGCCTTCAAACCATCTGGCCCCGTCAAACACACTTGAGCCAAGCCATATCGCATGGGTGCGCGGTCCGATGATCTGCGGATTACCATCATGCCAGTCGCCATCGACATAGGTCCATGTTGTTGTTTGTGCGCTGGTATCGACCGCCATACAGATGCTCCATCACCTAAATTGTCTACCGTCGCGCACTTGACCTTGGTGTGGCCTTGCGGTCAAGTCCGCCTCGAAATTTGGAGTCGTCAATGGCTTATTCGGCTTATGTATTTGATGCTTACGGAACCTTGTTTGATGTTCACGCGGCGGTGCGTAAACATGCGAATGAGGCTGGCCCCGACGGACAGCTTCTCTCCGACATCTGGCGCACGAAACAACTCGAGTATTCGTGGGTCAGAACGACCATGGGAAACTACGAGGATTTTTGGAAACTGACGGAACTGGCGCTCGATTTCGCGTTCGCCAAGGTTCCGTCGGTTGATCCGGGTCTGAAAAAGCAATTGCTGGACGCCTATTGGACGCTGGATTGCTACGAAGAGGTTCCGCGCGTGCTGCGAGGGTTGAAAGACGGCGGCGCCAAGGTGGCCATTCTCTCCAACGGCTCGCCGGAAATGTTGGACGCAGCCGTCAAATCCGCCGCGTTGGACGGTATTCTTGATGACGTTTTTTCGGTCGAAGCCATCGGTCAATTCAAGGCAGTGCCGGAAGCCTATGACATGGTGACCACAGCCTGGCGATTGTACCCTGACGCCGTTTCATTCCAGTCCTCCAATCGATGGGACATTGCCGGTGCCAAAAAGTTCGGCTTCAGAACCGTGTGGATCAATCGTACGGCGCAGCCGGACGAGTATTTCGATTTTGCAGCCGACGCGATCCTGCCTTCGCTGGCAGGATTGTCTGAGGTCTGACGGTGTCTTGTGATGGACAGGGAAACCGAAATTGCCCTACTCGACGAGTTGCTGGGCTTGAGGCGGGAAAATTCCGCCTACCTTGACGAGCGGGTTACGCATTCACCGGTCGATCGCTACACGGATGCAGACCGTTTCAATCTTGAGCGCGAGAAAATATTCCAGCAAGCACCGATGATAATCGCGCATGCCAGCGAAATTGCCGGCGAAGGCGATTTTCTGTGCCGGGAAATGGCCGGCTTTCCGGTGCTACTCACCAGGGACAGAGAAGGAGCGGTCAACGCTTTTTACAATGTATGCCGTCATCGCGGCGCTACCCTGGTCACAAAGCCGGCAGGCTGCCGCCACCGGTTCACATGTCCGTATCACGCCTGGACGTGGGACAATCAGGGGCACTTGATTGCGGTTCCCCACCAGGAACAGGGATTTCCCGAGCTTGACAAGGATGCCTACGGCTTGAAGCCGATCGCCTGCACCGAGCGATATGGGTGGATCTGGATTCAGTTTGGATCCGGCAAGAAAGAGTTTGGATTTGATCCGTTTCTTTCGCATCTGTCAGACGATTTGAGTTGGCTGCAAATGGATCAACTCGAGGTCTATGCCACCGATGAACGCATGTGGGACACCAACTGGAAAGTCGTTGTTGAAGGCGGATTGGAAGCCTACCATTTTCGTGTTGCCCATGCCCGGACCATCGGCTCGCTGTTCCACGACAACCTTTCGACCTACCAGCAATTTGGCGCTCACATACGCTCTGTGCTGGCGCGCCGCAGCGTCGATGATCTGGTCGAGATGCCGAGGAATCAATGGCGTATCCGGGAGCACGCAAACCTGCTCTACACCGTGTTTCCGAACACTGCTTTTCTGGTTCAGTCCGACCATGTTGTGTGGATCGTGTTCGCTCCGGAGGCACCTGACAAGACCCGGATAACCTGCACCACCTTGAAACCGCGTTCGGATCAGCCGGTCAGCGAGAAAGAAGAAAACTACTGGCGAAAAAACCACGAATTGACAGTGGCGACTTTGAACGAGGACTTTGAACTGGCTGAGAAAATTCAGCGTGGATTCTCACTTGGCGTCAATCAACACCTGACATTCGGAAGATATGAAGGTGCACTGCACCGGTTCAACGAACAGGTCGATCAGCTGCTGAAATAACCGCTACTTCAATTTCAGAATATCGGGAAGCTGGCCGCGTCAGAATCCCTTTTTCAGGCTGCCCAATATCCCTCGCACAAGCGCCCTGCCAACCTGTGAACCCACCGAGCGAACTACCGATTTGATCGCCGCTTCGGCTACCGTCTGGCGATTGGAGCGCCGCCTCGAGCGGCGTTTTTTTCTTGATCGCGAAGTGCGCCGCCGGCCGCGCCTGTCGTAATCGTCGTCATCGTCTGGACTGAAACCCGGGATGGACCATCGGGTTCGACGCGATTCATACTCACGCTCTTCCTCTTCACGCTCCCGCCGTTCGCGCATTTCTTCCTCGCGTTCGCGGCGTTCCTCCTCTTCCTCCTCGCGGCGCTCAGCTTCTTCCTCCAGACGCGCGGCTTCTTCAGCACGTTTCTGCAGGATTTCGAACGCTGACTCGCGATCAACCGATTTATCGTATTGCCCCGCCAAGGGGCTTTCAGCCATCAATTGTTTGCGTTCTGCATCGGTCAGCGGTCCGAGGCGCGATGCCGGGGGACGGATCAGGGTCCTCTGTACCATCGACGGAACAGCTTTCGCCTCCATCGTCGAGACCAGCGCTTCGCCGACACCAAGTTTGGTGATGGCCTCGAAACAGTCGAAATCAGGGTTTGGCCGGAACGTGTCTGCCGCAGTTTTCACCGCCTTCTGTTCGCGCGGCGTATAGGCACGAAGTGCGTGCTGGATGCGGTTGCCCAACTGGGCCAGCACTGAATCGGGCACATCAAGCGGGTTCTGCGTAACGAAGTAAACGCCAACGCCCTTGGAACGGATCAGGCGGACCACCTGCTCGACCCGCTCGAGCAATATTTTTGGTGCTTCGTCAAACAGAAGATGCGCTTCGTCGAAGAAGAACACGGCCTTTGGCTTGGCCGGGTCGCCAACTTCCGGCAGTTCCTCGAACAGTTCGGACATCAGCCAAAGCAGGAATGTCGCGTAAAGCCTCGGATTCATCATCAACTTGTCGGCCGCCAGCACATTGATGGCGCCGCGTCCGTCGCGCGTGGTTCGCATCAGGTCAGCAATCTTGAGCGCCGGTTCACCGAAGAAATGCTCCGCGCCCTGCTGTTCTAGCACCAGAAGCGCGCGCTGTATGGCGCCAACCGAGGCGTTGGTGATGTTTCCGTACTGCGTACCGATTTCATCCGCGCGTTCGGCAATGTTGGACAGAAGCGCCTGCAGATCCTTCAAATCGAGAAGTGCCAATCCTTCATCATCGGCTATTTTGAAGCAGATATTGATGATGCCTTCCTGCGCTTCCGACAGGTCCATCAGGCGCGACAGAAGCAGCGGTCCCATTTCCGATACCGTCGCTCTGATGGGGTGACCTTTCTCGCCAAACAAGTCCCAGAAAATGACCGGAAATTCCTGAAACTCATAAGGGTCAAGTTTGATCGTATCGGCGCGCTTGATCAAAAAATCCTTGGATTCACCAATCGCCGCAATCCCCGACAGGTCGCCTTTAATGTCGGCGCAAAAAACCGGAACACCGGCGTTGGACAGACCCTCTGCGAGAATTTGAAGCGTAACGGTTTTACCAGTTCCGGTCGCGCCGGTGACCAAACCATGGCGGTTGCCATACTTCAGCAGCAGTTCTTCCGGTTTCTGGTACTCGTCCTGTGGTGTCCGGCTGGCACCCAAAAATATCCGGTCGTCCTGCATGCGATGATCTCCAACTTGCGGAAAAGCGGCGCGTATCCCGCGCAATATGTTTGTTCGCTAAACTGTATAGTCAGACTTGCGGTCTGTCTCAATGCCAAGAACCGCCCGCAAATCTCAGCGGCATTCTGTGCCGAAATAAACCACAACGAAAGACGAAGCCGATTTTGCATTTTCTAGGGCCTTCGTTGCATTGCAGCAAAGGGCTACACACCGTAATGTCGCGGCAAATTGCAAACCCGGCCTCAGAGATGCGAAATGCCATTCAGTGTTATCAACAATGCCCAGTTTCCGGAGGTGGATTACGCCGCATGGCGTGCGCTGGCAGAAAAGGCTTTGAAGGGCCAGCCTTTCGAAGACGCATTGATTGATACGACCGAAGACGGAATCCAGGTCCAGCCGATTTACGAGCGTGCGGAGGCAAAGCCGCTTCGCCGCCGGGAACCATCCCGTCCATGGCGCATTGTTCAGCGAATTGACGATCCCGACCCAGACCGCGCCAACAAACAGGCCATGGAGGATGCGAACAATGGCGCGACGGGGTTGGCGCTTGTGTTCGAGGGCGCTCCTAACGCATTTGGTTACGGAATACCTGCCGATCGCGAAGTACTTGGCCAGGTTCTGTCTGATGTGCCGCTCGGCAAACTCTATCTGCGGATCGATTCCCATCCACAAAGCAGAGCGTCGATCGACTGGATTATCGATCTCTATGGAAAGCGCAGAATCGACCCGGCTGGTCTGAGGTTTTCATTTGGCCTGGATCCGGCGGCGATTTTTGCCGGGACCGGCCGATTGAACATGTCTGTCGAGGCACTTCAGGCTTCGATGCCGCAATCGTTGGCGCATTTTTTCGCACTCGGGCTGCCCGGTGTGCTGCTGGAGGCGGACGGCCGGGTCTATCACAACGCCGGAGCCACAGCGGCGCAAGAGCTTGGCGCCATGCTTGCGAGCGCAGTCTCGCATTTGCGCATGTTCGAGCAGGCACGCCAACCGCTCGTCTATTCAGCACCTCACATCGGATTTTCCCTGTCTGTGGATCAGGATCAATTCCTGTCCATGGCCAAGATTCGCGCGATCCGAAAACTGTGGGCGCGTGTTCAGGAGGCATGCGGTGTCGAGGCTGCACCAGCCACGGTGCATGCTGAGACATCGTGGCACATGCTTACCGGGAAAGATGCAGAAACCAACATATTGCGGTCAACAATCGCGGGATTTTCCGCTGCCGCTGGCGGTGCGGATTCAATCTCGATTATTCCCCATAACGCGCCCCATGGACTGTCCGATCCATTTGCAAGGCGAATTGCCCGCAATACGCAATTGATCCTTGCCGACGAAAGCCACTTGGCATTCGTTTCAGATCCCGGTGCTGGTGCGGGCGGTATCGAAGCGCTGACTGATGCGATGTGCGAGCAAGCGTGGGCGGAGTTTCAGGCAATCGAAGCAGATGGCGGTCTTCTGGAAAACCTGATCAACGGAAAGCTTCAGGCAAAAATCGTTGCAAATCGCCAGTCGCGAGGCAGCCGCTTTGCGGGCGGTGAAATTCCCCTTGTCGGCGTCAACCGTTTTCCCTTGGACAAGGAACGGGTGGTGAAGGTCTTGGAAGCTGATCATCGACCCATGCCAAGCGAGGGTGCGGTTCACTGCGAGAAGCTGGAAACCGTGCGGCTGGAAACGCTTGACGGAGACAGATCATGATCCCTGATTTCGCCAAGGTCGACTGGCCGTCCTCGGAATCGGACGAGGCGGCCCCGGATCAATCGCTCTGGAACACGCCCGAAGGCATCGCTGTAAAACGAAATTATGAAGCGAGCGATCTCGAGGGTCTGAACTTTCTCGATACCTGGCCTGGCGAAGCGCCGTTCATTCGCGGCCCCTACCCGACCATGTATGTTCAACGACCGTGGACGATCCGCCAGTATGCCGGCTATTCGACGGCTGAGGAATCGAATGCATTCTACCGGCGCAATCTTGCTGCCGGTCAAAAAGGCTTGTCGGTTGCATTCGACCTTGCGACCCATCGCGGCTATGACAGCGACCATCCGCGCGTTGCCGGCGATGTCGGCATGGCCGGCGTGGCAATCGATTCAATTTTGGACATGCGGCAATTGTTCGAGGGAATACCGCTCGACGAGATGACCGTGTCGATGACGATGAACGGAGCGGTTCTGCCGATCCTTGCGCTGTATGTCGTTGCCGCGGAAGAACAGGGGGTAAGTCAGGAAAAGCTGGCCGGTACCATTCAAAACGACATTTTGAAGGAGTTCATGGTCCGCAACACCTATATTTATCCTCCAAAACCTTCGATGCGGATCGTTTCCGACATCTTTTCGTACACTTCGGCGAACATGCCGAAGTTCAATTCGATCTCGATCTCCGGCTATCACATGCAGGAAGCCGGCGCTTCTGCCGATCTGGAGTTGGCCTACACAATCGCTGACGGGATCGAATATGCCCGGGCCGGTGTCGCTGCCGGGCTGGATATCGACAAGTTCGCGCCTCGGTTATCCTTCTTTTGGGCCATCGGCATGAACTTCTTCATGGAAGTTGCCAAGATGCGGGCGGCCCGGCTGTTGTGGGCGGCACTGATGCAGAAAGAGTTTTCGCCGAAAGATCAGCGCTCGCTGTCTCTGCGGACTCATTGTCAGACTTCGGGCTGGTCCCTGACAGCGCAGGATCCCTACAACAATATCATGCGCACCATGGTCGAAGCCATGGCGGCGACGCAGGGTCATACGCAGTCATTGCACACCAATTCGTTCGATGAGGCGCTGGCTTTGCCCACCGATCATTCAGCCCGGATTGCCCGCAACACGCAGATCGTTTTGCAGCTGGAATCCGGTACCACGCGGATAATCGATCCGTGGGGTGGTTCCGCGTATGTCGAACGCCTCACACACGATCTTGCCGCACGTGCCATGACCCATATTGAAGAGGTTGAGGGTCTTGGTGGCATGGCTGCGGCCATTGAACAGGGTATTCCGAAACTCAGAATCGAGGAGGCGGCGGCGCGAACGCAGGCGCGTATCGATTCCGGTGAGCAGCCGGTGATTGGCGTTAACGCTTTTCAGCCGAAAGAAGACATCGAAGTCGATGTGTTGAAAGTCGACAACGCAGAAGTTCGTGCCAGACAACTGTCCAAGCTTCAATCCTTGAAGGGCACTCGCGAAGTTTCGGCTGTCGAAACAGCACTGCAAGCGCTTTCCAAAGCGGCAGAAAGCAATGGAAATTTGCTGGAGTTCTCCATCAATGCTGCTCGCGCCGGCGCAACGGTAGGTGAGATCAGCATGGCACTGGAACGGGTCTTTGGCCGCCACGTCGCAGAAATCAAATCCATCTCCGGTGTTTACGGTAGTGAAATCGGCGACCTTCCAGCCGCAGCCCGTGTTGCGGAAAAGATAGAATCATGGCGCAAATCCAACGGTGGCCCACCCCGCATGCTGGTCGCCAAAATGGGTCAGGATGGTCATGATCGTGGACAGAAGGTCATCGCCACGGCGTTCTCTGACCTGGGATTTGATGTCGTTATTGGATCGATGTTCCAGACGCCTGAGGAAGTCGCCAAACTGGCTGTCGAGAGCGATGTCCAGATTGTCGGTGCTTCTTCACTCACCGCTGGCCATCTGACCATGGTGCCTGAGCTGAAGGAGGCACTGACCAAGCGCGGTGCGGAAGATGTGATGATTGCTATCGGCGGCGTGATCCCGCCGCAGGACTATGAAGCGGTTACCAAGGCTGGCGCAGATGCAATTTTCCCACCCGGAACGGTGATTCCGGAAGCGGCGGAACTGTTGATGGATGCTCTGATCGAGCGTTCCTGATCTCTGTTATAACTACTGTTGCAATCGATCGTTTTCGATGTTATAAACATTGTTATAACATTGGAAAACGCCATGAAAACGACCATTCGTAAAATCGGCAATTCGGAAGGTGTCATCATTCCGAAGGACGTTTTAAACAAACTCGGTCTGAAGGCTGGAGACGAAGTGCAGGTTGTCGAAGACAACGGCAATGTGCGTTTGATTCCCGCTGAAACCGACCTTTCGAAGCAGCTCGAAGCCGCACGTGAGTGCATGGACAAATACCGCGTCGCGCTGCGCGAATTGGCCAAGTGACCGAATATTCCTGGCTGCCGCGAGAAGCGGTAGAAATTTTTCACGAAGAGCAGCTCCGCGAACATGGCGGATTGGCCGGTATCAAAGACGAGAACGCACTTGAGGCGGCTCTTGCTCGGCCTTTGAACAAGGCCGCCTATGGTGAACCCGACCTATTCGAACTTGCAGTTGCATATCTATATGAAATCGCGCGCAACCATCCATTTGCGGACGGCAACAAACGGACGGCATTCGTCTCAGCCTATGTCTTCCTGCGATTGCATGGATATCGTATCGAGGCCACCCAAGGAGAAATTGTCGAATTTGTCCTCTCGGTTGCTGCGGGCGAAATAGACGAAACGGGTGCGGCAATGTTTTTCCGCGATTTTGCCTTCGAACTCAAATAGGGATAGGCTTTCCCGGTCTGAAACACCTGAACTGGCATGAATTGTGCTCCTTGTACCCCCAACAGGGAGCGGTGTGCCGTTCATGGACAGACGAATATTGCTGAAATCCGCGATGGGGCTGGGGCTGGCCGGATTGAGCGCACCTGCATTGGGTGCAGGTGCGCTCTCCGGTGTCTCGACAAATTCCTTGCGCGGCTCGATCGATGCGACAGAGCTGGGTATCCGCCCGGACGCATTCGACAATCAAAGCAAGGCCTTCAACAGGATGCTGCTAAAGGCAGCGGAACGAAACCTTCCAGTCCACCTTCCGGCGGGCAATTACGTTGTTTCCAATCTCAAGCTTCCCGCAAATGTCCGGATATCCGGGGTTCCGGGTGCAACACGGATAATTTACGGCGGTGACGGGCATCTGTTTGCCGGCGAAAATCTCGACTTGTTCGACATTTCCGGGCTGACAATCGACGGCGCTAACCACTGGCTTGCTGATTACACCCAAGGCCTTGTCGATATTCGCCGGGCGCGCCACGTGGACATCAATAATTGCGAGTTCATCGGCAGCGGCAAGAACGGCATCGCGCTTGAACGCAGCGGCGGCCGGATTGAGCGGTCAACGATAAGTGGTGCGGCCGATGCGGCGATCTATTCCGTCGAAGGCGGCAGGCTGAACATCACTGGCAACCGCGTCACCGATTGCGCAAATGGCGGCATTCTCGTTCACCGCTGGCAGATTGCCGATGACGGCGCCATCATCTCCGAGAATCGCATTGACCGTATTTCGGCGCAGAATGGTGGAACCGGGCAAAACGGTAATGGCATTAATGTGTTTCGCGCCAACAATGTCCTGATATCCGGCAATGTTGTTGCAGATTGCGCATTTTCTGCCATTCGCGCCAACTCGGCGAGCAATATTCAGGTCACGGGCAACAATTGTTCCCATTCCGGTGAAACCGCCATCTACGCGGAATTTGCATTTGACGGTGCGGTGGTCAGTTCAAATATCGTCGACGGGGCCGCCAACGGAATATCGATTGTCAACTTCAACAACGGCGGCAGGTTGGGCGTTTGTTCGGGAAATCTCGTGCGCAATCTGTCGGAAGTTGGCCCCTACCCTGCTGACGCACCGGGTTTCGGGGTCGGAATCTCGGTTGAAGCGGACACGTCAGTCACGGGCAATGTGATTGAGAGCGCGCCGCTCTACGGAATTCATATCGGCTGGGGGGAATTCATGCGAAATGTGGTGGCTTCCGGAAACGTCATCCGCAAGGCCGGCGAAGGTATCGCCGTTTCTGTGGTCGAAGGATCAGGATCCGCTGTCATAACCGACAATGTGATTGAGGACACCGTGCACGGAGCGATTTTCGGTCACCGGTGGAAAAAGCGGGTCACCGGCGATCTGGCCCGTACTGGATCCGGCGAGTGGCCGCGGTTGCGGGTTGAACGCAACCTCACGAGTTAAGTGACAGTTCGCCGGAAGGGTGAATTTCGCCGATTGTCCATCCGTTGTGATTTTTCAGTGGTTTGGTCGCCAGTTCCGCAAATCTTGACTGAACTTCACCGCCACGCTCCAGCAATCTGGCCACCACGGCAGCAAAAGCCGGCGCCGCAGCACGCATGTTCCCGTCGTCGCACTTTAACGCTATGCCCAGACCCAAAGAGGGAATGGCACCGCAATAGACCCCTTCGGCGCCATTTTTGGCAAACACGTCACCAGCGCCCGCTTCCAACATCAGCGAACAAGGCCGCCTGGTTCCTTCGACAAAAAATGGCTGGTTGAAACAGGCCTGGAACAACCTGCGCGCCGCGTCCGCCCGTTGTTGGGAAAGATCCTTTCCCGTCGCCATTCGCGCAAATCCGAGAGCAAGATTTTTCAACGGTACGGCGTGAGTGGGAATGGAGCATCCATCCGGAGCACAGTGCTCGACGGTATGCGCGGTTCCAATCACCTGCTCCAGCGCGGCGGTCACCTGATGCTGAACGGGATGATCGCGCCGGACATAACCCTTCGGATCAATTCCGAGATGGACGCTGGTGCACAGAAAGCCGGCGTGTTTGCCGGAGCAGTTGTTATGCAAAGCAGTCGGTGTTTCACCGCTGCTCGCAAGTGCCCGGGCTGCATGACCAATTGAAGGCCAATGGGTGCCGCACTCCAGCGCCTCATGCGTCAATCCGGCTCGCGCAAGCATTGACCGGATCATCTCCACATGCGCTGGTTCGGCAACATGTGAAGAGCATGCCATCGCCAGTTCTTGCTCACCAAACCCGAGCGCATCCGCCGCGCCGCTTTCGACCAATGGCAGCGCCTGGATGACCTTGACCGCGGAGCGAGGATAAATCGGGGCGTCGATGTCACCGAGACCCATGACCTCGCGGGCGTCAGCATCGACGACAGCGATGGCGCCGCGATGACAGCTTTCGACCAAATCTCCGCGTGTCACCTCAATCAAAACAGGATTTGCCATTCGATCACCAAAATTTGCGGGCTGAAAGGTTGCGCCTTCCATGGGGGAATTACTACCTTCTATCAATCAATCTATGGAACGACATCAGTGAAATTGATCAAAATGCTTCTGGCGACCATAGCGCTTTTGTTCCTGCTTCCGGCGGTAGGTACGGCTGCCTGGTGGGTGACTTTGGAGCGGCCGTCCTCCTGGCGAACTGCTGACTGGAGCGCCAGCGGTGTTTTGCCCGCTCCCGGTGAAATTGACGGACCAGCAATATTCCTGATGGCGGCGCGGACGGGCGGTATGAAAGGCGCTTTCTCCGTTCACTGCTGGATCGTTATCAAACGAGAGGACGGTGCAGGATACGATCGTTATGACAAAGTCGGCTGGGGAAGACCGGTGCGAAAGAATTCCTATGAACCGGACGGGCGTTGGTATTCTAACAAGCCGGTGATCATTGCCGCGGTTTCAGGGAGAGAAGCCACCGGACTGGTCGCCAAAGCGGAAGCTGCGATCGATGCATATCCATACCGGGACTATGGCGATTACACGATCTGGCCCGGTCCGAACTCGAACAGTTTTGTCGCCCATGTCATCAAGGCCGTGCCCCAAATGGGAGCCCAACTGCCACCCAACGCTGTCGGCCGCGATTTCGCTCCGGGACTGCTGTCATTCAACATCGCTGAAGACTGGCAGGACATACACGCGACATTTGGTGGATTGATCGGGTTTGCCGCGGGGGTGCGGTCAGGTCTTGAGTTTCACTTTTTCGGCCTTGTTGCCGGACTGGATTTCGCGCGCCCGGCCGTCAAGATACCGGCCTACGGGCGCGTTCCGCTGTGGTCTTCGTAACCCTTATTTGATCCGCTCCAATATGGATACGTAGTTTGCAACCGCCGCACCACCCATATTGAAGATGCCACCCAAACTGGCTCCGGGAACCTGTATATCACCGGCAACCCCGGCCAGTTGCATCGCAGTCAAGGCGTGCATTGAGACGCCTGTCGCGCCGATCGGATGACCTTTCGATTTCAGTCCGCCGGATGGATTCACGGGCAGACGGCCATCCATGGCAGTCTGGCCTTCCATGGCGACATGCGCGCCTTCACCACGTTTCGCCAGCCCCATCGCTTCGTACTCAATCAGTTCGGCGATTGTGAAGCAGTCGTGGGTTTCGACGAACGAAAGGTCATCGAGCGAAACACCGGCCTGCTTCAGAGCCCTGCCCCAGGCTTGTTCACATCCTTCGAACAGCAGAATATCGCGTTTCGACATCGGCAAAAAATCTTGCACATGCTGATTGGCGCGGAACGCGACTGCGCGGCGCATCGCAAGCGCTGTTTCCGTATTCGCCAAAACCAGTGCCGCAGCACCGTCGGAGACAAGTGAACAATCAGTTCGCTTGAGCGGTCCGGCTACAAACGGGTTTTTCTCGCTCTCCTGCCGACAGAATTCGTAGCCCAAATCCTTGCGCATCTGAGCAAAAGGATTGTTGACGCCGTTCTTGTGGTTTTTTGCAGCGATCGCTGCCAGTGCGTCGGACTGGTCGCCGTGACGCTGGAAGTAGGCTTGGGCAATCTGGCCAAACACACCCGCAAATCCGGCAGGAATGTCGCCATCCTCCGGCAGGTAAGACGCTTTCAGCAAATTTTTTCCGATTTCCGGACCCGGAGTTGTGGTCATCTGTTCGACGCCGACAACCAAAACGATCTTGGACGCGTTGGCCTCGATTGCCCTTATTCCCTGCCTGACTGCCGCCGATCCGGTCGCGCACGCATTTTCCACGCGAGTGGCGGGCTTGAACCTCAGTTTTTCGTCAGCCTGCAACACCAGGCTGGCCGTAAAGTCTTGTGCCGAAAAACCCGCGTTGAAGTGACCCAGGACGATTTCATCCACTTCGTCCGGACCGATTCCGGCATGAGCCAGCGCCTCACCAGCGACGCCGACGATGAGGCTTTCCACGGTTTCGCCTTCAAGCTTTCCGAATTGCGAATGGGCCCAGCCGACGATACAGGCAGTCATGGTCTTGTTCCTTTTGGGAAAACTGTTTGCATGCCCACTTCATATAGGACCAAACCACCCGCATCAGAAGTAGTGAATTGGTCCTACGAAATTCAACTGGAAGCAACAATTATGATTGAACAGCCGTTCAATTAAAAATATGGTCTCTTTGCAAATCAGGCCTGATCCACGCTGCAAGGGATGACCAGATGGCACAAAAGCCAAATATTTTGATCATCATGACCGATCAACTCAACGGAACACTGTTCCCGGACGGGCCGATCGATTTTCTGCAAGTTCCGAATTTGAGTGCACTTGCGTCGCAGTCTGCGAGGTTTGCGAACAACTATACGGCTTCTCCGCTCTGTGCACCGGGCCGTGCATCGTTCATGAGTGGTCAATTGCCTTCGCGAACCCGCGTTTATGACAATGCGGCGGAGTTTGCTTCCGCCATTCCAACCTACGCGCATCATTTGCGCGCGAGCGGCTATTACACCTGCCTCTCCGGCAAGATGCATTTTGTCGGGCCCGATCAGCTGCATGGATTCGAAGAACGGCTGACCACAGACATTTACCCGCCGGATTTCGGCTGGACTCCGGATTACCGGAAACCCGGTCAACGGATCGACTGGTGGTATCATAATCTCGGCTCGGTCACCGGCGCCGGTGTGGCCGAGATAACCAACCAGATGGAATATGACGATGAAGTCGCATTTCACGGTGTGCAGAAACTCTACCAGCTCGCACGGCAGTCAGAAGACGAAGGCCGGCGGCCATGGTGCCTTACCGTGTCGTTCACCCATCCGCATGATCCCTATGTGGCCCGAAAGAAATATTGGGATATGTATGAAAACTGCCCGGCACTTGCTCCTTCGGTTCCTGCACTCGACGCCGCAGATCAGGACCCCCATTCCCGCCGGCTGCTGGAAGCCAGTGACTACAAAAACTTTGACATAACCGATGAGAATATCCGGCGATCCCGCCGTGCCTACTTTGCAAATATCTCCTATCTCGATGACAAGATCGGCGAACTGCTGGATGTGCTGGAAGCGACCGGCATGCGCGACGATACGGTGGTGCTGTTCTGCTCCGATCATGGCGATATGCTCGGTGAACGCGGCCTTTGGTTCAAAATGTCATTTTTTGAAGGTTCAGCCCGCGTGCCCCTGATGATTTCAGGGCCCGATATCCAGGATGGCCTGATTGAGGCTCCGGTATCCAATCTCGATGTTCTGCCGACACTTTGCGATCTCGCCGGAATCGACATGGGCGAGATCGCACCATGGACAGATGGTGAAAGCCTGCTTCCGCTGATTAGGGGCGGCCGCCGCGTTTTGCCCGTCCTGATGGAATACGCTGCCGAGGGATCATACACACCGCTGGTCTGTATTCGCGAAGGTGCGCTCAAATTCGTGCACTGCGAACTTGATCCACCGCAGCTTTTTGATCTCGAAAATGATCCGCTGGAGCAACGGAACCTGGCCGACGATCCGGCACACTTGTCCAATGTCGAAAGTTTCATGAGCAAGGTGCGCGCGCGCTGGGACATGGACAAGTTTGACGCTGAAGTTCGCGAAAGCCAGGCGCGTCGCTGGGTTGTCTATCCGGCACTGCGAAACGGCGCGCACTTTCCTTGGGACTTCCAGCCGCTGCAGGTGGCGTCGGAGCGTTACATGCGCAACCACATGGACCTCAATGTTCTTGAAGAACGCCAGCGTTTCCCGAGAGGACAATGATGTCGGTTCCCGGTCTGGATCAGCTTCGCGAAGCCTACGCCGTCACTTCCGGCGCGACGCAAAGGACGCCGTTGCTGCGGTCTGATGCGCTGGCGAAGGAAACGGGAGCTGCGCGGGTCTTTGTCAAACCTGAATCACTGCAATGGGCCGGCTCGTTCAAAATTCGCGGCGCCCACTGGCGCCTGACACGCCTGTCAGCGGATGAAGCAAAGCGCGGTGTCGTCGCATTTTCGTCTGGCAATTTTGCCCAGGGTCTTGCCGCAGCCGGTCAGGCCTTGGGTATTCCGGTGACGATCGTCATGCCGATTGATGCGCCGGAAGCAAAACGGGACGCGACGCGCGGTTTCGGCGCTGATGTCGTCCTCTCGGACCATGGCGAACGCGGACGCGAGGATGCAGCTGCGGAACTGGCCGCATCAATTGCCGCTGACAAGCATCTGACTTTGCTGCACCCATTTGACGACATGGAAGTCGTTGCCGGTCAGGCAGGCGCAGGACTGGAAGCACTGGATCAACTGGAGAACGCGCAGGCGCACGCCGACATATTGCTCTGCCCCGTGGGAGGCGGAGGATTGATCGGCGGTGTGTCTCTGGCATTCCACTACCTGTCGCCTGAAACCCGGATTATCGGGGTAGAGCCGGAAGCTTACGCCGGTATGGGCACATCCATCGATCGCGGTGAGATTTCGACAATGCCGGTCGGGCCAAAATCGATATGCGACGGCCTTATGGCAAGGGCACCGGGCAATGCGCCTTTCGAAGCGGTCAGCAAAGCGGGTGTTTCGGGATTGTCAGTCAGCGACAAATCGGTTCGCGTCGCGATGCGATTTGCGTTTGAAAAACTGAAACTCGTTTTGGAGCCATCGGGTGCGGCCGGGATTGCCGCGCTTCTGGATGGCTCTTTGCAAGCAAAGAACAAAACGGTGCTCATCATTGCGACCGGCGGCAATGTTTCACTGTCCGATTTTGTGAGGCATGTCTCCAATGCATGAAGCCGATTTCGTCATCATCGGCTCGGGCTCGGCCGGCGCGGCGATGGCCGATCGCCTGTCGGAAGACGGCACGCATTCCGTCATTGTCATCGAATATGGCGGCACTGATATCGGACCGTTCATCCAGATGCCCTCGGCATTTTCCATTCCCATGAACATGGAGCTTTATGATTGGGGTTATCGTTCCGAGCCGGAACCCAATCTGAACAACCGTCGTCTCGCGACGCCGCGCGGGAAAGTTCTTGGTGGTTCATCATCCATCAACGGCATGGTCTATGTTCGTGGTCATGCCCGCGATTTTGATCACTGGGCCGACCAGGGGGCTGCAGGCTGGTCGTTTGCCGATGTCCTGCCGTACTTCAAACGGATGGAAAATGCCGAGTTCGGCGAACCCGACTGGCGCGGTAAGAACGGGCCGCTGCACGTCAGCCGGGGTGAGCGGAAAAATCCGCTCTATGATGCCTTTATCGAGGCCGGCGCCCAAGCCGGTTTCGAACGCACCGACGACTATAACGGTCAGAAGCAGGAAGGGTTCGGTGCGTTTGAACAGACCATTCACAATGGACGCAGATGGTCGACGGCCAACGCCTATTTGCGCCGAGCATTGAAGCGGGAAAACGTCAGTCTTGTTAACGGGTTAGCCCGTCGGGTTGTTATCGAGAATCACCGCGCAACAGGCGTGGAGATCGGCGCTGGCAGCGCTGAAGAAATAGTCAAGGCGCGTCGCGAAGTCATAATCGCAGCTTCGGCCATCAACTCTCCCACACTGTTGAAATTGTCCGGCATCGGCCCGGCAGGTGAGCTTCAACAACACGGCATCGAAGTCATTGCAGACCGACCAGGCGTCGGGACAAATTTGCAGGACCACCTTGAAGTTTACGTACAACAGGAATGTATTGAACCCATCTCGCTCAACGCGCATCTTGACCTGATATCAAAGGGCATGATCGGTGCGGAATGGCTGATGTTCAAGAGCGGGCTTGGTGCCACCAATCATTTCGAATCGTGTGGGTTCGTCCGCTCTGCAGCCGGTATTGATTATCCTGATATTCAGTTCCACTTTCTGCCGGCTGCCGTCCGTTACGATGGCAAGTCCGCCGCGAAGGGACACGGGTTCCAGGCGCACACCGGACCCATGCGTTCGAAGTCACGGGGAACGGTTACGCTTCGCTCCGCAAATCCCGAGGACAAGCCAGAGATCCGGTTCAACTATATGAGCCATCCAGATGACTGGACTGAGTTCCGTCACGCGATCCGCCTGGTTCGCGAGATTTTTTCGCAGCTTGCCTTCGACCTTTACCGTGGGAAAGAACTATCGCCGGGGGATCACATTCAAAGCGATCAGGAGATCGATGCTTTCATTCGCGAGCACGCCGAGAGCGCCTATCACCCATGTGGCACTTGCCGCATTGGCGCCAAGAGTGACGACCTGGCTGTCGTCGATCCAGAATGCCGGGTCATCGGTGTCGATAATCTGCGCGTCGCCGACTCATCGATCTTTCCGCGTATTACCAACGGCAACCTCAACGCTCCATCGATCATGGTCGGTGAGAAGGCGGCGGATCACATTTTGGGACGGCCAATGCTGAACCCATCCAATTTGGAGCCATGGATAAACCCGCGATGGCGGACCAACGATCGGTAGATTGGCATTGAGAGCCTCCAAACAATGCCGTCGACCAAGAAGGAGGCTGAAGAAGCCGGATTATTGACGATCCTGTTTGGTGATCTCGGAAAGTTGCGAAAGCCAGGGCAACGCCGAGCGAAACCACTTCTGTCCTCTGGGCACCAGCTCAGCGCGTTGCCGGCATGTTCCAAGACGCAGATTGAATATCGCTGGGTTTTCTTCATCAGCCGCCGCATAAATACCGGAGCCGCATTCGCCGCAAAATGCCTGTGCCCGCCTGGCTCCGCTATCGCCCACTTTCACGTAGACCTTCGGTTCGCCCGAAATCTTAAAATGTTCCGCCGCGACCTGACCAACCGTCCTGAACGCCGATGCGGAGATGGCCTGGCAATCTGAGCAATGGCAGATGAACACGCTGGTCGGGTCGATTTCCGCTGTCCAAGATATTTTGCCACAGTGGCATTGGCCATCGATTTTCACGTTCAACTCCTGTGAATGCCCGAGAATTTACACACCGTCAGTCGAGTCCAGATAACGCGTCAGCGCACATACCAGGTGGTAGAAAATCGAAGCCGGAACGTCACCTTCACTAGCTTTTCCTTCGCCGTCAATGCGATCGATCCAAAGCCCCGTCGGCGCCGGATCGATATGCCAGCGAAACAACCGCCCGACGCGAGCTTCAATTTCCGGTTTCAGGTCCGGGCCACCCGTACCGTCGAGCGCGATGGCAGCTTTGACCGCCTCCGCCTGC
The DNA here is from genome assembly GCA_040830725.1 of Rhizobiaceae bacterium. Lineage (GTDB taxonomy): Bacteria > Pseudomonadota > Alphaproteobacteria > Rhizobiales > Rhizobiaceae > JAWKWH01. The sequence continues at coordinate 96,568 of JBFOMG010000020.1, forward strand.
GGCCAACTGCGGGAGAGCGTGTCCAGCGGCACACCGTCGCGGGAAACTGCAGCATAGGCCAACCCGGTCGCCCTGTTCAGCCCATTTGCAACCGCGGAAGCATAGAGTTTGCGCGCATATGCATTGAGTTTGACCTGGCCACTCTTGGCGGCAAATTCGACCAACAGGGAAGCCCACTCGAAATGATGACCCGGTTCGGTCCACTGACCCTCGCGGCCCGGTGCAGGTTTCCAATCGTCATCGAAATATTCACCAAGCGTCCAGGTTTCACTGTCGAAGAGATTACTGCGGAACAAATCGACCACACGTGCAGCACGGCGCAGATAATCCCTTTCACCGGTAACCGAATGCCAGGCAAGAAACGCCTCGAGCAGGTGCATGTGCGGGTTTGAACGTCTGATCCCCTTGCCTCCCGCTGTCTCCAGGAATCCGGTCATGCGTTCATCTTCCAAATGGGCATCCAGAAAAGCGAACGTCTCCTGTCCCAATTTGAGAGCATCCCGATTACCGCACTGGTGGGCATGAGCTAATGCCAGCAAGACAAATGCATGATCATAGGCATCTTCCGTAGCATCGGCCACGCTGCCATCATGGTTCAAAGTGCGGACAAAACCACCCTTGTCGGTGCGACCTTTTTTCGAAATAAAATCAATACCATGACCAATTAACTGGTCTGCATTTCCGTCCCAGCCTCGCTGTTTTGCGACCGAGAAAGCATAGATTTGCCGAGCCATCGTGCGCATTCGTTTTGGCTGGGCGCCAGGTTGGCGCTCAAATGTCAGGGTTTCATGGAACCCGCCATGGACATCGTCTTTTCCTGCCGAGGACCACAAGGGGAGCGTTTCCTCAAACAGCCAATGGTTCACGCGATTGCGCCAGGCTCCGGTGACGGGCATGCGGTCACTCGATGGTGTGAAACGGGTTTCGATCCGACCGGATTTCTCTAGCTGCTCGACTACTTTTTTGACATTCTGGCTTTGATCGACGGGCGCGACAAATGTCGCATCGACCGTCGAGACCACGGCAATATCCTTCAGCCCGACCGCCGACAGCAGCCGACCGTGACTGCGCAAGTATGAATTCTGACAGTCTATTGCGACGACGTCGCCGGTGATCACGTTGCCGCTGTCGTCAGATTTGCTCGTCTCGAGCAGGGATTGCCAGGATCCGAGATCGTTCCAGCTGAATGTAGCGGGCACCATGGAAATTGCGTCAGCCTTTTCCATGATGGCGTAGTCGACGGAGATGGAAGGGATTTGCGAGTAGAGTTCTGCGGGAAGGTAAGTACCCGTCACATCTGTCGCCGCTGCCTTCATGCTCTCTTCGGCTCCGCGCCAAATATCTGGGGCATGGACAGAAAACGCTTCCCGCATTGCACCGGCCTTGAACAGAAATATGCCGGTGTTCCAGTAGAAATTTCCGAGATCCATGTAGGTTTGAGCAGTCGCCTCATCCGGCTTTTCAACGAACCGCTTTACAGTGTGCGTATTCCCGTTTGGCGTCTCGACTTCAATATACCCGTAGCCGGTTTCAGGATGTGCCGGTTTGATGCCAAAAACGACCAAATTACCGGCTAGCGCTGCATCTGCTCCCGCTTCGACCGTCTGCCAGAATTGAGCGTCGGTCGAAATGACATGATCGGAAGGGACAACGAGCACAATTTCATCACCGAATGCCTCAAGCGTTCTCAGTGCGGCAACGGCGACCGCAGCAGCCGTGTTTCGCCCTATCGGCTCGAAAATCGCCGAACCGCCCGCCAGATCAATTCCAGCGAGATCAGACTGCACGCGGCTTGCGTGACGTTCCGAGGCAATAACATGAACCGGCGTGTCTCCATTTTGCCTCGAAAGCAACCTTCGCACCGTGGCAGCCAGCATGGATCCGTCGCCCGAAAGATCGTGAAACTGCTTTGGATTATCCTCGCGCGACAAGGGCCAGAGGCGCGACCCTATGCCCCCGCTCATGACAAAGCCAACTATGCGCGCACTGTTCAATGTATTGCCACTTGCAACTGTTCCATTCAGGTCAGAGCATCTGGTTATACGCACCAACTCCCTCATTTTCACGCAAGATGTTGTCTATCGCCTGAAACATCTCGCGCTTTCGTTCTTCAGATACCGGGCTTTCGACCACAACGACCAATTCCGGCTTGTTCGATGATGCCCGAACAAGGCCCCAAGTTCCGTCGTCAGCGACGACACGGACTCCATTGACCGTTACGAGGTCAGCAATCGCATGGCCTCCAACGGTTTCACCGCCGGTCCGCATCGTCTGAAAACGCTTCACCACGCGATCAACGACGTCATATTTTAGCTCATCGGCACAGTGAGGTGACATGGTGGGTGAACCGTAAGTCAGCGGCAGATCCCGATAAAGATCGGCCATCGACTTGTCCGGATTGCGTTCGAGCATCTGGCAAATTGCAATCGCCGTCACCAACCCGTCATCATAGCCCCTGCCGATAGGCCTGTTGAAGAAGAAATGGCCCGACTTTTCAAAACCCGCGGCGGCTTTCAGTTCGGTCACCCGGCGTTTGATGTAGGAATGGCCTGTTTTCCAGTAGTCTGTATTGGCCCCGTTTTCGTTCAATACCGGATCGGTGGCGAACAAGCCGGTTGATTTCACATCAGCGACAAAAAGAGCACCCGGGTTTAAAGAGGATATATCCCGCGCCAACATCACACCGACTTTGTCGGCGAAAATTTCGTTTCCCTCATTGTCCACAACTCCGCAGCGGTCGCCGTCTCCATCAAAGCCGAAACCGACATCCGCTCCGGTCTCCAGAACCTTGTCCCGTATGGCATGCAGCATTTGCATATCCTCGGGATTGGGATTGTAGCGCGGGAATGTGAAATCCAGATCGGCATCAAGCGGAATCACTTCGCAACCAATCTTCTCCAACAGTTGTGGCGCAAACACACCAGCGGTGCCGTTACCGCAAGCCGCGACGACCTTCAGTGGCCGCCCCATGGATATTCCCTTGGCCAAGTCAGCCAGATATCGTTCGCGAAAATCTTCAACAAACTGATAGGAACCACCGCCGGTGAGGTCAAAACTTGCATTGAGAACAATGTTTTTCAGCGCCGACATCTCTTCAGGCCCGAAGGTCAGTGGCCGGTCGCAGCCCATTTTCACGCCGGTCCAGCCGTTTTCATTGTGGGATGCGGTAACCATCGCGACCGACAGAATATCGAGCTCAAACTGGGCAAAATAGGCCATGGGTGATAGCGAAAGTCCGATGTCGTGAACCCGGGCGCCCGCCGCCATCAACCCTGAAACCAGGGCCAGTTTGATCGACATTGAGTAAGATCGAAAGTCATGACCGGTAACAATATCCGGCCCGGCACCGCGTTGACGAATGAGGGTACCCAAACCCATGCCGAGTGCCTGGACGCCGGCAAGATTGAGCTCCGGCGGAACATCGGATGCGGGATGACCGAACCACCATCGCGCGTCATATTCGCGAAAACCGGTCGGTTTGATCAGCGGAACGTTCTCAAAATCGGCGCTGTTGGGCGCAATATCTGATCTCGGAGTTGGAAACACTGGAACGGTTTGCTTTCGTGAGATTGCTTGTTGGCTTGGTTCTACGCTCTTGGAATTAATAACGGATTGCATTTCTGATTGAGAGCGAAATTGCAAGAGACAAGGCAATTGGCGCTTGCGGCAATTTCGGGCCGGCGCTATAAGCCCGCGGTTGGTCGCGGAGTGTAGCGCAGCCTGGTAGCGCACCTCGTTCGGGACGAGGGGGTCGCAGGTTCAAATCCTGCCACTCCGACCAATAATTTCAATGATCCATGGTACTAGTTGGTTTGGTAGCATATTGCCTGTGTACGCAATCGGCTTACGCGCGATCAAAAAAACCACACCAAAGTCAGCGGCGCCAGAATTGCTTTGTCCAGACCTGCACTTACCATACCTTGCATGGTCGCATATTCGTTATAACAGTCACCATCGCAAACCATCCATTGATACAACAAAAGACTGAAGCATCGTTTCGATGCCATCAAAATCGCAACACCGCCGGGGTGTGGTTGGCAGTTCAGCATTATCGATAACTCCAACGTCTGCTCCGGGAAACGGCCATTTGTTCGTCGCACCTGCAGCAAAGCGCCGCCTTCCCTCCTTCTGAGACCTTGGAATGAGGGTATGGCCGCCATTCGGTGCAGCTGCGAAGAACCCAATTGATTTCCCGGAAACAGGGGCTTGACACTCCTACTTCGCAGCTAAGCGAACGCCTAACTAGGAGATTAGGAAAAATTGCGAAAGCTGATAGGTTCGTTATTGATATTTTCGAAAAATTTCGCAAGTATGCGAAAGTCGCACCGGGAAATGCTCATGCAGCCGCTCATACCTCGACAGCAGGATATTTTGGACATTGCCCGCCGGGACGGGCGGGTCGGCGTTGACACACTGGCCGCCCATTTCGAGGTTACCCCGCAGACAATTCGCAAGGATCTCAATGATTTGTGCGGGATGGAGAAGCTGCATCGCGTGCATGGCGGCGCGGTTTTTCCATCCGATACGGTCAATCTCGCCTATCAGGCCAGGCGCAGCATCGCCGCCGACGGCAAGGTCAGGATCGGTCAAAGCGTTGCAGCCATGATTCCCGATGGCGCATCATTGATATTGAACATCGGAACGACGACCGAGCAGGTTGCCCATGCGCTGCGTCGCCATCAGCGACTGATGGTGATCACCAACAATCTGAACGTGGCAAACATATTGTCCGACAGTCCCGGCGTTGATCTGGTGGTGTCGGGCGGCATGATCAGAAAGAGTGACGGCGGCATTATTGGTGCTGCCGCAGTTGACCTGATCCGGCAGTTCAAAGTTGATTTTGCGATCATCGGCTCTTCGGCGATCGACGAAGATGGCGCCCTTCTCGACTATGATTATCAGGAAGTCCGGGTTGCCCAGGCAATTCTCGAACAGGCGCGGCAGAAGATACTGGTTGCCGATGCGACCAAATTTGAACGCCGGGCGCCCGTGCAAATCGGGCATGTGAGCGCAATGGACATGTTTGTCAGCGATGAAACACCGCCCGAACACATCACCGCTCTTTGCGAGCGCCATGAAGTGGAAGTTGTCATTGCAGGCGACGAGGCACAGCAGGTGAGCGGGTGATGGCGTCTGCGCAGCAAACTGCCGATGGCAAGGATCCGCCGCATTTTGATCTGCTGGTCATCGGCGGCGGCATCAATGGCGCCGGTGTTGCGCGAGACGCAAGCGGCCGCGGTTTCTCGGTTTGCCTCTGCGATGCAGGCGACTTTGGCGGCAGCACCTCATCGGCCTCCACGAAACTGATCCATGGCGGTTTGCGCTATCTGGAACATTACGAGTTCATGCTGGTGCGCAAGGCGCTGATGGAGCGCGAAGTGCTGTGGGCGATGGCGCCGCACATTATCAGGCCGTTGCGTTTTGTCCTGCCGCATCACAGTGGGCTGCGGCCGGCATGGCTGTTGCGGCTGGGCCTGTTCCTCTATGACCATCTCGGCGGCAGGAAACTGCTTCCGGGAACGCGCACGCTCGATCTTGATTCCGATTCAGCCGGCAAGCCTCTGAAATCCAACTTTAAAAAGGCGTTTGAATACTCCGATTGCTGGGTCGAGGATTCGCGTCTTGTGATCCTGAACCTGCAGGACGCCCGGTCCCGCGGCGCCGATATCCGGCCGAGGACGGCGGTGGAACAGGCCCGCTTTGAAGACGGCCGATGGGTGGTGAAGCTGCGTGATGCCAACAGCGGAGCGGTTGATACGGTCACCGCCGCTGTCGTGCTGAACGCCGCCGGCCCCTATATCGACGACGTGCTGAAAAAAGTGTTCGGCCAGAACGACGCCCACAATGTGCGGCTGGTGCGCGGCAGCCATATCGTGGTCGCCAAGAAGTTCAATCATGACCAGGCCTATATTTTCCAGAACGCCGATGACCGCATCATCTTTGCGATCCCCTATGAGAACGAGTTCACACTGATCGGTACAACCGATGCAGAGCACGGCGACATGGACGGCAGACCGCAGATCACGCCCGAGGAGACGGAGTACCTTTGCTCAATGGCCAGCGAATATTTTGAAGAGCCGGTCAACGAGGAAGATGTTGTCTGGACCTATTCCGGCGTGCGGCCTCTGTTCGATGACGGCGCGTCGAAGGCGCAGGAAGCGACCCGCGACTACATTATTCGCAGCGACCCGGCGATGGGCGATGGCACGCTGATCAACATTTTCGGCGGCAAGATCACCACCTACCGGCGTCTGGCCGAAGAAGTACTCATCGAACTTGAAACGCGGCTCGGACAACGCAAGCCTGGGTGGACCAGTGGCGCCACACTTCCCGGCGGTGATTTTGCAGTGGGCCAGCGAAAGGAACTAGCCGACCGCTATACAGAAGAATTTCCTCATGCCGGGCGCGATCTGATCGACAGGCTGGTGCGGACCTACGGTACAGAAACCGAGCGGATACTGGCTGGTACAAAAGCGATCGAAGATCTCGGTTCCCACTTCGGCGCCGACCTCTATGAGTGCGAGGTGAGCTATCTCGTTGAAAACGAGTGGGCGCAAACCGCCGAGGACATTGTCTACCGCCGCACCAAGCTCGGCCTGCTGCTGACCGCAGAAGAGATCATCGGCATTGATGGCTGGATCAATCAACATCAGAAAACAGCCACCGGGTAGGTTCCAATTTACACAACGGTTTGCGATAATCAGAGCTTTGCAAGTCAACTCATATTCGAGATGTGCTCGCCGTCGCTTTTTTCGTTGGGCCGTTATCCAACCAACCGGTCAGAGCTCTCCTCGACGAATAACAGCCAACCAACTGTTGCAGCACAGTTTTGAATTGTGGGCTGAGTGTTGATCAGGTGCAAGAAGCCACGGCGTGGCCGATGGCGGGTGTCAAGCCATCGGAATTGTGGAGGATTGGCATTCGAGAGATCAATGTCGAGATGTCGCGCTTGCGGAAAACGTCCGTTTTACAGCTAATTGCTTCTAAGTCACCCTGAACTGATGCACGAGACCTGGACGTGCCGGCCGGAGCATATTTGCCAATCCGGTTACCTTCCCATCCATCCCCCGTCGACAACCAGGATTTCGCCGTTGACATAGTTGGATGCGGCCGACGCCAGAAACACGGCGGGCCCGGCAAAGTCGGCCGGTTCGCCCCAGCGACCCTGCGGAATTCGCTCGAGGATGGCCCTGAAGCGCTCGGGATCGTTACGCAGTGCTTCGGTGTTGTCGGTTGAGATATAGCCGGGTGCAATCGCATTGACGTTGACACCGTGCGACGCCCATTCGTTGGCAAGTGCCTTGGTGAGTTGTCCTATGCCACCCTTTGACGCCGAATAGCCCGGAACGGTGATGCCGCCCTGAAATGTCAGAAGCGAGGCGGTGAAAATGATCTTGCCGGATCCGCGCGCGACCATCATCGCCCCGATCTCGCGCGACAAGATGAACTGGGCTGAGAGATTGACTTCGATCACCTCATCCCACCACTCGTCGGGATGTTCACTAGCCGGTTTGCGGCGGATTGTACCGGCATTGTTGATCAAGATGTCCGGCGTGACGGCATCGTCTTTCAGCTGCCGGATGAAATCCTGCAAAGCGGCCCGGTTTGAAAAGTCACAGCGATAGGCTCTGAAATTGCGGCCCATCGATTTTACCGCCTTTTCCACTTCGCTGCCCGGATCGAGTGAAGCACTGACACCGACAATGTCGGCGCCTGCAGATGCGATCGCTTCGGCCATGGCGCGCCCGATACCGCGTTTGCAGCCGGTCACCAGTGCGGTCTTGCCGGAAAGATCGAATAGTGAAAGTGCACTCATAAGTTATCACCTACCTGAATTAGGCTTTTCATCGCGGTTGGACTTGCGTCCAGAGATTCAAATGCAGTTTGAATGTCTGCCAACGGCGTCACATCGGTTATGATCGTTTCGGCGTCGATCGCTTCGGCCGTGATCAGGGAAATCGCTTTTTCATAATCCTCGGCCTCGTAGACCCGCGCGCCGATCAGCTGCAACTCGCGCCAGAAAAACCGAAACATGTCAATTTTCGGCTTGGTGGCGTGAATTGCCACCATCACAATTCGCGCCCGGGTGGCCGCAATATCCGTCATCACATCGACCCCGGATTGGGTGCCAGACACTTCAAACACCACATCAGCACCTTTTCCTTCGGTACGCGAATTGATGGTCTCGACGAGGTCCTCCCCGGACGGGTCCACAGTGTCGAATCCCAACGCATCAGCAATCCGCAGGCGGTTCGGGTTGACCTCGGAGATCACCACCTTGCCGCCGGCATCGCGAGCCACCATGGCGACCAGGATACCAATGGGGCCGCCGCCGATGACAACGACATCTTCGCCCTTTTTGAGACCGGACAGCCGGACATCGTGGCAGGCCACTGCCGTCGGCTCAATCAGGGCTGCGTGCTCCATGCGCAAGTTGTCAGGAAGGATATGGAGCGTGTGCGCTGGCACATTCCACAGTTCCTGCATGGCCCCGTCGGTGTCCAGGCCGAGAAAGCGGAGATTGTGACAGATATGGGCGTGACCCACCCGGCAAGCCGGACAGTCCCCGCAATGATCAAGTGGACGCACAGAAACACGTTGGCCCGGCGCCACATTCTCCACACCGGGTCCCACCGCCTCGACAACACCGGACATTTCGTGGCCGATGACCCGGTTGAAACCCACGCGGGTGTCCATGTTGCCGTGGAACACATGCATGTCCGTGCCGCAAATGCCGCAATAGGCAATTCGCACCGAAACTTCGCCGGGTCCCGGCGGAACCGGCTTTGCCGTCTCCACCGTGAATGTACGGTCACCGCGGTAATAGGCCGCCTTTATCGAACTAGAAGTCATGCATGCATCTCCCGATGTGCCGCGTTGAGCTTTTCCCAGTCGAAACTAACGCCGATACCCGGTTCATCCGGCGCTACGGCAAGGTGTTGTTCCAGCACCAGTGGCCGCTTTGTGTATTGGTCGATGGGAAAAGAATGGACCTCAAGCCAGCCGGCGTTGCTTTGTGCCGAAACAAGGCTGACGTGGAGTTCCTGCATGCCGTGGCTGCAGACGGGAATTCCGTGTTTTCGCGAGAGCTCGGCTACCCGCAGCCACCCGGTAATTCCGCCGCAATTGGAGGCATCCGGCTGAATGTAACTGAGACGGGCATCTTCGAAGGCGTACTCGAACTCATGGATGGTGTGCAGGTTTTCACCCATAGCCAGCGGCATTCCGGTTGCCTCTGCGATTCTACCATAACCCTTGTAGTCGTCTGGAATTATCGGTTCTTCAAACCACAACAGATCAAAAGGCGTGAAAGCTTCGGCGGCAGCAATGGCCTGATCGAGGGACATCGAATAATTCGCATCAACCATGAAGGATATATCCGGCCCGATCAATCGGCGTACCGCCTCTACCCGGGCAACATCCTCTGCAAGCGTCGGCTGGCCAACCTTGATCTTTACCGCGTTGAGACCGCGATCGAGGTAGTGTTGCATCGAATCGAGCAGTTTTGATTGCGAGAATGCAAGATCGATCCCGCCACCGTAGGCTCTGCACCGATTGGAAATTCCGCCGGCCAGTTTCCACAACGGTTTGCCGGTTCGTTTGCCGCGCAGATCCCACAATGCGATGTCGACGGCTGATATCGCAAACGATGCAATTCCGCCGCGTCCGACATAATGAATATGCCAACCCATCGAATCGTAAATCTTCTCGACCTGGGTTCCATTCTGACCAATGAGGTGAGGTGCCAAGTCGTGTTCGATCATTGAGGCAATCGCCCTGCCGCCACGCCCGCCAGTATAGGTATATCCAGTGCCGGAAGCACCGTCGGCGAGGTGTACGGTTGCGGTTATCAATTCGAAATGGGTGTGATCACCATGTTTAGCGTCCGTCAGAACCTCGGCGAGCGGCACATCGAAATGCCGCACCTCGACATTTGCGATCCTGTCCGCATTATTAACGTGACTTGAGGTTGGCATACTCACCCCTGCAAATTTTTTGGTATGATCAAATCTAACACCTAGTTGACAGAAATCGTCGTATCAGTCAATGTTTACCCAATTTCGTACATTTTCATCATACAATCACTTTTTCGATTGATACCAAATCAATCACGCAATAAAAGAACAGAAGTAGACACGACGCGGTAAACTTGGCCGCTTTTGGAGAGATAATGGCTTCCCAAGACGGTGTTGGCCGTGCTGCAGACCCCGTAGTGCGCTCCATTGAAGAAGATATTCACAGCGGCGAACTGACCGACGGACAACCATTGCCGACCGAGCGCCATCTCATGGACAAATTCGGTGTCAGCAGAACCGTGGTGAGAGAGGCCATGCGTTTGCTGTCGTCGCGCGGCCTGGTTGAAGCACGGCCGCGTCATCGGCCAGTCGTGCGCAAACCCGGTTTTGATACAGCGGTCGACGTCGCCGGATCGATCGTCTCTCACATGCTGAGCCTGCCGGGAGGGGTGAAAAACCTGTTTGACACGCGGATCATGATCGAGGCAGCTCTGGTTCGGCAAGCCGCAACACACGCCGACAAGCAAAGTATTGTTGCGCTGAAAGCCGCACTTGAAGCGAACGAGGCGGCTGTCGCGGATAGCGAGCTTTTCTATCAGACCGACATGAGATTTCACGCGGTCCTCTACGACATTCCAAAAAACCCCGTGTTGCCGGCAATCCACAAGGCATTCACCACCTGGCTTGCACCGCACTGGTCACAGATGCCACGCTTGCCGGACCGAAACCGCGAGAATTACCGGGCGCATAAAGCAATTTTTGAAGCTATACTGATGCGTGATCCGGACAGCGCTGAAGCGGCGCTGCGCGATCATTTGGAAGCCGCCTGGTCCCAGGTCCGCGCGACATTCGGGGACATCTGAGTGTCAACGCCAAAGCGTGACATCCGCAATATTGCCTGCGTTGGCGAAGTCATGATCGAGCTGATTGCGCAAGACAACGGTCGGGCGATACTCGGTGTTGCCGGCGATACCTACAACACCGCCGTTTATCTGGCGCGCAAGCTGAGAGCTACCGGCAAGCAGGTTTCGTATGTCACGGCACTTGGTACCGATCCATATTCCGATCGCATCATCCGTGCGATCGAGAACCATGGTGTTCGAACCGCCCACATAGAACGTCGCGCGGAACTGCTGCCCGGTCTCTATGCGATTGATACAGATATTCAAGGTGAGCGAAGCTTCAGCTATTGGCGGTCCAATTCTGCCGCACGAACCTTGTTCACAGAGCCCTGTGAGATTTCGCTGGCTTCGCTCGACACCTTTGACCTGGTGTTTCTTTCCGGCATTACCATGGCCATCCTGCCAGCCGACATCCGCGGTAGATTGATAAACTGGATCGACGAATTTCGCTCCAAGGGCGGAACGATCGCTTACGACAGCAATCATCGACCCAGATTATGGGAAAGCGTTGATGTCGCTCGTCAGACAAACGCTGCCATGTGGGCGCGAACGGATATAGCCCTTCCGTCGCTCGATGATGAAATGTTGCTGTTTGAAGACTTAAACTCCAGCGCGGTGGTTGCCCGGCTGCGTAAACTTGGTGTCCGTCGCGGGGCGCTCAAGCAAGGTGCGGAAGGTCCGCTCATTTTATCCGACCAACGTGTTCTTACCGATCTGCCGGCGGTCGATCGCGTCGTCGATACCACCGCCGCTGGCGACAGTTTCAACGCCGGATATCTGAGTGCGGTAACGCTTGATCTGGACGAGCAAACAGCCGCAAAAACCGGCCATCAACTGGCGGCGCAGGTGATTCAGCATCCTGGAGCAATCATCCCGGAACAGGCGATGATCCAGCATTGATATCGCAAATCAGACCGGCGAAATAATTCATTGGCCATCTGCGGAACGTGGCGTCATTCACTCGTGAAGAACGGCATGCTGACGCTACATCACAACCAGGTGACAAGTTCAGTTCGGTCTCCCTCAACAGCGTGAGAATATCCTCATCCGAACAATGCTTCCGAGCCATCAAAACCTACTCCAAAACTAACCACAAATTGGCACAGTTTTAGGGGGCTAAGACCAGCGATCAACGTTCCTCCAAGGCAAATTGAGCCGCCTTCATGAGAGCGGGTAATGCCGTTTTGCGCGGCCATCCCGAGATCATTGTCTCATAGTTCGGCACTTTGAATTTGCGGCCAAGGATCCGCTGATACTCGTCAAAATATTTTTTGATCCTGTCAGGATTGGATGTCGCAGCCCCTCCGTGGACCTGATGAAAAGTGCCCTCGCCGGCAAGACAGATGTTGAGGGCATTCTCTCTGGTGACATATCGCTCGAACAGCTCCAGATTGCTCGTTGATCCCCCTGGAATAATGAACCGCTCGTCATATCCGCCGACTCGTTCAAATGTGGGTCGTGAGACTGCAAAGGCATTGCTTTCGGAGATTTGGCCGG
>JBFOMG010000021.1:0-58615 GCA_040830725.1 Rhizobiaceae bacterium
CCGCTGACAGAGAGTGAGCGCAAAGCCTATGGCGTTGAAAAACCGTGGGGGCTGACACCGGCCAACGCCTTTGTCGGAATCACCATGCGTTACACCAACGATCATCGCATCCTGATCAGGCACGGGATCAATTATTGTCCGGAACAGTATGTACCGGAATCTGACCGGCTGGCCGCCCGCGAACGCCACACCAAGCTCTTTCGCGCGCGTTTTCCGATGCTCCCTGACGTCGAACTTGAACATACCTGGAGCGGAGTCGTGTGCCTGTCGCAGAACAATGCGCCGGCCTTTGGCCAGATCGCGCCGAATGTCTGGTCCGCCGTCTGCCAGAACGCCGTGGGCGTCACCAAGGGGACATTCGGTGGGATCCTCGCCGCCGACATGGCGACAGGGCGGGACAATCCGCTGATCGAGGATGCGCTTTCGCTCGGCGAACCGTCAAAGCTGCCGCCGCAACCATTTCTCGGCATTGGCGTTCGCGCACGGTTTGCCTGGGAACTGTGGTCAAAGCGCCACGAGGCGTGAACCGTTCTAATCGTTGTAAGGGTCCTTCGGTCCGCGGTCGGCCGAAAGGCTCTTGGTCGATTGGGCTGTCAGGTTCTCGATCGCATCGGCGAGGTGAATTTCCTGGATGTTGTAGTCGCCGCGTTCGACCCTCAGGCGGTGCGCCTCAAACAGCACCTGACCATGCGTGCAGCCGGCCGGCGGCTCGAACTTGTAACTCGCCAGCTCGATCATCAGGCCCATCGGGTCCTTGAAATAGACCGAATCGAACATGCCGCGATCCTTGATCCCGGTGTTTTTTACGCCGCGTTCGTCAAGCCGTTCGACGACCTGCAACAGCGTTGCGCGGCCGATTGAAAACGCCACGTGGTGGACGCAACCCGGTTCGGTCGGTGTGCGCCGCGGATCGGGCTTGCGGTTCTCGTCAGTGAAGACAGTGATCAACCGGCCATCGCCGGGATCGAAGTAGAGGTGATTTTCCGACGCGACATCAAGATTGGGCTGCTCGAAAATAAACGGCATGCCGAGCAGGCCTTCCCAAAAGTCTATCGACGTTTGCCTGTCGGCGCCGACAAGGGTGACGTGGTGAAGGCCCTGGACCTGGATCTTGCGCATGAAGGTTCCCCGGATTGGAGTTTCGGCTGTTTTGTAGACCTGACTATAAGGCGTGATCGCACATTTGGCACGCTGAACAGAGCGTCAATGGGCAATCGACATTTTGAGAGAAACGCCGCCAGTTCGGCCCGTCACACGTCGTCAGAATTTTGGGCGTTGCCGCAATTTCCCTAACTGTCGGGGTCGGCGAATTCCTCAATGCGCGTGAATGCATCGCGAAGTGCTTCCGACCAGGCGGCCGAAAGCTGGCGAAAATATTCATCATCTTCGCCGATCCGGCGCCGTTCGCCGACCTCGAGCGTGTCCGTTCGGTAGAGCAGAAGATCGATCGGCATGCCGACTGACAGGTTGGAGCGCAGGGTCGAATCGAAGGACAACAGGATCAGCTTGGCGGCCTGGCCCATTCGCATTTCATGTTTGACGACCCGGTCCAGTATCGGTTTGCCGTATTTGTGCTCGCCGATCTGGAAATAGGCTGTTTCCCTTGTCGCCTCGATGAAATTACCCTCGTTGTAGACCTGGAACAGACGCGGCGGTTCGCCGGAAATCTGGCCCCCGAGAATGAAGGAGGCGGAGAAGCTTTCGGCGGTGGCGCCCAGCTGCTCACCATCAATGCGTCGTACTTCGCGCAGTGCTGCGCCGACAACACGGGCGGCCTGAAACATGGTAGAGACGGTATTCAATGACGGCTCATCGTCTGTGTCGGATTTCAGCTGTTCTTCGAGCAGGCTGATGACAGCTTGCGTGACCGCCAGGTTGCCTGCCGACAACAGCACGATCACCCGGTCGCCGGGAAATTCCCAGACATGCATCTTGGTGAAGGTGGCAATGTTGTCGACACCGGCATTGGTCCGCGTATCGGATGCAAAGGCAATGCCGCGATCAAGTTTCAGGCCAACGCAGTAGGTCAAGCAAAGTTACCGGCTTTTGAGCAAAACGAATCCGATTTAAGCCGTCGGGGCTTTGGTAGCAAGCGACAAACGACAAGCGAGAGTTTTCGAAGTTCGTCTACCGGTCGGTGGTGCAATATCCGACCGGCCAGCCGAATATTTTTGGTGATCTGCTGATCGATCGGGGATCGGACACGCCACTGTTGGCGATTTCGTATCGCCGCCGGTTCGAACTCCGCAATCGACCGTCGGTGCTGGGCGTGCTGTCGCAGACCTGCCAGGTTTGCCAAGGACGAGCCAAATGGGTAACCTACAGCCTCGAAATTGCACTGCGCCATGGGTTTCGTTTCTCGTCCAGCTCCTTCTGCTGAGCGTTTCCCACGGCAAGACCCATACCGGGGATGCGAAGGAAGATCTGGGACATGCGGCGCTATCTGACCATCATGGATCATTTGCCTGCTTTGGTGTTTTGGGCGATAGCCGCCTATTTTGCCAGCAAGATTGCTGTTGCGTTTTTTCCCGGCGAGCCTGTTGCCTGGCAGATGTATCTGAATATCGCGCCGTTCTGGCGCGAATTCGGGGTTTTGTACAACACACCGACGCTCGCACTGGCCGCACTGCTGGTCACCAGTTTCTACACCATCGGCGCTATTTGCCTTCTGCTGGTGCAAAACAGGCATATGCGCCGTGCCCGGTTCATCTACTATCACCTGGCGCTGCTTGCGCTCATCTACGGCATGAACGACGAACAAGTCTGGTTGTCTCGCAACAAAAACGGCGGAGCATTCGAATATTCGCTGCTTCCAAACTTTTCGCAGGTCAGTCCGGTGATTGTCTGGTTGTTCATGGGCGTCTTGATTGCCTGTCTCACGATCCACTATGACATGATTTCTCGGCCATTCCGCCGCCGCCGAACTCCGCGTTCTGAAGATTGAGCGGCTAACGGTCACGTCAAAGGTAGCTTGGTCGCCTGACAATATGCCGCCGGCATCTTGTGCACCGGTTCACCTCATTGGTTGGCCTGCTGCACGTCCACCATCACCGACAGGCTCTCGTTTGCCTGACCGATGCGTAGCCCCTTGATCGGCGCAGCGGAGACTGCGTCGAGGCCGCCGCAGAGCCGGATGTAGCGCTCTGTCGGGCAAACATTGTTGGCCGGATCGAACCCTATCCACCCGAGATTGTTGACCCATACTTCGGCCCAGGCGTGCTGCGCCTCGGCGCGAACCTCGTCGGCAAGCAACAGATATCCAGTGACGTAACGGGCGGGTATACCAAGATGCCGGGCCATACCGATGAGAATGTGGGTGAAGTCCTGGCAAACACCGTGCGCGGCTTCAAATGCTTCGCCTGCGGTGGTCCCGGTATTGGTGGAGTTCACATCGTATTTCAGACGGTTGTGCAGTTCACTCATCAGCCGGTGCGCGATGTTGACCTCGCCGGATTCGGCCGATGCGATTCCGTTTGCCAGCTCCATCATCGGCTTGCTCGGCTTCGTCATGGGGGTCTGCCGCAGAAAAAGCCGGGCTGGCGGGTCGCCGGGCACACGACCGACGACACCGTCCTTGTCGGTTGTCTCCACCGTGCCGCTGGCGACAATCAACATTTCGCCCTGCATGTTGGTCTGCGTGCACAGCCGGATCATGTTGCCGTAAGCATCGCGATAGCTGGGAGCGGCCTCGATCCCCGGCGCATCGATGGTCCAGTCCATGACTTTTTGGCCCGGCAGGGTTTGTGGGGTCAGCGCGAGGCGCTGAATGGTATGTGCGATCACCTGATCGTAAGTGTAGCGCGTTTCGTGATGTACGTTGATGAGCATTTGCGCGAGCTATCCCGATCAGATCCTAGAAGTTGAAGTCTTCGGCGACTTTCAGCGAAAGCCTGTTGTTGTTGCCGATGAAGTTTTCCAGAAACTCGTGCAGACCCATATCGATGATCTGTTCGATCGAGGTGGAGCGGAGCGTTTCCAGTGTTTCTCCTGCCAGATCGTGGCACGCCTCGCGCTCACCGTAAAATTGTTCCATCTCGTCGAATGTTCTGCAAATCCAGTCATAGGCGTGGCGAAGCGATCTCGGCATCGCCGCCTTCAAGATCAGGTAATCGGCGACTTTAATCGGCCGCAGGCGGTCATGATACATGTGACGATAAGAGCGCTCTGCCGAAACGGCGCGCAGGATCATCATCCACTGGTGGCTGTCGACCATCCCTCCGGCAACTTCCGTGCGGGGCAACAGCACATAATATTTGACGTCCAGCAGACGGGCGGTGTTCTCCGCTCTCTCGATGAAGCAGCCGAGTTGCGAAAAATGGTAGTTGTCGTGCCTGAGTATGGTGCCCAGAAGTGCGCCGCGGAACAGGTTTGATGCCGATTTCACCCAATCGAGCAGTTCGGGCAGTTTGTTGGTCGTCACATCGGCGGGCTTGATTGCGGAAAATTCCAGCCAGGTGCCGTTGATGCTTTCCCAAATGTCCTTGGTGATGCGAATGCGCTCGCTCTTGGCATTTGTGCGCGCCGCCATCAGGCAGTTATAGACGGAAGACGGGTTTTCCTGATCGAACAGCATGAAGTCGACGACATGACCGCGATCGGTGCGGTCGTGTTTTTGGGCGAAAACCTCCCCAAGCGAAGCGGCGTCCAACACGGAATTCCATTGGTCACGGTGACCGGTGTCCAGCCCCGGCGTCAGCGACATCCGCCATCCGGCGTCAAGCAGGCGCGCGACGTAGTCGGCCCGCTCAAAATAGCGGGACAACCAGAACAGGTTCGATGCCGAGCGTCCGAGCATATCGTGCGTCTAGTCCTCCATCACCCAGGTATCCTTGGTGCCGCCGCCTTGCGAGGAATTGACCACGAGGGAGCCCTTTTTCAAGGCGACCCGGGTGAGCCCGCCCGGTGTGATACGCACACGATCGCCGACCAGTACAAATGGCCTTAGATCGACATGCCGGGGAGCAATTCCCTTGGAGACAAATGTCGGGCTTGCCGAAAGCGACAGGGTCGGCTGGGCGATATAGTTGCCTGGATTGGCGTTGATCAGCCGAGAGAATTGGTCGCGCTGTTTCTTCGTCGATTGCGGGCCCACGAGCATGCCGTAACCGCCCGACCCGTGAACCTCCTTGACGACAAGGTCGTTGAGATTGGCGAGCACGTGATTGCGATCGTCCTTCTTGGCGCAATTGAAGGTAGGAACATTGTTGAGGATGGGCCGCTCACCGGTATAGAATTCAACGATTTCAGGAACATAGGTGTAGACGAGTTTGTCATCGGAAATGCCGGTGCCGGGTGCGTTGACAAGGGTGACATTTCCAGCGCGGTAAACCTCGAAGAGCCCGGCAACGCCCAGTGTCGAGTCGCGGCGGAAGGTCAGCGGATCAAGGAAATCGTCGTCGATCCTCCGGTAGATCACGTCGACACGTTTCGGTTTGCGGGTCGTGCGCATGTAGACGAATCCGGCGTCGACAAAGAGGTCGTTGCCTGACACCAGTTCGACGCCCATCTGATCGGCGAGGAAGGAGTGCTCGAAAAACGCCGAATTGTAGATGCCGGGCGTCAATACCACGATGGTCGGCTCATGATCGCAGTTGGCCGGTGCGAGGCTAGCGAGCGTCTGGCGCAGCATTTCGGGATACTGCTCGACCGGTGCAATGCGTTGATGGGTAAACAGTTCCGGCGCCAGCCGCATCATGGTTTCGCGATCTTCCAGCATGTAGGAAACGCCCGACGGCGTGCGCAAATTGTCTTCCAGGACATACCATTCGCTTTCGCCGACCCTGACGATGTCGACGCCGATGATGTGGGCGTAAATGCCGCGAGGCGGGTGAAAATTCATCATCTGCGGAACAAAGACATCGTTCTGGACGATCAACTCGGCAGGGACCCGTCCTGCGCGAATGATTTCCTGGCGATTGTAGATGTCGTGAAGAAACGCGTTCAGCGCCCGGACGCGTTGTTCGATACCGCGTTCCAGCCGCCGCCATTCATGGGCGGCAATGATGCGGGGGATGACATCAAAAGGGATGAGCCGCTCGGTGGCTTCTTCGGATCCGTAGACGTTGAAGGTGATGCCGCTGCGCCGGAAAATGACCTCGGCGGCCTTCATCTTGTTTTTCAGGTCGGCTGCGGATTGTGTGGCCAGCCATTCATCAAGCATTCGGTACGGTTCTCGAACCGAACCATCCGGATTGTGCATCTCGTTGAAGATCGCCTTGTCCGTCACCGTGCCCCCGTAGATCATACTTGTTTCGAACAAATCATCCGAGACAAGCAAAAGATGACCCGACCCCCGGGAGTTTGTCAAATGGCTTCCATCCGAGCGCCAAACGCGGCCTGAGCGACCGGTTCAGGGATACGGCGGATTACCTATTGCCCAAATCCTCCCGCCGTCGGCGTTGTGACGATTACCGCTTCTCCGGCTTCCAGTTCGGTCTGGTCGCAGGCTTTCAGTTCCTCGATGGTTCCGTCCAGGCGGCGGATTTCGGTTTTGCCGACCTTGCCGTCGCCACCGCCGTTGATGCCCTGCGGCGGCCGGTTGCGGTGCGACGACAGGATGGCGCACTCCATCTTCTCCAGAAACCGCACGGTACGCCTCGTACCGTTGCCGGCCGAAAACTTGCCCTGGCCTCCGGAACCCTCGCGAATGTGGAAATCCTCAAGCAAAACCGGAAAACGCAATTCGAGGATTTCGGGGTCTGTCAGCCGCGAATTGGTCATGTGGGTGTGGACGCCCGAGGTGCCGTTGAAGCCGCGGCCGGAATTGGTCTGGCCGGCCGGTGATCCGGAACAGATAGTCTCGTAATACTGATGCCTGTCATTGCCGTAGGTCAGATTGTTCATCGTGCCTTGGGCATTGGCGATCGCCCCCATGGCGCCGAACACCGCATTGGTGACGTGTTGCGATGTCTCCACATTGCCGGCAACGACGGCGGCGGGATAGGACGGCCGGAGCATGCAGCCATCGGGGATGATGATGTTGATGGGGCGCAGGCAGCCGGCATTCATCGGAATGTTGCCCTCGACCATGACCCGGAAGGCATAGAGCACCGCGGCGCGGGCGACTGGCTCCGGTGCATTGAAATTGTTTTTCATAACATCGGACGTGCCGGTGAAATCCACCGTCGCCTCGCGGTTTTCGCGATCGATGGTGATCCTGACACAGATCTTCTGGCCAGTATCGGTCGGGTATTCATAGGCCGAGTCATCAGGCAGGCGTTCGAGAACCCGGCGCACGCTTTCAGCAGCATTGTCCTGCACGTGACCCATATAGGCTTCGACGACGTCGAGACCGAAATGGCCGACCATCTTGCGCAGTTCAGCGACGCCCTTTTCGTTGGCAGCAACCTGCGCCTTCAGGTCGGCAATGTTCTGGTGGACATTGCGCACAGGGTAGGGGTGGTCTGTGAGCAATTCGGCCAGTTCCTTTTCAAGGAAGGTGCCTTTTGAGACCATGCGGAAATTGTCGATCAGGACGCCTTCCTCATCGACGGTGGTTGCCAGAGGGGTCATCGAACCGGGCGCGGTGCCGCCGACATCGGCATGGTGGCCGCGCGAGGCCGAGTAAAACAGGATCTCCTTTCCCTGATCATCAAAGACCGGCGTGACGACTGTGATGTCGGGCAAATGTGTGCCGCCATTATAGGGTGCATTGAGCACAAAGACATCGCCGGGGTGAATATCACCTTCGTTCAGGCGGATGACCGTTTCGACGGACCGGTCCATCGAGCCGAGGTGGACCGGCATGTGCGGCGCGTTGGCGACGAGTGCGCCCTGGCGGTCGAAAACCGCGCACGAGAAGTCGAGCCGCTCCTTGATATTGACGGAATAGGCGGTGTTCTGCAGCGTCACGCCCATCTGCTCGGCAATCGACATGAAGAGATTGTTGAAGACTTCCAGCATGACCGGGTCGGCTTCCGTGCCAACCGCCGCGGCGCGGGCCTTGGCCTCGTAGCGACGCAACAGCACATGATCACGGGCAGTGATTTCAGCCCGCCAGCCGGCCTCGACGACGATTGTCTGATGGCTTTCGATAATGAGCGCCGGACCCGTGACGGTGAAACCCGGTTTCAGGTTCTCGCGGCGAACGATTGCCGCTTCGCGCCAGTCGCCTTCGGTGAAAATTTTTGCGGTTTCCGAAGCGCCGGCTTCGCGCGTGTCGAGCACCGATTCGCTCTCGTCTCGGCCTTGGTCGCGCATGTCGATGGCCTCGACATCAATGGCTTCGACCACCAGCGGTTTGTCGTCGTAGATGAAACCGAACTGCGCCTTGTGGGCAGCTTCGAAATCGGCCTTCGCATCGGCGATCGAAAATTCCTCGAACGGAATGGGAAGCGAAGTGTCGGTTCCGTCATAGCGAAGTTGCAGGATCGGCCGCCAGGCGATGTCGCTGTCTGCTATGCCCTGCTCATTGAGCTCCTTGTACACAGCCTTTCGCAGATGATCGGCAAGCGAGCGGATTTCGATCAGGCTTTCCTCGCCGAACGGCTTGACCAGTGCCTGACTGCGCGAGGCAAATACGGCGGCAAGCCCGATCCCGTAGGCGGACAGCAGGCCGGAGAACGGGTGCACCAGCACTGCCTCCATGCCAAGCGCGTCGGCAACCAGACAGGCATGCTGACCGCCGGCGCCGCCAAAGCAGTTGAGCAGATATTCGGTGACATCGTAGCCGCGCTGAACCGAGATCTTCTTGATGGCATTGGCCATGTTTTCCACGGCGATGGTGATGAAGCCTTCCGCAACATCTTCAGGCAGACGGCCGTCACCGGCTTCCGCGGCGAGGGCCGCGAATTTTTCCCGCACAATATTGGTATCGAGCGGCTGGTTCTGGCCGGGCCCGAAAATCGCAGGAAAGAATTGCGGTTGCAGTTTGCCGAGCATGACATTGGCATCGGTCACCGCCAGCGGTCCGCCGCGGCGATAACAGGCGGGGCCGGGATTGGCGCCGGCCGAATCAGGCCCGGCCTGGAACCTGCCTGCTTCGTAGTGCAGGATCGAACCGCCGCCGGCAGCCACCGTGTGAATGCGCATCATCGGCGCACGAATACGGACACCGGCAACCTCGGTATCAAAGGCGCGCTCATATTCGCCGTCATAATGGGCAACATCCGTCGAAGTGCCGCCCATGTCGAAACCGATCACCTTTTCAAATCCGGCCAGCCGCGCCGTCTCTACCATGCCGACAACGCCGCCGGCGGGTCCCGACAGGATGGCGTCCTTGCCCTGAAACATGTCGGCGGCGGTGAGCCCGCCCGACGACATCATGAATTTGAGACGGGGAGATTCCGAACCGTTTCCCGCACCCAGTTCGCCAGCCACCTGTTCCACATATCGCGACAGGATCGGCGACAGATAGGCGTCGACGACCGTGGTGTCTCCGCGGCCGACAAGCTTGACCAGCGGGGAGACGGCATGGCTCACCGAAATCTGTGAAAAACCGATCTGGTGGCAGAGACTTGCGGCCATCGCTTCATGTGCCGGGTGGTTCCAGGCATGCATGAAGACAATGGCGACAGCGTCGATGCCATCCTGCTTTGCCGCACGAATATCAGCCTCGATCTCATCGAATTTGGGCATGGTCTCAACATGGCCGTCGGCGCGAATGCGTTCATCGACCTCGATCACCCGTTCATAGAGCTGCTCGGGCAGGACGATTTCCTTGGCGAAGATGTCGGGCCGGGCCTGATAGGCAATTTTCAGTGCGTCGCGAAACCCCTTGGTGATCAACAGCAACACGCGGTCGCCCTTGCGCTCAAGCAACGCGTTGGTGGCGACGGTGGTGCCCATCTTGACCTCGCCGACCATCTGCGACGGGATGGTTTCATCGTTGGCGACGCCGAGCAGATTGCGAATGCCCTGGATCGCCGCATCGCGGTAGGCTTCCGGATTTTCCGACAGCAGCTTTCTGGCGTGCAGTCCACCATCCGGGGCGCGGCCGATGACGTCGGTGAATGTGCCGCCGCGATCAATCCAGAAATCCCACTTGCCAGACATTTTTCAGCGTTCCCGGTCGGTGATGGACAAAAATTGTGCTTCGTTGTAATAGGAAATGAAGCTATTTCATCGATAATTTATCGATAAAATATAAATGAGGCAAGATGGCAAATGACAGAATCTTCAAAAATGCCCGAAAAGACAGGTGCAAGTGGCGTTGGACCGGTCGTCTCGGCGGCGCATCTGGCTGATGGTGCAATGCCATCACTGTCTGAGTTGGAGTTCGCCATGACTGTGGCATCGAACGCGTTTCAGCGCTGGATGGTGCGTTGCATGACTGCGGCAGGGGTGCCGGGCCTGCAGCCGACCGATGTGCAGATTTTGCACACGGTCAATCACCGCGGACGTGAGAAGACGCTGGCCGATCTGTGCATGATGTTCAATATCGAGGATACCCATGTGGTGTCCTACGCACTGAAGAAACTGGAATCGCAAGGGCTGATCACCACCGGCCGCCGCGGCAAGGAAAAGACCGTCAGTGTTACCGAGGAGGGGGCTGCGGCATGCGCGCGCTATCGCGAAATCCGCGAGGGCCTGCTGATTTCCGGCGTGGCGGGTCTGAAGTTCGAAGAGCAGGACATTTCGAACATTGCCGCGACACTGAGGGCGTTGTCAGGCCAATATGATCAGGCGGCGAGGGCAGCAGCGAGCATGTGAAATGTAATCGCAATAAGAGTTTTACTCGAAATCTCAGCTGACGAAAATTACTGGGTCTGATCGGAAAATATCCCGGAATAACCCCTTTCGGGCGTTCCGGTAGTTTGCTCAAAGACAAGCTGACAGACATACATGCCCGGGGTGAGTTCAATTTCATACGGTCCGAAATTGAACATTTCCATTTGTATTTGTCCTGTAAATCCTGAGTGTATTACTGGTGCGGTTACGTGAATACTGACACCCAGCCGAGCTAACGAGCTTTTTCCTTCAACACGGGCTGCGAGTCTCGATTTGAATGGGATAGAGACTTTTTCAGCGGTCCAGGCGAGTACGAAGTTTTTCGGTCTCAGTTTATATGACCCACTATGTTCTACCTGAAATCTCAAAAGATTTTTATAGCTGTAGCCGTCAGCACCAGGTGAGATTGAAACGCCAGGTGTTTCGCTCCAAGTTCGAAACGAATCTGAAAGTGTGAGGTCAATGCTTGTCGATGAAACTGCGACATCCAGATCAGGAATGGGATCAATCCTGATTACATTTTCTTGAATCGATGTGCGAATTTCTCTGTCGGTTAGGATCATTTCTCCCCCCTTGAGAACTATCCTATATTTTAAGCCGCCGCAATTTCTTGATCTACAGATTCTTTTGGAACCCATACCCTGGATTTTCCAGAAACTGTCTCTCTCGGCAACTCTACTAGTAGGTGACCATTGCGTCGCGCAATTACGAAACCAATATCCACGGCATCTTCCTTAAGAATATCTTTGTCAATAATGACTTCTTCGGTGCCGTTGTCTGTCGTTATTTCAATTATCAACTCAGATGGTCCAGGCCCTCTTTCAAGTACCGTACAGTGTAAGAACATCACCTACCCTCCATTAATTTAGATCGAATCAGAGCCAACCATCCAGTGGAAACCAATAATGATTTATTAACCATAATTTCGACAATGGCTCTCTGTTGGCGAACTGTGGAAATGTATGCAATTATCTGGAACAAATCAAGAACATGCGTCCGAGCTTGAAAAAGCATTTTCTAGTACTCAATCTCAGAAGTAACTTAACAGAGGTATCAAACTGCGGAATATCCAATGCAATACGTAAATCTCGGCAAGACCGGCCTGAAGGTCTCCCGGCTATGTCTGGGCTGCATGAGTTTCGGCCAGCCGGGCTGGGAGGTGCATCCCTGGGTGCTCGACCGGGACGAGGCGCAACCGTTTTTCAAACGCGCAGCGGATGCGGGCATCAATTTCCTTGATACGGCGGATTTCTATTCACGCGGCGTCAGTGAGGAGATCACCGGCGAAGCTGTTCGTGAGTATTTCCAGCGTGACGAGGTGGTCGTCGCCACCAAGGTGGCGCTTGCCATGGGCAAAGGGCCGAACATGACCGGCCTGTCGCGCAAGCACGTGATTGAAGCCGTTGATGCGTCGTTGAAGCGGCTGCAACTCGACCACATCGACCTTTTGTACATTCACAGGCTCGATCCTGGCACGCCGCATGAAGAGATGCTGGAGGCGCTCGATCATGTGGTGCGCGCCGGCAAGGTCACCTATCTGGCGGCTTCGTCGATGTGGGCCTGGCAGTTCGCCAAACTGCGAGAGATGCAAAGGGCCAATGGCCTGGCGCAATTCGTGGCGATGCAGAATTTCTACAATCTCGCCTACCGCGAGGAAGAGCGCGAGATGATCCCCTATTGCCATGGCGAAGGTGTGGGGCTTGTGCCGTGGTCGCCGATTGCACGGGGATTTCTGGCCGGCAACCGGCCGAAGGACGGCGCGGCGACCAAACGCGGAGAAACCGACAAGACCGGCATTGGGTATTTCGGCTCAAAGGCGGACTACGCGGTGTTGGCGAGGGTGGAGAAAGTCGCAGCAAAGCTGGGAGTGAAACCGGCGCAGGTCGCCTATGCCTGGGTGTTGTCGAAAGATTTCATCACCGCGCCGATTGTCGGCTCGACCAAGCTTTATCAACTGGATGAGGCGATTGCGGCGCTCGATATCGCGCTGGATAAAAAAACGGTCGCTTCTTTGGAAGCACCGTACAAGGTTCGTGCGCCAATGGGTCATCTGTAGCAGGAACGGAATCTCGGGGCGCCGATGGCTGAGTTTGATTTCATCATCGTCGGCGCCGGCTCGGCCGGTTGCGTGCTGGCCAACCGGCTGACCGAAGATGGCCGCTACACCGTTCTGCTACTGGAAGCTGGCGGTTCCGATCGCAGTTTCTGGATCCAGATGCCGATCGGCTACGGCAAGATCTATTACGACGAGCGTTTCAACTGGAAATACGAGACTGAGCCCGATCCGGCTTTGGACAACAATCCAAGCTATTGGCCGCGCGGCAAGGTTCTGGGTGGTTCTTCTTCCATCAACGCCATGGTCTGGGTGCGCGGTCATCCAGGTGACTATGACGACTGGGCGAAACAGGCTCCCGGATGGGATTGGAACTCGGTCGCGCCGGTGTTCAAGCGCATGGAGGACTGGGAAGGTGAGCCGGACCAGATTCGCGGCAAGGGCGGGCCGGTGCGGATCACGGATTTCAGCCGCGATGCCCACCCCTTGTGCAAGACCTATCTGAGTGCGGTTGCCGAGGCGGGTTTTCCCCTTGCGGCAGACTATAACGGCGCCGACATGGAAGGTGGCGCGCTCTACCAGATCAACACCAAGGGCGGCAACCGCATGTCTGCTGCGCGCGCCTATCTGTGGCCGGCGATGCGGCGGCAAAACCTGAAGCTGGAAAAGCATGCCCACGCGACGCGCATTTTGTTCGACGGTATTCAGGCGACAGGAATTGAATATCGCCGTGGCAACGAAGCGGTGTCAGCCTCAGCCTGTCGCGAGATCATCCTGGCAGCAGGTGCCATCAACTCGCCGCAACTGCTGCAACTGTCGGGCATCGGACCGGGACACCTGTTGCAGCGCCTCGGCATTGACGTGATACGGGCGAATTCCCAGGTCGGACAAAATCTTCAGGATCACCTTGGCCTCGACAATCTTTATCGTTCGAACGTGCCGACCCTCAACCAGGAACTTGGGCCGATCCTGGGCAAACTGCGCGTCGGCCTGCAATATCTGCTTGCGCGGCGCGGGCCACTGACCCTCAGCCTCAACCAGGGCGGAGGTTTCGTCAAATCGCAACCCGGTCTGGAACGGCCGGACATCCAACTCTATTTCTCGCCGGTGAGCTATACAAGAGCGCCGCCCAAAACCCGCCCATTGATGAGTCCGGACGCATTTCCCGGGTTTCTGCTCGGCTTCAATCCTTGCAGGCCGACCAGTACCGGCGAGCTTCAGATCCGCTCGGCCGATCCTTTCGAAGCACCAGCGATGCACCCGAACTATCTGACGACCGAACATGACCGGCAACTCATGATCGATGGTGAACACATAATACGCAAACTTGCCGCCACCCCGGCATTCAGTGCGGTCATCGACCGTTCGATCAGGCCTGGCGACGACGTCATTACCGACGAACAGATCATGGACTACGCTGCCAAAAACGCCTGGACGGTTTTTCACCAATGCGGCACCTGCCGGATGGGCAGGAATGCATCTGCGTCGGTGGTCGACCCCCGGCTCAACGTTCATGGCGTTGGCGGGTTGCGGGTGGCGGATGCCTCGATCTTTCCCAACATCACGACCGGCAACACTAATGCGCCGGCGATGATGGTTGGCGAGATGGCGTCAGACATGATCTTGCAGGATCATCGCTAAGCCATGTTCTTCTGTTTCGGCCTGATTCGACCCATGACAACCGCATCGAGATATTCGCCCTCGCGGTAGACATAATCCTTCATCGTACCCTCGATGACGAAGCCGCATTGCTCATAGAGCCGGATCGCGTGATCGTTGGTGTGCCAAACGGTCAGGCCGACACGGTGCAGGTTGAGCCAGTTGTCGGCCAGATCGACCATCGCCTCCATCAGCGCGCGGCCGACACCCTTGCACAGCCAGTTTTCATGAACGGCGACCATGTTGATCTCACCGGCATGCCGGTGGCGGGGCACATCCAGATTGGTGATCAACTCGCTGAAACCGACGACGTTGCCTTCATGGCAGGCTCCCAGCTTGATAATGCCGTCAACCGGTTTGACCCGCTCCTGTATCGATTCGAGCGAAGGGTAGGGAACCCGCATCGTTCCCATCATCGTCGTCATGGCGCTCAGGATCTCGTGGACGGCTTCTGCGTCCCCGGCTTGAAGGTGCCGGATTTCGTAGGTGTGCTTTATCATGGTGCAGGCAGTTTTACGCCAGTGACGACGGCATACAACCCAGGGCGTTTTGCGGTTTGTTTGTACCACAACAACGAATGATGCGATCGGAATCATTGAAGCATTTTTCGCTCTTTTGATGCTGCCTGAGCGAAGGATGGCCTGAACGGAAACGCGGGAGATCGCTCCTCGCTTCATTCAGGTGGCGTGAAATGCCTCCTGCTACTGAAGATGGACCCCGTTGCTGAAGCTGAGATCACCAGTCAACCAACTTGACGAACTCATATGCTCGCGTTATGCGAGTACGCGTTATGAGTGTATATGCGCGCGGACTAATATAGAGTGATTAGACAGAGCTAAATGTCCCAAGTGCTTAAATTAGCAATTGTTTTCGGCTTCATTCTGCTCTACATCAGTGGTTGCAATACTACACCTGATTCCGCAGAGGATCCGGGCCAATCTGCCCTAACGAAGAGCCCCGTATCCGGTCCGCCAATCGCCTCTCACGGGTTCGGAGACAAAGTCAACTATGGGCAAGGGAAGCATCCTGGCTTGGACTATGCACTTGCCAGAGGAACACCGATAGTCGCACCGACTTCTGGCACCATCATCACTGTTGGCGATCCCTGTCCTGGTCAGCCGAATTGCGGAGGCCAGTTTGTAACTTTGCGCGTTGGCAACCATTTCAAGATAACCCATGGACACCTGAGGTCGGTCGTAGTGCAAGAGGGGGCTTCGGTGAAACGTGGCCAATTGTTGGGGTATTCTGGTGCTTCGAATGATGGAAACGCTCATCTCCATTTTGGAGTGTGCAAGCTCGATGGAAGATGCATCAATTACACGGACACTATTGACCCGAATACTCTGTGGCTTGGTAATTCGGCTTCATGTTTTGATCCGGAAAGAGATTATTCTTCTGTGCCCGAAACCCAATTGACGCATCCTGTGAAGTGTTAGAATAAATCTGACCTCAGGTTTTTTGGTGCTGAGCCTTTCAGGGCGTTTTTCGGTTTCCTTGAACCGCTACAATGGCGGCCGAAAAAAGTATGATATCGCTGGTCGTCCCCTGCCCGGAAACAGGGCCCACAAGCTGTTCTTCCGTTTCTGATGTCTGCACAAAAAAGCTGTACCGGGACAAGGGACAGGCCGGTCTGGTCCAGATATCAAAAATGAATGGCGCTGCTGCTGTTCTATGCAGGCGCAAATTACTCTAAAAGATGCCCATGTCGATATGGACCCGAGTCGGCGAATTCGTTTCGCGTGTATCAACCAACGCCCTTTCCGGCGTTGTCGAGGCTGTGCACACGGTTTTTGAGGGTGATCCCGAAACCAGGCGGCGGGTGGCATTTTCGATCGCGATGATCGCGCTTTCGGCCAAAATGGCAAAAGCGGATGGTGTCGTCACTCAAGACGAGGTCAAGGCGTTTCAGCAGATTTTCGAAGTTCCGCCGGACGAAACGAAACACGTTGCACGTCTGTACAACCTCGCCAAGTCGGATGTTGCAGGCTTTGAGGCTTATGCCGAGCGCATGGCGCGCCTGTGCGGAACCGGTCATGCCAATTGTCCGATGCTGGAGGACATTCTGGATGGCCTGTTCCACATTGCCAAAGCCGACGGCGTCGTCCACGAGCGTGAATTGGTCTATCTGGGCCGGGTTGCGGAGATTTTTCAGTTCGACCAAGTGCATTTCAACCGGCTGGTTGCCCGCCATGCGATCACACATGGTGGTGATCCTTTTGTTGTGCTTGGCGTTTCCAGGGACGCCGATCGCGGTGAGATCAGGCGGCGCTATCATGAACTGGTTCGCGAAAACCATCCCGACCGGTTGATCGCGCGCGGCGTCCCAGAAGAGTTTCACGCCATTGCCAATGAACGGCTGGCGGCGATCAATGCGGCCTATGAGGCAATTGAAGCCAGCGTACCGGCATGAATGGCTTTGAAGCCGATTACGCGAAGGCTGACATTCGCGTGTCGCCCAATTTCGGGCCGCGCCGAAATGGCGTAAAGCCATCAGTCCTGCTCCTGCATTACACCGGCATGGAGAGCGGCGAAGCGGCGGAAGCCTGGCTGTGCGATCCAAATTCTGAGGTATCCTGTCACTACATCGTCCACGAGGATGGACGTGTTGTGCAGATGGTGCGCGAAGCAGAGCGGGCATGGCATGCGGGCGCCGGTTCGTGGCAGGGCAATCCCGATATCAACTCGGCTTCAATCGGTGTGGAGATTGTCAATCCGGGCCATGAGATTGGTTATCGCGACTTTCCGGATGCCCAGATCAACGCTGTTATCGATCTTTGCAAAAGCATCGTCGCGCGCAACCAAATCTTGCCGGAAATGGTGCTGGCGCATTCGGATACAGCGCCGGGCCGCAAGGTTGACCCGGGTGAGCGGTTTCCCTGGCCAAGGCTGTATGCGGCGGGGGTGGGCCACTATGTCGAGCCAGAGGCGATGATCGAGGGTGGGGAGAAGATGTCGAATGGCGATAGCGGCGCAGCGGTCGAGCGCCTGCAATCAATGCTCTCGCTCTATGGTTACGGGCTGGAGATAACCGGCGTTTTCGACGACAGAACAAAGCGTGTTGTCGAGGCTTTTCAGCGGCATTTCAGGCCGTCGCGTGTCGACGGTGTTGCCGACCCGTCGACCGTTTTGACGCTTCGCAAACTGCTTCGTGCGTTACCCGACAGACAGGGTGGCGACCTCCAGTTGTAACATTTCGTCACGCAATGTGACTTGCGAAGTCATATTATCGTGCGCTTATCAGTATTTAGCGGCGGTTGTGCAAGGTGGTGTTGCGGGGATGATCGCAAGCCATTGTGTTGTAACCAGCGTGGTTGGGGAACCATGCAACCGTTGAGTTCTGTGCGTATATGAAATTCAAATCGACGTTCGCATTGGCCCTGGTGCTTGGCATGATTGCCGTTGGAGGGTCCGGCCAGAATGCGGCAGCTTCCGAAAAGTATAATCCGGTTCTTGCTGTAGCCGAGAGGGTGCAGAAAGCAGGAAGGGAATTGCTGGATAAAATCCGCTGGCTGGACCGAAATCCGCATGAAACAGGCACTGTTGTCACCAAGAAAGAAGCCGGACAGGAAAAACACCCGCAACGGCTGACGCTGGTGCAGCGGCTGACCGGCTTTAATCGTCCAACGCCGCAAAAACAAACGTTCAAATCCGGAGACTCTGTCGCGGTTCATGCAACGACCGGCAAAAGGCCGGACGAAATGAAGGTGCGTTTCGGATATCAGGTCATGCCGAAACTCAGAGAGCTTCGCAAGGCGCTGTTTGAAAATCGATATGCCAGGAAACAGCAACGCCCGGCGCGAATTACCGATGACCGCCGTGCTCGTCTGCAACCGAAGCCACCGGTTCGCAAGAAGCAGACAAGAATGCTCAACCCGGCCGAAGAAACCCGGCTCGCTGCCCGGCTGGCGCATGGAGACGTTGACGAGTTTCGCCGCACAGCCCTTGCAGCACGCATGGGCCCGGAGCGAAAAAAGGTGTCTTGGCTGTCCCGCACTCTGGCCAGCTTCCGCATCCAAAAGCCGGTCACCAGCGATCGCAAATACGGATTAATCGTCGAACGTTACGCCCGTGCCTATGGTGTGCCGGTCGAGCTTGCCCATGCCGTCATCAAGGTTGAGAGCAACTACAGGCCCAATGTCCGGGGCCGCGCGGGAGAAGTCGGCCTGATGCAAATCAAGCCGGCGACAGCGCGCATGATGGGGTATTCGGGATCGGTCAAAGACCTGTATCACCCGGAAAACAACATCAAATATGGCATGTTGTATCTGGCCAAAGCACACAAGCTGGGTGGCGGTACAACCTGCGGAACCATCCTGAAATACAATGCCGGCCACGCAGCGCGACGCATGAACCCGATCTCGGCGCGCTATTGCGCCAAGGTCAAAAGGCATTTGCGCGGGATCTGAGCCAGGCTGCACCCGATGGAATCAGGCTTTACACCTGTTCTCCATCGCGTCGAGCGCGGCGACAAACTCCCCTTGCGCCATGCCCTCGGCCAGAGCACGATGCATGAGTTGCGCCTGAGTTTCCGGGGCCATGCCGCCAATGGGCGGATCGCTGTCCAGGTTGGTGGGAAACGAGTATCCCTCTGCACAGGCTGCGATTGCCGCGGATATCTGCGCATCCGAAAGCGCGTTGCTTTCTTTTGCCCGTGCCAGTTCGGGATACAGCAATTCGGACATTTTTCGGCGATTGACCGTCTCGATTGACCGGCCGAATGGCGAGGAAATCTGCAGCAGGTTTGCCAGGCGCTGGATATCCGCGCTGGTGTTGGCACCAGCTGCGTGAAACAGCGCCGGATTGAAAAACAGTGCATCGCCCTTGGTCAGGGGAAGTTGGACATGGTGCTGTTCGAAATATTCCTGGAAATCGGCACGCCGGTATGCGGCATAGCCGGGCCGGTAGAGCTGCGAATATGGCAACAGTTTCGTTGGTCCGCTCTCAATCGGCATGTCGCAATGAGCAATTGCCCCCTGCAGGGTCATCAGCGGTGACAGGTCGTGGACGTGTGCAGGATAGGTCGACAGTTTTTGCGCCGACTGGAAGCCGAGATGATAGTCGCGGTGTGCCTGCTGGGCCTCGCCGCCCGGGTGCACGAGGTTGACCTGCGCCGTCATCTGATAATCCGGGCCAAGCCAGGCCTCGCAGACGGCATCGATTGCGGGATTGGCAAAATAGCGGGCGAACACTGCCGGCGAGGCCTCGCACAGCTTCTGTAATGAATTCCAGATGCGGTCATTGGCGCCGGCCTTGGCAAAATGATCGCCTTCACCGACGGAATGTTCTTTCTCCCGCACGATGATGTCCTGATAAATTGCCGTCGCCTCGTCGATTGCGGCCATGTCCGTCGACGCATTTTTGATCGCCATCACACCGGCACCATTCAAAAAGATGGCGGCCCATTCGGCGATCAGCGCCCGGCGTTTGTCCGGGTCCGAGATCGTTTCGGCCAAAACGTTCGCATCATAGACCGGGACATTTTTTTCGATCGCTTCAGCCGTGGGACAATCCCCGGTGCTTGTCTGTTTGGAGACGAGGCTTGCAAATTCGGCCAGATCGCATTCGTCTTCGCGATAATAACCGCGGGTTGCGCTTCGCATCGTGTTCATGATCCATCCTCCAGCGTCCAAACGATGATAGGACCTGTCAGGCTTGCCGTCGTTGTCAAAATCCATCAATAATCCATCAATGACCCATCGTTTTCCAGTCAAGGAAGTTGCCCTGCAAGCCGGTGTCAGCACGGCAACGGTCGATCGCGTCATGCACGGCCGGCCCAATGTCAGCCCACAGACCATAAAGCGGGTCAGGGATGCAATTAGCGAGTTGGAGGGGCAGGAGGGGCAGCTGGCGGCGCGGGGACGGCGGCTGTTTGTCGATGTTGTTGTCGAGGCGCCGGTGCGGTTCAGCCGCGAGATCAGGAATGCGATAGAAACAGAAATCCAGGCGTTTCGGCCGGCCGTTGTCCGGCCGCGGTACACGTTCCACGAACTCATGCAAAATACGGCAGTACAGGATGCGCTCACCCGCATCGGCAACCGGGGAAGTCAGGGTGTACTGCTGAAGGTGAGGGACGAGCCTGAAATCCGCGAAGCCATCGCCATGTTGATGGACAAGGGCATACCGGTCGTTACGATTTTCACCGATGTGCCGAATTCCCGCAGGATCGGTTATGCGGGGATTGACAACCGTGCGGCCGGCAAAACCGCCGCCTATCTGGTTGACCGGACCCTGGCGGTCAAACCCGGTTCTGTCATCATGACCCGCAGCAATGAGGCGTTTCGCGGTGAAGAAGACCGGGCGGAAGGCTTTCGGGAAGCACTTGCCGGACGCCTGGACCTGACCGTACTGGATGCCAGCGGCGGTGCGGGCCTTTACCTGTCGACTGCAGCCCAGATTGAGGCCGTATTGGCCAAGGCTGGAAATGTGCGCGCGATCTACTCTGTCGGCGGTGGAAACCGGGCCATTCTCGACACGTTGCAAAAGTCGGGTATCGTGCCTGAAGTTTTTGTTGCGCATGATCTGGACAATGAGAATGCCCGCCTGCTTGAAGACCGGCGAATAGACTTCGTGCTTCATGATGATTTGAGGCGCGATATTCGCGCAGCGCTACAACACATCCTCGCCCATCATCGGCTTTTGCGCCTGACGGACATGCCGGAGTGCTCGGACATTTTGGTGATAACGCCTGCAAACATGCAGCAGTGGCGTTGAACGCAAGTGTCAGGAATTCAGTTCCGGATGCAGATCGTATTCAATTATCCGCTTGCGCGTCCTGATCCGCCAGAAGCCAACGGCAAAGCAGCCAAGCCACAACAGCGCCCGCGATCTGTGCGCCGACAAACGGAATGACGTCCACCGGTCTGATGCCAGCAAACGTATCTGAAAATCCGCGGGCTATCGTTACGGCCGGATTGGCAAATGATGTTGATGCGGTGAACCAATAGGCAGCCGTAATGTAGAGACCGACCGCCATTGCGACTGCATTTGGCCGCGCCTTCAGCGTCGCGAAGATGGTGAAGACCAGCCCGAAAGTGGCGACGCTTTCGGCAAACCATTGCGCACCGCCGGTGCGTGCAGTCGTTGAAGCCTGAAACACCGGTTCTGCAAACATCAGATGCGCCGCCCACACACCAGCAAGCCCGCCGATGACCTGCACCGCGACATAGGCGAGCGCTTCCTTTGATGCGATTTCCCGGCGCAGTCCGAACGCCAGGGTTACGGCCGGATTGAAATGTGCCCCTGAAACCGGTCCGAGCATGGTGATGAGAACCACGAGAATGGCGCCGGTGGGTATCGTATTACCCAACAGCGCAATGGCGACGTTTCCACCCGACAGCCGTTCCGCCATGATTCCGGAGCCAACAACGGTCGCGAGCAGAAACGCGGTTCCGACCGCTTCTGCCGTCAACCGGCGGCCGAGCGAGGGTTGTGTCAATCAGGTCTCCCGATATCGTCTAGCTTCTTCTGCAACGAAAGCCTGTCAATACTGGCGAGGGGAAGCGAAGTGAAGATGGAAATCCGGTTTTCCAGCATTCGGTGGGCCTCGGCAAATGCGAGGCGTTTTTCGGCCTCGTTGCCTTCCACCGCTGCGGGGTCCGGAACGCCCCAATGGGCGGACATTGGCTGACCTGGCCAAACCGGGCATGCTTCGCTGGCCGCATTGTCGCAAACCGTAAACACGAAGTGCATTTCCGGGGCGTCCTTGCCGGCAAACTCTTCCCAGCTTTTGGAGCGGGCAAAGGACGTATCGTAATTGAGGCTTTCCAGCAGATCGATCGAAAAGGGATGGACCTTGCCCAAGGGCTGTGAGCCGGCCGAATAGCCTTTGAACCTGCCGCCGCCGAGACGGTTCATGATTGCTTCGGCAATGATCGATCTGGCCGAATTGCCGGTGCAGAGAAACAAGACGTTGTAACCAGGTTCAGCCATCGTGAGATTCCCCGTCTTCCCGACAAGCAACAACCAGGCTTGTCACAGGGGATCATATCACCCGCATTCCGCCTGACCGTCTAGCCTGCACTTATCGTGCCATTGTGATATATAGATGACGCTGATTGGGGACAAAAAGGGAAGCAAAATCATGTCGATAGTTAGGGTGTTTCAGGTCACAACCCACGAAGGCAAGGAGGCGGAGTTCGAGGAATTCTTCCGCGGAACAGCGGTGCCGCTGATGAAATCACAAGGCGGGATCGAGCAATTGATCTTTGGCTTGCCGCGGCAAGAAACGCCGAATGAATTCTGCATCGTGATGGTCTGGAAGGATCTGGACGCCATGAAGGAATTTGTCGGCGAAGAATGGCGCAATCCACACATTCTGCCGGAGGAAGCCGTTCTCGTCGCGGAGCGAACGATCAAACATTACGAACTTTTGGAAGCGTGAACCGGAAGCCGTCGCACAACTCTCACAAACCGGCTATAGTTTTCCTGGTACGGGGGGCGAACTTGACCGACAATAGGGAGACCCGGCCATGAAAACGCTCAAGCTTTTTTCCAGTCCATATCTTTCCAGGCGCGATATTCTGGCTGGGACCGGCGCAGCGGCAGCGGTTGTCGCACTTCATCCATTCTCGGCCCGCGCGGCAGCCAATCAGGCGCATTTGAGACTGATGGAAACAACCGACCTGCATGTGCACGTTTATCCATACGATTATTATGGCGACCGTCCTGTCGATACAGTCGGCCTGGCGCGAACGGCGACCCTGATCCGCCAGATCCGGGCCGAAGCAACGAACTCCATGCTGCTCGACAATGGTGATTTTCTGCAGGGAAATCCGATGGGAGACTACATCGCCTACGAACGGGGCATGAAGGAAGGCGACATGCACCCGATCATCCAGGCGATGAACGTGCTGGGCTTTGAGGCGACCACGCTTGGAAACCACGAATTCAACTACGGTCTCGACTTCCTGATGAAGACGATTGCGGGTGCCGAATTTCCCACCGTATCCGCCAATGTGGCGCTCGGACAGCTCGGTGCGACACCGCGCGACGACAAGCTGCTCGTCAAGCCGTATGTCATTTTAAGCCGGAAGCTGAAGGATGGCGATGGCAAGGAACACGATATCAAAGTCGGCCTGATCGGTTTCGTTCCGCCACAAATCATGAACTGGGACAAGCGGCATCTGGAAGGCAAGGCCAATGCACGCGACATTGTCGAGGCGGCAAAGGCCTGGGTTCCCGAGATGAAGGAAGCGGGTGCCGATGTCGTCATTGCACTATCGCATTCGGGAATCGGGTCCGCGGATCATACGGACGGAATGGAAAATGCCTCCGTGCCCCTGGCCGCCGTCGACGGGATTGATGCGATTCTCACCGGCCATGCACACCTGGAGTTTCCAGGTCCGAAGTATGAGGGATTTGCGGCAGTCGACCATGAAAAGGGCACGATCCATGGCAAGCCGGCAACCATGGGTGGCTTTTGGGGCTCTCATCTCGGGTTGATCGACCTTCTGTTGGAGAGGAGTGGATCGGAATGGAAAGTGGTTTCGTTTACCACTGAGGCGCGGCCGATTTACGAGCGTGATGGCCGAAAGCGTATTCCTCTGGTTGAAAGCCAGCAGGACGTGCTTGACTCAGTCACCGACGTGCACGAGGCCACGCTCGCCTATGTCCGCCGTTCGGTCGGCAAGACCTCAGCGGCATTGCACTCCTATTTCGCACTGGTCGCCGATGACCCGTCGGTGCAGATCGTCAGTCAGGCGCAGACCTGGTACATCTCCGACATGATGAAGGGCACTGAATGGGAAGGTCTGCCGATTCTTTCGGCAGCGGCTCCATTCAAGGCCGGAGGCCGCGGAGGCCCGGAATACTTCACCGACGTCCCGGCCGGGGATGTGGCGATAAAGAACGTTTCCGACCTCTATCTCTATCCAAATACAGTTCGGGCGGTATTGATTACCGGCGCCGAGGTCAAGGATTGGCTCGAGCGTTCCGCCGGCATGTTCAATCAGGTCGAACCGGGCAAGGCAGACCAGGTGCTGCTCAATCCGGAATTTCCGAGCTATAATTTCGATGTCATGGACGGCGTGACCTACAAAATAGACCTGTCTCAACCGTCGAAGTTCGATCCGAAGGGCGGGTTGGTCAATCCGGACGCCAACCGGATCGTCGATTTGCAATACAACGGCAAACCGATCGACCCGGCGCAGAAATTTGTCATCGCTACCAACAATTACCGCGCTGGTGGGGGCGGCAGCTTCCCGGGTGCGATGGGCGACACGATCATCTTTGTCGGCCCTGACACCAATCGTGATGTCATCGTCCGCTATATCGTCGAGCAAGGCACGATCAATCCGTCGGCCGACGGCAACTGGTCGTTTGCACCGCTGGATGATGCGACCGTCTTGTTCGATACAGGTCCGAAAGGGCGTGAATATCTTGACGATCTGAAGGGCGTTGCCATTGAGGACGCCGGTGACGGGCCCGATGGGTTTGCCCGCTATCGGATCAAACTCTAGGGCGATCGACCGGCGGTCGTTTGGTCACCGAAAATCGGGGTGGTGCTCTCTGGTGCAGTCAGGCACACGAAATGGTGCCGCTTCGCGAAGTCCGGACGGCAACGCGAAATATTCTCAAACACTTTCTTTCAGGCAAACGCTCGGCTATTGAGCGTTTGCCAGCTGGCCGGGCGGCCGCGCATGCAATGGTGGAAACGCCGCATGTGAGGAAAGTCCGGGCTCCGCGGAAACATGGCGCCGGACAAGGTCCGGCGGGGGCAACCCCAGGGAAAGTGCCACAGAGAGCAGACCGCCCGTCGGTCCGCCGCAAGGCGGATTGAAGGGTAAGGGTGAAAGGGTGGTGTAAGAGACCACCGCGCGACCGGCAACGGAAGCGGCACGGCAAACCCCGCCTGGAGCAAGACCGAATAGGGATGGTAGGCAGGGGAAACCCTGCAGGGCTGTTTCCGGCTTACCGTCCGGGTTGGTCGCTTGAGGCGGACAGCAATGTTCGTCCCAGAGGAATGGCCGCCACGTTTGCGCCTTCGGGTGCAGGCCATACAGAAC
Organism: Rhizobiaceae bacterium; assembly: GCA_040830725.1. Classification (GTDB taxonomy): domain Bacteria; phylum Pseudomonadota; class Alphaproteobacteria; order Rhizobiales; family Rhizobiaceae; genus JAWKWH01. The sequence goes on from JBFOMG010000021.1 coordinate 25,384, forward strand.
CCGGCTTACAGGCCAGCTGGCAAATACTCTCCCGAGTTCAAAGACAATCATTCCATCGATCAACGATCCAGCTGGGATCATCGCACTCCCGGATCAGCAGACCCAGCGACTGTTGTGGGTTGAAACGAGGCAATGCTTCGGGAAATGGCGGAACGAATCGCGCTGATCAGGCGAATTGCCTAACGCTTCCTTAAGGTTAAGCGACGATAAATAGGGATCGACCGGAAATTGCCCGAGAAATCCCGGTTTCCGGATGTTTGTGTAGGCTTATCCCGTTGACCCCCATATCTGCCCATGATATCCCAAAAAGCAGACTGAAACGCGATCAACCGTGCCGGATTGCGATGTGTGAGGCGCAACCGGCCATGTCCCCGGGTCTGACGTTTATCCGACCCCGGGCAGGACATGGAAACGATCGGCTTCGGTTTGTTCGACAGCGGCGTTGGGGCGCCGGAAGCTCGGAGTTCGTGGGTGGGGATGTGGATACGGGTTTAAGTGATGGACCGATTTGTATCGAGTGCGGTGAACCGGATCGACGCCAAAGGGCGGGTTTCGGTGCCGGCGCATTTCCGCTCGGTTCTGCAAAAGCGCGGCTACTCCCAACTCTACGCCTTGAAGGCGCTGGATATCCCGGCGCTGGACGTGGGCGGACTGGATTTGCTGGACCGGTACGAAAAGAGGATGGCCGAGGAAGACCCGTTTTTGCAGCTGGCCGACGACATGTCGTTTCATGTGCATGGCAACAGCGCATTTTTGAAGCTCGATGGGGATGGGCGGATCACGGTCACGGATTTTGTCCGCGAGCAAACCGGAATTACGACCGACGTCGCCTTTCTGGGGCGAGGGAACTTCTTTCAGATTTGGCATCCGGACAAGCTTGCCGCTCACGGGGAAGCGGTGCGCAAGCGGCTGCTGAAACTTCGCCAGGCTGCGGACGAGGCGCGGCCCGGCGGGGATACGGGATAATGGCGGATCCCGGGGCAAATGCCACCGGTGGCGGACCGGTCCGCCATATCCCTGTTCTTCTTGATGAGGTGCTTGACGCGCTGCGGCCCGGAGCTGGTCAAACCATTATTGACGGCACGTTCGGTGCGGGCGGTTATTCCCAGGCTTTGCTTGATGCCGGTGCAAGCGTCATCGGCATTGACCGCGATCCGGATGCCATTGCCGCCGGCAGGCAAATGGAGCGCGCCAGTGCTGGCAGGTTGCAGCTGGTCGAGGGGCGGTTTTCGCAATTGGACAAGTTCAGCGATGAACCCGTTGATGGCGTTGTACTCGATATCGGGGTCTCGTCGATGCAGCTGGATCAGGCTGCCCGCGGATTTTCCTTTCGCCATGACGGTCCCCTCGATATGCGTATGGCGCAATCCGGACCGACCGCTGCTGGCGTTGTGAATACCTTCAAAACCGGTGATCTGGCGCGCATTTTTGGCTTTTACGGCGAGGAGCGCCATGCGGGGCGAATTGCCAGGGCCATCGAGGCGCAGCGAAGCGAAAAACCGTTCGCGTCCACCGGTGAACTTGCCGCCCTGGTTGAAAAAACAATCGGGCGGAGACCGGGTGACAAAATCCATCCGGCCACGCGGGTATTCCAGGCATTGCGGATTTTCATCAACGACGAATTGGGCGAACTCTGCCAGGCGCTGTTTGCCGCCGAGCGCGTGTTGAAGCCCGGCGGCCGGCTTGTGGTCGTCACCTTCCATTCGCTGGAGGACCGCATCGTAAAGCGCTTCATCGCCGACCGTTCCACGATGGCTTCAGGGTCCCGGCACCTGCCGGCCCAAAAAGGTGAAGAACCTTCATTTGAACGTGCCGGAGGTGTCACAAAGGCTTCCGCTGCCGAAGCGGAGCGCAATCCGCGCGCCCGGTCTGCAAAAATGCGGGCGGCACTTCGTACAGATGCGCCGGCCCGTGGCGCCGACATTTCCGTTTTCGGATTGCCGAAATTGCCAAAACTTCAAAGCGAGAGGTCGTGATCATGTTCAGAACGACAGATATCGTTCTCATCGCGGTCATGGTCTCAGCCGCCGCCTTTACCTACAAGACCAAACACGACGCGGAACGGCAACTGGCCGAACTGAACCAAATTCGCGCCGACATTCGCGCCGAACAGGATACTATCGATGTGCTGGAAGCAGACTGGAGTTTGCTGACCCAACCGCGCAGATTGCAGCAGCTTTCCGAAATCTATCGCGATGAACTGGCGCTTGAACCTGTCGAAGCGCATCAGATCATCGAAATCAGCGATCTGCCTGCGGCTCCATTGCGCATTGAGGACATTCTTAGCGAGCAACCGGAAATCTTCGCCGGCGAGCCGGGTACAGACAATATTGAAACGGGTGGGATTGACCAGTGACGCCCGCAAAAACAAGAAAACAATTGCAGCCAAAGACAAATCAAGGTTCGTCATCGCACGACATTGTCGTTGAGGGCGCAATAAAGACTACCGGAGCGCGGGCCCGTAGCCGGCTTTTGATGACAATGACGCTGTTTGCGATGATATTTGTCATCATTGGGGGACGGCTGGTCTTTCTGGGATTCTCCGATTCCGATTATCGCCGGGCCGCTGTCGCCGACCGCAATCTGGTTTCCCGTCCGGACATCGTCGATCGCAACGGCGAAGTTCTGGCGACCGATATCAAGACGGCGTCGCTTTTCGCGGAGCCGAGACGGATTGTCGATGCCGATGAGGCGGTTGAACAGCTGGTCACGGTGTTGCCGGATCTGGATGTCAACACCACCTACCGGCGGCTGCGAAGCGGCACCGGATTTGCCTGGCTGCGCCGGGAGCTGACACCCGGGCAGCAAAACGAGATCCAGAAACTTGGTATTCCGGGAATCGGTTTTCGCACCGAAAAAAGGCGTTTCTATCCCGGTGGTCCGACGGCGTCTCATGTGCTTGGGCTGGTCAATGTCGACAACCAGGGCACCGCCGGCATGGAGAAATTCATCGATGATCAGGGTTTGGCGGACCTGCAGGCCGCCGGTCTGACCGAAAGTGCCGATCTCGAACCTGTTCAACTGTCGATCGATTTGCGGGTGCAACACATTGTTCGTGACGAATTGGCGAGCGCGATGGAGCGCTATCAGGCAATCGCCGCAGGCGCAGTGGTCTTGAATGCGCGCACCGGCGAGGTGGTCGCGATGTCCTCCCTGCCTGATTACAATCCCAACAATCCTTACAACGCACTGGAAAAAGACCGGCTGAACCGAATGTCTGCCGGTATTTTCGAGATGGGTTCGACGTTCAAGACCTTCACCACCGCGATGGCTCTTGATTCGGGAAAGGTTCATCTGAGCGACAAGTTTGATGCGCGAAAGCCCATTCGCATTGCCCGCTTCACGATCAATGATTTTCACGGTAAGCGGCGCTGGCTGAGCGTGCCCGAGATTTTCATTTACTCATCGAATATCGGTACTGCGAAAATGGCTGACACGATCGGCATCGAAGGCCACAGGGCATTTTTGAAGCGAATTGGCTTGCTTGACCGGATGGATACCGAACTTCCCGAAGTCGCGCGTCCGACAGAGCCGAGAGAGTGGAAAAAGCTGCATTCGATAACCATTTCGTTCGGGCACGGGATGGCGACGACGCCGCTGCAAACTGCTGTCGCTGCAGCCGCCCTGCTCAACGGCGGAAAGTTGATCCAGCCGACATTCCTGCCGCGCAACGAACGCGAGGCCGAGTTGTCCGGTGTTCAGGTTCTTGACCCGAAAACCAGCGATGCCATGCGTTACCTGTTCCGTTTGAACGTTGAAAAGGGCTCAGGCCGCAGAGCAGAAGTGCCCGGCTTCTTTGTCGGTGGCAAAACCGGAACGGCGGAGAAGGTCATCAATGGACGCTACGTATCCGACAAAAGGTTCAATGCCTTTTTGGCGGCTTTCCCGGTGAACGATCCCCAATATGTCGTGCTGGTCATTCTTGACGAGCCCAAGCCTGAGAAAAAGGGAGTAGGCGCTACCGCCGGTTCCAACGCTGCGCCGACCGTTGCCGGAATTATCAGGCGTTCGGCGTCGCTACTTGGCGTTAAGCCCGAATTTGGCCATGAAAGTAGGGCCTTGCTCGTATCTCATTAGAATTTGATTTGATAAGAGTACGACCCGAATCGAGGGGTGCTGGTCTGACCGTAATGAAGTTGAGCGAATTCGCCGGATTTCTGCCCGTGGGAGAGGGCATGGCCGAAATCGATATTTCGGGGATCACTTCGGATTCGCGCAAGGTTAAACCGGGTTTTTTGTTCGCAGCACTGCATGGCATCAATCAAGACGGAGCGGCGTTTGCCGCAGATGCGCATGCCCGAGGCGCGGCAGCCATCCTGGCAGCGAATGATGCCGTACTGAACACTGCCGAAATTCCGGTGCTTCGAAGTGCCGATCCGCGCAGGGACCTGTCGCTTGCTGCAGCGCGATTTTATGATGCCCAACCGGAGACAATCGTTGCGGTTACCGGCACCGCCGGCAAAACGTCGGTGGCAGCATTCACGCGGCAGATATGGCAACATGCCGGCAAGGCGGCGGCGAGCATCGGCACCACCGGTGTTCAAGCGCCGGGCCGGGACGATTACGGGTCACTCACCACCCCCGATCCGTTGGAATTGCACCGTTTGCTGGCAGAGCTTGCCGGTGACGGTGTCACCCATGGTGCGATGGAGGCTTCGAGCCACGGACTTGACCAGCGCCGGCTTGACGGTGTGAAGCTGGCGGCAGGAGCGTTCACCAATCTTGGCCGTGATCACATGGATTATCACCCGGACATGGCCGACTATCACCGTGCCAAATTGCGCTTGTTCGACACGCTGTTGCACAAGGGAGCGCCGGCGGTGATTTTTGCCGACGATGAGTGGTCGAAGCGCACCGAAGACGCGGCGCGGGCGGCCGGGTTGGACGTACTGACGGTGGGCCGGCACGGCACGTTTATCGCGCTGAAGCGCGTTGAGCACGAACGGCAGCGTCAGCGGGCCGAAATAATGATCGGTGGTGATCGCTTCGAGTTTGTGCTGCCGCTTGCCGGCGATTTCCAGTTGTCAAACGCCCTTGTTGCCGCCGGGTTGGCTATTGCGACGGGAACCGAACCGGCAGAGGTGGTCGAGGCGCTGGAAAGGCTTGAGGGAGCGCCGGGCCGGCTGGATCTGGCCGGTACGGCACAAAACGGGGCGCCGGTCTATGTCGACTATGCTCACAAGCCAGATGCGTTACGCAACGTTTTGCAGTCGGTTCGCCCGTTCACAACCGGAAATGTCGTCGTCGTGTTTGGATGTGGCGGTGACCGCGATCGGGGCAAGCGGGCCATCATGGGCGAGATCGCAGAAGAGCTTGCCGATGTGGTTATCGTCACGGATGACAATCCACGAAGCGAGCCGCCGGATGCCATTCGCGCAGCGATTATGAAAACGGCACCGCACGCCATTGAGATTGGCGACCGGCGGGAAGCCATCCGGCATGCAGTGTCGATGTTGAAGGCCGGTGATACGCTGATCATTGCCGGAAAAGGGCATGAGCCCGGTCAGACAATCGGCGATCAGACCCTGCCGTTTTCCGATCACGAAGAAGTTCGCGCCGCTCTTGCCGGGATAGCGGCATGAATTGGCTTTGGACATCAGAAGCGATGGTATCGGCCATGGGTGGGCGGCCCGTGGGCGATCTCCCGGAGGGGATAACCGGCATATCGATTGACAGCCGTTCACTGAATGAAGGCGAGGCCTTCTTTGCGATCAAGGGCGACCGGTTTGACGGTCATGACTTCGCGACCGCCGCGATGGCCAATGGCGCCGGATTGCTGGTTGTCTCGGAAGCCAAACTGCCGGCGCTCGGACGGCTCAAAGTTCCGATGATCGTCGTTGATGATGTGCTCAAATCGCTCGAAAAACTGGGCGTTGCCTCGCGCAAGCGCTCGAAGGCCAAATTCATTGCGGTGACGGGCTCGGTGGGTAAAACGACGACCAAGGAAATGCTTCGACAAGCGCTGGAGCCGTCTGGCAGGGTCCATGCGTCGGTTAAATCGTTCAACAATCACTGGGGCGTGCCTCTGACACTGGCACGAATGCCGAAGGACACGGAGTTCGGGATTTTCGAGATCGGAATGAACCATGCGGGCGAAATAAGGCCGCTGGTGAAATTGGTCCGGCCGCATGTTGCGATCATCACTCTGATAGCTGCCGCCCATCTGGGACATTTCAAAAACCTCAACGAAATCGCCGACGCCAAGGCAGAAATTTTCGAAGGTGTGGTTCGCGGTGGTCACGCACTGATCAATCGCGACGACAGCCGCTGGAAACGCCTGCGGAGTGCCGCGGTTGAGGCAGGAGTGCAGCAGGTTTCGGGCTTTGGCGTTCATCGGCAAGCCGAAATCAAGATGACGAAGTTCGAGCCGGCGGCCAACGGCAGTCATTTGCGGGTCAAGATTGATGGCAAGTTCATCGAACTGATCATGGGTGCGCCCGGACGCCATATCGCACAAAACGCCCTTGCGGTTCTGGGTGCCGTGAAACTCACCGGCGGAAGTATCGATAAAGCTGTTACCGCACTGGCAACGTTCAAAGCCGAGACGGGCCGGGGAAAGCAGGTTGTCCTGAAACATCCCAAGGGCAGGATGATTTTGATCGACGAGAGCTACAACGCCAATCCGGCCTCCATGGAGGCCGCACTCGATCTTTTGAAAACCGCCCCGGTTTCAAACAGGGGACGGCGTATTGCGGTTCTTGGCGACATGTTGGAGCTGGGCAGCCATTCGGCGCGCCTCCACGCAGGCCTTGCGGACGCCGTGGCGGATGCGAATACCCAGAAAGTGTTTTTGGGTGGAGCGGAAATGCATGCGCTGTCGCAAAATTTGCCGGCCGGGGTCAGGTCGGAATATCGCAAGGAGGCCGGCGATCTGTGCGACCTTGTCGTCAAGGCTGTGCGCCCCGGTGATGCGATCATGATCAAATCATCCAACGGTGTCGGGTTTTCAAAGATTGTCGATGCGTTGCTAAAACGCTATCCGCCTGTGGAGGCAGACGCATGATTCCTGTGTGCTGCCGGCAATGCTGGTTGCCTCACATACGGCGGAGGCAGAGGGGACACGCTTACCCATGTTTGTAATGCTGGTAGAATTTGCCGATCAGTTGTCGGTGCTGAACGTGTTCCGCTACATCACTTTCCGAACCGGCGGCGCTCTGATTACATCCGCGCTGATCGTGTTCATGTTCGGGCCGGCGATTATCGATTCCCTGCGCATCAGACAGGGCAAGGGGCAGCCCATTCGCGCCGATGGCCCGCAAACCCACTTCAAGAAGGCCGGAACGCCGACCATGGGCGGGCTGATGATCCTCATCGGCATCGTTGTCTCAAGCCTGTTGTGGGCAAATTTGAGCAATATCTATGTCTGGGTGATTTTGATGGTGACGCTCGGCTTCGGCGCTATCGGTTTTTATGACGATTACCTGAAGGTTACCAAACAGTCGCACAAGGGATTTTCCGGTAAGGCCCGTCTTTTGGCTGAGTTCCTTATCGCAGCCGTGGCGGCGTGGATCATCATTCAAAATGGCAAGGTGCCGTTCTCGACCTCAGTGACCTTCCCGTTTTTCAAGGATTTCGTCATCAATCTCGGCTGGTTCTTCATTCCGTTCGCATGCATTGTGATGGTCGGTTCAGGTAATGCGGTCAATCTGACCGACGGACTTGACGGCCTGGCGATCGTTCCGGTGATGATCGCGGCGTCGACGTTCGGTGTCATTGCCTACCTGTCGGGTAACGCGGTTTTTGCGAATTATCTTCAGATCCATTTTGTGCCCGGAACCGGAGAACTGGCCGTTGTGCTCGGCGCGGTGATCGGCGCAAGTCTCGGTTTCTTGTGGTTCAACGCTCCACCGGCGGCGATTTTCATGGGCGATACCGGATCGTTGGCGCTGGGGGGGCTGATTGGTGCAATTGCCGTGGCAACCAAACATGAGCTGGTGCTGGCGATCGTCGGCGGTTTGTTTGTCGTTGAAATACTGTCGGTCGTTATCCAGGTCTCCTGGTTCAAAATGACCGGCAAGCGGGTATTTCTGATGGCGCCAATCCACCACCATTTCGAAAAGCTCGGATGGACGGAAAGCCAGGTTGTGATCCGGTTCTGGATCATTTCGGTGATGCTGGCCCTGATCGGTCTGTCAACGCTCAAGCTGAGATGATCGCGGCAGATTCTTTTGCTGGTCAGCGGGTCGCCCTGTTCGGTCTTGGTGGTTCCGGCATCGCGACCGCCAAATCGCTGATTGCCGGTTATGCTGATGTCCTGGCCTTTGATGACAATCCGGCCAGTGTCGACGCCGCGACCGCAGAGGGTATCGAGACAGGCGATTTGCGGGAGACGGATTGGTCGAGATTTGCGGCGCTTGTGCTTTCGCCCGGCGTACCGCTAACGCATCCGAAGCCGCATTGGACCGTCGATCTTGCTCATGCAGCCAGTATTCCGATCATCGGCGATATCGAGATATTTTCGCGACAGCATGCCGGATCGAAGGCTCCTTTCATTGCGATAACCGGCACGAACGGCAAATCAACGACGACAGCCCTGATCGCTCACATGCTTTCGCACGCCGGTCGCGACACGCAGATGGGCGGCAATATCGGAAAGGCGATATTGACGCTTCAGCCACCTGCTGACGACCGGCACTATGTGGTGGAGTGTTCGTCCTACCAGATTGATCTGGCGCCATCGCTGGCGCCGGATATCGGCATTCTTCTCAACCTGTCGCCGGATCACCTCGACCGGCACGGCGATATGCAACACTACGCTGCGATCAAACAAAGGCTTGTCGAAAAGGCGGCGACGGCAATCGTCGGCGTTGACGACGACTGGTGCAATGCGATCGCCGACCGGCTGGAAACGAATGGGCGAAAAGTGCTGCGCATATCCAAAGATCGCCATTTGCACGACGGTTATTTCCTCAGCGGTGACAAACTTGTTCATGCCGTAGATGGTGAGCAAACGGCCATAGCCAGCCTAGAGGGAATTGGCTCTCTGCGTGGTGCGCACAATGCCCAGAACGCACTTGCAGCCACGGCGGCTTGCGTGATCTGTGGCATGGACCCGTCAGAAATTCAGGCGGCGTTGACTTCGTTTCCAGGGCTGGTGCATCGTATGGAGCAGGTTGGCCGGATCGGCACAACACTGTTCGTCAACGATTCCAAAGCCACCAATTCGGAAGCGGCTGCCACGGCGCTGGCCAGCTTTGGCAACATCTATTGGATTGCCGGTGGGCTGCAAAAGGATGGCGGGTTTGAGGCTTTGCGGCCCCATCTTGCGCATATCGAAAAGGCCTATTTGATCGGTGAAGCTGCGCCATCGCTATCATCTTTCCTCGGTGAAACGGTTCGTTATGAGATTTCGGGCACGATGCAACAGGCTGTTAACCATGCCGCGCGAGATTCTGCCCGTGATATAAGCGGCGAATCGGTGGTGTTGTTGTCGCCGGCATGTGCAAGTTTTGATCAGTTCAGGAATTTCGAGGTGCGGGGAGAGGCTTTCAAAATGGCGGTGAAAGCATTGGATGGATTCGAGCCGTTCGGGAGCATCGGATAATGGTGAGCCGTGTCGACCGGAGCCCCGCCGCCAATTGGTGGTGGACTGTCGATCGCTGGTTTTTGGCCGCCTTCCTGTGCCTCATGGGGCTTGGGGTGGTGCTGTCCTTTGCCGCAAGTCCGGCAGTTGCCGAGCGCATCGGTCTGGACAGCTATCACTTCGTTACGCGCCAGATCATCTTCATGGTTCCGGCGATCTTGTTGATGATCGGCGTGTCGTTTTTGCGAAGACGTCAGATCCGGCGCCTGGCGCTTCTGCTGCTGATCGGATCAATGCTGGCCATGGTTGCCACCTTGTATGTTGGCTATGAGGTCAAGGGTTCGCGGCGATGGTTGTCGATCCTGGGCTTCTCGCTGCAGCCGTCGGAATTCGTGAAACCGGCCTTTGTCGTCATGTGCGCCTGGCTTTTTGCCGAGCACAGACGACAACCGGATATTCCCGGCAATCTGTTCGCGATCATCCTGCTGGGACTGGTGACCGCGCTGTTGGTCGCGCAACCCGATTTCGGTCAGACCATTCTCATTGCCGGAACCTGGGGTGCCATGTTCTTCATTGCCGGCGTGTCGTGGCTGTGGATTGCCATTCTCGGTTCGCTGGCAATTGCGGGTGGCGCGGCCGCCTATTCGCTGTTTCCGCATGTTTCAGGCCGCATTGACCGGTTCATCACGGGCCAGGGTGACAACTACCAGGTCGAAATGGGCCGCGAGGCGATTATCAATGGCGGCTGGCTTGGCCGCGGGCCGGGTGAGGGGGCGATCAAGCGTGTGCTGCCCGACAGCCACACCGATTTCATCTATTCGGTCGCGGCGGAAGAGTTCGGGATCATCCTGTGCTTCATCATTTTGGCCCTGTTTGCGTTCGTGGTGTTGCGCGGTCTGAAGGTTGCGCTCAGGCGCGAGGATGATTTTGCCCGCTATGCGATTTCGGGGCTGGTGGTGCTATTTGGCTTCCAGGCCATCATCAATATGAGCGTCAATCTGGAACTGATGCCGGCAAAGGGGATGACCCTGCCATTTGTCTCCTACGGCGGCTCGTCTCTGTTGGCGATGGCAATTTCCATGGGAATGGTGCTGGCGCTGACGCGCAAGGAACCGGAACGCCGTAAAACTTCCATCCTGCCGGTCGTCTCAAGACCCATTCACGCCGGCTAACCTATGGGGAAAACGGTCCTTCTATCCGCTGGAGGAACGGGTGGACATTTGTTTCCCGCCCAGGCGCTGGCGCATGAGCTGGGAGCCCGCGGCTGGACGGTTTATCTGGCAACCGATGGCCGGGCGGAGCGGTTTGCAGGAGAGTTTCCGGCGCGGGAAACCTTCATCATTCCATCGGCAACGTTTGGTGGCAGAAATCCGATCACACTTTTGAAGGCGCTTTGGACGATTTGGCGCGGCGTGCGCGAGGCTGGGCGGGTGATAGGCCGGATAAAGCCAGACGCCGTGGTTGGTTTTGGCGGCTATCCTACCTTGCCGCCGGTCTATGCCGCCAGCAGGCGAAAAGTACCGACAATCATTCATGAGCAGAATGCGGTGATGGGGCGTGCCAACAAGGCGCTAGCCGGTTTGGTGAATGCGGTTGCCGGCGGGTTTTTGGCTGCCGACAGCGGTTCGCACGCCGACAAAACGGTCGTGACCGGCAATCCGGTTCGGCCGGATGTGCTTGAGGCAGCAGACCGACAATATGATTCAGCCAAACCGGGCAAACCCTTCAATTTGCTTGTATTTGGGGGCAGCCAAGGTGCGCAGTTTTTCAGTGAAGCCGTTCCGGCTGCCGTGGAGTTGCTTTCAGAAGAACAACGTTCTCAGCTGAGCATTGTGCAGCAGGCCCGTGTGGAAGACGAAGCCAGCGTCAAGCAAGCATATGAGCGCCTCGGGGTGTGGGCAGAGGTATCACCGTTTTTCAACAACATGGCAGAACGAATTGCCAATGCGCACCTCGTGATCTCGCGGTCGGGTGCTTCGACGGTGTCGGAGATCTCCGCCATCGGCCGGCCGGCAATTCTCGTCCCGTATCCCTATGCGCTGGACCATGACCAGGCGGCAAACGCTGCCGCCCTGGCAAGCGCCGGCGGAGCCGAGGTGCATCACCAAAGGACGCTTGATGGGCCGGTGATTGCCGAAATTGTGAGTCGGGCCATCGCGGAACCAGACCGCTTGTCCACCATGGCGTCAGCTGCAAAATCCGTTGGACGACCCGATGCCGTCCACTTGCTTGGAGACCTCGTCGAAGCTATTGCATCCGGTCAATCCGTGGAACAGTTCAAACGTGGAGCGGTCGCATGAAAATGCCGCCCAGTATCGGTCTTGTGCACTTTATCGGCATTGGCGGCATCGGCATGAGCGGGATCGCCGAGGTGCTGCACAATCTGGGATATGAGGTGCAGGGTTCCGACCAGGCCGAGGGCGCGAATGTTCAGCGCCTGCGGGAAAAGGGTATCAAGGTGTTCGTCGGCCACTCGGCTGACAATCTGGGCACCGCACAGGTGGTCGTTGTTTCGACGGCAATCAAAAACTCCAATGTCGAATTAATTGCCGCGCGCGAGCATTCGCTGCCGATTGTCCGCCGGGCGGAAATGCTGGCGGAACTGATGCGGTTCCGGCAGTCCGTGGCCATTGGCGGCACGCATGGTAAGACAACGACCACCTCCATGGTAGCAACGCTGCTGGAAGCCGGAGGCCTTGATCCGACTGTCATCAATGGCGGCATCATCAATGCCTATGGCACCAATGCCCGCATGGGCGAGGGCGACTGGATGGTTGTCGAGGCCGATGAGAGCGACGGGACTTTCCTGAAATTGCCGGCCGACGCGGTGGTTGTGACCAATATCGATCCGGAACATCTCGATCATTACGGATCGTTTGACAAAGTGCGAGACGCGTTCAAAACCTTTGTCGAAAACGTTCCGTTTTACGGCTTTGCCGTCATGTGTATCGATCACCCGGAAGTGCAGGCGCTGGTCAGCCGGATCGAGGACCGCCGTATTGTGACCTATGGCGAAAATCCGCAAGCCGATGTGCGCTACTTCAACCACCGCATGGAAGGTCCGGTCTCTGTTTTCGATGTGCTGCTGCGCAGCCGGCGCGGCAGGCCCGAGGTATCGATTGAGGGCGTGCGGTTGCCGATGCCCGGAAAGCACAATGTTTCCAACGCAGTGGCAGCAATAACCGTTGCAAACAGGCTCGGAATTTCAGCGGACGACATCCGTCGGGGCATGGCTTCATTCGGCGGCGTCAAACGGCGCTTCACCCATACCGGTTCCTGGAACGGTGTGGAGATATTCGACGATTATGCCCACCATCCGGTCGAGATCCGGGCTGTACTTGGCGCGGCTCGCGAGGCGTGTACGGGCAAGGTCATCGCAATCTCGCAGCCGCACCGCTACACGCGGCTTCATGATCTGTTTGACGAGTTTTCCGCCTGCTACAATGACGCCGATACGGTGATGATCGCTCCGGTTTATCCTGCCGGCGAGGATCCCATTGATGGCGCGGATGCGGCCAATTTGGCAGCCAACATTCGCGCCGGTGGGCATCGCGATGCGCGCGATATTTCCGGTCCGGAAGCGATCGCGCCGCTGGTGCGTGAAATTGCCGAAGAGGGTGATTATGTGTTGTTCCTCGGTGCGGGAAATATCACCCAATGGTCCTATGCGTTACCGGATGAATTGGCAGGTGGTTGATGGTCGACGGTGAAAAACTGCTGTCGGATCTCGCGGGCGTGCTCGACGGGTTGCGTGGACGCCTGACGCCGAACGCAGCGATGGACAACATTACCTGGTTTCGTGCCGGTGGCCCGGCTGAAGTGCTGTTCCAACCGGCCGATGAAGACGATTTGGCGGCGTTTTTGAAAGCTGTCCCTGAAGACATACCGGTCATGGTTGTCGGAGTCGGTTCCAACCTGCTGGTCCGGGAAGGCGGTATAAGAGGATTCGTCGTGCGCCTGTCGGCCAAAGGCTTTGGGGCCGTCGAGGCGGTCGCAGATAACCGGCTGAAATCAGGTGCCGCTGCATCGGACAAACGGGTGGCGGCGGCCGCTTTGGAAGCCGGGCTGGGCGGATTTCATTTCTATCACGGTATCCCCGGCGGAATTGGCGGAGCGCTGCGCATGAATGCCGGTGCCAATGGTGTTGAGACGCGGGAGAGGGTTGTTGAAATAACGGCCTATGACCGCAAGGGAAATCGCCAAGTACTAACCAATTCGGACATGGGATATTCCTACCGGCACTCCGATGCGCCGGATGAGCTGATTTTTACTTCCGCCGTATTTGAGGGCCAGCCGGACGATCCGGATGAAATCCGAAAAGCAATGGATGAGGTCCAGCAGCACAGGGAAACGGTGCAGCCGATCCGTGAAAAAACCGGCGGGTCCACGTTTAAAAACCCTCCGGGTACATCTGCCTGGAAGGAAGTCGATAATGCGGGATGCAGGGGACTGATAATCGGCGGTGCGCAGGTGTCGCCAATGCATTGCAACTTCCTGATCAATACGGGGACTGCTACGGGTTACGACCTTGAATTTCTGGGCGAATCCGTACGTTCGCGTGTATTGGAGAATTCCGGCATTCGGCTGGAATGGGAGATCAAGCGCGTAGGCGAGTTTCAGCCGGGCCGTGAGATCGATCCGTTTTTGGGGCGGTTGTTGTAGGTTTACCGCAAACAGCAATCGACTTATCAGATCTCAGGGTCTAGGGCAGGCCGGTTAATGCGCCGCGACTTTATGCTGACGTCAGGCGGCCGCGGTGAAAGCGATGTCTGCCGACCAGAAATCTCAGCCAGCTGCCGAACTGAAATCCTGGGTCCATCACATCCGGGCCACGATCAAGCTCGGCTTGCCGATCGTTGGCGCCTATCTGGCGCAAATAGCGATCACAACCACCGATACGATCATGATCGGGTGGCTGGGTGCGGTGCATCTGGCCGGAAGCGTGCTCGGGGCACAGGCATTCTTCTTCTTTCTAATGCTCGGATCCGGATTTGCCCACGCCATTGTGCCGATTGCCGCCCAGGCCCAGGGGCGGGGTGACAATCGCGGTGTGCGGCGCTCCGTTCGCATGGGAATCTGGATCACCGTCATCTACTGCGTCGCGTGCATGGTGCCGCTCTGGTTCATCGAGCCCATTTTGCTGGCAATCGGGCAGGAAGCCGAAGTCGTCGCGCTGTCGAACGCTTACATGACTGTTCTGCAGTGGTCGCTGTTTCCGGCCTTGCTGACCTTTGTTCTTCGCTCGTTTTTTGTCGCTGTGGAGCGGCCGCAAATCATGCTCTGGACCACCGTGCTGGCGGCGGTGGTAAACGGATTTCTGAACTATGCATTGATTTTCGGAAATTGGGGTGCTCCGGCGTTGGGCGTGGTTGGGGCGGCCTGGGCCTCTTTCATCACCACCTTCGCAGTATTTTTCATCCAATGTCTCTACGCTGCATGGCAACCCATGCTGAAGCAATTGGAGCTGTTTGTGCGGATCTGGCGGGCAGACTGGCCGGCTTTCTTCGAAGTCTTGCGGCTTGGATGGCCGATCAGCCTGACAATCATTGCAGAGGCCGGGTTGTTCGGCGCTTCTTCGCTTTTGATGGGCTGGCTGGGAACAATCGAGCTTGCCGCTCACGGAATAGCACTGCAGCTTGCTTCAATCGCCTTCATGATTCCGCTTGGTCTGTCCAATGTGGCGACGGTGCGGGTGGGGCAGGCATTTGGCCGCGAAGACCATGCCGGTCTCAGCCGCGCCGCCAACACGGTGATGGCGATTGCGGCAATCTGGGGCATGTTGTCCGCACTTTTGTTCGTGATTTTCCCCGAACCCTTGTCCAGACTGTTCCTGGACCAGGCCAACCCGGATGCTGCAGCTGTGCTCGCCGCATCTGTGGTGCTGTTGGCCTTTGCCGCCGCGTTTCAGCTCTTCGACAGCCTGCAGGCGGTCGCTGCCGGGTTGCTTCGCGGGCTGAAAGATACGCGGATACCCATGTTCATGGCGGTGTTCAGCTACTGGGTCATCGGCGTTCCGGCAGCCTATGTCCTTGCTTTTCAGTTCGGCTTCGGCGGTTCAGGTATCTGGATCGGATTGGCGTTTGGCCTGTTCGCTGCGGCAATTCTGCTTGGATTCAGGTTCTATCGGCTGGCGCCGATGGTCAAATAAAACCCAGCCGCGGCTGTCAAACCCAATAAATTGCAATTATTTCGCGCAAGGACTTGCCACGGAATCAACTCTCTGATTCTTATGGCGCGAGGGTTTTCTTAACTGAGTCGTTTACGCGTGGTCCGCGTAGGGTGCCGGGGTGTTGTCGGCGCGCATGCGGTTTGCGCCCGGAATCTGAGTCGCAGGGGAGATGTATGGCGGCGAAGCATGTGGCAGTTCTGCTGGGCGGGTTTTCATCCGAACGGCCCGTGTCGCTGTCATCAGGCAATGCATGTGCGGATGCACTGGAGGAGGAAGGTTACCGTGTCACCCGTGTGGATGTTGATCACGATATTGGCGCTGTTCTTGGAGATCTGAAACCCGATGTGGCCTTCAATGCACTGCACGGTCCTTATGGGGAGGACGGAATGATCCAAGGGGTGCTGGAATATCTGGAAATTCCCTACACCCATTCCGGTGTGCTGGCCTCGGCGTTAGCGATGGACAAGGAGCGGGCCAAGATCATTGCCCGAAAGGCCGGAATTCCGGTGGCTGAATCCAAGGTCATGAACCGGTTTGAGTTCAAATCCACCCATCCGATGCCCGCACCTTACGTGGTCAAGCCCGTTGCCGAAGGTTCAAGTTTCGGCGTTGTTATCGTCAAGGAAGGTCAGCACCATCCACCCCAGGTCATCGGGTCGGCGGACTGGAAGTACGGCGACACCGTCATGGTCGAGCGCTTTGTTCACGGGCGCGAACTTACCTGTGCGGTGATGGGCGATGTTGCGCTGGGCGTGTGCGAAATCGTGCCGGTCGGGCACGAATTCTATGACTATGATTCAAAATACGTCGAAGGCGGGTCAAATCACGTCTGTCCGGCGGAAATTTCACCAAATATTTACCAAAAAATTCAGACACTGTCGCTGAAGGCGCACCAGGCTATCGGCTGCCGCGGAGTTTCACGATCTGACTTCCGCTACGATGACCGGCATTCGGAAAATGGTGAGGTCATCTGGCTGGAAGTCAATACCCAGCCGGGGATGACGCCGACTTCGTTGGTGCCGGAGATCGCCGAACAAGCGGGACACTCGTTTGGCGAACTTCTGAAGTGGATGGTGGAGGACGCATCGTGTTTGCGTTGAAGTCAGTGTTCTGGGGCGGAAGGGTGCGTCGCAAGACCAAGATGCCGGTTGAAATCGGCAGGCCTGGATCGGCTGCTTCGCATTCTGCCGGCGAAGGGATGGTGCTTCCGCGAATCATGCGCAAACCAGCCCGTGTTTTCACCAGGCTACTTGCCGACGGTGCCGACACGCCGCGCTATGCCGCAACCTTCATGACGGCAGCGCTACTGTCAGCGACGGGACTTTACGGAGCAGTGCTGGGTGGCCATATGCCTTCGGTGGTCCAGGCCGTCACAGCAAGAACCGGATTTGCGGTCGAAGAGATCAAGATTTCAGGTCACCGGCAACTGTCTGAAATCGATGTTGTCGGCGAGTTGGAGTTGAACGGGTGGACGTCGCTGCTCGGGTATAGCGCGCACGAGGCGCAATCCCGGATCACTGATTTGGCGTGGGTCGAAACAGCCTCGGTGCGGAAGATCTATCCATCGACGCTGGAGATAAAGATTGTTGAGCGCCGGCCGTTTGCCATCTGGCAAAATGGCTCGAAGCTCGCGCTGATCGAGCGCGACGGCAATGTTATCACCACATACCCCGGTGGCGAGTTTGCCACCGTTCCGCTGGTGGTTGGCCTGGGGGCGCCGGAGAAAGCGACGGAAATCGTCTCCAAGGTTGCTGAACATCCGGAACTGGCCGCAAAGGTCAAAGCCTACATCCGAATTGCCGACAGGCGCTGGGACCTTCGGCTGGACAACGGAATCTCTGTCAGGTTGCCCGCCACCGGCGAGAAGCAGGCAATATTTGACCTGGCGGAGCTGGACAAACGTCAAGACCTTCTGAGACGGGATATTGCATCGGTCGACATGCGTCTTGGCGACAGGATGGTCATAGGGCTTACATCCGAAGCGCTGGATGCGCGCCAGACTGTATTGAAAGAACAGGCCGCGAAACGCCGCCGGGAGAAAAAGATATGACCTGGTTTGGCGGTCATGCCTCTCCTGAAGGCCGTTCCGGCATCCTGACTGTGCTGGATGTCGGCTCGTCCAAGGTCTGTTGCATCATTGCGCGCCTGCGGCCTGGCGGATCCAGTGATCTGCTGCGTGGCCGCACCCACCGCATCCAGGTGATCGGCATCGGTCACCAGCGCAGCCAGGGCATCAAATCCGGTGTCATCGTGGATCTGGGAAGTGCCGAACGTTCTGTTCGTCAGGCGGTTGATGCTGCCGAGCGCATGGCTGGACTGACCGTTGAATCGCTGATCGTCAACATGTCGGCCGGGCGGATCAAAAGCGAAAACTTTTCGGCAACGGTCAATTTGGGAGGTCACGAAGCGACCTCATCGGATATCAAGCGCGTTCTGGCAGCCGGTTCGAAACAGGCCATGGCTGCCGAGCGCGAAGTCATTCACTCCATACCGGCTGGTTATTCACTTGATTCAGAACGCGGAATTCGCGACCCGCTTGGCATGATTGGCGATGTGCTGGGTGTCAATATGCATGTGTTGACAGCTGATACATCCCCGGTGAGAAACCTCGAACTATGCGTCAACCGCGCCCACCTTTCAATTGAGCGCATGGTCGCGACACCGTATGCGGCGGGGCTTTCGGCGCTTGTCGAGGATGAAGGCGAGATGGGAGCGGCCTGTATCGACATGGGTGGCGGGACAACGTCGCTCGCCGTTTTCCAAAACGGGAACTTCGTTCATGGTGCATCCGTGCCTGTTGGTGGGCTGCACGTGACCCAGGACTTGGCTCGCGGGCTTTCAACCGGGCTGGAGCACGCTGAACGCCTGAAGGTCATGCACGGTTCGGCGTTGCCGGTCCCTGTCGATGATCAGGACATGGTCAACATTGCTTCACTCTCCGGCGATGTTGCAGAGGCGCAGCAGCAAATTCCACGCGCGGTCATGAATCGCATCGTGCGGGCGAGGGTCGAAGAGATCCTGGAGATGATACGTGACCGGCTTTCGCGCTCCGGATACTCCAGCGCGGTTGGAAAACGCATCGTGCTTACCGGCGGCGCCAGTCAATTGGCCGGCCTGCCCGAGGCGGCGCGGCGCGTGCTTGGAAGAAGTGCGCGAATTGGGAGGCCGTTGGGTGTAGCCGGCCTGCCCGAAGCTGCAAAAGGCCCGGCATTTGCTGCGGCCATCGGCCTGATGATCTATCCGCAGATCGCCGGGTTTGAGAACAACAAGCGGACCAGGAATCGCATCAGCGTGGCGTTGACCGGAACCGGACCGATCCATCGGGTGGGCCAATGGTTCAGGAATAGTTTTTAGCAATGGCGGGTTTAGCCCAAATCGAACGGCGCCGAGGCGGCGGCGTCTTAAAAGGTAAAAAGGACTTGGTACCATGACGATCAATCTGCAGAAGCCGGATATCACCGAGCTCAAGCCGAGAATTTCGGTCTTCGGCGTTGGCGGCGGTGGGGGGAACGCGGTAAACAACATGATTAACGCCGGCCTGCATGGTGTTGATTTTGTTGTTGCAAATACCGATGCCCAAGCGCTGACCATGTCGAAGGCGGAACGGCTGATCCAGCTCGGAGCACATGTGACAGAGGGCCTTGGCGCCGGGTCGCAACCCGAAGTCGGAAAGGCTGCGGCAGAAGAATGTTTCGATGAGATTGTCGACCATCTTTCAGGTACGCATATGTGCTTTGTAACGGCCGGAATGGGCGGGGGAACCGGTACCGGCGCCGCACCAGTGGTTGCAGCGGCGGCACGGGAAAAGGGAATTCTGACCGTCGGTGTGGTCACCAAGCCGTTCCATTTTGAGGGACAGCGGCGCATGAGTACGGCGAATTCCGGCATCGACGAGTTGCAGAAGAATGTCGATACGCTGATTGTCATTCCCAACCAAAACCTGTTCAGATTGGCGAATGACAAGACCACGTTCGCGGATGCGTTCGCGATGGCCGACCAGGTGCTCTATTCAGGCGTTGCCTGCATCACCGATCTGATGGTCAAGGAAGGCCTGATAAACCTCGACTTTGCCGATGTCCGCTCGGTCATGCGCGAAATGGGCAAGGCAATGATGGGAACCGGTGAAGCTTCCGGCGAAGGCCGGGCGATGGCGGCTGCTGAAGCGGCAATTGCCAATCCGCTGCTCGACGAGACATCGATGCATGGCGCCAAGGGCCTGCTGATTTCGATTACCGGCGGCCGGGACATGACTCTGTTTGAAGTCGACGAGGCAGCCACCCGAATTCGCGAAGAGGTTGACCAGGACGCCAATATCATCCTGGGTGCAACCTTTGATGAAGAGCTTGAGGGCGTTATCCGGGTTTCCGTTGTCGCCACAGGCATTGACAAACTGGCTGCCGAAGTGGGTCAGTCCGACGTTCGCAGCACCACGGCGATTTCAAGCGTCCGCACCGCAGCGACACCGGTTGTTGAAACCCAGCCGGCTGCGCAAACGCGCGATGTGATCGCCGAGAAAATTCAACAGGCAGAGGAACAGAACCGGCGTGAGGCCGCAGCGCGTGCCGCGGCAATGAAGGCAGAAGAACCAGAGATCGTGGAAGAAGCCGAACCGACTGAGCAAGCGGACGATTTCCGGCCGCAAAGCAAGTTGTTCAAATCTCCGGTGGCAACAGATACCCCTGCTGAGGAAATTCCGGAACTGGATGATCTGGAAGAATCGCTGGCAACGGCGGCATTGGAAGACACCGACAGCGGAGCAAAAGAGGAAACTGGAACCCGGATGCCCCGCGTTGAGGATTTCCCCCCCGTGGTCAAGGCAGAATTGGCAGCCCGCGAAGGTGGCGAAGCCGGTCATGATGACCGGGGCCCCATGGGTTTGTTGAAAAGGCTTACGCATGGTCTGTCCCGCCGAGAAGATGAAGAGGAGACGGCTGAACTTCGACCTGCGGCGCGTTCCAGGGAACCGGTGCTCAAGCAACCGGCGCCTGAAGCCCGCAGGCCACTGGCGCAAGACCCGAATGTGTACGCGCCAAAGCAGGCAAAGCTGGATGATCACGGACGGCAGCGCCCACAGCCTGAGCCGACTCATGAAGACGATCAGTTGGAGATACCCGCTTTCCTTCGGCGGCAGGCCAACTGAACCTGTTGATGAATTGTTACAACCGTTCACATGCGGGCCTGGCGCTGCCGGGCCCGCAACGAAAAAAGAGCCTGTTTACAGGAAGTTAACGAATTTCAGATTTGGCTAATGCCGTAACACGGAGTAAGAAACCGTGATTTGGCGTATTCGAACGCTGCAATTATCTTTACCTGCACAGTAGCGAGCTGGGGATACCGTGGGGACGGTCATAATCAGCTATCAATTATAAGAACTGCCGGCGGTGTGTTTGTCAGGTGGTCGAAAACCGGGGTGGGTAAATTGGGGATCGAATTGCACGACTATCAGACGACGCTTAGATCATCTGTAAGTTTGTCAGGTGTGGGCGTACACGGCGGAAAGCCGGTAACAATTACATTTCATCCGGCGGACCCGGATACGGGCATCGTATTTACACGGACAGATCTGGACGAGGATGCGCGCGAGTTGAGGGCACTCGTCGCCGAGGTTGGCGCAACCGATCTTTGTACGGTGTTGGGCAATCCGGCAGATGTCCATGTGGCAACCGTCGAACATCTCATGGCAACGCTGTTTGCCCTCGGCATCGACAATGCTCATGTTGAGATCGACAGCCGCGAAGTTCCAATTCTGGACGGTAGTGCGGCCGAATTTGTCGAGGCGTTTGACCAGGCGGGGATTGAACCTCTCGCAGTCAAGCGGCGCTATATCCGGGTCCTCAAACCGGTTCGTATTGAAAATGGCGCTTCCTGGGCCGAATTCCGTCCATATGACGGTACCCGGTTCGAGGTGGAAATCGATTTTGAAAGTCCGGCGATTGGCCGGCAGTTTTATGCAAGCGATATTGTTCCTGAGATATTCCGGCGCGACATTGCCCGGGCGCGGACCTTCGGCTTCATGAAAGATGTCGAACGACTTTGGGCTGCGGGATACGCGCTTGGGTCATCGCTGGAAAACTCGGTGGTAATTGGCGAGGACGACCGTATCGTCAATATGGAAGGCTTGCGGTACTCCGACGAATTTGTTCGCCACAAAACACTTGATGCCATGGGTGACCTTGCACTTGCTGGGGCCCGGTTTATCGGCTGCTTCAGATCGTATCGCGGTGGACACAAATTGAACGCTGCTGCGCTGCGACAGCTGTTGATGGACCGAAGCGCATTCGAGATTGTCGAAGCAGCGCGCAAGGAACGCGGCAGATCGGCAGAACTGATTGCGGTCAACGCACCGGTCTTCGCACCCTGGAGACTGTAGACCGGTTTTATTTTTTTCGGCCTGCTTGCCTTAAAATTGCGCCATTGGGCGCAAATAGCGTTGCTGCACCAACGTTGTTATGATTTATGGCGGTGCGGTTTTGCGACCGCAATGGCCTGAGGGGCGGTGATGAGCGAGCAGGACAGGTTCTCAGTGGGTATTCACAGGAAAAGCGCACTATCCGCGCGCAGCGCCAGACTTGTGCTTGCGGCTTCGTTGGCGCTTGCAGCGCCGGTGTCGATGACCGCCTGTTCTTCGACTGACGACATCGACTTGACGACCTATGTCGAGCAGACCGATCCACCTGATGTGTTGTACAATCAAGGCCTTGCCAACCTCAACGCCGGCCGTTTGAAAGAAGCTTCCGCCAAATTCCAGGCGATTGATCGCCAGCATCCGTATTCCGAGTTTGCACGCAAGGCGATGGTAATGGGTGCATTCACAAACTATCGCCAGGGAAATTATGACGAAGCTATCAACGCGGGCAAGCGCTATGTTTCGCTTTATCCCTCAACAGATGATGCGGCCTATGCGCAGTACATCGTCGGCCTTTCCTATTTCAGGCAGATTCGCGATGTTACCCAGGACCAACGTGAATCCCGCCGCGCGATCAATGCAATGAACGAGGTTGTTCAGCGCTGGCCGGATTCTGAATATGTTGAGGATGCGCAGACGAAAATCCGGTTCGCGCGCGATCAGCTTGCCGGTAAAGAAATGCAAATCGGCCGCTATTATCAGGAACGCCGCGAATATATCGCCGCGATTTCGCGATTTCGCGGGGTCGTGGAGAACTATTCCAATACGCGGCATATCGAAGAAGCCCTGGCGCGGTTGACCGAGACATACTACGCGATGGGCCTTGTATCGGAGGCGCAAACCGCCGCAGCCGTGCTTGGTCACAATTATCCGGACAGCGATTGGTACCAAAGCTCGTACAAGCTGCTGCAAACCGGCGGGCTGGAGCCGCGTGAGGATAAAGGGTCGTGGTTGTCCAGAGCCGCTGGCCGTTTGCTTGGTACTTGATATAAGGGCGTATGCTCGCTCACCTGTCGATCCGCGATATTGTCCTGATCAGACGACTTGACATCACGTTCGGTGCTGGCCTGTCGGTGCTGACGGGTGAGACCGGCGCGGGTAAATCCATTCTGCTTGACGCTTTGTCGCTGGCGCTTGGCGCACGCGGCGACGCCTCGCTTGTCAGAAATGGCGCCGACGAAGGCCAGGTGATCGCTGCCTTCGACATTCCACCCCGGCATCCTGTTGCCGATGCGCTGAACAAAGAGGCATTTGAAGCGGGAGACGGTCAACTCGTTTTGCGGCGCGTACAAAGTCCGGACGGCCGCACCCGCGTTTTTATCAATGACCAGCCGGCAAGTGTGAATTTGATGCGTCGCATCGGCCGGGCGCTGGTCGAGATCCACGGCCAGCACGATGAGCGGGCCCTGATTGAACCGGATACTCACCGTGATCTGCTTGATTCATGGGCCGGTCATGCTGGCTTGGCGCGCGATGTCGCTGATGCATGGCAGGCATGGCGCGATGCGCTGGAGGCATTCGCGGAACAAGAGGCCAAGGTGGAAGCGGCTGCTCGCGAGGCGGATTTCCTGCGCGCTTCAATGGATGAGCTCATAGCGCTTGAGCCTGCTCCCGGCGAAGAAACGCTGCTTGCAGAAGAGCGTGCGACGATGATGCGGGCTGAAAAGATCGCGCTGGAGATCCACGAAGCTGAGCAGTTGCTGTCATCAGATGGTTCGCCGATCGCTGAATTGTCGGCGCTGCTGCGGCGGCTCACCCGAAAGGCCCCTGATGCGCCGGAATTCGTCGATCCTATCATCGCTCCCCTCGATCAGGCGCTGTCGAACCTGGACACGGTTCAAAGCGAAATTGATTCGGTCATCAGGGCAATGGAATACGATCCGCAGCGCCTGGAAGACACTGAAGCCCGTCTGTTTGCGCTGCGCGCTGCGGCACGCAAGCACAATACTGCGGTAGACGATCTTGCCGAATTGCGGGACCGGTTCGCTGCCGACCTGGCCGATCTGGATGCCGGGGGTGAGAAGCTGAAAGAATTGCGGGCGAAGGTTGATCAGGCGAAGGCTGACTATGACAGGCTGGCGGGCAGTCTCTCCCTGAAACGCCACGACGCGGCAGTTCCGCTGGCCACCGCCGTGGCGGCTGAGTTGCCCGCCCTGAAGCTGGAGAAGGCAGAATTTGCAGTCGACGTGAGCAGTGATGCCGAATCCGGCGGACCGTCCGGCATTGATCACATTGAATTTGTGGTGCGAACCAATCCGGGCTCGCGTGCCGGGCCATTAATGAAAGTGGCATCAGGCGGTGAGCTTTCACGGTTTTTGCTGGCGTTGAAGGTGGTGTTGGCCGAACGCGGTTCTGCGCCGACGCTGGTGTTTGATGAAATCGATACCGGCGTCGGCGGTGCGGTCGCAGACGCCATCGGTGAACGACTGGCGCGGTTGGCCCAGCGTGTACAGGTGCTGTCGGTGACTCATGCGCCGCAGGTTGCGGCCAAGGCGGATACGCATTTCCTGATTTCCAAGGAGTCTGAGGACGAGACCAGCACCGTCACCGGGGTGGAAGAGATTTCAGACGCCGGCCGCCAGGAAGAAATTGCCCGCATGCTTGCAGGGGCAGCAATCACCGATGAAGCTCGTGCGGCGGCGGGAAGACTGCTGACAGAAACCTGGTCGAAAGCTTCCTGATCCTGGCGTATATTATGCTGCGAAAATGATTCCGGAATCTCGGGGAACTGTCTGATATGGCAGATGAAATGAAAGCCGTTGATGCCCTCTCCGAGGATGAGGCCAAACAGGAGCTTGCAAATCTTGCCGAGCAGATCGCTTACCATGACGCGCGGTATCATGGTGAAGATGCGCCTGAGATTTCAGACGCGGAATACGACAAGCTAAGACAACGCAACGAAGCGATTGAAGCCCGGTTCCCGCATCTGAAACGTTCCGATTCACCGACCGGACGGGTCGGTGCTGCGGTGTCCGAAACCTTCTCCAAGGTGAGCCATGCCGTGCCGATGCTGTCGCTCGACAATGCGTTCGACGACAAGGATGTTCACGATTTCGCGGCGCGTGTCAGGCGCTTTTTGAAGCTGGCCGCTGACGAACCGCTGGCTTTGACGGCTGAACCCAAAATCGACGGACTATCCCTGTCTTTGAGGTATGAGCACGGAGAACTCGTCACCGCAGCCACGCGCGGTGACGGCCAGACAGGCGAAAATGTTACTGCCAATGCGCGGACAGTCGCCGATATTCCCGAAAAATTGGCCGGAAACCCGCCCGATATCTTCGAGGTGCGGGGCGAAATCTACATGGAAACCGACGATTTCGCGGAACTGAACCGTAAACAGGCTGAAATTGGCGGTCAGATTTACGTCAATCCGCGCAATACAGCGGCAGGCTCGCTCAGACAGCTCGATCCTGCGGTTACGGCAAGCAGACCGCTGAAATTCTTCGCCTATGCCTGGGGCGAGGTCAGCGACATGCCGACGGCAAGCCAGATGGATATGGTTGCGGCTTTGGAACGCTTTGGTTTCAAGACAAATCCGCTGATGAAGCGATTTTCAGACGTCGAGAGCCTGCTGGCCCACTATCACGCAATTGAGCAGGAACGGGCGCTGCTCGGCTACGATATCGACGGTGTGGTCTACAAGGTCGATGACCTGGCCTTGCAGCAGCGACTGGGCTTTGTGTCGCGCAGTCCGCGCTGGGCCATTGCGCACAAGTTTCCGGCCGAAAAAGCACTGACAGTTCTCAATGATATCGATATCCAGGTCGGGCGCACCGGTGCGCTGACACCCGTGGCGCGGCTTGAGCCGGTCACAGTCGGAGGCGTGGTGGTGACCAATGCAACGCTGCACAATGCCGGCGAAATTGAGCGGCTGGGCGTTAAAATCGGAGATACGGTCATCGTTCAGCGTGCCGGTGACGTTATCCCGCAGGTGCTGGGCTATGTCGAGGACAAGCGGCCTGACAACGCGCGATCCTTTGAGTTTCCAACGGTTTGCCCATGTCCGCTGAAGACACCGATCGTGCGCGAGGAAACTGCCGGTGGTGGGGAGGGGGCTGTGCAGCGTTGCTCGGGAGAGTTTGCCTGTCCCTATCAGCGCAAGGAACATTTGAAACTGTTCGTCTCGCGCAGGGCTTTTGACATCGACGGTCTCGGCGACAAGCAGATCGAATATTTCTATGACGACGACGAACTGCCGATCAGGCAACCGGCCGACATATTCACCCTTGCCAGGCGCGACGCCGACAATGCGCTGGGCAGGCTGAAGAACCGTGATGGCTATGGTGAGGTCTCGGCGCAAAAGCTGTTTGACGCGATCGAGGCCCGGCGGTCGATCCCGCTGGAACGGCTGATCTATGCGCTCGGCATTCGCCATGTCGGCGAGACCACGGCAAAAACACTGGCGCGCGCCTATGGCGATTGGGAAAGCTTTCACGCCGCAGCTTTGGCGGTTGCCGAAAACGGTGTGGAAAGCGCGGCGGCGGAGGAAATGACCGCGCTTGATGATATCGGCCCCGCGGTGATTGTTTCGATCGAGCGCTTCTTTGCCGAAGCGCATAATCTGGAGATGGTGGAAGCCCTGGTCGCCGAACTGGATATTCAAGCGGCCGAACAGGCGTCGACCGATTCACCGGTCGCCGGCATGACCATCGTCTTTACCGGCTCGCTGGAGCAGATGAGCCGCGATGAAGCCAAGGCGATGGCCGAGCGTCTGGGT
Organism: Rhizobiaceae bacterium; assembly: GCA_040830725.1. GTDB lineage: Bacteria > Pseudomonadota > Alphaproteobacteria > Rhizobiales > Rhizobiaceae > JAWKWH01. The sequence continues at coordinate 52,199 of JBFOMG010000021.1, forward strand.
GCGAAAGCTTCCGGTTCGGTCTCCGCCAAGACCAACCTGGTGGTTGCGGGGCCCGGTGCCGGGTCAAAACTGAAAAAGGCGACCGAACTTGGCATCGAAGTCATTGACGAGGATGAATGGTTCCGGCGCATCGGTGGATGAAGCCGAATCCTGACCATTTCAAAACGAACAATCGAGTTGCTGGATCATCAGTTCCGCCTGACGCGCACTATTCATCCAACTCTCCATCGTGAATTTCTTGTTGTCAATTTCCTGTCTGATGGAAGCGACCGCTGCCTCAAGCCGGCTGATCCTGATGGTGTTTCGGGTGATCTTCGCTCTCGCAGCGGCGGCCGCTGCTACTCCGCCGATACCGCCCCGCAACTGGGCTGCCGCAGCGAGGGACTGAAGTTGAATGTTTTCGGCTCTCAGACCGTCGATCTCATTCTCCTGGCTTTGGATCGATGATTTTAACCTCGATATTTCTTTTCTTATGCGAGCAATATCTATGCGAAAATTGTCGAGATCATGTGACAACGTCTGGCATCTTGCGTCTGTTTCGGTTTTCAATCTTCTCTCCGGCTTCATTGCAACCGGGAGTAGTTTCGCCTATATGTTGTAGGTGCGGATAAATTCGACCAAAAGAATATTTGTCGCCGTCGCGATGTTTGCTTGCCTGGCAGTGGCAATTGGCGCAGCAATCATCTTGCCCAAGAGTGGAGAATACTTTGATACCACGGGCAATGAATGGTCGTTTGAGCACTATCCACCGGTTCCCGAAGGTGGATTGACAAGGGAGCAAATCCGCAAGCGATACTCCGTGCGCGGCGATCATGACCTTAATCTTCGCGACCTAAATTGTACGAAGCGTCTGGATAATCTGATCGAACTGTACGTGGAAATTTATCCACGGTTTGAACAGCATGCGAAGGACGAAGCTTGGCGGCGAGCCTGGGTGGAGGCGTTTACGCTTACTCCCCACTACATCAGTAGCCTGGATTGTTTGGTCCTTAATGATGTCATGGGGGTCCTCATTCCGGAAAATCTTTCTGTAAATCGGGACAAATACAGTGCTCCGTATTTCTGCGGACAATATTCCGATCATCCGGTGAGCGAGCCAGTCGGAAATGCAGTTCGGAAATTGGTGGAGATGGCGATTGAATATGAGAGCGAAAGTGCCGCTGCGAGACTTGTCAGTTTCGGAAGAGCTTTCTCAGGCCCCGTATCGCTCAATCCTGATGTCATGGCTTATCTGGCCGAACGATACGCTTGGCTGGATTCCCAAGGTCAAGTTGTCGTTACGGCGGAATTCATGCAAAGCGAGTTCGAGCATCGTGGTTATTCCCTGACCTCCGAACGCCGCGCTGAAGTGGTTGCAGCGGCACGGCGGGGGGATGCGGAAGCGATCCTTTCGACAACCGCTCCGTGCAAGCCATATGAGGCGATGAAGAAATCCGAATAACTCAAAACAGAAGGCCAGGACCGCTTGGCAACATGCCTTCAGATTTTGTTGCTTCTTCTGGCCGCGAGATATGCGGCGAGCAGGATTATCAGCGCAAGGATGAGAAACGTGAACTTCAGGGTGGTCGAAGCGGCGAGTAGTCCGCCGATTTGGGAACCGGCAGCTGCTTTTTCCAAAAGCAGCACTGCCGTCAGCGCGTTTTCTGACCAATCGCTCACCGCATAGAGCAATGGCGGCAGAAGCACGAGCGCCAGCTTCCAACCGGCAGCCATCGCGGCAAAGCGGGGAAGCCGGTTGGCAAATCGCAATGTCCACCCGACCAAAGCCGCGACAATCAGAGCCGGCAAAACCAGGTCGAAGGTGAAAGTATGCAGAAGCAGGAACTGCGTCGCCCGTTCGCCTTTCATCGCCTCAAGCCAGAAGCCAAGCGTTTCTTCGCTGATCCCGAAAGTGTGCGCATCTGGCGGCGGGATTTCGAGCGGCGTTACCGTGAACAAGGCCTTGTCGATCGCGGCTGTCGCTGCGAATACCGCGATTGCCAGCAATGCAAGTTTACCGGAGTGCCGCTCCAGCCACATGGGCTTTGCCTAGACCGCGCCTGGATAGTTCGGGCTTTCGCGGGTGATCGACACGTCATGGGTATGACTTTCGCGCAGGCCAGCGCCGGAAATACGGATGAAGTTGGCCCGCTCTTTCATCGCCTTCAGATCCGGTGCACCGACATACCCCATGGCCGCGCGAAGACCACCGGCCAGCTGGTGCAGAACGCCGGAAACCGGGCCCTTGTAGGGAACCTGGCCTTCAATGCCTTCGGGAACGAGTTTGAGTTCATCGCGGACTTCAGCCTGGAAATAGCGGTCGGCCGAGCCGCGCGCCATGGCGCCGACAGAGCCCATTCCCCGATAGGCCTTGAACGAGCGGCCCTGATGCAAATAGACCTCGCCCGGGCTTTCGTCGGTTCCGGCCAGCAGTGAGCCGACCATGGCCGCTCCGGCTCCCGCGGCCAGCGCCTTGGCAAGATCGCCGGAAAACTTGATGCCGCCATCTGCAATGATCGACGTTCCGGATTTGTCGGCTTCTTCCACCGCAGACATCACCGCTGAAAGTTGCGGCATGCCGACCCCGGCGACAATGCGGGTTGTGCAGATCGATCCGGGACCGATGCCGACCTTGATGCAGTCCGCACCGGCGTCGATCAGCGCTTTTGTTCCGTCGCTGGTCGCGACATTGCCGGCAATGATGCGGACTGAATTGGAGAGTTTTTTCACCCGAGTGACCGAGTCGAGCACGCGCTGCGAATGACCATGTGCCGTGTCGATGACCAGCAGATCAACGCCTGCGTCGACCAGCCGTTCGGCTCGCGCAAATCCGTCATCGCCGACACTTGTTGCCGCTGCAACCCGAAGCCGGCCTTGCTCATCCTTCGTTGCAAACGGATTGAGCTGTGACTTCTCCATGTCCTTGACCGTAATCAGGCCGACGCAATGTGCATCCGGGTCGACGACCAGCAATTTCTCGATCCTGTGATGGTGGAGCAGGCGCTTTGCTTCATCCTGGTCGACATTTTCCCGCACCGTGACGAGATTTTCCCTCGTCATCAGTTCATAGACTTTCTGGGTGGGATCAGAAGCAAAGCGCACATCACGATTGGTCAGAATGCCGACGAGCCGTCCCGTCTTCTGACCACCTGTTCCGCCATCCTCAACGACCGGGATACCTGAAATGCCGTGCGCCCGCATCACCGCCTGCGCATCGGCCAGCGTCGCATCCGGACCGATCGTGACAGGATTGACCACCATGCCGCTTTCAAACTTTTTGACCTGACGGACTTCTTCGGCCTGGACATCGATATCGAGGTTGCGGTGGATGACCCCGAGGCCACCCGCTTGCGCCATGGCAATGGCCAGCCGCGATTCGGTGACGGTGTCCATCGCCGATGACAAAATAGGAAGATTGAGCTGAATATCCCCGGCAATCATTGTCGTGATGTCGGTTTCGCCCGGCATGACTTGTGAGTGACCGGGCTGCAGCAGCACATCGTCGAAAGTCAGTGCCTCGGCGCCGGTGGCGGATTCGATAATTCGGGCCATTGCCGCTCCTTGCTAACAATATTCAGGGATAGTGCGATTTTCCGGACACCGGTCGGTGGCCGCCGAATCATACTCCCCTTTCAGGATTGGCACCGGCTGGTAACACGGGTTGGGGCCAATGAAAAGCCATGAATGTTTCAACTCAAGGCAACATTTTCATGCCTGAGTACTGCCCGTGCTTGTATTGAACTGCAAATCGCGCCACACACGCCTGTGAACGGATAGAACGACGAGATTGCCATGGATGACGCGGTCGCCGGCGCTTCGGTTTCTGGTGCCAGGCCTGAGCCACGAATGACCCGGGAACAGTTTACGTTCACCGGAACAGCGCGCGAATATTTCGGCATCTGGATCGTCAACATCCTGCTGACAATCGTGACACTTGGCATTTATTCGGCCTGGGCAAAGGTGCGGCGCAAACGGTATTTCTACGGCAATACCTGGATTGCCGGTTCATCCTTTGAATATCACGCCCGGCCGATGACCATCCTGATCGGGCGGATCATCGTTCTGGCGATCATCATTGCCTACAATTTGGCGGTCAATTTCCTGCCCATCGTTGGCGCCATCATCGGCGTTGCGTTCCTGTTTGCGGTTCCCTGGTTTGTCATGCGTGGTCTTCGGTTCAACGCCCGTGTGACCAGCTATCGCAACATCCGCTTTGATTTCGTCGGCGGTTACTGGGGCGCCTTTCTCGCATTTGTCCTTGGAGGCGCGCTGGCCTATGCGACCTTCGGCATTCTGGCGCCCATCGCCTCGCAATGGATGTGGAGCTACATGCTCGGCAATCTGCGCTATGGCGACCGGACGATTGCTTGCGATCCCAGATTGGAAAAGCTTTATGGCCAATGGTTGCTGCCCTTTGTAACCGTGGTGGTCGGGTCGATTGCAATGGCAATTATCGGTGTCGGGATCTTCTTTTTGCTGGCGTCAGTTGGAATGGACCTGGAAGGCTGGATGGATGCGGGCGACGACGCGCCTGTCGTGTTGTTCCTTTTTGCCATTTATGCCGCGTTCATTCCCTTCTTCCTGCTGTTTGCCGTTGCCGGTCTGCTCTACCGTGCCGGCACCCGCAATGTTGCCTTGAATGAGACCATTATCGACAGCCGCCACCTCATGGCGTCGAGCATTCATCGAGGCCGCTACGCCTGGATTGCCGTGACGAACTTTCTTGCGACCATATTCACCCTGGGATTGGCACGGCCGTGGGCGGCGATAAGGATGGCGAAGTATCTTGCGGCTTGCACTGCCATTCACGCGACGGGATCTTTCGACGAATATCTGGGAGAGATTGCCGATTCCGGTGCTGCGGTCGGTTCGGAGTTCATGGATGTGGAAGGCCTCGACTTTGGCTTCTGACCCGCACGGCATCGGGCACATCGCAGGAAGCTGGCTCGCGTCAGGCTCGAGCCGCAAGCTGCCCGCAGCGTTGAAAATCACCGACGGTTTGTTTGTCCGCGCGGTAGACGACAGCGGCAAGGAACTCTCCCGCTCGCTGGTCGGTGAAATCCGGGTTTCCGACCGGGTCGGTTCCATTCCCAGACGTCTTACATTTGACGACGGCAGCGTGTTCGAGACGACGGATAATGACGCAGTCGATGATCTGCTGAAACTGCACAGGGGTTCCGGTGGCGGATTCGTACACAAACTCGAACGATTCCATCCCCGGCTGATCATCGTTGTGGCGCTGGTTGTGGCGCTCGGGTTTGCACTCTACAGATTTGCGCTGCCAATCATGGTCGAAATCGCGGTGATCGCCACACCTGACGTCGTGCCGGAACTGATGAGCGAGGCCACGATGGAATCGCTCGATCAGCTATTGTTTGAAGAATCAAATCTAGCACCGGACAAACGATCTGAAATCCTGCGCGGCTTTGCTTCGCTTGCAACGCTGAGCCCGCGCGGTGCGGCCGGCTACAAGCTTCACTTTCGGGGTGGTGGCGCAATCGGTCCCAATGCTTTTGCATTGCCAGATGGCACATTGGTGATCACGGATGAACTTGTAGAGCTTGCGCCAGATGACATCGACATGATCCTTGGCGTCCTGGCGCATGAGATCGGCCATGTACATCACGATCACAGTTTGCGCCGGCTTTATCGGGCGGCCGGCGTTGCAGGTTTGATTCTGCTGATTGGCGGCGACATTGGCGCTGGCGCTGAAGATTTGCTGGTGCAGGGATCAGCGCTCCTGGCGCTCAGCTATTCGCGAGCACATGAGACCGAGGCTGACCGATATTCAGTGGAACTGATGGCGAAAGCGGGCAGGGACCCGGAAGCGATAGCCCGGTTTTTTGAACTGCTGGTCGAGAAATTCGGCGATGGCGGTGACATGGATTTTCTGTCCACGCATCCCGCCACCGCCGCGCGAATTGCCGAGGCCCGCCGTTATGCCAAAGAGGTTCTCGGAAAATAGAAAAAGCCCGGCAGCGGGGAAACTGCCGGGCAAAAAAGGCCGTCTAAAGGGTGAAACGGCCTGAAAAATTCGAAAGCTACATGTCCATCTGATAAGTTTCAGGCACCCATCGGAAACCATCACCCAGCGGCTCCACATAACCGACTGACGGGAACGGCATGTGGTAACCGATGACGGGCATCTTTTCGGAGGCGGCCATTCCAAAGACCTTGCGCCGCATTTCTGCCGCCTTGTCCTTGACCGCATCAAACCGGACTTCCCAGTCCAGATGCTGCAGTGAAAGCACAAAATGGTTGGCGGTATAGGCGGTTATCGCCAATTTCGGACCTCCTGATTCAAGCAAATAGATCATGTGCCCAGGTGTGTGGCCGAACGCGGCCATGCCCGAGATGCCTGACACGACTTCACCGCCGTCGCCAATGAACGACATCTTCTCGGCCAATGGTTTGACGTTGGCCGCGACCAGTTTTGCA
>JBFOMG010000022.1:0-72168 GCA_040830725.1 Rhizobiaceae bacterium
AAATCTGGGGCGAGCGTACCGGCTCGCCGGTTGTGTCTTCCAAACTTGGAGCCGATGCCGCCGGCCTTGCCTATGACGCATTTGAGCAGGCCAAGGAGGCAGGTTCCGACGTGCTGATCATTGATACGGCGGGCCGCTTGCAAAACCGTACTGAGTTGATGGATGAACTGGCCAAGATTGTTAGGGTTCTCGGCAAGCATGATCCGGAAGCGCCGCACACCGTATTGCAAACCCTTGATGCAACGACAGGACAGAATGCGTTGTCTCAGGTTGAGATCTTTCGCAATGTTGCGGGCGTCAATGGATTGGTCATGACCAAGCTGGACGGCACCGCCCGTGGCGGTATTCTTGTGGCGATTGCCGCCAAGCACAAACTGCCAGTCTACTTCGTCGGCGTCGGCGAACAGGTGGCCGATCTGGAACCGTTTGAGGCGAAGGAATTCGCAATGGCCATAACCGGGGCGGAGACATGAACCAACCGATATTCGAACGTGATCCGTCCGATCCCCAGCGCAAGGAAATGAATCCGATTTTGAAGCTGGCGCTGGAATTGGGGCCGCTCATGGTCTTCTTCTTTGCCAACTCCCGCGGCGAATGGCTGGCCGAGAGATTTCCGACCCTGGCCGATCTCGGCGGACCGCTGTTCATCGCAACAGCGCTGTTCATGGCGGCTACTGCAATCTCGCTGTCCGTCTCGTGGATGCTGGTGCGAACCCTGCCGATCATGCCGCTGGTCTCAGGCGTTGTGGTGTTCGTATTCGGGGCGCTGACCCTGTGGCTGCAAGACGAGACTTTCATCAAGATGAAGCCAACCATCGTCAACACGCTGTTTGCGGCCGTGCTTCTGGGCGGGCTCGCGTTCGGAAAATCGCTGCTCGGCTATGTTTTCGATTCAGCGTTCAAGCTTGATGCGGAGGGCTGGCGCAAACTGACTCTGCGCTGGGGGCTGTTTTTTATCTTTCTGGCGGTGGTCAACGAAGTTGTCTGGCGCAATTTTTCAACCGATCTTTGGGTGGCGTTCAAGGTATGGGGAATCATGCCGATCACCATCGTTTTCACTATGAGCCAGATGCCACTAATCATGCGGCATTCACTTGAGGAGGGCGGCAAGGATGCATGAGATCGAGTTCATTTCGACCAAGGCGGGGTTGCGCGAAGTCTATAAAGCCGCATCGGAACGTTCGCTGAAAAAGGAATTGCACCGGCTCGACAGGCACGCCCGGAATTTCATTGCGCATTCTCCGTTCATGTTTGTTGCGTCGCAAGATCGTGACGGAAATGCCGACCTGTCCCCGAAAGGCGACAATCCCGGCTTTGTCAGCGTGCTGGACGACAACACGATCGCGATCCCCGATCGTCCTGGAAACAACCGCCTGGACACGCTTGAAAACGTGCTCGCCAATCCCGCGGTTGGCCTTCTGTTTGTCATCCCGGGCATGAACGAGACGCTCAGGGTGAACGGAAAAGCCCGATTGACGGCGGATGAGACGCTGTGCAAACAATTTGCGGTCAATGGCAGACCTGCCGTTTCAGTAATGATGGTTCAGGTTGAATCGGTTTACATGCATTGCGCCAAGGCTTTCATGCGCTCAAAATTGTGGCTACAGGAAAGCTGGCCGCCGCGTGATTGCATGCCAACCCTTGGGCAGATGCTCAAGGATCAGATGGCCGATGGATCAGATGCTGAAGCGACCGACCGCGAAATTGAGCAGGCCTACGCCAAGACAATGTGGTGAACCGCTCTAACTGGCCAGCCATTCTATCCAGCGGCAGTGCCAGTCGCAGCGCGCCAGTCTGCGCGTCTCACCGCCAGGCCACATCGTCAGCTGCAGTGTCGCGTAGGGCTCCACGCCACCGAGCCCCTCCATCCTGAGCCAGGCAATGGGCGCATCACGGGTTGCTCCATTGCCGGCCCGTTCCAGTGAATTCTCAATGCGCCTTTTCGTATCGTCGGGCAGATATTGCCACATGACCGAGTGAAAAAGCACAAAAACCTGTCCGAGCTTACGGGTTGAAAATGCACTGTCGAGATAGTCTGCCGCATCTGCCGAGACCAGCGTGAAAGGCGTTTGTTCGGCGATTGCAATCGCGTGATCCAGCCGTTGCAACCGGTCAGGCTGATCGGGCCATACATATGAACGCAAACGCAACCGGTGAGCCGGATTGCTGATGTCCAGCGGCGTGACATCGCAGCCATTGCGATTGACAATGTCGATCTGGCCTCGCGGATCCGGGGTGGCGCCACGAATTTCCGGCGCCAGCCTGACTGTCGAATCCGGATCTCCCAACCCGACCTTTCCGAAATTGTAGAAGAAACGGTCAGCCATCAGATTCAGGCCGGCGCTGGCACCGATTTCATGCAAAGCCAGCGGCAAACGTGTCAGACGGGCAATTTCGAGCATGCCTGGAAAAAGCACGGAGGCACGCGCAATCTCGTTTGTTTGCGGCGCATTGCCGAGGCCGGCCGACAAAAATGCGTCGTGACGGCTGATAACACCGGTCAGAATCTGTGAAAAACGTTCAAGATCCTCATTGGGAGGAAAGCATTCGGTCAGCCGGTCGTCTGCACCATCCAGCGACAGCGCGTGCAAGCCGCCGCATACCCTCAGCGCCAGAGCGTCAGCTCGCGGATCACCCTGCCAATCGAGCAAGATCCTCCCGGTTGCGGTGCTCCGATTCAGCAACGGATAGATTGTCCGGCAAACCGCAGCCGTAAACGGTGACCCCATTGCTTCGCAGGCATCCGCCTGCTGCAGAAAATGCTCACGTACCGAATCAGACATAGTGCCAGATTACCATGGCACCGGTTTGCGTTCCCTGAATAATCCGCCTGTTGGACCATCGTCTGGCAATGTTGCAAGCCAGATTGCCGTGTCTGCACCTTGTGCAGGCGACAGTGTTGCTGTGGCTCCACCCATGCGGGTTCGCACCCATCCCGGGCACATCGCATTGACCTTCACATTTCGTGGCAATTCGCGCGATATCGCCAATGTCAGGGCGTTGAGCGCGGCCTTTGCTACGCCATAAGCCCCAGGTCCACCGAGCCCCTCCGCAAAACTGCCCCAGCCAGAGGAAACATTGACGATGCGACCGTATCCGGCAGCCGCCATCGCCGGAGCGCATGCGTGAACGAGCATATAGGGTCCGCCAACCATGACGGCCATCGATTCAGCGAAGTGATCAGGACTTTGCAATATGCCTTCGTTGAACAGTACGCCGGCATTATTGACCAGAATATCGAATGGTCCGGTTTCCCCGACAGCACGATCGATTGAATCGGCGCTGCTGACATCAAGCTCGACTGCACTGCAGCTGATCTTCTCAGCTGCCGATTGACCTGCCACCGGATCGCGCGCGCCAATGATCACATCGACACCGCGCGCTTTCAGACCTTCGGCGATGGCAAATCCGATCCCGCGGTTTCCACCGGTCACCAGTGCGCGTTTCACTCGGCGGCTCCACTGATGGTTTTCTCGATGGCGGGCATCAGAACCGTGCGGACTGCGTCAGCGGTCAGTGGTCCGACATGCTTCAGCCGGATAATGCCTTCCTGGTCGACCAAGAACGTTTCGGGCACGCCATAAACGCCCCAGTCGATCGACGTCCTGCCATTTGGATCGACACCGATCACGCGATAGGGGTCACCCAGTTCCGCAAGGAACGCGCGGGCATTGGAGGCATCGTCCTTGTGATTGAGACCAGCGATTATGAACCGGTTGTCCTTTGCCAACTCCATCAGAAACGGATGTTCCTGGCGGCATGGGGCGCACCAGGACGCCCAGACATTGACCAGCGTGACATTGCCTTTGAAATTTTGCGAACTGAGACCGACTGACAAAGCCGGATCAAGAGGCTGCAGATCGGTTTCCGGCGCAGGTTGTCCGATCAGCGCAGACGGAACTGTTGAGGTGTTGCGATCGGCCAGCAACATGATCAGAAATACCGCCGCGAGAGCGGCAAAAACGCCCAGAGGCAGAAATACCACCCAACTGCGTTTCGCCTGTTTCGTCTTAGTGGCCGGGGCGTCCGGCTGGCCGGTTTCGGAGTTCGTGCTCAATCCACAGGCTCCGCGTTTCTGTCGGAGCGCCTGCGAATGCCGCTGCTCGCCAGCTCCTGCATTTCACGCTTTCGGCCCCGATGATCGGTGGCTGTCCAGAAAATCAATCCGAATATCGCTACTGCAGATGCGGTATAAGCGGCCGCGACAAAGAATGTATGGGTCATTCCGGCTTACCGCCTTTGCTGCGGTGATCCGCCTGCCGCGCTGCAATCTTTCGCATGGCCATGATCCGCCGCCGCCAGACCTCTGTTCGCATGGCCGCCAGGTGAAGCGTAAAAAACAGGCAGGTAAATCCTGCAGCCGATATCAACAGCGGCCACAGCAGGCTTGGATGGATCGTCGGTCCGTCAAGCCGGATAACGGAGGCGGGTTGGTGTAGCGTGTTCCACCAGTCGACCGAAAACTTGATGATTGGCAGATTGATCGAGCCGATGAGCACCAGAATTGCCGCGGCACGGGCCGCCTTTTGCGGCTCGTCAAAAGCCCGTGTGAGCGCGATCAAGCCCAAATACATGATCAGGAGCACAAAAACGGATGTCAGACGCGCATCCCAAACCCACCATGTGCCCCACATTGGCTTGCCCCAGACGGACCCCGTAAACAATGCCAATGCGGTGAACACCGCCCCGATAGGGGCGGCAGCCCTGATTGACACGTCGGCCAATGGATGACGCCAGACCAGCGTTCCCAGCGCCGAGATCGTCATCACACCCCAGACCATCATGGCAAGCCAGGCAAACGGAACATGGATGTACATGATCCGGACTGTTATGCCTTGCTGGTAATCCTCTGGTGCATTGAAACCCATCCACAGCCCAACTGCGATGAGTAGTGCTGAAATACCTGCAAGCCACGGCACCAACGCATTGGCCAAGCCGACGAACCGCGTTGGGTTCGCCAGTTCGGTGACGATGGAACGTTGGGCGGAAGTCTCGGTCATGTTGCCTAAATAGCCCCTGAAGTCACACCGGACAATGAAACGTGGCGTCGCATCACTATGGATTTATCTCCTCAATCGGATGAGTGTTTCAAGGCCGCCGCTGCCGCCACCGGGCCGATGACGGCAAAGAACATGGAAAGCGCGGCGAGAATGAGGAACGGCGGCAGGAACGGATCGGGATCTGCGACCGCACCGCGCGTCGCGGCGACACCGAATATAAGCACCGGAATGACCAGCGGCAAAATGATCACTGACACGAGCAATCCACCCCTTGGCAACGTCACTGCGAGTGCTGCGCCTGCTGCGCCGATAAAGGTGATTGCTGGAGTTCCGACCAGTAAAGTCAGGCAGGCTGCGGCGATACCAAGCGGCTCGACATTCATGAACAGTCCGAGCAATGGCGTGGCGACGACCAGCGGCAGCGCGCTGATCACCCAATGCGCAGCACATTTTGTGAAGACGGTAAGCACAAGCATTTGACGGTGCGATGCGATGATCATCAAATCGAGAGAACCGTCGTCGCGATCTGCCTGAAACAATCGATCCAGGCCCAGGAGCGAAGCCAGCAACGCACCGATCCACAAAATGGCTGGCCCGATGCGGGCCAGAAGATTGAGATCGGGCCCGACCCCGAACGGTATGACGGCAACAACGGCCAGAAAAAAAAGAACCCCGACGAGCGCACCGCCGCCCGCGCGGATACCCAGCCGGATTTCGCGCAGGAACAGGGCCATCACGGGTGCAATTCCAGTTTCAGTTCTTTCAACCCTTCTAGCCCCAGTGGCAGGTGGGTTGCCACAATTGCGATATCGCCATCATCGAGATGCTCGCGCAAAAGGTGCGACACGACCTGTTCGGAATCAGCGTCAAGGCCCGCTGTCGGCTCATCGAGCAACCAAACCGGGCGGTAATTGATCAACAGTTTGGCAATGGAAATTCTGCGACGCTGGCCGGTGGAGAGATAGCCGAATGGCAGGTCTGCGGTCGATTGCAGCCCAACATAGTTCAGCGCATCGTCTATGGTCATGTGTGGCGGTCCGTAAAATGCCTGCCAGAAAGTCAGGTTCTCCCTGACGCTGAGGGCGTCTTTCATCGCATTCTTGTGACCGAGATAGTGACAGGCATCGGCCAGACCGGTCCAGCTGTCCCCACTTTCGAACTCGAGCGATCCACCCAGTGACGGCAGCAGCCCGGCAATGACACGCAACAGCGTCGACTTTCCGGCCCCGTTGGGACCGGTGATTATCAAGCCATCGCCCTTGTCGAGCGAAAACGAGATGTCCGAAAAGACCAACTCACCGGAGCGCTCGGCAGCCAGACTTTCGGCGATGAGTTGCATGAGCGGCTCCTGGGTCGATCGGAACGCCTATAGCACGGATGGCTCAATTGGCGAGACTTGTCAGTGACCTACCGTGGAATCACGGATCTTGAACTGGGTGCTGCAAGCGGCGTTACCGGGGGTGGGTCAGGAGCGGCAGAATGTTGGCCGGGCAATCGGGACGAGCCGGCGTGTTTCTTTTGGCGCAGAAAACAATGCGAAGAAAAGTGGTGAAAAGCTGCGTTAAGCCCAAATAGGGAGATCTGTTCTGGGTCATCGTGGTCTTCCCAATCCTCGCAATTGCGATCTGAATTGTAGCGGTTGCGCACGACCGGTCAAATGAAAGCAAAACAAATGAGCGCGTTTCGTCAACACTGAAGCTTCCATTTGTGTGCTTATAACCCGTCGCAAACAGGTTTGATTAAGTCGCAGATGACAGTTCGGTGACAAGTTCTTCCAGCTTTGGTAACGTTTGCGAGGTCGTCTGCCGGATTCGATGAGACCAACCCGTTGGGGCTCCCGGTGTTCATGGCGACCTAGAGGAGGGAAGCCATGTCAGTTGCAGATGAAAATGTCGACACCCAGCCGATGACCGAATACGAACTGGGTAGCGACAATATCCGGCCATTCGGTTTGGATATCCACAATCCTGTCTTTGTGATATCGGGGGGTATCATCATTCTTTTTGTCGTACTGGCGCTGTCGTTCCAGTCGGCAACAGCCGAGTTTTTTGGCTGGCTGAGACCTTTTCTTACCAGTGAGTTTGACTGGTTTCTGGTCATTTCAGTCGACATCATGCTGGTATTTTGCCTGGCTTTGATTTTTTTGCCCGTTGGCTCGGTCAGGATCGGCGGCAAGGATGCGAAGCCCGATTATTCCTATTCCGGCTGGATTGCGATGATGTTTGCGGCTGGCATCGGCATCGGCCTTTTGTTCTTCGGCGTGCTGGAACCGACTTATTACAACTTCTCCGAAGGCGGTAATGCACGGCCTCTTGGCATCGATATCAATGAACCCGGCAATGAGTATATCGGTGTTGTCGGTACCATTCACCACTGGGGCTTGGGTGGCTGGTGCGTCTATGCGGTGGTGGGCCTGACACTGGCAATTTTTGCCTACAACAAAGGTCTTCCGATGACGCTGCGTTCGGCCTTCTATCCGGTTCTCGGCGAGAGGATTTGGGGCTGGTGGGGCCATACCATCGACACGCTCGCGGTCTTTGCAACGCTCTTCGGTCTGACAACATCACTTGGACTGGGCGCCCAGCAGGTGGCGGCGGGCTTGAACGAAGTCTTTGGCGTTGAGACAACTCCCACGGTGACCGTTCTGCTGATCATCGGCATTACCGCGATTGCCCTGGGCTCAGTGCTGATGGGCATGGACAAGGGTGTGAAACGTCTGTCCGAGATCAATATGGTGATGGCGGTTGCCCTGTTCATCTTCGTGTTGTTCGTGACCGGGATCGGCTCGGCAATCACCCGCTACTTCTCGGTCATGGTCGACTATGTAATCTTGTTGCCGGCACTGTCGAATCCGTTCGGGCGCGAGGATACCAGCTTCTTCCACGGCTGGACGACGTTCTACTGGGCCTGGTGGATTGCGTGGTCGCCTTTTGTCGGCATGTTCATCGCCCGCATTTCCAAGGGCCGGACGGTACGCGAGTTTGTACTGTGCGCACTCATCGCGCCGACAGCGGTTTGTGCGCTGTGGATGTCGACTTTCGGTGGCGCCGCGATTGACATGCTGAACGCCGGTGGAGCAGAAGTCGTCAAGGCCAACGTGATCGACAGCTATCGTCCGGAAATGGCGCTGTTCGGCTTCCTGCAGGAACTGCCGCTCTATTCCGTCGTCGCACCGATCGCCCTGATTTTGATCGTGATCTTCTTCGTCACGTCATCCGACAGCGGATCGCTGGTGATCGACACGATTACAGCCGGCGGCAAGATGGATGCGCCGGTGATCCAGCGCGTATTTTGGTGCACGCTGGAAGGCCTGGTTGCGATTGCGCTGCTGCTCGGCGGCGGACTTGCGGCGCTGCAGGGCGCGGCGGTTTCGACGGGCATTCCGTTCACCATCGTAGTTCTTCTGATGTGCTACACCGTCTACAAGGCGCTGCAATCCGAACCGCGATAGAATGATACATGGCTGAGGCGGGACTGAATTTCCCGCCTCGCCTAACTTGTTGAATGGCGATGGCTATTGCCGTCGCAGTACCCACAAATTTGAAATCACCAGTGCACTGAGCACGACGGCGCCGCCCACAAGCGCCCAGCGCCCCGGATTCTCTCCCACGACCAGCCAGACCAGCATGGGCGCCAGCACTGATTCAAGCAAAATCAGCAGCGACACCTCGGTGGAGCTGATGTAACGCGGACCGAGTGTCAGAAAACAAGTCGCAATGCCGATGAAAGCTCCGTGGCCGAGGAAAAGCGTCCACTGCGCAGGAAATGCCGCCATGGGTTCGATGAACGGCCAAACAACCAGCGCCGAGGCGATGTAGGCGATCGGGATTGCCGGAACCATCGAGATTTCCCTTAGTGGCCGTACGGCGGTGAGGGCACCGGCATAAGCCATCGAGACGTACAGCGCCCACACATCGCCCTTCCATGAGGCAATTTCATTGGCTCCTGAACCATAGGCAATGATTGCAAGGCCGGCGGCCACGGCGATCATGGTGATGACAATGCGCCTGGTAATTGGCTCGCCGAGAAATATCCGGCTGAAGATGGCAGCAAACATGGGGATTGAAGCAAAGATGAACACGACATTTGCCACGCTGGTATTCGTCACCGCCATGACAAACCCCGGCCCGGTTGACCCCATCAGCGCGATATAGACCACACCGGTCCATCCGGTACGGAATATGGCCGGCAATCGTCCGAGCGACGGGACAAGAACGACTGCGGCAAGCACGAGAAGTCCGGATGTAATACCGCGCCAGAAAGTGACGACCAACGGGTCGGCTTCTATCAGTCTAACGAACAAAGAATCGGGTACGACAAACAGCACGCCAAGTGCCGTGATCACCAAGCCTTTCAGGTGTGTGTTCATGAGAAAGGCGGGTGGCTTATTTGGATAGGAAAGTAAAGAGCGCTGAAAAACAGCCAACCGAGCGCACACTTTTGATCAACGCAGTCGATTTGCAATGGAGGGACTGATCCGGTGGCGCTCAACGGACGTAGATGATAAATCGAAAATTCCATGTAGGATTTCTTCAGATTTGCTCTATATGACTGATTTCCATCAACGAATTGCCAGAGTTTCGGGGACATGACAGGTAACAATCGCGCTTTTTTAAAACCGTTTGCCATTTTTGCTGGCGCTTTGGCGCTGTTTTCGAACCCCGACGCCGCGATGGCGGCGTCCGATGATTTGCCGGTACCACCGACTCAGTTCGTGTTGGACCTGGGTCTTGGCGCCATGGCAAAGCCCAAATTTCCCGGCGCCGACCGTTTCGCTGTTTCACCGTTTCCTATTATCAAGGTCAAACGGTTTTACGTTCCGGGCCTCGGACAGGTTGTCGATGGCGACAGCAGCAATCGTGGATTTTTCTTCTACCCGTCTTTTGATTTCCAGAACTCCCGTAAAGCGTCTGATGCGCCGTTCCTGACCGGAACCCGGCAGGTTGACTGGGCCCTCGAACTGGGGGCTGGGGCTGGCTACCGCCACGATTGGCTTAGCGGGTTTGCCGAGTTGCGCCAGGGTATTAACGGCCATGAAGGTCAGGTGGCCGAGTTCGGCATCGACGTGACGCTAAATCCCGCTGACCGCGTTGAACTGGAATTCGGACCCCGTGCAAGCTGGGCATCGGATGACTATATGGACACTTATTTTGGTGTGACCGCCGCTGAGGCTGCTGCACCGGGTGCAGTGCTCGCGGCCTATAATCCAAGTGCGGGGTTCAAGACCGTAGGTCTTACCGCCAGCGCCCAATATGCCTGGACCGACAAGACCATTTTCCATCTGCGGGGAGGATGGGACCGTTTTGTTGGCGATGCGGCTGACAGCCCGATTGTACAAGCCGGCAGCCGCGATCAGTTTTCGATCGGTCTTGGCATGAGCTACCGGTTTGCCTTCGACCTGTTTGATTGATTGGCGATCGCAGCGAAGGTCGTTGCCGCAACGGTCAATTCGGCATCCCTGCATCTTTTAGCGCATCAAGCAACTTTCGTTTAAGCGCTGCATCTTTATATGGCAGGAACTCGAACTCGGTCACGGTCGGGTCACGGTAATCGAGACGCATATCGTCCAGGGCCAGAGCTGCCTCTTCATGATGGCCCAGCCGTTCGAGCGAGGCGATCTTGACGAGATGCCCCATGAAGAATTCACGTCCCCACTCCAGTGCATTGCGCGCGTTTCTCAGCGCTTCGGAATGGTTTTCCAGGTTGAAATGGGCAAGCCCCAAATACGCAAACCGGTAAAACAGCAGCGGTGAACCGCTTTCGTTTTGCATGACCGTTTCGGCCAGTTCGAGCACCTCGTGGTTGCGGTTGCGAAATGCAAGAGAAGGCATGCGCAATCCGGCGGTTGCGTGCCAGTTGGTGCCAGAGCTCATCACATGATCGAACACGCGATCGACTACATCGTTGCGACCGAGCCAGGTCGAAATGATCATGTTGGTGCTATGGACCAGGGCTAAATTGGCATTGATCGCAAGCGCGCTTTGCAACACGTTGTCGGCTTCCCGATAGCGGGCAAGCCGGTCTTTGTGGTCGCTGATATGCGCGAGGTGAAACTGAGCAAGCGCATGGGTTCCGATAACGAACGGGTTTTTCGGAAAATGTGAATGCGCAAACTTTGCGAGTTCTGCAACCTGCGTGAGGTGCGCTCTTGTTTGTTCGACGAAGAATGCTTTCCAGTAGAGGCTG
Organism: Rhizobiaceae bacterium; assembly: GCA_040830725.1. Lineage (GTDB taxonomy): Bacteria > Pseudomonadota > Alphaproteobacteria > Rhizobiales > Rhizobiaceae > JAWKWH01. The sequence continues at coordinate 11,187 of JBFOMG010000022.1, forward strand.
TTCCAGGTCGCCAGAAATGCCTCAGGACGACCGGTTTCCTGCTTGAGCTGTGCGACAAGCTGGCTGGAATTTTGCAGGCGGGTAAGCATTTCGTAGACATGCCGGCTGGTGTGTGAACCAAGTTCACCGATCCGATCAAAGACCTCATCGCTGTGGATAATGGCCCGGTGTGTCCAGCCGCTCGTTCCGCCAGCCACGCTGACAAGTCGTATGCTGACTCGGACTTTGTCACCGAACTGGCGTGCCGTGCCGGTTATCATGCATTGTGCGCCAATTTTGCGGGCGTGTGGCAACAGCCCTTCGGACGAGCCGATTTCCGCGGCCGCCTGCGCTGGCAGATCGATTGTCACCAGACCCAGCGAGCGCACGCGGATGGCGATCTCATCGGCCATGTCGCTTGCGATGAAGTCGGCAAGATCGCCGCCACCGAGGTTTTCGAATGGCACGATGAGCGCGTTTGGGTGGTCGCTTTGTTGTGCCGCCGGCTCACGGTCCTGGCGCAGCGACATCGCCAGTGCTTCAGTCTCGGATCCGGGTTTTGCATCCAGTTCGGCCTTCAGCCGGTCGCTGAACACCTGGTAATACGCCAGAGCCTCCGGTCGCCGATCCAACCGGCCCAATATCGTCATAACATGGCGCACGACCTCTTCGTTAAGCGGATCGATCTGAAGTGTCTTGAGATAGTTCTCCAGTGCTTCAGATTCATCTTGCCGCGCAAGGCTTTGCTGTGCCTGCCGTATCAGCCGATTGGCCAATTGTGTTCGCTGGTATTGCCTCCTCTCTACCAACCAATCGTCGAATGCTTCCGAGCCGCTTCGAAAGCCGGGAAGCAGGGCCGCCTCGCTCAAATCAAGCTCAAACGCTCCCGGCGTGACGGACAGTTCCTCTTCACCTATCACCACATCCGGCCCGGTCGCCTTGCGCAATGCATGCAGTGCTTGCCGCAGAGAGTTGCGTGCCTGTTCATCAAACCGGTCGCCCCACAACAGTGTGGCTAGGTGTTCGCGGGAATGCGGTTTGCCGGTCAGCGCCAAGTAGACAAGCAGCGCCTGCGCCTTCCGGTTCTTCAGTTCAATAGTCTCGCCATCGCGGTGAAGCTTGAACGAATCCTGTAACGAAAGGGTCAGTGGCAATTCGGCGGGCTTTCCGTGTCTGGAGCAACAATTAACGGTGTTACAGACGCAATTAACGACGAATAACGCATCAAATACAAGGCGTTTACGGAACAGCGAACGGCAGAATAACGGGCGGGCATCACATTACGGCCATCGCAATTGAGCGGAAGGAATCCAAGATGACCGACCTGACCCATTCCAGATATATCGACACAGAATCCGGAACGTCTTCCTTGATGTCGAAATTCGTCGCCCGATTGAGGCTTGCCCTTGGTGCAATGGCCCCAGCATCAGATAGCGCGCCGCGTTCGGAGAAGCGCTGCCGCGACATCGGGCTGGGCGAGGAGTACACAATGCGCCACAGCCGTGACCATGCCGATGCAATCGAGATTTTTCGCGGCATTCCGCTTTAAATTTCATTTTGCGGTGCGCGCTACGCCATAGTGGCGGATAGGACTCAGCGTTCGTTTCCGCAATTTGCGCAGAAACTTGCCTGTGGCGTGCGCAATGGCTTGCCGCAGGCGTTGCATGGCGGTCGGTACGATCTCAGCCGCAGGAACCACGCCGCCCGAACAAGGTGCCCGATTGATGTTTCAACTCAGAAAAACTGATTTGAGTGTTTGGAATGTTGAGCTGGTTTGATATTTTTCCGATCAGAATGAAGTACAAGAACATATACGCGGCGATCCACAATCTTGGGCACAGTTTCTTGAGCTCAATGAATTATGTTGATGGCCGGCATGTCGTTGAAGATATTGAGGAAATTCATGCAGAAGGGCAACCCGTCACGATTGATTGGTTGCAAGGCGAATTTGTTCCCATATCTCATTCAAATCCGCGGATTGAAAAATCAATCTCATACTACGTTGGTTCGATTGAACAGCAATTTGCATCCCTGAACGTTGATGTCGGCCGATTGACCGACCTGAAATTCCAGTGGCCGGTGCGCTCGCGAAAATACATGGAAGCGACGGATGATCGCGGGAAACACTACAAAATATACGTGCGTGAAATGAAATAGCGGTGCGAGATTGCCGCGATTCAAGGCACCTCATTCAAATTGGCTTGTCCCCCAAACGTCCCACTAGCGCTACCCAAAAATCTCCCCTATAAGCCCGGCAGACATGGCCAGCGGCCGGTCATGCAAATCGCATTTTTGCGCCGAACCCGAGCGTGATTGCCTCCCAAGCGGTCACAGGGACCGGACAGCGGAAATGGCCGCACCCGCACCTACCGGCGTTTCCGTGCCACAGGCGTCCGCTTCCCCTTTCGGCGAACCAGACAGAGGTGGCACATGCCCAAATCGCTTGACAGTTTCAACTGCCGCAAAACCCTCTCGGTTGGCGGCAAGGACTATGTCTATTTCAGCCTGAAAGATGCCGAGGCCAATGGCCTGTCCGGCATCTCGAAACTGCCTTATTCTATGAAGGTGCTGCTGGAAAACCTGCTGCGCAATGAGGACGGCAGGTCTGTCACCAAGGCTGATATCGAGGCTGTCGCCAGATGGCTCGAAGACAAGGGTTCGGCCGGTCACGAGATTGCCTATCGTCCGGCGCGCGTGCTGATGCAAGACTTTACCGGCGTTCCCGCCGTGGTCGACCTGGCGGCAATGCGAGACGCGATGGTGTCGCTTGGCGGAGATCCGCAAAAGATCAATCCGCTGGTTCCCGTCGACCTCGTCATCGACCATTCCGTGATTGTCGACGAATTCGGCAATCCGAACGCTTTTGCGCGAAATGTCGAACTTGAATACAAACGCAATGGAGAGCGCTACCGGTTTCTGAAATGGGGCCAGCAGGCGTTCGAAAATTTCCGCGTTGTGCCGCCCGGCACCGGTATCTGCCATCAGGTCAATCTTGAATATCTGGGTCAATGCGTCTGGACGAAAGATGAGGACGGCGACACGATCGCCTATCCGGACACCTGTGTCGGTACCGATTCACACACCACCATGATCAACGGCCTTGGTGTGCTCGGTTGGGGTGTCGGAGGCATTGAGGCGGAAGCGGCCATGCTCGGCCAGCCTGTTTCCATGCTGCTGCCGGAGGTGATCGGTTTCGAGCTGACCGGTTCAATGAAAGAAGGCGTCACCGCGACCGATCTCGTGCTGACGGTTGTGCAAATGTTGCGTCAGAAAGGCGTGGTCGGCAAGTTTGTCGAATTCTACGGCCCGGGTCTGGACAGTCTGACGCTGGCAGACGCGGCGACAATCGGCAATATGGGCCCGGAATATGGTGCGACCTGCGGTTTCTTCCCGGTCGATTCAGAAACGCTGAACTATCTCACCACATCGGGCCGCGACTCCGATCGCATTGCGCTGGTAGAGGCATATTGCAGGGAACAGGGCATGTTCCGCGAAACGGGATCCGAAGCACCGGTGTTCACCGACACACTGACGCTTGATCTTGGCGATGTGGTGCCATCCATGGCTGGACCGAAGCGGCCGGAACACCGCATTGCGCTGGAAAATATCGCTTCCAGTTTTCAAGACGCGCTGGTCAGCGAGTACAAAAAGGATGCCGCTACGGCAGACAATCTCTACGCCGTAGAAGGCGAGGATTATCAGCTGCGTCATGGTGATGTGGCGATCGCTGCGATTACGTCTTGCACCAATACTTCCAACCCTTCCGTGTTGATCGGTGCCGGGCTCATGGCGCGAAACGCCAACCGGCTTGGTTTGCGGCAAAAGCCATGGGTCAAAACATCGCTGGCGCCGGGGAGCCAGGTGGTCGCCGAATATCTGGAGAAGTCCGGTCTTCAAACGGAGCTCGACAAGATCGGTTTCAACCTTGTCGGCTTTGGTTGCACCACATGTATCGGCAATTCCGGGCCACTTAACGCCCCAATCTCCAAAACGATCAACGACAAGGGCCTGATCACGGCCGGCGTTTTGTCAGGAAACCGCAATTTTGAAGGCCGCATTTCACCTGACGTCCAGGCGAATTACCTGGCTTCGCCCCCGCTGGTGGTCGCCTACGCGCTTGCCGGCTCGGTTACCAAGGATCTGACCAAGGAACCGCTTGGCAAGGGCAAGGACGGACAACCGGTCTATCTGAAAGACATCTGGCCATCGAATCACGAGATACAGTCATTCATTGCTGAACATGTCACCCGCGACCTGTTTGAGAAGAAATATGCCGAAGTGTTCACCGGTGATGAAAACTGGCAGGCGGTTAATGTGCCCGAGGGTGAAACCTATGCCTGGGATTCCGGTTCGACCTATGTGCAAAACCCGCCCTACTTTGCCGGGATGTCCAAGGCGCCAAGCGCCGTGGGCAACATCAAAGAAGCACGCATTCTCGGGCTGTTTGGCGACAAGATTACCACCGACCACATCTCTCCGGCCGGTTCGATCAAGGCGGCTTCACCGGCCGGTGAATATCTGACCGGCAATGGTGTCGAGGTTGTCGACTTCAACCAGTACGGCACGCGGCGCGGCAATCACGAGGTGATGATGCGCGGCACATTCGCCAATATCCGCATCAAGAACCACATGATGGGCGAGAACGGCCGCGAGGGTGGATACACGATCCATTATCCGTCCAAGGAAGAAATGCCGATTTATGACGCGGCAATGAGATACCGGACCGAAAATGTGCCGCTCGTTGTGTTCGCCGGTGGCGAATATGGCAATGGCTCATCGCGCGACTGGGCAGCCAAGGGCACCAATTTGCTCGGTGTCCGGGCGGTGATTGCCAAATCCTATGAGCGCATCCATCGCTCCAATCTGGTTGGCATGGGTGTCATCCCCTTCGTGCTGGAAGAAGGTACGAGCTGGCAATCGCTTGGTCTGACCGGTGACGAGACCGTGTCGATTGACGGAATTGACGATATTCAGCCGGGCCAGAAGATGGTTGCGAAAGTGACCCTCGCAGATGGCACCACCAAGGATGTGCCGATCATCTGCCGCATCGATACCGCCGACGAGATCGACTACTTCAAAAACGGCGGCATTCTGCAATATGTACTGCGCGATCTGGCTGCGTAGAGCAGATCAACCTGCGAACAAGCAAGACCCGTCGATATACGCATCGGCGGGTCTTTTTGCATTTCGGGACGAAAAGGCGTTTGATCACAATTGCCTGTTTCACACCTAGTTGACTGGTGATTGAAGGGCGGCAGGCGTATCTAACCTTGGGTGCGCCGGGGCTTGGCCGCGGAACAAGAAGATAAAACTGCGCGGAGACCGAATGTGATCAGACAATTATTGGTGTCGGCAGCTTTGGCGGCGGTTGTCGCTGTGAGCCCTGCAGAAGCCGGCAAGGCTCGCCAGGTATCCGGCGTAGTTGAACTGTTCACCAGCCAGGGCTGTCATTCCTGTCCGCCGGCTGACAGGGTGTTGGTCGATCTTGCCAATGAGGGCGAAGTGATCGCGCTTGGCTATCATGTCGATTACTGGGACTATCTGGGTTGGAAGGATACGCTTGGCAGCCCGGAATACACCGAACGCCAATACGGCTATTCACGGACCTTTGCGGAGCGGTCGGTGTATACCCCGCAAGCCGTTATCAATGGACGGTTGCACCTGAATGGCGGCGACCGCCGCTCGATTGACCGTAACATCCAGCAAATGGATGCAAGCGGCGAAGCGCTTCCGATCAAGATTGATGTCGAGGAATCGGGTGACAGCCTGATCATCAGCGCGGATGAAGGCGACGTCGACGCGCTTGGAGACGCGCATTTGGTTCTGGTCTATTTCGACAAAGCCAAGGATGTGAAAATTGACCGTGGTGAGAATCGCGGCAAGACAATTACCTATGCCAATATCGTCACCGGTCTTCAGACCGCCGGCATGTGGCATGGCGATGCCATTCGCTACGAACTTCCAATGAGCGAGATATCAAAGCACGGTGACGGCGGATGTGCAGTGCTTCTGCAGGTTGTCAGCAAGGACGGCTCTCCGGGCGCCATCATTGGTGCTTCGCTGCTCGAGCACTGACCAATCTGGCTAACAGACCAGGTGTCGAAAAGCGGTGACTACCTCTTCGTAGGCTTTGCGCTTGAACGGTACAATCAGTGACGGCAAATCAGTCATCGGTTTCCAGGACCAGGCGTCAAATTCAGGTTTGTGGCCACCCGGCGGTGGATCTATGGCTATTTCGCTTTCGTCGCCTTCAAACCGGAACGCATACCATCGCTGCTTCTGGCCCCGATACTTTCCCTTCAAGCCGATGCCGATCAAATGATCCGGAAGATCGTAGTAAATCCAGTCGGACGCTTCTGCCAGCAGCGACACGGAGCGAATACCGGTCTCTTCATAAAGTTCCCGTTTGGCTGCTTCGAAAGAATCTTCGCCCTTGTCGATACCGCCCTGCGGCATTTGCCAAAGCTGAGGTGTTCCATCGGATTCCGAATTGCCTTCAGACAAACGCCTTCCAGTCCAGACCAGTCCGTCGTCATTGAGCACCATGATCCCGACACAGGGCCGGTATGGCAGGCTCTCGGCATTAACCGGTTTGGATTTCGCCATATTGGATTTACTTGCGCTCAGGATCGGAGGCGAGTGCGGATACCGGGACAATTTCGATGCCGCGTTTCTTGGCCTCATTCACCCAAGAGGCGACAGCATCCACGGTGACATCAAATGCCGATCCGGTACCGAGCGCATAGCCCTTTGCGCGCGCGATCCGTTCAAGTTCGTCGAGCTTCTTCAGTATCTCGCCGCGGTTTTTGCTCGCATCGATCACCGCGTCGCCAGATGCCAGAGGCACACCCTTGGCCGGTGCCAGTTGCGGTGCGAGTGACCGTGCCGACGTCCCGTCATCAAGATAAAGCAAACCTCGCTTTCCGAGTTCGATCATCATCGGTTCCATGGCAACCGGACTGGAAACAAAGCGCGCTCCCATATAGTTCATCACGCCGGTGTAGTTGGTCGTGCGGCCCAGTGCCCAACGCAGATTAGCGAGGTTTTTCTCGTCACCTGCATCGACGGTCAGCGTATTGCTGCCGGGATTGACCGCCGGATAATCGAACGGTTCCAGCGGCACCTGCATCAGGATTTCATGGCCTGAGCGGCGGGCCGAAGTCATCCAGCGGCCAATACTGTTGCCATGCGGGGCAAATGCCAGTGTGACTTCGCCAGGCAGTTTTTCAATAGCCGACTGGGTACCCGTTTGCGAGAGACCAAGTCCGCCAATGACGATTGCGACCCGCGCGCCGCGGGCACCTGACCAGGGACGGGCATAGACGTCAAACGGCCGGCGGCCATCTTCTGCGCGCCTTGGCAACGTTCCGTAGCTGGAATTTTCGATCAGCGCCTTGTCAGGCAGATGCGCGATTCGCAGATTCTGACCGATTGCCGAAGGGTCGCGAATGATGATGACATTGTCGGACGGCTCGGGATCAGGATCGACCTTTATGATGGAAGGGCTTGGTGCTTCTTCCGGTAATTCGATGGAGCCGACTTCGATTTCATCCTCGGGCTCATCGTGGATATCGATATCGGTTTCCGGAACCACTGTAACTTCAGCCGTTACATCGGGTTTTCTGAAACCGCGATCGTAAAGGGATGTATAGGCCGCCAAGCCGGCTATGGCGGCGATGCTTAGTGCGGCCAGTGTGGCGCCGAACCGCGGCAATATCCGCCGGCCGGCACCTGATTTACCAGCCTTCAGATTTTGCCCGAGCGGCTGCTCTATTTTTTTGTCCAGTGGCGACAATTCGTTCCCACGGTCATTTGTAACGCCTAAACGGGACCGTTACGCACACTGGCCCTTGCGGCGTGTTGATTCGCTCAACAGTAGAGCGTAAATGGCCTAAATGGAATCGTTTGAACGCAGGTAATTTGTGCCGTGGCAAGGAGCGTACTGCGACGCGGTATGAATACCGGTAGCCGTGCGCGAAGCCGTCCATGGCGCAAAGAATCAAGTCGAAACGATTGTGGTTTATCGAAGCGCTTAAAGAAGCTCATGAACCTTTCGCTTGGCGGTCTTTTCCGTCCCGGCAACGTCGAAATCCTCGCACGATGGTTACATCGCGCTGCGGTCTTCTCCTCACCGAACCGAAAAATCTCCGCCATCAAGCCGCTCCCATTTAGGCCAGATACGCTCTCACGCGGTACACTGTCACCCTTACTGGTTCAAGACGGGCTTATTCGGATCGGGCGGAAATGCCGGGTCCTGACGCTCGCCGCGAAGCAATTCGAGCGCAAAGGCGAGTTGCTTGTCATCCTTCGGGTCCGGCGGGACATAGGCCGATGAGCCGGAGCCCTCTTCGTCCTCTTCCGCACCCTTTATGTGACCACGAAGTTCTGATTCTCCGCGTGTCACATCGCGGCCCTTCAACTCGTCAGGCAATGGCTGCGCCACTTCGATGTCGGGTGTGATGCCTTTGCCCTGGATCGATTTACCAGCCGGTGTGTAGTAGAGCGCGGTGGTTAACCGCAATGCACCATTTTCGGCCAGAGGGATGATGGTCTGAACCGAACCCTTGCCGAATGAGCGGCTCCCAACGACCGTGGCCCGCCGCTGATCCTGCAGAGCGCCGGCAACAATCTCCGATGCGCTGGCAGAGCCGCCATTGACGAGGACAATGATCGGTTTGCCGTTTGCAAGATCGCCGGGCCGTGAATCGAACCGGGTTACATCGTTGGCTTCGCGGCCTCGGGTGGAAACAATCTCACCGTGCTCCAGGAAAGCATCCGAGACGCTGATCGCCTGATCAAGAAGTCCGCCCGGATTGAGCCGCAGATCGAGGACGTAACCTTTCAGTTCATCCGCTGGAATTTCAGAATTGATCTTCTCAAGCGCGCTTTCCAGATCAGCTTGCGTTTTTTCGGTGAACGATGTGATCTTCATGTAGCCGACATCATTCTCAACGCGGAACTTGACGGCCTTGACCTTGATGATGTCGCGAATGATCGTGATCTCAATTGGCTTGTCGGCGCCCTCGCGAAGGATTGTCAGATCGATCGGCGTGTTAACCAGCCCCCGCATCTTGTCGACCGCTTCGCTAAGCGTCATGCCACGCACCTCCTCGCCGTCGATCTTGGAGATGAAATCGCCAGCAAGTACGCCGGCACGTGCCGCCGGCGTGTCATCGATTGGTGTGATGATCTTGACGAGTTCGTTTTCCATTGTCACTTCGATGCCAAGACCGCCAAATTCTCCCTTGGTCTGCACTCGCATGTCCTGGGCGGCTTCCGGATTAAGATAGGAGGAATGGGGATCAAGCGACGTCAGCATTCCGTTGATCGCATTCTCGATCAACTCGCTCTCTGAAGGAGGTTTGACGTACTGGGCGCGAACCCGTTCAAAAATATCACCGAATATCGCCAGTTGACGGTATGTTTCCGATCCCGCAGCGTTTGCTTCATAACCGGGCGCCGAATTGATCAAACTGATCGCGGAAGCGCCGATGAGCGCGCCTGCTGCCAGAAGTGAGACCTTACGAATCATTTCCCGTCCTTCCACTGCGTCTTACCGACCACCATGAGGCCGGATTAACCGGTTTTCCGTTTTTTCGAAACTCAATATAGAGCTCCGGACTTCCATTTCCCGTTTTTTGCGCAACTGCGCTGGCCAAACGTACCTCACCCATTACACCCAAGGGCTCGCCAGCCAGAACGGATTGGCCCAAGGCCGTGTTGATTCGGTCCAGACCGGCCATAACAACATGATATCCATCACCTGTATCAAGGATCAAGACTTGGCCATAGGATCGGAACGGACCGGAATATAACACAATTGCATCTGCGGGAGCGGTAACAATAGCTCCCGATTGTGTTTGAACAGTGTCGCCTGTCCGTTTGCCGCCAATTCCGTCATCGGAACCGAACCGGGCGACGATTCGCCCGGCTACCGGCAAAACGAGCTTGCCGCGCATCCGGCCAAAGGATTCGCCGGCTCCTAGCCTGTTTTCTTCAGGTACGGGCCGGTTGGCCAGTTCGGCCTCGCGGCGGCGCCTTTCCTCTTCAGCCAGTCTGGCCCTTTCCTGTGCCCGGCGTATGCTTGTGATCTGGCTCTCGAGCGACGCAATCAAGTCCTTCAGATTTGTTGCCTTGCCGGACAACTCAGCGGCTTTCTGCCGTTCAGCCATCATCTCGGCCTCGGATTGCGACTGCAGCTGTTTGCGTTCAGCCAGAAGCCGACCAAGCCGCTCCTTTTCTGCTATCTGCTCGGTGATCCTTTGGGTCAGCCGTTTGCGTTCCTCGCGAATGGAAACGGTGATTCTTGACAGGGCCTTCAAATCGGCGATGAGGATTTCGGTCTCGGCGCGCAGTTCCGGAACAACGGCTCCCAAGAGTATTGCACTGCGTACAGAGGCGAGTGCATCTTCCGGCCTGACAAGCAGTGCTGGCGGCGGATTGAGACCCATTCGCTGCAGCGCACCCAGAACCTCCGCCAATATTCCACTGCGGAGCCTGAGCGAAGTGCGTAGATCGAAATCACGCTTGCTCAACGTTTCCAGCCGCACCTCGATATCTTCAATATCCTCGGAGATCTTCTTTTCGGTCTTGGCCGCCTGGATCAAGGCCGCAGTCAGGCTCGCATTATCCTTGCGGATCGATGCAACCTCGCGTTCCAATGTCGCGAGGCGCTCATCCGTCAGGGTGATCTGTTTTTTGAGCTGTTCATATTCGCGGCGGTTCTGCGCATTGCTGGATTCCAGCTGCTGCGGGTCCTGTGTCTGGGCCAATACACCCGGAGTTGCCGCGATCAGGGAACCGATCAACGCCACCGCAACCGATATCGTCTTTATCCTGATTGCCAACTGTACCTTCGCGAAGGTTGAAGTTTCCGGGAAAATCTAGCCCATGGGCGTTTAACGCAGCACTAACCATATTCGCCAATTTGTCAAAAACCCGGCGCTCAATCGCGGTGATAGGGATGACCACTCAATATTGTGGTTGCCCGGTAAAGCTGTTCTGCAAGCATGATTCTTGCAAGTTGATGCGGCCAGGTCAATTTGCCAAAACTGATCTTTCGATCGGCAAGATTGTGCAGCGAGGCATCGTGTCCATCAGGTCCGCCGATCGCAAACCAGCAATCGCGGATGCCATCGTCGCGCAGTGAGCGGATAAAACCAGCAAATTCGCGCGATGTGACATTCTTTCCGGCCTCGTCGAGAAGTATCAGCGTTTGGCTGCTGTCAAACCGCGCCTTCAAACGGTCTGCTTCCTCGTGCTTGCGCAGTTCCGGCCTTGTGGCTTTGCTTTCGGCGATCTCCGTCAAACCGGTGAATGCCAGACCCATAGGCGGCCCCGCCTTGGCGAAACGGTCCAAATAGCGGGTGCAAAGCACCTCTTCCGGCCCCTGCTTGAGGCGCCCGACAGCAAAAATCGAAATGCGCACAGTTATCCGGCCAGACAGACCCTAGTGGACTGTCTGATCATCGAGGTCGGGCGCGAGCCACATTTTCTCGATATTGTAGAAGTCCCGAACTTCCGGGCGGAATACATGCACGATGATGTCGCCGGCATCGATGAGCACCCAATCGGCGCTCTGCAGGCCCTCCACTCGCGCTTTGCCCATACCGGCATCCTTCAGCGCTTTCAGCAAATGGTCGGCCACTGCCGACACATGACGATGCGAGCGGCCCGAAGCGACTACCATGTAGTCTCCGAGGCTCGATTTGCCCTGAATGTCGATTGGAACGATGTTTTCAGCCTTGGAGTCTTCGAGACTGCCAAGCACAATGTTAAGTGCCGCTGATGAGTCGTGTTGAACGCTCACTTCGGCGGGTGAAGGTTCCTGGGATACCTTCCGCGTATGTGCTGTTCTCAGTGTCTTTCCTTTCCTGGCAAGAACAACCAAACCACCGGCCGGTTCGCCGGTATTCCAAAGATATGCAGGAAATTGTTAAGGATTCAAGACAATAGCGGCTTACTTTGGCACTAAGATTGCTGTTTTTCGTCATGTTCCGGCCAGTAGGCCAGGTCTGCAGGTACGGGCGCTTGCGCCGACATTGGCGCGAAAGTGCCGGTTTCGTGGCGCGGAACTCCTTCGGCAGAGAACAATCGCCAGGCGACAAAGATGCCGAATGATGCTGCTATCACAATCACGAGAACGATGAATACCGTGGTGCCAAAACCTGCAGTCAGCAGGGTTGCCAAACCGGGAATCAGGAAACCCGAAACCGACCAGGCAAACAGCATCGTGCTGGCCACTTGTACGAGCTCGTTTCTTTCGGCCCGGTCGCTGGCATGGGCATTGGATATTGAGAAAATGGACTCGGTTGAACCCACCCAGACCACATAGATGAATATCAAGATCCAGATCGGCGAACCGTCCATGATGAAAGCCAGAATTCCGGTTCCGGCGACGCTCACCGCTGCCGCCAGCAAGACCACGCGCCTGTCCAAACGGTCGGAAATCCAACCGGCGGGAAGCTGGATCAACAATGTCCCGAGTGGCATCGCCAGCATCAAAAGCGCGATATCGGCCTTGGAGTAACCCGACGCGGCCAGATGTATCGGCGAAAATCCTGCTACCATCATGGTCAATCCGCCAACGGCTAGCATGCCGACCATGGCTACGGGCGAGATGCTCCAGACGGCACGAATCGCTATAGAAGCGGTTTCCGGCGGGGCAGGCGGACGCAGACGGGTCAGACCGACAGGAATGATCGACAAGGCTGCAAATGCGATTGAAATGATTTGCGCATGCGATCCGGAAATTTCAACATAAGCAATCAGATATGAGCCACAGCCGATGCCGATAACATAGGCGACATAGAATATCGCCATGACCCGGCCGCGAATCTCGTTGCCAACGACGTCGTTCAACCAGCTCTGTGAAACGATGAACAGGCCGCTGACGGCAAATCCGTAAATGATGCGCGCCATTGCCCATGGAAGCGGCGCTACCCAAGTGGCAAGGATTACGTTCGACAAGATCACAAGCGCCGAAAGCGTCATGAACACGCGTGCATGACCCACTCTGGCAACGAGTTGGCCGGTCAGAAAACAACCGGCGATACCCCCGGCCGACAAAGCGGTGATCATCAACCCCGCCCACGCCGGTTCAAAACCTTCAAGCGCCAACCGCAGAGGAATGAATGCGAACATCAACCCATTGCCAATGGCAATGAGAGCCATCGAGACGATGACGCCTGTGACTGCAATTGCCGGTGTCGGCAGATCTCCGGCACCATATTCGGTTTCATCGAGATGTTCAGTGTCAGTGTTCATGTCCGAAACATCGGCCGGATCACGCGCTTGGGCGCCAGTAAATACGACATGAATTTCAGGGCCGATTACTGGCTATCGCGAATTGCGGTTGATGACAGGGATGAACGGGGGCCGTGAATGAATGTCCAGACCGGTGCGCGCAGGCGTGCCAACAATGCCGAATCGTCTTCGTCGATGCGCGCAAAGTCATAGGCTTTGGCGGCAATGGATGAGAGAAAGGATAATGTAGAACCGGGTCGATCGATGACCGCAACCGGCACGGATTCGATAATCTGGCGCCACCGGTCCCACTTGTGAAAGTCACGCAAATTGTCGGCACCCATGATCCAGACGAAATTCACACCGGGATTGCGGCGGATAACCAGCTCGATCATATCGGCCGTATATCGAACGTTGTGGGCCGCTTCAAAAGCGGTGACCCGAATTCTCGGATCGTCAGCGATTGCTTGGCTTTCCGCGACGCGAACGTCCAGTGCCGACTGTTTTTTTCCGATTTTCAGAGGATTACCCGGCGAGACTATCCACCACAATTGGTGAAGTGCAAGGCGGCGCAAGGCGATTTCGGCGACAAGACGGTGTCCGGCATGAGGCGGATTGAACGATCCCCCGAAAAGGCCCACGCTCAAGCCCCTGGCCGCGTGGGGCATTTTCAACATTTGACTGGACAAACCGGATATCGCGCTCAAGGCCGGGTTTGACCCGATCCGCGCACGCAATATTTGAACGACGTCAACTGTTCGACACCAACTGGCCCGCGCGCATGCATTTTCCCGGTAGCGATGCCGATTTCCGCACCCATGCCGAATTCGCCGCCATCGGCAAACTGCGTCGATGCGTTGTGTAGCAGAATCGCCGAATCGATCTCCGAGAAGAAGCGATCAACGGCCCTTTGATCTTCAGCGATTATCGCTTCGGTGTGATTCGATGAATAGCGATTGATGTGATCGATTGCACCACCGACACCGTCGACCACCGTTACCGATATGATGGCATCAAGATATTCGGTAGACCAGTCCGCATCCGTCGCCTCTTCGGCAACGCGGAATCCCTTGATCTGTTCGGTATCGACCCGAACTTCGCAGCCAGCGTTGATCAATGCCTGCATGATCTGAACCAGATGCGTTCCAATGACTTCGCGATCGACAAGCAGGGTTTCCGCCGCTCCGCAAATTCCCGTGCGCCGCATTTTGGAATTGACCACAACGTCAATCGCCATGCCCAGATCTGCCGACCCGTCTACATAGACGTGACATATGCCTTCCAGGTGGGCAAAGACCGGAACCCGCGCCTCGCTTTGCACCCGCTCGACCAGTCCTTTGCCACCCCGCGGCACTATGACATCGATCGTACCATTGAGACCTTTCAGCATTTCGCCCACAGCAGCGCGATCGGTCGTCGGCACGAGTTGAACTGCATCAGCGGGCAACCCGGTCGTTTCAAGGGCCTTGATCATGCATTGATGAATTGCGTCGGAGGAGTGGAACGAATCCGATCCGCCACGCAAGATCACTGCATTGCCGGCTTTCAAACACAGTGCCGCGGCATCTGCAGTCACATTCGGACGGCTTTCGTATATGACACCCAGAACGCCAAGCGGCGTTCGAACACGCTCAATGCGCAATCCGTTGGGCCGCCTCCACTCGGCGATGGTCTTGCCAACCGGATCGGGAAGTCCGGCTATCGCCCTGATGCCTTCGGACATTGCCTTGATGCGATCGGCGGTCAGCGTCAGCCGGTCGACAAATGCCTCGCTTAGGCCAGTCTCCTTGGCGTTTTCCAGATCCTTTGCATTCGCCGCAAGAATTGAGTCAACTTCCCGCTCGATAACAAGCGCCATCCCCAACAACGCATTGTTCTTGATATTGGTGGAACTGGTCGCGAGTTGACGAGACGCGTTTTGAGCCCTCGATCCGATTTCGTTCATCAACGCGGTGACGCCGGTGTCCGAATTTCCTGCTTTATCGAGCATTTTTTACCCCGTCGTCCCTTCCGCGCCAGCCTTGCTAAGCATCACGAGATCATCGCGATGAATCATGGCGGCGCGGCCTTCATAGCCAAGTTTGGTTGCTATTTCGCTACTCTTCAGACCGATAATCTTTACGGCATCTGCCACATCATAGGCAACCAGTCCGCGCGCGATCAGCTGCTCCTCGTGATTGACAACAGCTACTGTATCGCCGCGAGAGAAGCTTCCGGTGATTGCGGTAACACCCGCCGGAAGCAGCGATTTTCCCGAAAGAAGCGCCCGCACAGCGCCGTCATCAATCATCAGCTGTCCGGCCGGCTCCAGATTGCCGGCGATCCAGGTCTTGTAGCTTTTGACGGGACGCGACGACGCGTGAAACAGCGTTGCCCGCGCTCCCTCGTCAATGGCTGAGAGAGGATTCATGCGGGTACCCGACGCGATAACCATCTCCGTTCCGGCTTCCGTGGCAATGCGGCCTGCGTCCAGCTTGGTGCGCATGCCACCGCGGGACAGGCCAGAACCGGCATCTCCTGCCATGGCATTGATGTCGGCAGTGATGGACTGCACTTCCGCGATGAACTTTGCGTCCGGATCCGTTGCCGGCGGTGCAGAATAAAGACCGTCAACATCAGACAAGAGGATCAGCAAATCGGCGCCCATCATCGTTGCAACTCGCGCGGCAAGCCGGTCATTGTCACCGTACCGTATCTCGCTTGTTGCGACCGTATCGTTTTCGTTGATAACCGGTACCGCTTTCAGTTTAAGAAGTGTCGAAATGGTGGCTCGTGCGTTCAAGTATCGCCGCCGCTCCTCCGTGTCGCCCAGTGTTACCAGTACCTGGCCAGATGTAAGCGCGTTCTTCCCAAGTGCCTCGTCCCATGCCCGCGCCAATGCAATTTGACCGGCCGCTGCCGCTGCCTGGCTTTCCTCCAGCTTCAGCATCCGGTTCGCAAGCCGCAATATCGTGCGCCCAAGTGCAATTGCACCAGATGAAACGATCATCACCTGGCAGTCTGAACCGGTGAGTCTGGCAATGTCCGCACACAGGGAAGCCAGCCACTTCCGCTTCAATCCGTATTCCGGGTCAACTAGGAGCGAGGAGCCAATCTTCACGCAGATGCGCTGATATTCAGACAGAGACTTCATGGCTAATCTTCTGCCTTTTGCCAGCGCGGATCAGGCTCTGCCGGAGCGTCGTCGGCGCGCGCTTGACTGATTACGTCCATAAGGCTGCGCAATGATGTCTCAATGCCCTCGCCTGTTGCCGCGGAAAGCACCAATACATCCCTGCCGCTGGCATCGGACAATCTGCCCTGAGCAGCTTTCCGGTCCTCTTCACTCAGCAAATCACACTGGGACAGCGCCACGATCTCCGGCTTTTCGGCCAGCCCATGACCGTAGGCTTCCAACTCATGTCGAACCGTCCGGTACGCCGCGGCCGGATCATCTTCGCGCGCCGATACCAGATGCAACAGCACTCTCGTTCGCTCAACATGGCCGAGAAACCGGTCGCCGATGCCGACACCTTCATGTGCGCCTTCAATCAAACCGGGAATGTCGGCAATCACGAATTCGCGGGCATCGATGCGGGCGACGCCGAGGCCCGGATAAAGAGTGGTAAACGGGTAGTCGGCGATCTTCGGCTTTGCCGCTGTGACCCGCGCCAGGTAGGTCGATTTGCCCGCATTGGGCAACCCGACCAAGCCGGCATCTGCGATTAGTTTCAAGCGTAACCGAATCGTGCGTTCCTCGCCCGGCAGGCCCGGATTGGCGCGCCGCGGCGCGCGGTTGGTGGAGGACTTGAAATGCATGTTGCCAAATCCGCCATTGCCGCCTTTGGCCAGGAGGAAGCGATCGCCGATTGCGAGCAAGTCACAAATCAGGGTCTCGTCATCTTCCTCAAATATCTGCGTACCGGCCGGTACTTTCAGTGTGACATCGGCACCCTTGGCGCCCGTCTTGTGACCACCCATTCCGTGCATTCCGGTCTTGGCCTTGAAATGCTGCCGGTAGCGATAATCGATCAGCGTGTTCAATCCATCCACCGCCTCGACCCAGACATCACCGCCGCGTCCGCCATTTCCGCCGTCCGGACCGCCGAATTCGATGTATTTTTCACGCCTGAAAGAGACGCTGCCTGCCCCACCGTCACCAGAGCGGATGTATATTTTGACCGTGTCGAGAAATTTCATGACGGTGCTGCCGTGTGGTCAATTTGCAAGCTGTTGAGCTTGATTGGCTGTTGCTCTATCGCATGGCTTGCGACGAAGCAAAAGAAGCTGATGCGACATTCACTTGGCGGAGCACACCGATGACGATGAAATGTGTGACCTACAATATCCAGTTCGGATTTGGCATGGACAGCCGTTACGATCTGGAGCGGATTGTCGATGCGGTTCGCGGTGCTGACTTGATTGCGCTTCAGGAAGTCACGCGAAACAACCCGCAAAATGGCGGCGTCGACATGGTAGATGGCCTGTGCAACCTGCTGCCTGACTATTTCCATGTTTTTGGCGCGCCCTTCCAACTTGGGTTTGCGTCGCGCATGGAGGGCGAAAAAGCGGTCTCGGAGTATTTTGAATTCGGCAACATGATACTGTCGAAGAAGCCAATCATCTCGTCGCGTAATTTGTTGCTGCCGCGAACGAGGACGGAGGAAGTGCTCAATCTTCAGCGCGGCGCGCTGGAAGCGATGGTCGAGACACCCATCGGACCTGTGCGTTTCTATTCCGTTCATCTTGATCATATGCGCGAAGCTGAGCGGCTTGCGCAGATTGATTTCCTGATGCAGCGGGTGTTGTCGTATACGGAGGAAGGTGGCGCGGTAAGCGGGCTTCCTTCGAGAGGATTTCCCGAACCGCCGCACCCCGAACACGCGATCCTGATGGGCGACTTCAACATGGAGCCGGAGAGCTCCGGTTACGTTGCGATTTGCGGACCGGCGGCGAACCGTGTTGGCGAATTTATCGACATCTCCATCCCCGAGGGCATTGCGGCCGCCGACAGCCATACCTGGTTCGACACCGGCGACACTGGGCGAAAGAGCCGTCTTGACTATTGTTTCGTCACACCCGGCCTTGCCGGACATGCCGGCAAGGCGCGGGTCGATACTGAAGCGCAAGGGTCCGACCATCGCCCTGTGTGGTTTGAGCTCGGTTGACACCATTGCCATCTGCTCAAGCGGCGACATCGTAGGCCGCGCAATTCGACCCGGTGAAACGCTGCGCCGTCAGCTCGGTGTGAATGTCGCTGACCATTGCCTGGCGAGCGGTCGAATACTGCTCGCCGCCTCCGGTTACCCTGAAGCCGAGGCGCTTCTGCAAGGCAAGTGAAGCAGGGTTGTCGGCAAACACCGATGAATACACCGTCGCGTTGGGCAGTTCAGCAAAATAGTGACCCAGTACCGCGCCCACGGCTTCGGTCATGTATCCATGATCCCACCAGGGTTCGGCCAGCCAGTATCCGAGCACAGGCCCGATACCGCGCTGTTCAATGCCGACTACGCCAATCAGCCTCTCGCGATGGATGGTGAAGATGATTTTCTCATCTCCGGCCTTGTCGCAACGCTTGAACCATTCAATGGCGTCCTGGTGGTCGTAGGGAAACGGTACCCGCGCCAGCATGCGCGTGACATTCCAGTTGGACAGGTGCAGCGCCACATCATCGGCATCCACTTCCAAAGGGGGCCTCAATGTCAGTCTCTTTGTGACCAAAATGTCCATGGCAACCTCCAACGCCAAAAGAGAAAGGGGAGATGGCGGCCCATCTCCCCTTCAAATCTCTCGCCGCTATCGGCTTTCAAACTTCCGGGTCCAAGATGGAACGCCGGTGTTTGAATTTGCGGAACCGGCTACTCCGCTGCCTCCATAAATGGGTTGACCGACACATAGGTTCGGCCGCCCGCTTTTTTCTGGAACTTCACGGAACCATCCGTGAGTGCGAAAAGCGTATGGTCCTTGCCCATGCCGACATTCGTGCCCGGATGCCATTTGGTTCCGCGCTGACGAATAATGATGTTGCCGGCGATCACTTTCTCGCCGCCAAACTTTTTCACGCCAAGGCGCTTCGATTCGGAATCGCGACCGTTGCGCGACGAACCACCAGCTTTCTTGTGTGCCATCTCAATGCTCCTTCACGTCGATATTTCGACGCTTTCGTGACCTTATGCGCGTTTCAGCGCCTTAATTCAAGTTCAGCCTATTTGGCCAATTCTTTCGCCTGCTCGCGCCAGTCGCCAATCTGGTCTGCCGAAAAAGGCATTGCTTCGTCGATACGTGCGATGTCCTTGTCGGAAAGCTTGGCGATCTGCGCATAGGTGGTGATGCCCTGTTCATTCAGCTGGCCAGCAGCGACCGGGCCGATGCCCTTGATCTTGGTCAGATCATCACCGTCACCCTTTGGTGCCTTGAAGAGCGGCGCCGCATCAGCCGGTGCTTCTTCCTTCTTGGCAGCGGGTTTGGCTTCGGCCTTTGGCTCAGCTTTCTTGGCCGGTGCTTCTTCCTTGGCCTCCTTTTTCGGTGCCTCCTTCTTGGGGGCTTCCTTCTTGGCGGCAGCTTTCTTTGACGGTTTAGCGCCTCCGGTCAGGATTTCCGAGATGCGCACGGTTGTCAGCAGCTGACGATGACCGATCGTGCGGCGTGAGTTTTTGCGCCGGCGTTTTTTGAAGGTGATGACCTTCTTTGCGCGGCCCTGCTCGACGATCTCGGCGGTGACCATCGCTCCATCCACGTAAGGCGCACCGATAGCCGCATCCTTGCCTTCGCCGACCACGAGCACATCGCCGAACTCAACCATGTCGCCGGTTTCGCCGGACACTTTCTCGACCTTCAACAGGTCGTCGGCGGCAACGCGATACTGCTTGCCCCCGGTCTTGATGACTGCGAACATCGTTCTTCCTTTCGCGTGTTCTTTCCGGCACTGGGATCACAATGTCCCGGCCGTCTTTTTGTCAGTCGTTTCGGGTTCGCTTTTTCAAAGCATCAACGGCGCGGAATAGCGTCCGCGCCGAAGAACTGCGGTCTCATGCCGAAGCTGTGGTGAAATGTCAAGAAAAACCGGCGATCCTGTATCGGCAACCTTCCAAACCCTGATTTGGTAATCGGCAAGTTTTCGCTTGTGCCAGCCGCAGTCCACCGGTATCTAGTCGCCGCTGTTCCCGCCAGAGGAATGACCACTACATGCGGTGAGGTGGCTGAGTGGTTGAAAGCGCCGCACTCGAAATGCGGTATAGGGGCAACTCTATCGGGGGTTCGAATCCCTCCCTCACCGCCATTCAGTTTTTATAAGATTATGTTATCGCTTTGATAAATTCATGTGACAACTGTGCTGTTGCAGGCGACACTATCCGGCCGCGGGATGTTGTTGGGCGTTCTTGGATTCATTGAAGACGAGCTGTCTTCTGGAAAACTGATCTGTCCCTTCGAACTCGCTGTTCAACCGGAAGATGCGTATTGCGTTGTCTGACAGAAGCGCCAGACATTCAGCCTTGTGACAGACCAAGTGAGAGACTGGCTGCTTGCGGATCAGCGGTTCTCAAGTCGCAATGCCGATACGGTTGCAGGTACAAATTCCGGTTGACGAGACCGCAAAACTTTCTGCACAATCATCAGATTGGAGGAGCGGATGGATCACCTGAGTCCGCACATCACTATGCGGCATCCCAAGATGCGCCGGGCGACCGGATGTGACCTCGTCGCCTGAAGTCTGACGCACTTTGGATGACCATCGCGCTTAATGCGTTCAGGCGTAATTTTAACGCTCAAATATCGCTGATCTGATGAACCGGAATCCTGGATTGCGCATGGCAATCGACATTGGCGGCACGTTTACCGACACCGTTTTGGTGAATGGCAGGTCGCAGATTATCGCAACCGCAAAAACGCCCACGACGCCGAGAGAGCCAGCATCAGGAGCGCTCGAGGGTGCACAGCGGGTGCTGCATGATGCCAACGCTTCCTGGGATGCCATAACCGGAATGATTCACGGCACCACGCTGGCAACCAACGCCCTCATTGAGCGCCGGGGTGCACGTGTCGCTACGATTACCAATAGTGGCTTCCGCGATATTCTGGAAATCGCTTATGAGCGGCGCTACAGCCAATACGCCATAAACCTGGTCAAGCCCGACCTGATTGTTCCGCGTTCCCGCGCGTTTACAATTGGTGGGAGGATCGACGCTGCCGGCTGTGAACGGAGTCCGTTGGACGAGAACGGCGTCGATACTCTGGTTGAGAAACTGTCCGCTGCCCGGGTCGATGCGGTCGCTGTCTGTTTACTCCATGCTTACGCCAACCCCGGCCACGAGCTTAGATTGCAGGATCTGCTTCAGGACAAATTGCCAGGTGTCGTAATCTCGCTCAGTCACGAGGTGAGCCCCGAGGCGCGTGAGTTTGACCGGTTATGCACCACGATTGCCAATGCATATGTCCAACCGTTGATGGACAGATATCTTCGGGATTTTCAATCGCGATTTGAGGAAATGGGCCTGACCTGCCCGGTTCTCATGATGACTGCGGGTGGTGGAATGACCACCATTGACACCGCGACGAGACTTCCCATTCGTTTGGTGGAGTCGGGGCCCGCGGGCGGCGCGCTGCTAGCCGGGAGGATCGCTAAAGAGGTCAATGAATCCAATGTATTGTCCTTTGACATGGGCGGTACGACAGCGAAACTGTGTCTGATCGACAAGTACCGTCCCCAAACGGCAAGAAAATTCGAGATTTCGAGAGCCGAGCGCTTCGTCAAGGGATCGGGTATGCCTGTCCGAATCCCTGTGATCGAAATGATCGAAATTGGCGCCGGCGGTGGGTCGATCGCTTCAGTAGACCGTTTGGGGCGGGTCCAGGTCGGGCCGCAAAGCGCGGGATCGGACCCGGGGCCCGCTTCGTTCTGTAAAGGCGGAACACGGCCGACGGTAACCGATGCCGACATCTCGCAAGGCTATGTCGAGCCCTCCCGTTTTGCCGAGGGTCGCTTGACCATTGATCGCGATGCCGCAGCGATGGCACTGAACGATCACATTGGAACGCCGCTTGGGATTAGCGAACACCATGCTGGAATGGCGGTCCACGAGATGGTCAATGAGAACATGGCGAGTGCGGCGCGCATGCACGCCGTGGAATCGGGTAAGGACCTGGCGGAAAGACTGATGATCGCGTTCGGCGGCAATGGTCCCTTGCACGCCACTCGTGTCGCCAGGAAGGCAGGGGTCGAACGAATACTTGTTCCGCGCGATCCAGGTGTCGGATCAGCGGTCGGCTTCCTGTTTGCTCCGGTCTCTTTCGAGATAATCCGCTCGCTTTACGCAACCTTCGAGTCCATTGAATTCGCGTCGATAAACGACCTCTTTGCAGAAATGGC
This sequence comes from Rhizobiaceae bacterium, assembly GCA_040830725.1. GTDB lineage: Bacteria > Pseudomonadota > Alphaproteobacteria > Rhizobiales > Rhizobiaceae > JAWKWH01. The sequence goes on from JBFOMG010000022.1 coordinate 33,757, forward strand.
CCGTCACGCAGAAGCGATCGTCAGGGCTGGGGTCCCGGAAGGCGATCTCACCCATCGCCGTGTTGCGTTCATGCGCTACCGTGGCCAGGGGCACGAAATCGAGATCGAACTGCCCGACCGGAGACTGCAGCAGTCTGACCTGCCAATATTGCGTTCGGCTTTTGAGGCAGAATACAGCGACCAGTTCAGCAGGACCGTTCCGGGCATGGCCATTGAAATTCTGAACTGGGGATTATCGGTATCCTCCACAGCGCCTGCCCCCGAACAACGCCAACCATTCGAGCATTCAGGCACGTTGCCCTCGAGCTACACACGCAACATCCGTTGTGATGTCTCTGGTGAGGTTGTCGCTGCCGGAGTCTTTGATCGTTTTGCGTTGAAACCGGGCGACCGGATTGTTGGTCCGGCACTTGTCATCGAACCGCAGACAACCACGCTTGTAAGCGCCGATTTCGAAGCGCTCGTTGACGGGAACCAGAACATTTGGCTGACAAGAGCGAGCAGGGAGGGACAGATCGATGGTTGAAACCCGCCATCAGGTAATGTGGAACCGTCTGCTTGCTGTGGTGGAAGAACAGGCACAGGCACTGATACGCGCTGCGTTCAGCCCGATTGTTCGCGAATGCGGCGACATCTCAGCCGGTATTTTTGATGGCAAGGGCCGCATGCTGGCTCAAGCTGTGACGGGCACCCCCGGGCATATCAATACGATGGCAGAAGCCGTCAAAACACTGCGCGGCAAGTTTGAACTGCAGCACATGAAACCGGGCGACATATACATGACCAACGATCCCTGGATCGCGTCCGGCCACCTCAATGACTTTCTGTTGCTGATGCCGGTTTTCCACGAAAACAGGATCGTCGGCTTCACCTCCTGCACCTCTCACCTGGTCGATCTGGGAGGATTGGGGATGGGGCCGGAGGGATCTGATATCTTTGACGAGGGTTTGCTGATACCGCCATGCAAGCTGGTCAGCGAAGATGGGGTCAACAAACTGCTTCTCGATATTGTCAAAGCCAATTCCCGGGAGCCTGTCGCCAATGAAGGCGACATCTATGCTTTGATTGCTTGTTGCGAAGCCGGTGCCAAACGCCTTGCCGAGATGATGAAAGAGTTCGGCATCACCGAACTTGACGCACTTGCCGACTACATCATCGAGACCTCCAGGCGTGGCACGCTGGAAGCCATTAATGAGCTGCCGAAAGGTACGTGGTGCAATGTATTGACCGTCGACGGTTACGACACACCGATCGATCTGCGTGCCTGCTTGACGATTGCGGAAGACCAAATTCTACTCGACTACGGCGGCACGGCCGCTTGCGTTGACAAAGGGATCAACGTGCCACTGAACTATGCTGCCGCTTATTCGGTCTTTGCACTGCGCTGTATCATCGGACCAGACATTCCAAACAATGCCGGATCGCTCGAACCATTCCGGGTTAGTGCTCCGAAGGGTTGCATCCTCAATGCCCAGCCTCCGTCGCCAGTTGCCATGCGCCATACGCTGGGACAGATGACGCCGGACCTTGTATATGGATGTCTGGCGCAGGCAATGCCTGGGATCGTGCCTGCGGAGGGAGCTTCCTGCATGTACGATCTGCCGCTTCGTCATGCACCCGAGGCTGTCGAGCGGGGATATCAGCAATTTGCCATAGAGCTTGTCTTCAATGGCGGCACGGGCGCCCGGCCTGGCCTGGACGGTCTTTCCGCCACCGCATTTCCCAGCGGGGTTTGGGGCAGCCAGATTGAGACTACCGAAGCCGCCGCACCAATTCTGTTTCATAGACGCGAACTGCGTACGGATTCAGGTGGTGCCGGTCGCAAACGTGGCGGGCTCGGACAAGACATCGAGATCAGTTCGGCAATTGATGAGGATTTTCTGCTTTTTCTTTCGGTTGAGCGGATCGCCAATCCTGCACGCGGGCGCCATGGCGGGCTATCCGGTGCTGCGGGCCGGGTACGAATAGGACACGATGGACCGGATCTGCCAGGAAAAGGGGAACTTCGAGTAAAGGCCGGCGAAACGCTGGTTTTCGAGACGCCGGGCGGTGGCGGATTTGGGTCGCCTGAACAACGTTCTCGCGATGAGGTGCTCCGCGATCTGGAAGCGGATCTGATAAGTGCCGAGGCAGCAGAGTCCGTTTATGGAAAGCGTCATGGCTAGGGCGCAGGCGCATATTGCAGCGATGGCGCCCTATGCGCTGGCAGATATGACGCCCCAGGCGGACAGGCCTCTCATTTCATTGGCGCAAAATGAAGGATTTCGGCCACCAAGCCCAATGACACAAAAGCAAGCGGCGGAGGCCTTCGCCCTTGGCATGCTCTATCCCGATCCTGATTGGACCGGGTTGCGCTGCGCATTGGCCGCGTTGCACAGAATTATGGAACAGGGAATTCTCTGCGGCAACGGTTCGCTTGAACTGATTGGTGCACTGGCTCGCGTCTACTCCGGTCCTGATCGCGCAGTTCTTGCCCCCAGACATGCGTATCCGTTTTTCCGCACTGCCGCGCAAATTGCTGACGCCCGCTTTGACACAGCAGAAGAAAACGATCTGACCGTGGACATTGACTCCTTGTTATCTGCGGTGTGCGCCGATACGGGACTTGTCTTCATCGCCAACCCTGGCAACCCGACGGGAACCCGCATCCCCAAACCGGATCTTGTTCACCTGCGCAGGGAGCTTCGTGATGATATCCTTCTGGTGATCGACGAAGCTTACGGTGAATTTGCCGATCATCTTTGTGAACCCTGTTTCGATATGGTGGAAAGCGGCAACACCGCAGTGTTGCGCACCTTTTCGAAGGCCTATTGCATGGCAGGGTTTCGTGTCGGCTGGGGTCTGTTTCCACCGGTTGTTGCAGCAGAAGTCCGCAAGGTGCTCAATCCGAACAATATCGCGGCGCTATCCCAAACTGCTGCGTTGGCGGCTTTGAACGATCAATCCTACATGCGCGAGACCTGCGATCTGACCGCGGCTCTCAAAGATCAGGCGGTCAATGAGCTTCGTAACGCCGGATACAGGGTGCGACCGAGTTACACGAACTTTGTCCTGATCGAATTTGCCAGTTCGGAGGCAGCGGAAATGGCCGATCAGAGACTGCGCGCAGAAGGGGTTATCTTGCGGCGGCAATCAGGTGCAGGGTTACCGCATGCGCTGCGGATGACGATAGGTCCGGCGCTTTCCACGAAGAAAGCGCTAGACTATCTGTGCCGGTGGAAGAGGGGAGCACTATCGTGAGTTATTGCCGTGGGCGTACCCGTTTGGGAATTTTGGTGCCGTTTACCAATTCCAACCTCGAACCCGATATGACGCTCATGCGCCCCAACGGTGTTTCTCTGCACTTTGCACGTTTGGGCGATTATGATGCCGATGAAGTCCCGGACGAAGACCAAATGCGTGGATTGGGATCTGCAGATCTGGATGAACCGCTTCGATTGCTAACCGGCATTAAACCGGACGTGGTGATTTATGGTTGCACCTCCGCGACGCTTACCCACGGTCCAGCATTCGATCGCGCTCTGGCAAACACGATTGCGGAACTGAGCGGTGCGAGTACCGTCACCGCGGCTGGTTCTCTGGTTCACGCGTTGAAAACGCTTGACATCAGGCGGATTGGATTTGCTTCGCCCTACGTTCCTGCAATCAACAACATGGCGATCGATTTTCTTGCGAAGACTGGTGTGGAGACCGTAGCCCGCTCAGAAGTGAATGAAACGCTGGACAATGCTGGTCAGGGAGCGCTTACGCCCGAAGCTGTGTTCGAGCTTGCAATAAAAGCAGATCATCCCGACGCCGAGGCGCTGGTCCTCTCCTGCACCGATATGCGCAGCGTTGAAGTGATTTCCAGCATTGAGGAAGAAACCGGTAAACCGGTCATATCATCCAACCAGGCGATGATGTTCCAGGCGTTGGAAGCAACCGCAATTGGTGATCCCATCTCCGGCTATGGCCGACTACTCGAAAATGTCGACCGGCGCGATTCTGGTTCTGCAGAAACCGGTGGGGACGGTCCATGACAACGACACCGAAAATTGTCATTCATAATGACCGCACCAGCGCGTTTGCCGCGATGCTCAGTAGCGCATTTACCGGTGCAGATTTTTGCGAATGTAACACCTACGAGGATTTGCCTGGCCTGATCGAGAGCTATCGCCCCGAGATCGTCTACACCGTCCGTTTTTCCGGCACTCCGGGCTTTCCAAGAGCGGCGCTGTTCGGACCCGAGGGTCCGAGATGGATCGCAAATGGTGGCGCCGGTACCGATCACTTCGGTATTTGGGATAAGGATAGGGTTACAGTCACAAATGCCGCAGGCGTGGCCGCCGAGATGATGGCGGAGTACGTCATCGGCGGATTTCTGCACTTCACTCTCGATGTGCCCGGCCTTGAAGCTGATAAGGGTCGCAAGATTTGGCAAACGCGACAGATGCAGCCCTTGAAGGGCAGTACATTGCTGATCGTCGGATTGGGTCATACAGGCCGCGCTCTGGCGGCGCGTGCCAAGTCGTTCGGCATGCAAGTAATCGGAACTCGCTCCACTCCAAGACCGATGGACGATGTGGACAAGATTGGCTCGCCTGACGACTTACCAGGTCTTCTGCCGTTGGCGGATTTCATCGCAGTTTGCGCTCCCCTGACCCGGCAAACGCGCGGACTGCTGGGCGAAAGCGAGTTCACGCAAGTCAAACCGGGCGTGATATTGGCCGATGTTTCCAGGGGAGGTGTTGTCGATCAGCAGGCGTTGCTCAAAGCGGTTGAAAGCGGGCACGTAAAGGCGGCGGTGTTGGATGTTTTCGAAACCGAACCCCTGCCGTCTGACAGTTTTTTTTGGGAGCAGGACAATGTGCTGATTTCTCCCCATTGTTCTTCTGTTTTTGACGGCTGGGAGGAGGCATCGTTCGACATTTTTCTGGCAAATCTAAATCGCTGGATTGTTGGCGAACCGCTCGTCAATGTCGTCAATCCGCAGAGAGGGTACTAGAATTAGCCCGATGTGAATCCAAATCGAATTATTGGATCTAGTTAGCGAGGCGCTTCACCCGAATTTTCAGAAGTTTTGGCTCGAGATAGGCGTCGAGCCCTTCCGGTCCAAGCTCGCGGCCGATGCCACTCATCTTCCACCCTCCGAAGGGAGCCTGCAGTTCGCTGACGTCGTTTACATTTATGCCAATACCGCCGAACTCCAAATGGTCAGCGACAGCCCACATTTGCTCGAGGTCTGATCCATAGAGGTACGCCGCGAGACCATATTCGAGGCTGTTGGCCATCGTGATCATCTGGTCAATGGAGCTGAATGGCGCCATTGCTGCCAGCGGTCCGTAGGTCTCACTCTTCATTGGTAGGCAGTCTGGTGGCGCGTTGTCGATTATGGTTGGCCGATAGAAATAGCCACTGTCGAATGCCTTGGCGTCTGGACGATGACCACCGGCCAGCAACCGCCCGCCCTTGGCAAGCGCATCTTTCTTGTGCTGATCGACCCGCTCAATCACTGATTCATTCAACACCGGTCCATACTCAACTCCGGGATCAATTCCGTTTCCGAGCTTGGTCTGATTGGCAAGCTCGGACAGGATTTCAGCAAATTCGCTGTGGACCGCGCTGTCGACAAGGATACGGTTCACGGTGATGCAAATCTGGCCCATGTTGGAAAAGGCGCGTCTGTGGGCGGCTTTGGCAGCCTCTTCAAGGTTTGCATCGGCCATGACAATCAGCGGCGCGTTTCCGCCAAGCTCAAGACAGATTTTTTTCAAGTTTCCGGCAGCGTTTCGCATGATGTCCTGGCCGGCGGGAATCGACGCCGTTGCGGAGATGATCCTCACCCGCGGATGGGACGCGAGCGCTCTACCAGCCACCGGTCCGTGCCCGGGCAAGTCTGCGAGCGCGCCATCGGGCAGACCGGCTTCATGAAGACAGTCGACCAGCATGGCGATGGCAAGAGGTGTCTCCGGTGGCGATTTGACGATCAAAGGGCAACCCGCCGCCAGCGCCGGGCCGGCCTTCCAGCAGTACAGATCAACGGGGTAGTTCCAAGGCACTATTGCCGCGGCCACGCCCACCGGGTGGCGGGAGACAATATTCTTGACATGCGGATTTGTCGACGGCCGCAGATCGCCGCCAATTCGTACCGCCTCCCCGGCATAGTATCGCAAGACCTTGGCACCAAAGAGAATTTCCTTTCGGTTGTCCGCAACCGGTTTGCCCTGCTCCCGTGTTAAAAGGACGGCCATCTCTTCAGCGCGGGTTTCGACCATCTCAGCCGCCCGGCCGAGAATTTCTGCTCGCTGTTCCGCGCCCAGATCCGCCAGCGCGGGTACCGCGGCCTCGGCTGTTTCAACAGCCTTGTCGACCGTCGATTCATCTGCAAGCAATGTTGAGCCCACACGTTCTCCGGTCGCAGGGTCTTTGATACTGAAGCGCTCCAAGCCGTTCAGTTCCTGCCAGCACCCGCCTATGAAAATACCGCGATCCAAATGTCGTTTCTCCTGTTCAACGCATTTTTAATCGGCGCCAAAGCTCGGCGTAGTTTCTGTCGTTGATGCGATTTGCTTCCGCCTTTTCAGCGGTGTTCGGACTGACCATGACAAATGGCTCTTGTCCACGCTCAACCATGATTTCTGCAGTCGCCGCATTGATCGCCTGACCGACGGCAATGGCGATAGATGTGGATGTTGCGCCTACCCGGTAAGCAAGGCCCTCAATGTCGATGCCGGCATCTCCCTTCGGTACGCCTGTGTCGATCACTACGTCGGCCAGTTCAAACAATCTTTTGCCGCATGAATGACGTGAAGGTGTCGAGGAAGAATGCGGAATCGATGTAACGCCAATCAGCTTCATGCCGCGCGATTTGGCACCGACGGCGATATCGAGGGTGACGGCGTTCAATCCGGAATGGGAAAAAATCAGCATTGCGTCACCAGGATCCAGTTGATGTGACGAAAGAATCGCCTCACCGTAGCCTTCCTGTCCGTGAATGAACCTGTATTGCCGTGCGCCGCCATCGCCGAGCACGCGGTGAAACGAAATCATTGTGCTTTCGACGATTGGCCTGAACCCGGTCACCGTTCCGGTACGCGGGAACATTTCCATGGCGGCAAACGAGCCGTGACCGGTGCCGAACGTGAAAACCAGCTTTTCGGCCATGATTGCATCCGCGCAAATTTCTGCCGCGGCGCGAATGGCGTTGGTCTGGGTTTCAGATACGATTCGCAGGCGTTCGATTACAGTGTCAAAATATCGGGTGCTGATATCACTCATTTCTCGATCCAATCGTCATTCGCGCCGGCATTCTGGGTCATTCCAGTGACGCAAGCCCGTCAAGCGCGATTTTGAACAGGTGTTTCTCTCCGGTTGAAAGCAGGTCGGCTGCCAGTTTTTCCTGACTGAGTGCATCCACGGTGCCAAGGCAAAGCGTGGCACAGGCAACATTGAGCGCGGACGCCGCGGCAAGCAGAGCAGACGTCTCCATATCAACCGCCAGCACTTGCTTTTCGGCCAGCATCCTACGGTTTTCCGCTGCCCGCTCCTGTCCTTGTTCATCAATGCCGAACATGTCGCGGTAGAAAGCGTCAAAAGTTGCATAGCACCCCAACCGGGCGCCAAATCCTGTATTGCTTGCTGCTCTCTGCAGAGAAGAAGTGAGTTTGGTATCAGCGGCAAACGGACCGCTATTCCCGGCGTAGGCGGGGGACGTTCCCTCAAAGCCAATGGCGGTCTCACTGATCAGGTAATCTCCGCCAACTGCCGGAGGAAAATACATCGCTGTGCCGATCCTCAGAAACCGGCTGATTCCGAGATCAGCCAGTTCATGCAAAACAATGGTCGCTATCGGTGCGCCCATGCCAAATGCAGCCAGCGTGACCCTGCGGCCATTGTATGTCCCGGTTGCGGATTTGAGACCTCGCGAAACAGGATGAAAAACCGGATCGGTGAGCATTTGCGAGAGGCGGTTCACCCGGTCCGGATCCCCGATCAAAATGGCCCGGTCACCGATGTCTTCTTCCGTGAGGCCCAGATACCAAGCCTTCTTCATTGTATTTCCTTTGCCGAACGCGTCTGAAGCAGGAGTTTTACAGTTTCCAATCCTCTTTGCGCTGCTTTGGCCGGATCTGATATTCCCGCCATTTCCGCAGCGATATAGCCGCCCGCGAATGTGTCACCGGCGCCGGTCGTATCCCTGACCGTGATAGGTTCCACACCGATCGTCTCTTGCAGGTTGCCCTTGGTGATGGTGACCCCTTTGCTGCCCTGCGTCTCGACGATGGTGACATGCTCCGGGGTCTCACCGACCATTCCTCGTTCGGAGCGGCTGCAAAATATCACATCGGCCTGCGCCGACAGCGAAGTCCGGATTTCGCGCGTAAAACAATGCGCATCATTTTTGCAGATCCAATAAAGACGCGCGGACGGCGAGCGCGAGGCAAGAACTGCCTCCATCAGGTGCGGTGGTCCGACCGTGATACACAGATGGCTTGCTGCACCGATAACTTGCTTCTGTTTCGCGGTCAGATTCTCTTCTCCGGAGAAAGCGGGATCAAACAGACAGGCACAAGTGCCATCCTGCTGATAGGCAAGAATGGCCATCGGTGAATTTTGCCCGATCCGAGCGACACCATCTGTGCGGATCTTGGATTTCGCCAGACTGTCCAGGTAAATTCTTGCGTGATTGTCGTTACCTAACCAGGTGACGGGGAGAGCGTCTTGTCCTTGCGCGGAGACAGCCATTGCAACATAGGCCGGACAGCCACCGATGCGCGGCCAGTCATCATTGTCACGGGAATCAATGAGAGTGGTATGATCGCCCTCAATTTGGCCTGACAGGCCAAATGCGTAGTCAACGCTGGCATATCCCGTAACTGCCAGTGACGTCATGCGAGAAGGGCTCCTGCTTCCTCAGTCGTGACAAGGCTGCCGAGATAACGTTCAATATCCTCCAGCGACGCCGAAGCCAGATGCTGTCGGTTGGAGTTGGTCGCATCTTTCACGACGATAACTTCGAACCCGTTGGCAAACGCGTCCTGTGCTGTGGCGCGAACACAAACGTTGGTTTTCACGCCGCAGATGACGACGCGACTTACGTTCTGTTCGCGCAAAAAAAGGGCCAGCTCAGTCGCAAAGAAGGCGCTGAACCGGCGTTTGACGATCTCGATCTCGCTTGTGCCATTGCCCGGGCCGAACCCTTCGAAGTACTCGGCGTGAAACCCACCCGTGACACAGTGGCGCGGCAACCGCTTGTCCTCGAAATCATCAAATCCCTCGCGATGCCGGTCTGCGACGTGAACCAATATTGCTTCAGCTTCGCGGGCTTGCGTGATCAATGCCAAGCAGTTGCCAATGACCTTGTCGGAGTCCGGATAGTAGTTTTCACCATCCGGGTGCAGGAAGGAATTCTGCATGTCGATGACGATCAATGCGGTTTTCAACTTGCCGCCTCCTTTGCTTTCATGCGCCGCCAGCCTGCGAAGCAGAGCGCAACCAAAACCATCAGATACGGAATCGTGCCGATCAATTTGGGTGGCAGGCCAGCGGTTTGCATCCTGATCTGCGTAGCGTCCAGCAGACCAAACAACAGGCAGACCAATGCGGTCGCGACAGGTTTGTCGCGACCAAAATAGAATGCTGCCAACGCGATGAATCCGCGCCCGGCAGTAAGCCCCTCATTGAACAAGCCAATTGAAGCGAGCGCCAGATGCGCGCCGCCGAGGCCAGAGTAAAATCCGGCAAATGCGGTCGAAGCGTCCTGGACAGACTTTTCGGCAACTCCCATGGCGCGGGCGACCTGCGGGGCATTTCCGGTCGCGCGCAATCTCAATCCGGCGCGCGTATTGGCCAACAAGAATGGCAGTGCAAATACCGATACCCAGGCAAAAACCGTCAATGGTTCAAGCTCTGAGAGCGCCAATCCAACGACTGGAATGTTAGCGGTCCATTCCGGCAGGAAACGGGGCAGCAGGACCACATCGGCAAGACGCAGGGTTCCGCTGGAATCATAAAACCAGTTCAGAATGAAACCAAGAACACCGGCGACAAACACATTCAGGCCCAGGCCGGCGACGATCATGTTTGCACCTGCCCGGGTAATGACCAGGGAGAACAGATATCCGATCGCTGCCCCACCAATCGCCGCTACGAGAATTGCCAAGAACCAGCTTCCTGTTGCTGCCGAAACGATCACGGCAATGAATGCTCCGGCCAGCATCTTTGCGTCCAAAGCAATATTGACGATCCCACCCTGGCGATTGATCAGGCCCCCCATTGCCGCCAACAGGATCGGTGTGGTGAGCGTGATTGAGGCGGCGATGATCTGCTCAACAATCATGGGCGCCTCCGCCGCAACAGGCTGAGCCTGCCAAGCTCGACTACCGCGAAAATCATCACGGTGCCTTCGATGATGTTTACGATGTCGAGGGGGATGTCCGAGAACAGTTGCACCGTCGTGCCGGCCGAAGCGAGTGCACCAAACAGGATGGCACCCAGCAGAATGCCTATCTCGTTGTTGCGTCCGAGCAACGCAACCGCCATGCCCGTAAATCCGTATCCCGGTGAAAATCCATCCGCAAATCGGTGCAATTGCCCCAGCGCGTGCGATGCCCCGCCCAGACCCGACACGATACCGGAAATGACCATCACCAGGATGATTGTCGATGGAATTGAAATGCCGACTGCTTGCGAGAAGCGTTGATTGAAACCGACAAGAGCCCCCTCAAATCCAGAAGGTGTGCGTCGGGCCCAGAACCCGTAGGCAATGACAACTACCAGACCGACAAGAAATCCTGCATGCAGAGTGGAGGGAGGCAGCAGGCGCGGGAGTTGTGCGGCATCATGCACCAGTGGTGTCACGTTGTTGCCCGAGATTTCCGAAAGAAGCGGGCCGTTGACAAGATAGCCGGTGATACCGAAGGCAACGAAGTTCAGCATGAGCGTCGAAACAACTTCGTCGACTTCATAGTGGGCGAGAAGGTAGCCGGGAACGAACAGCCATGCTGCGGAAACTGCCGCTGCGAATATGAATGCAAGCGGGATCAGCGAGTAACCAAAGCTGGCTGGCAATGTGAACCCGACAAAGGCACCACAAAGGCCACCAATCACGAATGCGCCTTCCACGCCGACGTTGAATGCACCGGAGCGAAAACAGATTGCAGTTGCAACACCGGTGAAGAGAAGAGGGGTCGCGGCGGAAAGAGTTGCAGCGATTCTTCTTTCTGTACCGAAGGATTCTGCCACCATGAGTGCGAATACATCAATCGGGTTTTCGCCGATGACCAGCAAAATGAGGGAGGCGACAACAAGCGCGACGGCAAAGGGAAATGCCAATCCGATACTGCGCTCCAGCAAGGCGGAAAATGCGACACCCCGATCCTGCCTCGCTTCAAGCATGCACAACATCCTGCATCAGCATCATCTTGCCGATTTCCGTGATGTCTGTTTTGCTCGTCTCGCGTTCTCCAACGATCCTCCCATTGGCCATCACGTAAATCCGGTCTGACAATTCGAGAAGTTCGTCCAGTTCCTCGGAAACCAGAAGTACGGCACCGCCGTCATCACGAAACTTTCGCAGAATATCGTGGATTGCAGCGATGCCGAGCAGATCGACACCGCGTGTCGGTTGGGAGACCACCAGAAGGTTCGGATTGATGGAAATTTCGCGAGCAAACACCAGTTTTTGCTGATTTCCGCCCGACAGGCTGGATACCGGATTGGAAAGCGCGCCATGACGCACGTCGAGCGCGCGAAGGCGCTCGGAGGCGGTGGAACGCATGGCTCGGCGGTCAAGAATCTGTCCGTTACACATAGGCGCGACGCGGTGACTGCCAGCAACAACGTTGGCTTCGATTGATGCATCGAGCGCCAATCCCTCGTGCCGGCGATCGGCGCTCACATAACCCATGCCGAGCTGGCGACGATGGCCATTATCAGCGTGTGTCACATCCTCGCCCGAAAGCAGGACCGAACCGCCACCCGGTAGGCGCAGGCCGACGAGGCATTCGATCAATTCGTGCTGACCATTTCCGGATACGCCGGCAATACCCGCAATCTCTCCGCTCGCAAGAGAGATATTTATGTCATGCAGCGGGTGAGATTTTTCTATCGCTGCGATGGACAGGTTTCGCACTTCCAGCACATTTTTTTCAGGTTCCGATTCGCTCCCGCCATGTTGAGCCATCGTTGCCGGTGGAGAATGCTCCTGTCCGATCATGTGCCCGGCAATTTCTCCGGCACTTGTATCGCTGACCGCACTGGTTGCGCGAACCTCGCCGCGGCGCATCACGGTAACGCGGTCAGCGAGCGCCATAACCTCCTTCAGTTTGTGGCTGATAAATAAAATTGTTGTTCCTTGTTCCCTCAGCGATCGCAGGAGCGAGAACAGGTCCTCGACTTGTTGCGGCGCCAGCACCGCCGTCGGTTCATCCAAAATCAGGATCCGTGTACCTCTTCTCAGCAAGCGGATGATCTCTACAAACTGCCTGACATGGACTGGTGTGCTTCCCGCACGCCTGCTCCAGTCGATCTCGATGGTCGCCTGCCTGGCCAGAGTTTCTCCCGATTGCCTGGCTTCCTCCCAATCGATTCTCGAGATGGGCCCCACTGCACTTTTCAACGGCTCTTCACCGAGCACAAGATTTTCCAGCAACGTCAGGTCGGGTGCCAGCATGAATTCCTGATGCACCATTCCTATTCCAAGGGCGAAAGCCTGCTGCGGACCGGACAAGCTTATCGGCTTGTCATCAACAATGATCGTTCCGCTGTCTGCATGCTCAATGCCCTGAAGAATCCGCATCAGGGTCGATTTTCCGGCGCCGTTCTCTCCGACAATCGCGTGAATCTCTCCGGGTTCGACCGAAATCGATACGTTCCGGTTCGCCTGAACATTGCCGTAGCGTTTGTTCAAGCCGACCGCTCCGAGGCGTACCGAAACTTTTTGGTCTTTCGCGTCGTTGTCGGCGACCGTCATCAATATTGGCCCATTGCCCGCCGGCGGCACAGGCCGCCGGCGTCAGGGAAATCTAGTTGAAGAAATCCGGATAACCCTCGGTCGAGACATCCCAGACATCGATCTTTCCAGCGATGATATCCGCCTTCAAGCCGTCGACTTTCTCCAAATATGCCGCTGGAACCATGTCCCTGGTATGGTTCATGTCAGACAATGCAACACCGTTCTGCGCCAGTCCGAAATCCATGACAGCACCGCCGGGAAATTTGCCTGCAGCATAGTTGACAATGATGTCCTCCACGGCAACGTCAACCCGCTTGATCATGCTGGTCAAGACATTACCTGGCGCCATTCCATCCTGATCCGTATCGACGCCAATAGCGTATTTGCCTTCCGCCTTTGCCGCTTCGATGATGCCAATCCCGGTTCCACCGGCGACCTGATAAACAATATCGGCTCCTTCATCGAACATGGCCTTTGCCATCTGCTGGCCCTTTGCAGGATCACCAAAAGATTCCGAGTAGGCCACTTTCACGTCAATATCCGGGTTGATGGCTTTGGCGCCCTGAATATAGCCGACAATGAACTTGTCGATGCCCGGCGCCTTCACGCCGCCAATGACACCGATAACCGGTTGCTCATTTATACCTTTGATTGATGTATCGGTGGTGACCTGGGCTGCCAGCGCGCCGGCCAGATAGGAGCCCTCATGTTCGCCGAATACGACCGAAGCAACGTTGTCGCCCTTGCGAGTCTGGTTCATGATTACCCAATTGGCTTCAGGATAGTCGACAGCAAGTTTCTCCATTGGTTCGCCATGGATCCACTCAAGGCTGATCACCAATCCAAATCCGCCGTCGGCCGCCCGGCGCATGATTTCCTCACCTTGCGCAGCGACATCCTTTGATTCGATTGGCCGGCCTTCGATGCCCGTCTTTTCAAGACCGGCCTTGAAGCCTGCATTGGCTGTGTCGTTCCATGAGCCGTCGCCCAGGCCACCCTGCGCGATGATCAACGCGGCGGGTGCCACATCGGCCGCTGCCAGCGGAAGCGTCATTGCGGCCAATGCTGTTCCAGCCGCCAGTGCTGCAGTTTTCATCATCTCACTCTCTCCCTGTTTTGGTTCCTGGATGCGATACTCTGCCGCCAAGACTTAGAACCTTGACGTCATTGCGGCTCGCGACGGCGCTTGGTGCGGCCACTAGCCGAAAATCGAAAGTGTAATATTCACCGTGATATACAGCCTCGACTGCTTCAACCAATCTTTCGGAAGCGTCGTAGCTGCGCCGGAAAACCACCATTACCGGGCTTGGGTCAGTGATATTCAGCAGCGAACATTCTTCCGGTTCGGCCAACCTGGTGGTCACCCGCTCTTGCGCCTCTCGCACGGTGTGACCAGACGCATCGAGTGCTTCGTATAGCGAATAATCAGGCTGCTCCAATGCGGCCGGGTCGTTGCCGTTGAGCGAACTGACGTTGCGCGCGATATTTGCCGGCACAATTGAGCTGTGTACCGCGCAGGGTATCCCGTCCAGGAGCCGGATTCGTTTCAGATAAACCGCCGGGCCATCACAATGGAATTCCCTTATCTGTTCGTCGGTTGCTTCACCGATTGACACAAGCGATTGGGTGGATCTCAATCCTTCGTTTGCGGCAGACTCAGAAAAACTGAGCAGTTTGCCCGCGCGTCTGTGCAGGGAAGGCCTTGCGACAAAACTGCCCGCTCCTTGCCTGCGATGGACCACCCCGTCCGACACCAGTTGCTCGATCGCACGAACGACGGTTCCCCGGCTAACTCCGTATTTCCTTAGCAGATTGGTCTCGCTTGGAAGTTTGTCTCCGGGCTTGTATTCGCCGCGGCCAATTTGCTGGCGCAGTTCTTCCGCCAACATCTGGTATCTTGGATTGGAAACGAGCTTGTGCACCCAATCAAGTTAACCTGAATAGTTGACTAGTCAAGTTGTAATTGGTCGCGGAAACCGCTCCATGAGTGCGCACAAACAAGAGCCGGCGGAGACCGCCGGCTCGTAGTGTCAGAATTGAATTCGGATCAGTTGCAGGTCCATTTCATGTTGTAGAAGTTGAATTCAAAGCTTTGCATCGGCACCCAGGCAAAGCCATCCATGCAGTTTGAAAACGCCTGCTGGCTGCGCTGGGTCAACAGGAAAACATCCGATTGCTGGTCAACCAGGCGTGCCTGTATGTCCTTGTAGATCTGGTTCTGCTTGGCGATGTCGGCGGTGCCGCGTGCCTCGTCAATCATCGCGTCCAGCTCAGGATCAAGCACCCACTCCATCGATGCCCAGGTTCCCTTCGCCTTCGAATGGTATTGGGTGTAGAAGAAGCTGTCCGGTGAAGGATATGTGGCGCCATAGAACACTTCATTGATCGCCGGAGTGGTTTCCGGCTTGTTGGCCAATTCCGTCATCCGGTTCCACGGCTCCGGCTTCAGGATCGTATTGAAGCCAATTTGGTCCAGATTGGACTTCATCAACAGAGCAATCTCTTCCTCAAACGCCAAACCCGCGACAAACATGATTTCAACCGGAATGGGATCTCCGCCGGCATATTTACTCTTCGCCACATGCGCGCGTGCCGCCTCCAGATCGAAAACTGGTTCGACAAGATCGTTGTTGTAGGCGTCGGCAAATACCGAGGGCATCGGTCCGGCCAGCGGTTCACCCGGCAACAGTGCTGAGCGAATGGTGTTGTAGTCGGTTGCGGCTGCAATGGCTCTGCGAATGTTAACATCATCGGTTGGCGCCACCTGATGATTGAGCTTCAGGTAGAAATTGGTCGCCGTTGGATAGGTGATGATGCGGTAGCCATCGAGCTTACCGATTGCGTCATAGGTTTCTTGTGCCTGCGCGTCGCTCGACATTGACAGTTCGCCCGAAGCGGCGAGCGCCTTCACCGTCGCTTCTTCGTTGGTGACAACGAAACGAACCGTATCGATTGCCTGATTGTCCCAGCCAAGGTGGTAACCATCATATTTCTTGATTGTCATGTTGGCGCCGCGGTTCCAGCTGTCCAGCATATAGGCGCCGGCACCTGCACTATTGTTGGCCAGATAATCCGCAGACCAGGGATCGGCGTCGGTCTTGTTTTGCTCGGCCAGGTCACTGTTTACGACAAACAGGATTGGTGTATTCGTCAGGAACGGCGAATAGACCTTGTTCAGTTTGAACTGCACCGAATCAGCGTCGACCGCCGTTACGGAATTCTCATCAAGAGTGCCTTCAAAAAGGAATGCCGGACCTTCATTGAGTGCCAGCAAACGTTTCACCGAATAGACAACATCCTTTGCCTCGACTGGTGAACCGTCCTGAAACGTCACACCGGATTTCAGGTGAAAGGTATACGTCAATGTGTCGTCGGAAACATCCCAGCTTTCGGCCAGCATTGGCAGTATGTTGCCCTTCGAATCGAGGGTTGTCAGCGCGTCGTACAGGTTCACGCCAGCCATATATTCGGTGTAGTCGTTGATTTTTGCCGGATCGATCGTACCGAAAATCTGGACCACATTGACGGTGGCGACGTTTTCGGCCGCGACAGCACTGGCGTTCAATGCCAGCCCGGCGCCCAGTAACGCACCTGTCAGCAATCTGCTTGTCTTTTTCATGTGAACAACTCCCTTTGTTTTCGTTGTGACCGGCGCTCAGGCGCGGCCATTGAGGGTCTCGATTGGCTGATATTCCAGCTCGTAACCGAAATATTTTGGACCCACTAATTCCAGTCCGTGTTTCGACCGCCACTGGTTATTGCATGGCAGGCCGAACACGATGACGCGGAATCCATATCTGATCTGCTCGGTGGTAATCGGTTGCCCGGTCTCCAGGTCCAGCAAACAGATCAAATCAGGTGTCATTGCCAGCGGATCGCCGTCGGATCGCTTGGCAATCAGGAATTCATTCTGAAATTCCAGTGAGATGGTTGTACCTTCGTCTGGGCCAAGGCCGGCCAGGGTACAAGACCCGCGTGCAAAGCCGCCTTCGGTGCGGCGCTCAACATCGTGCACACGTCCTTCAAACAAGCGCACGCCATCGAGTTCAGACGCAAGCACATCAACAGGATTGCGGTTTGCCTTCTGCTCGGCTTCGATAATCCTGCCAATCGACTTGATGAGAGACATCGACCCGCGAAGGATGGCTTTTTTCGCTTCGTGTCCGCGCATCGGGTAAAGTGCTATCAGCGCGGCGCCGCCCATCTCCACCGTTGCCACACGAGCGAACTTTTCTGTCGATAGATTGTCGACGGCATTGATAACGACCGAGTTTCCCTTCTCGTCAGCCATGACCATGGGCGTGGCTTTCAGATCGTGCATCGTAAGCGATACCATTTGCAGTTCCGGAAATGCGCGGCCCATACCATCACCATCCACGATTGGAAGTCCGGCCGCGGCCGCCACTGCGACCGGGATTGTAGAGTTCAAGCCTCCTGCTTCGATGCAGAAGATCGCGTCGGCCTTGTGACCGAGATATGCTTCCAGTGCGGCCAATGCATTTCCGGCTTCGGTTCCCTTGGGAAGCTTTTCCAGCATGACGGTTGGCGCTCCCATCATGGCGACGGGTATGACCAGCGCATCGTCATCCAGACTGTCGACATCAATGACCTTGACAGGACCGTGCTCCTCAATGGCGTTTTCTGCCATCAGCTTGCCTATATATGGATCGCCACCGCCGCCGGTGCCGAGAAAAGCACCGCCCAGCGCAATATCAGCCATATCTGCCTTTTCGATGATTGTAATGGGTTGAACGCTCATTGAATTCCTCCCGCATGATTGCGACGGGGCAAGGGTGAATAGACAAGATCCGGATATCCGAATGCTGCGGGTCCTATGACGTCAAGTGCTTCCGGTGAGCGAAGCAGATCGTGGCACGGAAGCGCCAAAATGGCGATCCTTTGACCATAGCGAAGTAGTTCGGTTGTGATCGGCATGCCGGTATCCGAATCAAGAACGACAATCAGATCCGGTACGCAAACTTCCATTTGGCCATCGCGCCTGAACACCAAAAATTCGTTCTGCAGATCAATGAGACCGGACTGTCCCTGATAATTGCCAAATCCTTCGACCTTGACCTCGCCGACCGCGAACCCGCCTTTCAGATGACGTTTAAGATCAACAATTTTTGCGGTCATCAGCAAACGGCCATCTTCGTGTTCGAGGATCGCAGAGATCGGATCGAGATGCTGATCGTGGGCGCTGAATACCGCTTTGCCCAACGACCAAGCCTGTGTGATTGTATCTGGCACGGCGTATTTCTTGATAAATTCGCCGCGCATCGGCGCAAGAGCGATTCCGGCTGCTGCTCCCATGGCGACAACAGAGGCACGCGCCAGTTTCTCAAGCCAGACCTCCGACACGGTGTTGCGGAATACGACGACGTTTCCCTTCTCGTCAGCCATAGCTGAGGGAGAGGATTTGTGTCCGTAGATTGACCAGGTGCACATCTGCATTTCCGGAAATGCGCGTCCCATCCCGTCACCATCAACGACCGGTATTCCAGCCTGCGCGGCAGTCAACATCGGTTCCATGGAATTGGCCCCGCCAATCTCCGACGAGATGGTCGCATCGATTTTCTGGTCAAGCTCCTGCTCGAGCGCTTGCAGTGCACGCAGGCACTCTTCACCTTGTTCGATTTTCTCGACGCCAACCACCGGTGCACCGATGCCGCCTAACGAGACGACCAGCGCATCATCGTCGAGCTCCTGCAGGGGAATGACATCGATCCTGCGACCGCGGCGCAATTCTTCGCGGCATCGAAGCTTGCCAATATAGGGATTGCCACCACCGCCGGTGCCCAGAATTCCGGCGCCGACTTCGATGGCCTCCAGCTCCTGCTCGCCAACCTGCCTCAGACTATCCATCCAGGTCACCGACGACTTTGAGGCGGATGCGTGTAGCGTTACCCGGCAGGTAGGCGAGCGGCACATCTTCCTGATCAAGGATCTCGATGGATTCCGGTTTGGCGCCAGCGGAAATGGCCTTCTCGGTCGCCTTCTTGCGGGCGCTTTCCAAGGCCTCGTCACGAGAGACTTTTTCAAGGCTGAAAATGCGGTCTACCTCGCCGCTGATCTGGCCTATTGCCGCACCGACGGCGTTGGCGACAGCGAAATTCTCAGGTTTGACGACGGGTAGTTCGCCCACCTTGTCTCGGACCAGGATACTGCCGCCGCCGACAGCAAGGACCGGGATCTTTTCCGGTGAAACCCGCATGCGTTCGACCGCATTGACAACCATCTCGTCAATGACGTCGCAGATGGCGCTGAGGCGCTCGCTTCCAAGCTTTTTTGCGGGCTCCGCATCGCCTATTTCGGCAAAGCCGAGACCGACGGCAACATCCGTTGTTGTCAGCGTTTTGCCGCCAAACAGCAGGCCTTCGGAGTGAATTCGGTAACCGACCGATTTCGGGCCGACCGTGACCGGTTCATCCGGCTCGACAATCGATCCGCCACCAAGCGCGATGGAAAAGACATCCGGCATGCGGAAATTGGTGCGAACACCGCCAATATCAACGGATGTACTCGCCTGGCGCGGGAATCCCTTGATGATGGAACCAACATCGGTAGAGGTTCCGCCGATGTCGACTACCACGGCATCCTGTTCGCCGGTCAGGAACGACGCGCCGCGCATGGAATTGGTCGGCCCGCTGGCAAAGGTGAGCACTGGATAGGCCTTGACGAATTCCGAGCCCATGAGGGTGCCATCGTTCTGGGTTATGAAGCAGGGGCAGTTCAGTCCCGCGGACTGCAAAGCCTTGCCAAATGCTTCAACGGTCTCGGCGCTGAGACGGCGCAACGACGCATTCATGATCGCCGCGTTCTCGCGTTCCAGAATACCAAGCCGGCCAATCTCGCTGGAGAGTGTGAAATTTGCGTCCGGAAGGCGCTCGGCAAGAACCGCCCGCGCCTTCTGCTCCATCTCGCCATTGACAGGGCTGAAGATCGAGCTGATGGCTATGGTATCGATACCCATTTTGCCGATTTCGTCGGCAATACCGCGCAATTCATCTTCATCAATGGAAGAAATTTCACGGCCGTCGAATTCGTTGCCTCCCTTGGCCATCCAATAGTGACCACCCACCGTGTCGCGAATGTCATCCGGCCAATCGACCATGGGTGGCAGGCACTCGGCGGCTGGCAGACAAAGCCGGACTGCGGCCGTTTTCGACAGCCGGCGGCGCTCGACAACCGCGTTTGTGAAATGCGTCGTCCCGATCATGACCGCACTGATCTGGTCGGCGCTGATTTCACTTTCCTTCAATACCTGGCTCAGGCTCGCGACAATTCCCGAAGTCACATCTTCGGTAGTGGGCGACTTGACGCCGAGCACAAGCTTGTTTCCGTCCATGACGACGGCATCCGTATTTGTGCCGCCAACATCGATACCTATCCGATACATGCACCGTTCCTCATTGAAGTGTTGTTGTTGATGCGAGCACCGCCTGGCGTTCTGTGGCATCGACAAGCGGCTTCTTTGCGGCCTCCTCGTCGGTCAGGACCGGAATCGAACTGAGCAATGCTCGCGTGTAGAGATGTTTGGGATTGGCGAATACCTCGGGTGTTTCGCCCTGTTCGCAAATCTCGCCGCGGAACATGATGGCGACGCGATTGCAGAAATTCCGCATCAGGCTGAGATCATGACTGATGAACACGTAGGTCAGATCAAGTTCCTCGCGCAGACGTTTCAGAAGGTCGATAACAACGTTCTGGATCAGCACATCCAGTGCGGATGTCGGCTCGTCGAGAACAAGTATTTTCGGATTGACCGACAAAGCACGGGCGATCGCCACGCGTTGCTTCTGGCCGCCTGACAGTTCGTGCGGATACATTGAGGCGTAGCGGGCTGGCAGGTCGACCAGTTCGAGAAGCTCGCCAATTCGTGACCTGGCTTTCGCTTTGTCATAACCGGCAAATAACAACGGAACCGAAAGCTGATCGGCCACCGAACGTTTCGGGTTAAGCGACGATCCCGGGTTTTGGTAGACAATCTGGACAAGGCGCCTGAACGCCTTGGATCCTGCCAACTCACGGACAGATTTGTCTTCGATGACAATGTCGCCGTCCGTTGGTGCGAACAGTCCGAGCATCATCTTGGCAAGTGTCGTTTTGCCCGAGCCTGATTCTCCCGCAATCCCGAAAATGTCGCCGCGATTGATCGAAAGATCAACGTTTCTGACGGCACGGCTAACCCCGGTTTGGCGGTTGAACAAACCGCTGCGAAGCGGGAAGTCTTTGCTGACATTGCTGACCCGTATGACCGGTGCATTGCTTCCTTCCAGCGACACGTCCGTTACATCCGGACCGTAGAGCGGCGGCACCGCTTGCATCAGCTTCCTGGTGTAATTGTGCTCCGGGTTTTTGAAAATTGTCTGCCGGTCACCACTCTCGACAATCCGTCCCTGCTCCATGACGTAAACCCGGTCTGCCATTTCGCGCACGACGCCCAAATTGTGGGTAATCAGCATCAAAGACATACCGGTTTCGTCTACCAGCCGGTTGAGCAGAACCAGAATTTCCTGCTGTGTCGTGACATCAAGCGCCGTGCCGGGTTCATCTGCGATCAACAGGCGCGGATTGTTCAGCAACGCCATTCCGATCAGCACACGCTGGCGCATGCCACCGGAAAGCTGGATTGGATAGGCTTGGCGGATGCGTTCCGGATCCGTAAGTTGAACTTCGCGAAGCACTTCGAAGATGCGCTCAAGGCGCTCGGCCTTGTTTCGCGAGATGCCCAAACGGACATCCGCAAAACGGATGATGTCGTCCATCTGCCTCCCGATCGACAGCAACGGATTGAAGGACAAAAGAGGATCCTGAAGCACAATTGAAATGCCGGTCCCCTTGAGACGGTTGCGCGCCCGCTTGTCGAGGGTAAGAAGTTCGGTGCCCTCAAACTTGATCGAGCCGGAATCAATTTGCGCCGGCGGCATCGGCAGGGTTCCGATGATTGCTCGCATCGTTACCGTCTTGCCGGAACCCGATTGGCCGATCAGCGAAACCCGCTCGCCCTTGCCGACCTGCATGGAGACGTCGTGAAGGATCTGGCTTCGCTGCCCATAGGTGGTGAACGAAATGTTCAATCCGGAAATGTCGAGGATGGGATCGGGCATCACAACTCCACATCCATCATGTCGCGCAGACCGTCACCGAGCAGATTAAACCCGAGGATGGCGTAGAGAATTGCCAGTCCCGGCATCAACGCCTCCCACCAGAATTCGGGAAGATATTCGGAACCGGTGCTGACCATGGTTCCGAGATCGGGTGTTGGCGGTTGCACGCCAAGGCCGAGAAATGAAAGCGCAGCGCCAAACAGAATGACGAAACCGGCGTCCAGCGAAATCTTGACCGAGATTGCAGAGACGCAGTTTGGAAGCAGTTCGCGGAACATGATGTGGAAGTGGCTTGCGCCGGCGACTTTCGCTGCCTCGACATAGTCTTCTGCCATCTGTGCCCTGACAATGCGGTAGATCAGTCTCGTGTGCCACGTCCACCAAAGCAGCGTGATGGCGATCATCGCATTGATCAGGTTGGGCGACAGCACTGCAGTGATCGCCAGCGCCATGGCCAGGGGCGGGATCGCCAGCATGATGTCGGTGAAGCGCATGATGATGAATTCGGTCCGGCCGCCGAAATAGCCTGCTGCCAAACCAAGCACGACACCGAATGGCACTGCAAAGCCAAGCACGCCGAGCACCAGACCCAAAGATACGCGATAGCCGTAGACGACGCGGCTAAATATGTCGCGTCCGACATTGTCCGTGCCGAAAAGAAACTCCCAGCTGGGGGGCGAGTGGCGATTGACAAAATCGACATGCGCGCCGGCTGATTGAGGCGACGGTGCGATGTAAGGAGCGAATATTGCGGCGATAAACACGGAAATGACGATCGCCGAACCCACGAGCGCTGACGGATTGCGGCTGAACCGGTACCAAGCCATCTGCCGGCTGGTAAGGGTTCGTTGCTGGCGCATGTCGTCGAACTGGGAGTGGCTGGTCATGCCGATTGCTCCCCGCGAATTCGATGCCTTGGATCGATGATGCCAAGCAGCACGTCAATCGCCAGATTGGCGATGACGAAAAAGACGCCTGAAACGAGAACCACTCCGATGACCGCATTGAGGTCTTTTTGCAGGATTGTGCGGACGCCGTAGCTCGCAATTCCTGGCCACGAGAAAACAAACTCGACGATGAAAGCGTTGCCGATGAGCGACGCAAATTCCAGGCCGAGAATTGTCAGCGGTGCCACGCTTGCGACGCGCAGCATATAGCGAAGCGTGACCACCCGTTCGGGGATGCCGTAGGCCCGGGCTGCTTCGATGAAGTCCCGGGAGCCGACATCGATCATCGAAGACCGTGTGATACGCATCACCTGGCCAATGCCTGCAGCGGCAAGTGCGAGCGCCGGCAGGAATATGTAACGCAGTGCGTCCAGGAATATGTCGGGCCGGCCGGCCAGCATGGAATCGACAAGCAACAAACCCGTAATTGAGGCCTGAAAATCAAGCGAGGGACTAAGCCGTCCGGCGACAGGAAAGAAGGTAAAATAGTAACTGGCCAGAAGCTGAAGGATGATGGCAAGGACAAATCCGGGGGTGACAACGCCGATCAACGAAATGATACGGGTGACATTGTCGACCCAGCTGTCGCGGTAGTAGGCCGCCAAAACACCTAGCGGTATTGAAATGACGATCTGGAGAATGATTGTCACCAGAACCAGTTCAAATGTTGCAGGAAGCGCTTGCAGGATATCGTCCATCACCGGCCGGCTGGTCAGCAGGGATTTTCCGAGATCACCCTGAACCAGTCCCGACAGATAGTTCCAAAGCTGAACGTAGAACGGATCATTAAGGCCCATTTCCTGACGCAACTCTTCGACCTGGGTAGCCGTCGCCAGGGGGCCAAGCGCAATGCGTGCGGGATCGCCGGGGACAATGCGTGCAATGATGAATATCATCACCGCAAGTCCCAGAAGCACCATCAAAAGCGAGATCGCCCGCTTGGTCAGGTAAAATGCCATCCCTTGCTCTCCCGGGCATTATGCTGACAGAGCAGATGACGATTCCCGACTCCTAATAGGTATAATATTGAACTATTTGGTATAATATTTTTAAATTATCGATAATTCTTCTGTTATTTCAATTAATTGCCCTCTTTTTCTTGCTTGAAACCGTTTCAGCAAACGACCTATGTGATATTTGACCGCGGCCTCCGACAAGCCGAGCTTGCGAGCAATTTGCTTGTTGCTGGCACCATCCCTCAGCGCTGACAACACACGCATTTGTTGGGTGGTGACGGATTTTGCCGCCGTCATTCTTGGCGATAGAAAACTTCCGCGAACAAGTTCGTGAATCCGTTTGGCCATTCTGGATAACTGGATATGACCGCGAGCAAACTTGCCGGTCGCAAGATATCCGGAAACTCCCACGACAGCCTCCCGGTGTTCGAGAAAGGGTCCGACAAGCCCTTCGTTGACTGCCAGACGCATCGCATTTTGCACGTGCCGCCTTTGTTTGGCCTTGTCTCTCTCTTCCTTTGCCTCAGATGCTTTCATCAGCTCCCCGGCCAATACAAAGCGCGGCGAGGTGTCCATCTCTCGGGCGATGGAAAGTGCCAGATCGCTGTTTCCCAGCTTTCCGAGCATGCTGCCCAACACGATCGAGCCCGTCGCACCCACGAGGCTTTGATCTTTCGGGACTTCCGAACAAATCCGGAGCGCGTGTTCGGTTCTGCCGTCCAGCAACTCAATCGTTGCCGCCATAATTTCCAGCGCTTCAGAGAAATCTCCATGCCTTCGATTGAAGTCGATCTGGCAATCAGCGATGAAATCCAGCGCCGTAGACAGCCCGTCGGAGAAGTAGAGCGATATGGCTCCGACACGGCTGAGTTCATTGAAGATTTCGGCCCAGCTGTCGCCGTGCACCAATTCCTTGCGAAGCGCTTCAAGCCGGGTGCGGTCGGGCACATATCTTCCTGATTCGAGCGCGATAGCGTTTTTGATGATTTCAAGAAAAGCTGCGCTGGTGGCGTGCGCGACTTCATCTTCCTGCACTAGTGCTTTGGCCATGCGCAGTTCACGATCAGCCCTGTGGAGACTGCCCTCAAGCACCGACATGTGTGCCAGATGCAAGTACATGTAAAACTCAAGGCTTGGATTCTCGGCCTGCCGGTAACTCTCAATTCCGCGTAATGCTACATTTCGCGCCTGCTTCAGCAAATTGAGACGTACGAGCACGATAACCATGCAGTTATAATAAAGGCCATCCTGCAAGGGATTGCCAACCGGCAGCAGGCCCTCCATCTGCCGCCAGCGTGTGAGCCGCTCTTCGGTAACGGGCTCGCCTGTATGGATGAACACCGCCAGCTCCATCATGTCCCGGGCAAAGGCGGTATCGAATATCTCCTGCTTGTCTTTGATAATGGCGCTGGCCCGCCGCGCCCGACCGGCCTTGACCAGTGCGAAGCAATAACAGGACAGCAAGGTTTGGTATTCATTTAACGCCTGCTCCGGCGCGGCAGCCACCAGCGCATTCAATGCTTCGTAACCATGAAGGAAACCGAAAAAGGGTCCGCCATTCGCGTCAATCAGGGCGACTGCTTGATCAATCTTTCGGCTGGCAAGAAGCTTGACGATTTGAGTGGTTGGCAGGTTCATTGACCGGAAAGTTGCCAGAATTAGTCAACACCAGCAATCCTGTGGTCCTGATCCCGGTTCTCGACTTGCAGAATGAAGAATCTATTCCCATATTCCTGATAACAAGAGGGCTTGCCCCGAATGGGGGAGCCCGTCACGTGAAAACAGATCCGGTGCCTGTCTGAGGGCCGGTGAAGAAGCGGAGACACGATCCATGAAAATGGAAAAATACTCGGAGAGGGTGCGCGGATTTTTACAGGCCGCCCAGACTTTTGCGCTGGCCGAGAGCCATCAACAGTTTTCACCCGAACACCTCTTGAAAGTCCTGATCGATGATCCGGATGGAATGGCAGCTTCCCTGATTGAACGGGCAGGCGGCCGGGTTGCAGATGTGCGCCTGGGCGTCGAGACCGCGCTCAACGCTATGCCCAAGGTTGAGGGCGGAAGCGGCCAGCTCTACATGGCGCAACCAATGGCGAAAGTGTTCGCGACGGCCGAACAGGCGGCGAAAAAAGCCGGAGACAGCTTTGTCACTGTCGAGCGGCTGCTGACTGCATTGGCGATTGAGAAATCAGCCAAAACCGCCGAGATACTGGCAAATGCCGGTGTTACGGCTCAGGCACTGAACACCGTTATCAATGAAGTTCGCAAAGGTCGCACCGCTGACACCGCGTCTGCCGAAGAAGGCTACGACGCTTTGAAGAAATACGCCCGTGATCTCACCGACGACGCCCGTTCGGGTAAACTTGACCCAGTGATCGGACGCGATGAAGAAATCCGCCGGGCTATTCAAGTGCTGTCCAGGCGAACCAAGAACAACCCAGTGCTGATCGGTGAACCGGGTGTGGGCAAAACCGCAATCGCGGAAGGATTGGCACTTCGGATCGTCAATGGCGATGTTCCGGAATCACTGAAAGACAAACAGTTGATGGCGCTCGATATGGGCGCGCTGATTGCGGGCGCCAAATATCGCGGCGAATTTGAGGAACGGCTGAAGGCCGTCCTGTCGGAAGTGCAGAATGCTGCCGGCGAAATCATCCTGTTTATTGATGAGATGCACACGTTGGTAGGCGCCGGGAAAGCCGATGGGGCGATGGATGCGTCAAACCTGCTGAAGCCGGCGCTTGCCCGCGGTGAACTGCATTGTGTCGGCGCAACGACACTCGATGAATATCGCAAGCATGTTGAGAAGGACGCCGCGCTGGCGCGGCGTTTCCAGCCGGTTTTCATCGACGAGCCGACGGTTGAGGACACGATCTCGATCTTGCGGGGCTTGAAGGAGAAATACGAACAGCATCACAAGGTTCGGGTTTCGGATTCGGCGTTAGTGTCGGCTGCGACGCTGTCGAACCGTTACATCACCGACCGGTTCCTGCCGGACAAGGCGATCGATCTGGTGGATGAGGCAGCCTCGCGATTGCGCATGCAGGTCGATTCCAAGCCGGAAGCGCTTGACGAGGTCGACCGCCGTATCATGCAATTGAAGATCGAGCGTGAAGCGCTGAAGGTCGAGAAGGATGCAGCGTCAAAGGATCGTCTGACAAAGCTGGAAAAGGAACTGGCCGGTCTCGAGGAAGAATCGACAAGCCTTACCGCAGCCTGGGCCGGGGAAAAGGAAAAGCTCGGTCTGGCAGCCGAGCTGAAAGGGCAGCTCGACGATGCGCGCAATGAACTGGCAATTGCCCAGCGCACCGGCGAATTCCAGAAGGCCGGCGAGTTGGCTTATGGTCTGATTCCGGAACTGGAGCAAAAGCTCGTGGACGCCGAAGGCCAGGACGATTCCGGTTCAATGGTTGAAGAGACAGTGACCCCGGACCATGTCGCGCATATCGTGTCGCGATGGACCGGCATCCCGGTCGATAAAATGCTGGAAGGCGAACGCGAGAAACTGCTGCGCATGGAAGACGAGCTTGCTGTCCGCGTTGTCGGTCAGGGTGAGGCGGTCCAGGCTGTGTCAAAAGCCGTGCGCCGTGCCAGGGCAGGTTTGCAGGATCCCAACCGGCCGATCGGTTCGTTCATGTTCCTTGGGCCGACTGGTGTCGGCAAGACGGAATTGACCAAGGCGCTGGCCGATTTTCTGTTCGATGACGAGACAGCGATGATCCGTCTCGACATGTCGGAATACATGGAGAAACACTCGGTAGCGCGGCTGATCGGTGCACCGCCCGGCTATGTCGGTTACGAGGAAGGCGGTGCGTTGACGGAAGCGGTTCGCCGCAGGCCGTATCAGGTGGTTCTGTTCGACGAAATTGAGAAGGCGCATCCCGATGTCTTTAATGTGCTGCTGCAGGTGCTTGACGATGGCCGTCTGACCGACGGGCAGGGGCGTACGGTCGATTTCCGCAACACGCTGATTATCATGACATCGAATCTTGGATCGGAGTTCCTCGTCAATCTTGGTGAGAACGAAGATTCGTCGAAAGCGCGCGACGAGGTTATGGCCGTGGTCAAGGCGTCGTTCCGGCCGGAGTTTTTGAACCGGGTCGACGAAATCATCCTGTTCCACCGGTTGCATCGCGAGAATATGGGCGCGATCGTCAAGATACAGCTGAAACGGCTGGAAGCGTTGCTGGCGGATCGAAAGATCGAGCTTGCGCTTGATGATGGCGCCATCGATTGGCTGGCCGAGAAGGGTTATGATCCCGCCTATGGCGCCCGTCCGCTGAAACGGGTGATCCAGAAAGAGTTGCAGGATCCGCTGGCTGAGAAAATTCTCGGTGGCGAAATACTGGACGGGTCGACAGTAGGCGTCACGTCTGCATCGGACCGGTTGCTGTTCAGTTCCTCTGAACAGCCGGCCGAGGAAGCGGCCTGAGCGATTTCCCGGCCGGCGATATCAATCGCCGGCCAATCCAATCAACAGACGTTATTCGTCCGGCAATCCGGCCTCCCGCAACGCCGCTTCGAAGCGATCACGTTCCGTAAGGACCGGGTAGGGAAACATACGCTTGGCATTGGATAGCCGATAGCGTGGTGCGAATGACAACAGCGCATCGATGGTTCTGCGTGCATAATCGCTCCGATCCATTTCCGCATATGCCCGCGCCAATTGAACCCGTGCCGGCACAAATCCGGGCACTCGCTCCAAGACCGGAATAATGTACTCCAACGCCCTGTCGTATTGGCGAAGCAATATCCGGGAATGGCCCCGGGCAAAGTCCCAACTCGGTGGAACAAAACTGTCGATCGTAAGGGCCCTCTCCAGGATTGGAAGCGCACGTTTGGGCATTGCCAGACGATTGAGTGTTTCGCCGTATCCATGCCAGACTTCAGCATTTCTCGGTGCCAGCTTTGTAGCAGTTTCGAAAGCAGCGATAGCTTCGGCTGGATCTCCCACAAATCCGAGCGACCAACCAAGACGTAGATATGCAAGGCCTGATTTCTCGTCTAGCGATATGGCTTTGCGGGCAAGCGCGATCACCGGGTCAAGGTTCACGTCACTTCCGGGCCATGCGAAGACATAGAGCGAATTGCGGCAATACGCCTGGTAAGCGTAGGCCTCGGCGTATTCTGGGTCTATCTCCGTCGCCGTCTCGAAGAACTCAAGCGCCTTGGCCAGGTTTTTTGGCGTGTATTGGTAGTATTCCGAGCGGCCTCGCAAGCAGAAATCATAGGCGCGCGGATCGCGGGTTCCGCGGCGGTTGTCGCCGAGCGCGAGGTGCAGCTTCAGCGAACCGACGATTCGGCTGCACACATCATCCTGCAATGCGAATACATCCGCTTC
The DNA here is from genome assembly GCA_040830725.1 of Rhizobiaceae bacterium. Classification (GTDB taxonomy): domain Bacteria; phylum Pseudomonadota; class Alphaproteobacteria; order Rhizobiales; family Rhizobiaceae; genus JAWKWH01. The sequence goes on from JBFOMG010000022.1 coordinate 63,045, forward strand.
AAACCCCTCGAAGCGGTCAGCCCACAATTGCTCGCCAGAGGCAGAATCGGTCAGGACCACATTGATTCGCAATCGCTTTCCCTCTCTGCGAAGCGATCCTTCCAGGATGTAGCGGACGCCAAGATTTTCTCCGAGCGCCCGACTTTCCAAACCATGGTTCCGAAACCTGAACGACGCGTTTCTGCTCGAAACCTTGAGATTTTTGGTATTTGCCAGGTCGGTGATCAGATCTTCGGATATCCCGTCGGCAAAATACTGGCGATCCTGGGTGCTGCTGAGGTCGGCAAAGGGAATTATCGCGAGCGTGGATTCGGTATTGCCGGAATCGGACGGAACACGGATTGGTTCCTGCATCTGGCGGCCGCGTACCTGAACATCGGGCAGGAAACGAAAGCCCTTGCCGTGAACGGTTTCAATGATTCGGCGGGGTGTCGTTGTGTCCTGCAAAATCTTGCGAAGCGACTTGATCGCAGCTGAAAGCGCCCAATCCGACACGATCCTGCCTTGCCAGACATTTTCTATCATTTCCTGTCTGGATATCATCCGGTCGCGATTTTCCAGTAGGTAGGCGAGCATGCGAACTGTCTGGGGTTCGGCGTGAACAGGCCGGTCATTTTCGCGAAGTTCGTGCCTGTCTGTGTCCAGTTCAAAACCGCCAAACCGGTAAATCATGTCGATGTCCACCGCCGTTTGGTCATTTCCTCCAACAATCCTCCAAAAAAGATCCACCTCCAATCAAGCATTCCGCACGCTGCTTTGCCAGTGTTGGTTTACCGATTTGAGAAAGGACGGAACCATGAACTCAACCAGTAAAAACCTGTTGTCAGGCATGACAGTCGCAGCCGCATTGGCCATATCTTCTTCGGCTTTTGCCGAAATCGTTCGAGTAGAGAGCAATCTCGAAGTCGCCGAATCAATTTCAAGAATTTCTGATGCAGTTGAAAACGGCGGCAACACGGTGTTCTCAATAGTCGATTTTACACGCGGCGCTTCAAGCGTGGGAATGGAGCTTCGGCCAACGGCTGCAATAATATTTGGCAGTCCGAAAATTGGTGCCGGCGCGTTCAAGGTCAGTCAGGACGTCGGTCTGTTTGTTCCCCTGAAAGTTCTCGCCTACAAAGATGAAGCAGGCAAAGTCTGGCTCGCTTATGAGGAACCGCAGGTTAAGGCCGACAAGTTCGGCATACCGACGGACCATCCCGCCATTGTCAAAATGAGCGGCGCTCTGTCGAAAATGGCTACTATCGGCTCTGGGCGTTAACCGCCCCTGTTCGGAGTCGCCTAATTCAAACAATCCTTGTCGGCTTGATGATCGGGCCGACAGGGCTATTGGGCCGGGTCATTTCCGGCCCGTCACCTTCCGTCCTCAAAGCCCAGGTGACGAAGCAGGCCAACCCGGTCCCGCCAGCAAAGAAATCCTGCCATCAGGATGTTGTCGCGCGGTCCGATTTCGAACCAGCGTTCGCCAACTATTGCAGGCTTTGTTCCGGCATAGCAGCCTTTCATTTCCGGACATGCCTCCGTCAATTGGCAGGCAATGCAAAATGGATCCCGAGAGCCAATTTCTTCGTCCTCGGGAAAGTCGACCGTTCGGAGCATCTTTTCCGTCAACGGATTGTAGTCATAGGTCACTACCGAAGCTGATAATGAATCGATGGTGCTTTGTGTCCAACCAATCAGCCTCCACTCATCATTGTCGAAGCGGAAACGCATTGTATCGGCCCAACGATGGCGGGACCCGCCAAAATTTTCGATGACAATGGCGCCGCGTTCGATTCGCAGTTCAACCAGCGGATCGCCCATGACGCCGCCCTGATCGGCACGAAACACCAGCTGAGGTTCATCGACAGCCAAGTCCTCGCCGGATTGACTGTCAGCGAATAGGACCAACAATCGGCGAACCGGCGCGTCTGAATAGTCATCCTCGCCATCGCAACCTGCTGGCGGCTCAGTTGCCTGGTCGGGCGCCTCCATGATGATTGCCCGGTCCTCGAACCCGTCGTGGTTCAGGTCTCCGTTCGCTTCAAACAACTTCTTCCAGCCCTGATCGAAGTAAAGCTGTGGTGGTGCGACCGGGGTCAATGCGGCCGCCAATACAGTGATCGTCACCACAGCAAGCCAGGTCGCGACGGTGAGCAGAAAGATGCGGGATATGCTCATCGCAACAGCATATCTCAACCGACGGAAAATGCACCGGTCTGCATTTGCCCGGTTGATTTCCATCGCCGATGGTATTTCTTTCCATCCGATGACCAAGGAAGAATACAACACCTATTGTGCATCGCTACCTGCCACGACGCATGTGGTTCAGTGGGGTGGTGCGGAAGTCTGGAAGGTTGGAGGCAAGGTATTCGCGATTGCCGGTTGGTCAGACGGCGACCAGCTCGCCGTTACATTCAAGGTGTCTGATCTGGCCTACGACATTCTCAAGGAGCAGCCCGGGTGCAGACCCGCGCCATATCTAGCATCGCGTGGAATGAAATGGATACAGCGCCATGACCCGGTCGTCGTCGATGACGAAGCGCTGCTGGATTACATCGCCGAATCGCATCGACTGGTCGCGGCCAAACTGACAAAGAAGATGAGAAAAGAGCTTGGCCTTTGACGTACCCGGCTTGCACGAGCGATGCAGATGATGACAAGGCCGCAGTTGCGGTGAACCCTGAATGACTTTCCGAGCAGTCATCGTCGGGGCCGGGATATCGGGAATCTGTGCAGGGATCAGACTGCGTGAGGCTGGATACGATGTCGTCATCCTGGAGAAGGCCAGCTCGATTGGCGGCACCTGGCGCGACAATGTTTATCCCGGCGCCGCTTGCGACGTGCCATCGCATCTCTACAGCTTTTCGTTTTTTCCGAAGAGCGATTGGTCGAGGACTTACGCTTCTCAGGACGAGATTTTGCGGTATCTCGAAACCTGTGTTGAGAAACACGACCTGGGCAGATCCATCCGGTTTTCGAGTGAAGTAATCGGCGCGAAATACGACGAGGAAAAAAAATGCTGGTCGGTCGAGCTTGCCGATGGGCGGACAGAGCAGGCCAATTTCCTGATTTGGGCCTGCGGGCAGCTGCACCGGCCGAACATTCCGAAATTTGAGGGTTTCGAGGAATTTCAAGGTGAGATCATGCATTCTGCGCAATGGCAGCGGGACACATCGCTGGAGGGCAGCACTGTAGCGCTTGTCGGAAATGCTGCCAGCGGGATTCAGATCGCCGGCGCGATTGCCGACCAGGTTGGCCGATTGATCATCTTGCAACGCACGCCGAACTGGATCATGCCGCGTGTTGGCGGCCGGTACAGGGATTTTCAGAAGCGCTTGTTCGGCTGGGTTCCGCCTTTCCGCTGGTTGAGGCGATATTCCCAGTTCTGGCAACAAGAGGCTTTGATTTTTGCGTTTCGCCGCAACTCGCTGGCATCCCGGGCGCTGACTTTGCTGGCGCAAAAGTTCATGCGCAGGAAGATCGGCAACGAACAGATGTTCGACACTCTGACTCCGGATTACCCGATCGGGTGCAAGCGCATATTGCTATCAAACAGTTATCTGAAACTGTTTCAGCGCGATAATGTCGTGTTGGAGACCGGCGGGATTGATGGATTTTCGGCCAATGGAATCTGTCTCGCCGGCGGCCGGAAGCTCGATACCGACGTGGTTGTGCTTGCTACCGGTTTCAGAGCGACTGAAATGCTGACGCACATACCCATAGCTGGTACCGGTGGAAGAATGCTGCAGGACGAATGGGCAGACGGTGCATATGCCCATTTGGGTTTAACAGTTCCCGGATTTCCCAACATGTTCATTTTGTACGGTCCGAACACGGGTCTTGGACATAATTCAATGATCTTCATGATCGAGTGTCAGGTGAACCATGTCCGCAAACTTGCGAAATTGATGAATGGACGTGGATTAAGATCGGTTGAAGCACGGCAGTCGGCTTGCGACCAATCCAACAGGAAGCTGCAAGAACGTGCATTGAATACTGCGTGGGCAGGAGCATGTACCAGTTGGTACAAAACTGAAAATGGGCGGTTGACCGGAATCTGGCCCTACTCAGCGGTCCGCTATTGGCTGCGCACAAGGTGGCCGTTGGAGCGTGAATACCGGTTCGACTGAATGGGGCCAGTCAGGGATCAGCGCCGATCAATGTCCTCGCTGACTGAATCCAACCCGAAAGATTGCAAGGGCATCACTTGCCGGAAGGCTGAGCAGCAATCTGACCTGAGAAATCCGATCAGCTGATCAGAAATCGGCGGCTTCATACACCGGTCGCACCCTTTGATCGAGTGTGATTGCGGCTGCCGGTAAAGTGTGATCTAGCGGATTGTTCAATCGTACGCCGGATTTTCATGAGCGAACTTTCTGGGATCAGCACCGATACCACCGGTGAGGGAGCCACCTGCCCCCCGCAGGCGCGAAAGTTTGTGCTGGTCTCTGCAATTCTGGCGTCTTCGATGGGCTTCATTGATACGTCGGTGGTTTCATTGGCGTTGCCGGCGATCCGATCGGATTTGGATGCAACCCTGGTAGACGCCCAGTGGATCACAAATGCCTATATGCTCTTTCTTGCATCGCTGGTTCTGGTGGGCGGGGCTGCCGGCGATGTGTTCGGTGTACGAAAGGTTTTTGCGACCGGGGTCGCTGTATTTGTGGTCACCTCAGCTCTTTGTGCGCTGGCGTGGGATGAAAATTCGCTGATTGTGATGCGCGGCGCGCAAGGGATTGGTGCTGCGCTGATGGTTCCTGGGAGTCTGTCGATCATTGCCAAAGCCTACCCGCGGGAAACGCGTGGACAGGCAATTGGAACCTGGGCTGCATTTTCATCAATTACCACGGCACTGGGGCCGATCATCGGCAGTCTGATCCTTTCTTATGGAGAGGACTGGATGTGGCGTCTGATTTTCGCAATCAATGTCCCGTTCGGTCTTGGCGTGTTGGCGATGCTGTTTCTCAAAGTTCCGGCTGATCGGGGCGACAGCGGCCGGCGACTGGATTTCGGTGGCGGATTGCTGGCGACGCTTGCGCTAGGCTCATTCTCCTGGGGATTGACCGCTTACGGCCCTGAGGCTGCCTCCGACGTACTGCCGCCCGCATATTGGCTGGCGCTCGGAGCGGCTTTGTCGATCCTTTTCCTTTGGTGGGAGAAAAGGGCGCGGCAACCAATGATCAAGCTGGAGCTGTTTCGATCACCGGCATTTGCCGGCGCAAATGTCTATACGCTTGTGCTGTTTCTTGCGTTTAACGCGATCCTGTTCTTTCTGCCGATGACGCTGGTGACCGCCTGGGACGCCCTGGAATGGCAGGCAAGCCTGATGCTGGCTCCCTTATCGGTATTTATTGGTGCCATGTCGCGGGCCTCAGGGAAATTTTCAGACAGGTTCGGGCCCCGGGTCCCCCTGACCGCCGGAGCGCTGATGCTCGCCCTTTCCTATCTGGCGCTGGCGCTCACAATGCCGTTGATGAATATGTGGTTCGTCACATTGCCAATCATGTGTGTGAACGCATTTGGCATGGGATTGTTGGTGTCACCGCTGTCATCATCTATCATGAAAGCGGCGCCGGAGAACGATACAGGCTTGGCCTCCGGTGTTAACAACGCAGTGGCACGATCTGCAGGACTGGTCTCCATTGCGGCATTCGGGGCGCTGGCGGGGACCGTTTTTTCGGGATCGATTGATCCCGTTGTTACCGGCGACTTGGAGGGAGTTGGTTTTGGTGCGTTTATACCTGCCGACGCAACTGATGCTCTCAAAATGGCTCATGCCGACGCAACAAACTGGGCGTTTCAGGTTGTTGCAATATTTTGTGCAGCCATCAGTTTGCTGGCGGCGGCAATTGGATGGGTGTCACAACCGGGCATGAGGCAAAGCTCGCGATAGCCGATTTCAGCGACTGGCGACTTTCAAAGGACTGTCGTTTTCGTCGCGCAGCAGCGCGTCAATTCGATCGCGCTCACGCTCGAATGCGGCAAGTTCGTCACCTTTCAGGACGCGCCCGGTCGGCAGGCGCACCCGCATCGGATCGACCTTGTTGCCGTTGACGATCAGCTCATAGTGGAGGTGATTGCCGGTTGACAGGCCGGTCGAGCCAACGAACCCGATGACCTGGCCTTGCCGAACCTTGGCGCCGGGAACAATGCCTTTGGCCATTGCCGACTGGTGTGAATAGGAAGTCACATATCCGTTGGCATGCTTGACGATCGTCTGCTTTCCGTATCCCGAAGCCCAACCAGCCTTTTTCACAGTTCCATTGCCAGATGCAATGATTGGTGTACCGCGCGGGGCTGCCCAGTCGACGCCGGTATGCATCTTGCGATACTTCAGGATCGGGTGACGGCGCATACCAAAACCGGAACGGAAGCGGCCATTGGGCACTGGGTTCCGCAGCAGAAATTGTTTGGCGCTCCGCCCTTCCGGCGTAAAGTAATCGACCTTTCCGTCAAACATCTGAAAACGATAGAGAACGCGCTCGGAACTGCCAAAATTTGCTTTCACAAAGAGAAGTTCCGAATCGGGCGTGGCGTTTCCATCTTCATCCGGCTGTGAAAAGAACAGTTCCAACCTGTCCGACGGTTTTAGTCTGGATTGAAAATCGACTTCAGCCGCCAGCATCTTGATCAGGCGCTTGGTCATTTGTTTGGACAAGCCATAAGCGTAAGCCGCGCGATAAATTCCGTCATAGGCACGCGGAAGGTCACCCCGGACAGCCACCTTGTCGGGCGCTGAGCTCAACTCGGCTGCGACAAGTGGATTGGTCGCCGGTTCCTCGGCTTTGACATATTGCTGCCGGTCATCGAGCGCGATCGTGAGCAAATGATCACCGTCCCGGTAGACGCCGGTCCGGACAATCTGCCCCGCTTCGCGGCTGTTTTCGACGCCGATCCTGACCGCCATGCCGGCTTCAAGCTGGTCCGTCTTCAACAGCGTTGTCAGCGCCTCGGTCATGCGGTCGGCATCGTCGCCCGAGTATCCCGATTTTTCAAACAAATCGCCAATTGTTCCCTCTCGGCGCACAGGAACAATTTCCTCCACAAACGAAACAGCAATATTGGCGCCGCGGTTTGCATGGGCGACCGATACGTTTTGCGGAACGATCCTGACATCCAGGGCTGCAGGGATCGCATCGGCGATTGACGAATTGCCGAAACGTTGCGGGTCTACATAGTGAAGTGCGGCGACCTGAACGGCGCCGTCGGTAAGAATGGCACTTGTGTCGCGGACAACCTGTTCAACCTCGTCGGCAGTCAGGCGGCTTTTTTCTTCGAAGTTTGCGGATTCGAAAGGAAAGTCGATCGTTTTCAGGCTGACATCACTTTCCACATTGGCGCCGTAAATCAGTCCCGTGGTGGCTGTCACCTCGTCGCCATCTGCCGCAAACACATCCAGCGGATTGAAGCGCGGGTATTTGCGCTCCGTCGTGTGTCCTGCGGCCAGTGCCATCTTGACGTGAGCGAAGGGAAGTGTGCGCACCAGGTCACTGTCACCCGACTTGATCACTGTGGAAACTTCCATCCGCCTGCGGTCCTTGGCGGTGGCGACTGCTAATGGTCTGGGTATTCTGCCGGTCTTTGCATTGTCGCCTTCCCGGTCGCCGAGCGCGATGTCACTCAGATTGGCGATTTCAGGTGGCGTTGCAAGTTGCTCGCGCCCATCAAGGGCGGCAAACAAAGCCACACCAAGAAGAATGCTGGAAGTTACCCCGGTAAGAAATGTTCCCGAGAGCCAGCGGGCGGAGACCTCACGACGATCGGGCTGACCGCGGCCATCCGCTACCAGCGGCGGCTCGTTACCGAGTTCGGTAATGATGTATTGCGGTTCGCTCATCCTTTGCGAAGTGTCCCCTGCAGAGCTCCGGCATGGTCGTGCCGAACGGTCATTTGCCCCTTATATGGCAGTCAAGTCAACGATGCGCGCAAGCAGCAAGTCTATCTCGCGTCTCTTCGCCCGCGTTAACCGGTGATTCGGGCGCGTTTGTGGCCCTTCGGTGCGATCCGGATTTCATTGTCCGCGCCAAGCGTAAACAGGCGGTTTCGGCGTGTAAAAAATACATTCGCAAAAATGGCAAAAAAAGTTCAAAATCTCTGTTGACAGCTGAACAGGGTGACGACTATATACCCTCCACAACGAGGGCGGCGCGCCGCTGGCGGCACTTGCGTTCGCTCTTGTTTATTCTCTTAGAGAGCCGCGTGAGCGACACTCTTCCGGGTCCAAGCCAAAAGCAACCGACCCAAGACATTGCGTTTGCGGCGTCTGATCTTTGACAATTGAATATGGAAGAAAGAGAAACGTGGGCGGCATGGTCACGCGAAATCTGAGAGCTTCGGCTTTCGGGTTTCATCTAAAGACTATGGCGGACACGTTTCGAGAGAGAATATGTGACAATTTGGCTGTCCTCGGACAGTCAGGTGTTTACAGGTTCTCGTCGATTCAAGCGTGACCAAATTAAAGCCAAATCAAATGTCTTAATATCAAACTTGAGAGTTTGATCCTGGCTCAGAACGAACGCTGGCGGCAGGCTTAACACATGCAAGTCGAGCGCCCTGCTTGCAGGGAGCGGCAGACGGGTGAGTAACGCGTGGGAATCTACCCAGCTCTACGGAATAACACAGAGAAATTTGTGCTAATACCGTATACGTCCTTCGGGAGAAAGATTTATCGGAGTTGGATGAGCCCGCGTTGGATTAGCTAGTTGGTGGGGTAACGGCCCACCAAGGCGACGATCCATAGCTGGTCTGAGAGGATGATCAGCCACACTGGGACTGAGACACGGCCCAGACTCCTACGGGAGGCAGCAGTGGGGAATATTGGACAATGGGCGAAAGCCTGATCCAGCCATGCCGCGTGAGTGATGAAGGCCCTAGGGTTGTAAAGCTCTTTCACCGGTGAAGATAATGACGGTAACCGGAGAAGAAGCCCCGGCTAACTTCGTGCCAGCAGCCGCGGTAATACGAAGGGGGCTAGCGTTGTTCGGAATTACTGGGCGTAAAGCGCACGTAGGCGGACATTTAAGTCAGGGGTGAAATCCCGGGGCTCAACCCCGGAACTGCCTTTGATACTGGGTGTCTTGAGTCCGAGAGAGGTGAGTGGAATTCCGAGTGTAGAGGTGAAATTCGTAGATATTCGGAGGAA
>JBFOMG010000023.1:0-189114 GCA_040830725.1 Rhizobiaceae bacterium
ATCGCATTGTGGCAAGGGCGCTCGACCCGAAAGTGGCCCACGATATCCGGATGTCGGGCCACCCGGTGGGACTGGAAGAACTCAAATGAGCGATTTATTTGCCAGCCGCCGGGCCCGCTTGACCGACATAATAAGGGAAGCCGGACTTGGCGCCGTCGCGATCGTGCCGGGTCCAAACTTCTACTATCTTTCCGGGTTGCATTTTCATCTGATGGAGCGGCCAACCCTGCTGATCGTGCTGGCCTCCGGTGAAATTGCCGGAATTATACCGGAGCTTGAGCGGCTGAAATGGTCACATACATTTCCCGATGCACAGACGTTTTACTGGCAGGACAAGGACGGGTTTGCCGGCGCATTTGCACAGGCTTCGGAAAATCTCGGCTCCCTTTCCATTGGCATCGAAGGCCAACGAATGCGGGCTTTCGAGGCTGAGGTTCTCAGAGCGCATTTTGGAGACGATGCGATCAGCGATGCGCATGACGCACTGAGCGGTTTGAGACTGTCCAAAGACAGGACGGAAATTGAGGCTACCCAAAAGGCCATCAACATCAGCGAAGCAGCGCTTGCCGAGACCATTGACCACGTGAGAGCCGGGATGAGCGAACGTGAAATCGCCGGGATTTTGAAGATACGCATCTTGGCGAACGGTGCAGACGGACTGGCTTTCGATCCGATTGTCCTGGCTGGCGGAAATTCTGCAAATCCGCACGGGGTGTCCGGCGGTACGCAACTGATGGCCGGCGATCCGTTGCTGATTGATTTCGGGGCTCAATATGCCGGCTACAACGCCGACATCACGAGGACATTTTTCTGCGGGCACCCAAAGGGCGATCACGCAGAGATTTATCAAACAGTTCTGGAAGCAAACGAGAAAGGCTGCTCGGTCGCAGGGCCGGAATTAACGGCCCATGAGCTGGACGAAGCGGTGACTGGCGTATTGGCGCAGTCGCGCTTCGCCGATCTGATCGTGCACAAAACAGGGCATGGACTGGGTCTTGATGTTCACGAAGCGCCGCAAGTGATGACCGGCAATCGTGCACAACTGGTCGAAGGTGCGCTGGTCACCATAGAGCCGGGTCTCTACCGGACTGGAGAAATCGGGGTCAGAATTGAGGATGACGTTTTGATGGAGGCAGGCGGTTGCCGCTCGCTCACGAGTTTCCCGCGCGAACTGACAGTGGTGGGTGGCTGACAAAATGAGCGGGATAGGTCAATTCATGGAGATTGCCGAGAGCGGATCACCTGAAGACATTTTCCGGCAATTGGATCAGCTGGTTCAGGAATCCATCGGTGCAATCATTTTCACCTGCTCGACGTTTGATGCCCGCACGCGCATGGCAAGGCGCGTCTATACAAACCAGACAGATGCCTATCCGATATCCGGTTTGAAAGAGGTGACACCCAATCTCTGGACCGAGGTTGTCTTGGATCGCGGTGAAACCTTCGTAGCCAATTCCATAAGCGATATCGCGCAGGTATTTCCCGATCACGAGCTGATCGCCCGTCTGGGCTGCGGCTCGGTCGTCAATTTGCCGGTAAAGCTTGCGTCCCGGTTTCTGGGCACCGTGAACATGCTGCATGAGCCGGATTACTTTACCGAGGAACGCATGGGGCGCCTGCCAATGATCAAGCCGGCGGCGGCGCTCGCGTTTGCTGCACTGACTTTGGAATTTTGATCAGGGATCAATTCATTGCTGGCACAGCAGCAGCCGCTTCGGCGTCAGGATTTGTCTGACAAGCGCTTGGTCACGCGTGGGAATTTGACCAGACCCACACAAATCCAATGCAGCCTCGGCTTCGGTTACGACCTGAGACGGGGGTCCAGCGCATCGCGAAGTCCATCGCCGACGAAATTGACGCTCAACACGCTGAGTGAGATTGCCAAGCCTGGCCATATCACCCGTTCGGGCGTAATCGCGATGAAGTTGACTCCGTCATAAAGCAGCCGGCCCCAGGTCGGGAAATCGGACGGGAAGCCCAGGCCGAGGAAGGAGAGCGCGCTTTCCGTGATGATTGCGTTGGCAATTCCAAGCGTCGCGGAAACCATAATGGGGCTCAAAACGTTTGGCAGAATGTGGCGCGAAATAATGCGCTGCTGCCGCGTCCCGATTGATCGGGCGGCAAGCACGAATTCCTGTTCCTTGACCGCCAGCACGTCACCACGAACAATGCGGGCAGTCTGCATCCAGCTGGTTATTCCGATAACGAATACGATCAAAAGGAATATACCCGTTTCAGGTCCGAACAGGTTCCTGAGTGTGTCCCGGAACAGCATAATGATGACCAGCAGAAGCGGCAGAAGCGGCAATGCAAGAAACAAATCGGTAAAACGCATCAGCGGCCCGTCAAGCCATTTGATAAACCCCGCCAGCACACCAATCAGCGTACCAAGGAACAGCGAAAGCAACATCGCAGTCACGCCGACAGCCAGCGAAATTCGCCCGCCGGCCAGAACCTGGGCAAACATGTCGCGCCCAAGATTGTCCGTGCCCATCGGGTGTTTGAAAGATGGGCCTTGGTTCTTTGATCGAATATCAAGGAACTGGGGATCGATGTCGTGGAAATAAGGCCCGACAACGATCATCAACACGATCGCAAAAAATATCACCGCGCCGGCGACGCCACCTTTGTGGGCCCGGAACTGACGCCAGACATCACCCCAAAGCGAGCGGGCTTCCGCGGTTTGCGCCTCGTCGATACGTGATCCGGTGACCGGAGCGTCAGTCATAGCGTATCCTCGGATCGAGAATGCCGTAAAGTACGTCGGCAATCAGGTTGAACAGGATGATCAGGACCGCGAAGATGAAAGTAAGTGTCTGAACCAGCGGGATATCGGCGCCCTGGATGCCGATGATCAACAACTGGCCCAACCCGTTCACACGGAAAATCTGCTCGGTGATGATCGCGCCGGAGAAGATCTGCGGGATACCAAGGGCGATTACGGTGATAACTGGAATCATGCTGTTTCTGAGAACATGGATCAGGAGCACGATTGTCTCGGACATGCCTTTTGCTCGAGCCGTTCGGACATAATCCATATTGAGATTGTCAAGCATCGACGCGCGCACGAATCGCGAAAGCTGCGCAGCGTTGAAAAATGCCAGCACCATGACCGGCATGATCATCTGTTTGACCTGTACCCAGAAACTGGAGAGATCCGTCACTTCGTGGGTGGTGTCGTAGATTGACGGCAACCATTGCAGTTGAACACTGAAGATGACGATCAGCACAACGCCGGTAAAGAATGTCGGAACGGAGAAACCGACCATGGATACGAACGAGCCGATCTGATCGAAGATCGAATATTGCTTGTAGGCGGAGATAATACCGATCGGCAGCGCAATCAGGATACCGACCACGTAAGACATGCCGACAACCCAAAGCGTCTGCGGCATGCGCTCGACGATCAGATCGACCACTGGGCTTCTTGTTGCCCAGGATCGTATCCGCAACCGGTCTTCAGATCCGGCAAATTCGAACCCGAACAGCTGCTCGACCACATTGAGCGGTTCATTGATGAAAAACTGTTCCAGCCATTTCATGTACCGAATGTGAAATGGCTGACCCAGGCCAAGATTTTCCCTGATCTGTTCACGCACGTCCGGCGGGATCGTCAGCGGCAGATTGCCGGTCGGATCGTTGGGTGCCAGATCCAAAAGCGCAAAGATGATGAAGCTGATGACCAACAACGTTGGTACAGCGAACATCAATCGCCTGAACGTGAAGTTCAGCATCCCGCACCCCCATTACATGCACGATCTTCGATCTGGGACCGCACACTATCTATTGAAAAGCCCGCACATTTGCGCGGGCTTTTCATGTGTCAGATCATTAGTTGGCGCGGGACCAGTCTTCGATGTTCCACAGCTCGGAATCCCAGCTGTTCATCCGAACACCTTCAAGCGTGACAGAGTGCGCGGACACATCGCCACGGTGAATGAGCGGAATCATTGCGCCAAAGTCCATGAGCATATCGTTCATCTTCATGGCCAGTGCCGCCCGGTCATCGAGCGCCGCTGTCTTGCCCATTTCGGCGGAGAGCTTGTCATACTCTTCATTGCAGTAGCGCGGCATGTTGTTGCCCAGCCACTGGTTGGCCGGCGTAGGTGCTTCGGCGCAGATCCAGTTTGCCATATATTTTTCCGGATCGGTCCCGTCGAAATTGTTCGTGTACATTTCAATATCCGCGAAGAATTTCTGGAACGTGTCAGGGCTCGACTGATCGCCGCCGAAGAACACGGCTGCATCGATGTTACGCAGTTCCGTTTCGACACCGATTGCCGACCACATCTGCTTGATCAGCGCCTGTGTTCCCTGACGAACCGAGTTGGTCGACGTTTGGTAGAGTATCGAGAGCCGTACCCCGTCCTTAGCCCGGATCCCGTCAGAACCACGTGCCCAGCCAGCGTCATCGAGCAGCTTGTTGGCCGCATCGACATCCTGTGTCTTGCACCAATCGTTGTTGGTCGAGGCATAGATCGCCGGGGCGGGAAGCACGTTGCAGGTTACCTGACCAGCCGCACCATAGCCGGCATCGACCAAGATCTGACGGTCAATTGCCAGCGACAGAGCCCGGCGAACCGCGGGATCACTCAGGAATGGGTGTGGGTGTTTTGCGGTGGCCCGCTCATCGCCCAGTGCCGGATCCGGATTGGTCAGGTTGACCATCAAGCGCTCAACGGATGTTCCAAACGAAGTAACGACCTTGCCCTTTCCGGCAGCCGCCATCTGCGCCAGCACTTCCGGCTCAACCTGCAGATTCCAAGCGTAATCGAACTCGCCGGTTTCCAGCACGGAGCGGGCTGCCGAAGCAGCGTCGCCACCACCCTTGAATGTTGCTGTAGCAAAAGCGGGTTTGGCCGGATCGCGATACATCGGATTGGCTTCGTAGGTCACAACGTCATTGGCCTTGAACTCAACAACCTTGAAGGGACCGGTTCCGATTGGGTTAAAATTCTGATCCGTGCACTCCGGCGCCTTTGCACCCATGCAATCCTTGAACTGCGCAGCCTGGATGATTGGAGCCGTGGTTCCTACGAAAGGGCCGTAGGGAAACGGCTTTGGCACACCAAACGTAATCTTGACAGTCAGATTATCAACGGCTTCCACGTTGGACACATCGGTGAAGTTGGACAGTGCATTGCAGCCACCTGCTGGATCCATGCAATAATTCGCCGAAAAGACCACGTCGTTGGCAGTCAGCGGGCTGCCATCGGACCAGACGACACCTTCTTTCAGCTTCCACGTGATCGAGGTCAAATCGGCGGAAACACCGCCATTTTCAACCGTTGGAATTTCCGACGCCAGAGCCGGAACCATGTTGCCGTTTTCATCATAGTAGGCGAGAGGTTCCAGTACCATCGAGGAAGACTCGATATCCTTGGTGCCGCCGGACAGATACGGATTCAGGATCGATGCGGCCTGCCAATAGATAATGTTGAGATGGCCGTCGCTTCCCCGCTCGGCGCTTGCCGCAGAGGTCATTGCGAACGCTGCCGCTGAAGCAAGCAATAATGTTCTGATTTTCATCATGTTCTCCCGATTTTGTTGTCTTTTGACTTCCTGGTTTGCGCGTCGTTGGTGTTTTCGCGCTGTCATACCGGTGCCGGTTGGAATTCTTATTGTCCTCCTTCAGTTACTCGGCAAAATGGCAGGCGACATGGTGACCGCGTCCCAGTTGTCGCCAAGTTGGCATCACTTCATTGCATTTGGCAACCGCAATCGGACACCGTGTGCAGAAACGGCAGCCCTCGGGCGGATTGGCGGCGCCCGGCACGTCACCGGTCAACAATATGCGTTCCCGTTGCACCTCGATTTCCGGATCCGGAATCGGCACCGCAGACAAGAGCGCTTGCGTGTATGGATGTTTGGGCGAGGAAAACAGCTCGTCGACCGGCGCGAGTTCGGCAATCTTGCCAAGATACATCACGGCCACATGGTCGGCGAAATGCCTTACCATCGACAGGTCGTGGCTGATAAACAGGTAGGTCAGTCCGAGCCGGTCTTGCAATTCTTCAAGAAGATTAATGACTTGCGCCTGGATTGAGACATCGAGCGCCGCGATCGGCTCATCACAGACGATCAGGTCAGGATCAAGTGCCAGGGCGCGAGCGATACCGATACGCTGACGCTGGCCGCCCGAGAATTCGTGCGGATAGCGATCGGCGAATTTCGGGTTGAGTCCGACCGCATCCAGAAGCTCCTGCACGCGGGCCTGCTTGGCTGCTCCCCGTACGCGTCCATGCTCTTCCAGCGGCTCAGCGATAATCGATCCGACCGTCATCCTGGGATTGAGGCAGGCTTGCGGGTCCTGAAATATCATCTGCATACGCGGACGCATGTCGCGTAGCTCAGAACCATGCAGGGCGGTGATGTCGACGCCGTCAAAATACACCTGACCGGTGGTTGGCTCATACAACCGCATGATCACGCGCCCGGTGGTAGATTTTCCACATCCGCTTTCACCCACCAAACCGAGCGTTTGCCCGCGTTTTATGTCGAAGCTGACATCGTCCAGCGCCTTGATCGATCCCACTTGACGGCGGATAACACCCTTGTAGATCGGGAAATGCATGCTGATATTGCGCACGCTCAGCACCGCATCCTTGTCCGGTGGTGCGTGGTTGCCTGAAGCCATTCCGTCTTCAAGCATCGGCTGGTTCTCTTTCTTCAGCGGCGACAAGCCAGCAAGCCGCGTCGTGTCCGTCGCTCACAGGCAAAAGCGCAGGGTTTTCTCCAAGACAGCGATCGGTCACGTAGCGGCACCGCGGGGCAAACGGGCAAGCCTTGGGAAACGCGGTCATCAACGGAGGTTGTCCGCCAATGCTGGTCAGCTTCTCGTCCCGCTCGCCGGACAGACTGGGCAACGTTTCCAGCAATGCCTGCGTGTAGGGATGCTTCGGGTTTGAATAGAGTTCATTCACCGTCGCCCGCTCAACAACGGACCCCGCATACATGACCATTACACGGTCGGCGATTCCGGCCACAACGCCCAAATCATGGGTGATCCAGACGATCGCCATTCCAAGTTCCTGTCGCAGCCTTTTTATCAATTCAACGATCTGTGCCTGAATTGTGACATCGAGCGCCGTGGTAGGTTCGTCTGCGATCAACACTTTCGGGTCGCAGGCCAGTGCGATGGCGATCATGACCCTTTGGCGCATGCCGCCGGAAAACTGGTGCGGATAGTCGTTGATCCGTTCCGCCGCCTTGGGAATACCGACCAATTCGAGCAGTTCTATTGCGCGCGCCCTGGCTGCTTTTTTTGCCAGGCCGAGGTGCTCTCGCAATGGCTCAATCAGCTGATAGCCAACCGTGAATACCGGATTGAGCGATGTCATCGGATCTTGGAAAATAAACCCGATATCCCCGCCGCGAATCGCGCGCAATTCTTCAGGTCCCAGTTGCAAAAGATCCCTGCCGTCGAGTTTGGCAGTACCGGATACTATCTGGGCTGGTGGCATCGGGAGAAGCTTCATCAGCGCCATCATGGTGACGCTTTTTCCAGAACCGCTTTCGCCAACAACACCGAGCAGTTCGCCCGGCTTGAGGCTGAAACTGACACCGTTTACCGCGTAGATATTGGTTTCCCGCGTTCTGAACACGGTTTGAAGATCAGAAACTTCCAAGACCGGCTTATTATTATTGATCCCGGACTCCACGCTCACACACCTTCCCCCACAGTTGGTGGCAATACTGTAGCCATTCCGCAATCAGGTGCAACACAATCCTTTGTCAGTCGCTTGACGATGCGGAAATGCTGGCGATATCACGGCTGCAATCAGTCCTAACTGGCAGCCCGCCTCGGATGAAGGACCAGCCATGAAACGATCACTGATCAACGAAATCATTACTGAGTCGGACAAATTCATCGGCTCGTTTGGCTATGTACTACCTCCGTTTGCCTATTGGTCACCGGCAGAAATGCTGGCCAAACGATCCCGGATCAGCGGTATTGTCGATGCGCGCCTGGGTTGGGACATTACCGATTACGGCTGCGGCCGGTTCGACGAGTTGGGCTTGTTTCTGTTCACCGTCCGCAACGGCAATGTAGCAGATCTGCAAGCTGGCTCCGGCATGCTCTATGCCGAGAAAATCATGATCTCGAAGAAAAATCAGCTGTCGCCGATGCACCGGCACGTCATCAAGGCTGAGGACATTATCAATCGCGGTGGCGGAGAGTTGATCATCGAACTGTTCCAGTCTGATAGCGAAGGCAACCTGGATGAAACGACGCCTGTTTCAGTTCCGTGCGACGGTATTATGCGCCAACTGCCGCCTGGTGGCCACTTGCGACTGGCAGCAGGTGAAAGTGTGACCCTGCTGCCGGGCGTCTGGCACGCTTTTTGGGCGGAAAAGAGCGATGTCCTGATCGGCGAAGTATCGACTGTAAATGACGATATGACCGACAACATATTTCGAGATCCAATCAGCCGTTTTTCGGATGTTGAGGAAAATGTGGAGCCAACCCACCTTCTGGTTTCCGATTATCCCAAATGGCTCTAAAAGCTTGAACCCTCCGAGGCACGAACGTATCTGGAATTTCTAGCGGTTGATGATTGCCGTGCAAGATAGTTTGAGGAAACAACATGAGCGGCGGTCTCACCCGATTTCTTGGCGACACACCGTTTCGCACTGTTGTGAAACTTGCTGTCATTTCCTTTGTCGTCGGCGTCATCATGACGGCGCTCGATCTGACGGTATTCGACTTTTTTGATGGTCTTCGCGAGTTCATTATCCGGGTCTGGAATATGGGGTTTGCCGCAATCGAGCGATTTGCCGGGTACTTCGTACTGGGTGCGGCCATTGTTATTCCGGCGTTTTTGATCATCCGGCTGCTCAAATTTCGCCGTTAGATGCTGAATTCTTCATTCCCAATCCAAGCGCCCGGCTTTCTCATTGAAAATGAGCGGCATACCGGCGATGCCAAAATCGACCGGCACAGTTTTCCATTGGGTGAACCTTGAACCAGCGGCCATTCGAGGTGACCCACCGCCTGGTGTTGGCGATCGCGGTGCCGATGACGCTGGCCTATCTGACCACGCCGTTACTCGGCATTGTGGATACTGCGGTGGTCGGCCAATTTGGCGAAACTGCCATGATTGGCGGCCTGGCCGTTGGCGCAATTGTGCTGGATGTCATCTTCACAAGCTTCAACTTCCTACGCGCAGGCACGACCGCAATGGTTGCGCAGGCTTTTGGCGCCGGAGACGAGCCGGAAGAACGGGCGGCACTTTGGCGTGCAGTTCTGGTTTCAATCCTTGCCGGAATATTGATTGCACTTTTGTCGCCGGTCATCATCTCGATAGGTGGCTGGTTCATGTCGGCTGGTGCCGAGGTAACTGCCGCAATGGCCACTTACGTCGGCATTCGAATATTGGCAGCTCCAATCTCCCTGACAAATTATGCTTTGCTCGGCTATGTGCTCGGGCGCGGTGAGGGCGTTACCGGATTTGCCCTGCAGTTGCTGCTGAACGGAACAAACATCGTTCTTTCCATCTACTTGGGACTCCATTTGAACTGGGCAATCGAGGGGGTCGCCTGGGCAACCGTTGTTGCCGAAGTGTCTGCGTTGATATGCGGTTTTGCATACCTGGCCTATCGAAATCGTCGAACCAAAAGGATCTCAGTTTCGCATCTGATCGAACCGCAATCATTGTTGAAAATGTTCTCGGTCAACGGCGATATCATGATCCGGTCGTTTGTATTGTTATCGGCATTTGCACTGTTCACACGATCCGGTGCCGGACTGGGAGAGTTGCCGCTGGCAACAAACGCAATCCTGATGAATTTCTTCATGGTGTCCGGATTTCTTCTGGACGGATTCGCAACAGCGGCCGAGCAGCTATCGGGCCGTTCCATCGGTGCGCGATACCAACCTGCCTTCCACCGAACCGTCGTGCTTACGGCAATGTGGGGATTGGCGGTAGCAGCCATCATCACGCTGACCGTCTTGATTGTCGGGCCACATATCGTTGCCATCATTACGAGCTCAGAAGAAATCAGGGCGGCCGCCGCAGGATTTCTTCCCTGGGCGGCGTTCACAGCCCTGTCTGGTGTTGCCGCATTTCAGATGGACGGCGTCTATATTGGTGCGGCCTGGTCGAGAGACATGCGCAACATGATGCTGCTCTCGTTCGTCGCCTTTGTGGTCTCGTTACCGGTATTTGTCGGCTGGTGGGGAAACCACGGCAATTGGGCCGCCTTGCACGTGTTTTTGTTGCTTCGCGGCGCAACGCTTTATGCGCTTTTGGGGTCAAACACGCGAAAAGCGTTCCAGGACCGACCCAACGCGCCTTCGAACCAGTTACCTTAGCCCATCTGGTCCCTGTTGGAGACCACATTTTTCTTTGCGAGCTGACGCTCCCAGTTCAGCGCATCGCGGCAAATACCGTCCAAGTCATCGAACTTTGGCTGCCAGCCCAACTCGCGGCGAAGCAGGTCGGCATTTGCTACCACAGAATCAGCGTCTCCCGGCCGCCGGTCAGACATCTCTACGGAGAAATCACTGCCATAGACCCTGCGAACGCTTTCAAGAACCTCCAGGACGGAATAGCCATGCCCGTACCCGCAATTGGCCGTGATGTTCGGGGCTTGGCTGCGCAATCTTTCGAGAGCGAGAGCATGGGCGTTTGCCAGGTCGCTGACATGGATGTAGTCGCGCACACAGGTGCCGTCAGGGGTCTGATAGTCGTTTCCGAAAACGTTCATCGAAGGCCGTTTACCACAGGCGGTCTCACAGGCGACCTTGATGAGATGTGTGGCTCCCGGTGTTGATTGCCCGGTTCTTCCCTTGCGGTCGGCTCCGGCGACATTGAAGTATCGAAGCGCCGTGTAGCGAAAATTGTGGGCTGCGGCGGCATCGGCAAGCATCCACTCAGTCATAAGTTTAGACCGGCCGTAGGGTGAAAGAGGATTGAGCGCCGCATCTTCGGAAATCGGCTCCAAGCCCGCAGTCCCATAAACTGCAGCAGTCGATGAGAAAATGAAGTCCGCAACGCCGCATTTGACCGCCATCTCAATGAGAGACCGTGATTTCACGGTATTGTTTTCATAATAGCCCAACGGGTCGGCAACGGATTCTGGAACCACAATTGATCCCGCGAAGTGGATTATCGCGTCCACTCCATTCGACCGGATTGTCTCAGAAACCAAAGACGAATTGCCAATGTCGCCGACAACGAGTTTGGCTTCAGGCGCAACGGCCCAGTCAAAACCGGTCGAAAGCCGATCGATGACAACCACTTCTTCGCCGCGATCGAGCAGTTCCCAGACCATATGGCTGCCAATGTATCCGGCGCCGCCGGTGACTAAAACCGCCATCCAATTTGTCCCAGCCTCATTGCAGATCAGACAACTGCACTAACTCCTAGGATCTGCGATACCTTGATACAGTTCCCGGAAGCCTGGTTGAAGTTACCGTCTGCAGATGTCGAAAAAGTTACCAGAATCGCCAAAGGCTTGAACACCGATGGCAGTTTGGATTGCCAGGTTCAGGACCTGAGGTTTGGAAAAATCCAATTTGTTTGATCTCAAGCAAAGGAAGAAATCAGTTGTTGTGGTCGTTGGATAACTGCAAGGCGCATGCAAACGGCAAACGTGGCAATTTGCCCAATCAGCGCTGGTAGACGTCAAAGACGGCGACACCTATGGTCGCGCCGAATTCAGGGATCGGACAATGGATTATCAACGTTTTTTCCAGGAAGCGGTAGATCAGGTCAAAGCTGAAAAACGCTATCGCATTTTCGCCGATCTGGAGCGGATTGTCGGCAGATTTCCGAGGGCAATTTGGCGGTCTGAAGGTCAGGCCAAAGAAATAACCGTCTGGTGCTCCAATGACTATCTGGGAATGGGGCAGCATCCCGACGTCATATCAGCAATGCAAACCGCAGCTGGCAGCATGGGAAGTGGTGCTGGTGGCACGCGAAACATCTCGGGCACAAACCATCCGCTTGTCGAACTGGAACTTGAACTGGCAGACCTTCACAAGAAGGAAGCCGCGCTGGTGTTCACGTCCGGCTTCATTTCAAATGAAGCTTCGATTTCGACCATCGCACGTTTGCTGCCAAATTGCCTGCTGCTTTCAGACGAACTCAATCACTCTTCGATGATCGAGGGAGTTCGACGTGCGGGGTGCGAGAAGAAAATTTTCCGGCACAACGATCTCGGGCATCTTGAGGAGCTATTGAAGTCGGCTGATCACGATCGGGCGAAGCTGATCGTGTTCGAATCGGTGTATTCAATGGATGGGGACATAGCCCCGATTGAACAGATCGCCGATTTGGCGGACAAGTATAACGCAATGACCTATATCGACGAGGTCCATGCCGTTGGCATGTATGGCGCGCGTGGCGGCGGCATCACGGAACGCGATAACCTGGCCCACCGTATCGACATTATTGAAGGCACGCTAGCGAAGGCTTTCGGCACTCTGGGTGGGTACATTTCCGGCTCAAAGGCGATTGTCGATGCCGTTCGTTCCTATGCACCCGGCTTTATCTTCACAACCGCATTGCCACCCGCCATCGCTTCGGCAGCGACCACGTCAATAAGGCATCTGAAGACATCTGATGTAGAGCGCAACAGCCAGCAAAAGCAGGCACAGCGCACAAAGGATGTTCTGTCAGCGGCAGGTCTGCCCGTCATGGCGTCCGAAACCCACATCGTCCCGGTCCTTGTCGGTGATCCCGAATTGTGCAAGGCGGCGACGGATCATATGTTGGCTGCTCACGGTATCTACATTCAGCCGATCAACTATCCGACCGTCCCCCGCGGCACTGAACGGCTGCGCATTACGCCTGGTCCATTCCATACCGATGAACTGATTGACGAACTGGCTGTAGCTCTGCGCGAGACTTGGGACACCATCGGGATTCCGTTTGCGGGTGACGCTATAACCGAGATCTCGGAGACCGAACGGATAATACCGTTGGTCGTTTCAAAGTCTGGCGGTTAACTGCTCAAGGTCCGCATCGACCGGACACGCAAATCAATTTTCCCTGATCCACTTGCACAGCCTATCCATGGCTTGCTCAAGCTGATCCAGCCGGCGGTGGAAACACAAACGAAAATATGAACTTCCGCCCGGCCCAAATGCCGATCCGGGCGCCAGACCGACACCAGCGTTGTCAATAATGTCGAAAACCGCCTGGCGCGTATCTGTGATCCCGTCTACTCGAAAAAAATAGTAGAATGCACCATCCGGCGGGGAGTTTGCGACCCTGTTGGTCGATGCCAGCGCTGAGGCAACAAGATCACGAGCGCTCGACGCGCGAGCGACCTGACTGGCGATGAAAGAATCGCCTTCATCCAGGGCAGCAATCGCTCCGCGCTGCAAAAACTGAGACACGCCTGAAGTGGAGTACTGGATGAGGTTCTCGAATGTCTGCTGCAGATCGGGATGGACCGTAAGCCAGCCGATGCGCCATCCGGTCATGGCCCAGTTCTTGGAGAACGTGTTGGCGAAAATGATCAAGTCATCATCATTCATCACATCGAAAAACGACGCAGCCCTGCCCTCACCATAGTGAAATAACGCGTAGGTTTCGTCGGCAATGATCCAAAGTTGGTTTCTGCGCGCAATTTGAAGAATATCTGAAAGTGTTCCCTTGTCCGCAGTCCATCCCGTAGGATTGCTCGGAGAGTTGACAAAAATGGCCTTGGTGCGCGGCGTGATTGCCGAAACAAGATGGTCGGCGTCGAGTTTCCATTTTCCATCAAAACTCAGTTCAACCGGGATCGGGTTTCCACCCGCAATGCCCAGAGCCGCTGGAAAATTGGGCCATGCCGGCGACAGATACACAATATCATCACCGTGTCCGGCGATAGCTTGTATCGCAAGTTGAATGGACTGCATTCCCGAACCCGTCACAATGTGCCGATCGGGGGAATTTGCATTGCCAAAATGCCGCTGATGATATCGCGCCAACGCCTGCCTGAGATCAGGGATGCCTCGATTCCAGGTGTAAAAGGTTTCGCCATCCAGCATGGCAGCATTTGCCGGCCGGCAGATGAATTCAGGCGTCGGCAGATCTCCTTCGCCGGCCCAAAGTGGAATCAAACCTTCCTTTTCGCGCCCATGATCCACAGCGGCAATGATGCCGCTTATGGGCGCTTTACCAGCCGCAGGACCCAGACTATCGATTTGTTTCAAGGTCCTCCTCCCGCATCGGTGTTTTCAACCTATCGCGGGAACCTGCAAAGGTTGGCGCCGGGCTACTTGCCCTTGGCCAGCAGGTCCCGGATTTCAGTTAAAAGAGCGATATCCGCCGGCGGCGCCGGAGGTTCGGCAGGAGCTTCCTCTTCCTGCTCGCGCCTCATCTTGTTCACGGCTCTCACCATCATGAAGATTATCCATGCCAGAATCAGGAAATTGAGGATCACGGTGATGAAGCTGCCATAGGCCAGAACAGCGCCCTGTTCGCGCGCGGCCTCCAGCGTCGATGCGTTTACTGCATCCGACAATCCGACAAAGTAATTGGAAAAGTCCAATCCGCCAAAAATTGCGCCGACGATAGGCATGATGATGTCGTCCGTCAGCGACTTGACGATGAGTGCAAATGCGCCGCCAATGATCACACCGACCGCGAGGTCCATCACATTTCCCTTGGCAACGAATTCCTTGAATTCCTTCAGCATGTTTCCCTCCAAAAGTCCTTACCGCACGTAATTCTTGCAACCTGCCCGGTTTGCGTCGCGCAACATAACGGAATCGTTGAATAAGGAAAGCCGATATCCGCTCCTTTCAATTGCCGGCATTGCATATTCTGGCTGCGGCTCATTTGCCTCGATACTGTGTATAATGGACAGGCGCGACAAGCTGTGCTTGCCTGTTTCAAAAGCTGCACACCGTGAACCGGGAACATTGCATTGCAAGGCTGGATAGTTGTCATACTGGCACTGGCATATGTGTCGTTGCTATTTGCGATAGCCAGTTTTGGCGATCGATGGGCAAATCGCGGTCACACCAAATCTTCCCGTCCGTTCATCTACGCCTTGAGCTTGGCCATCTACTGCACCTCGTGGACCTTTTTCGGCTCGGTCGGAATGGCTACAGAGCGGGGCATTGAATATGTCATCATCTTTGTCGGCCCGATTCTGGTTTTCCTGTTCGGGCATCCGCTACTGCTGAGAGTGATCCGGCTGGCAAAAGCAGAGAAAATTACATCTGTCGCAGATTTCCTCGCTGCCAGATATGGGAAGAGCTTTGCGGTCGCATCGATTGCCGCCGTCATCGCCACGATCGGAACGGTTCCATATATCGCCCTTCAATTGAAGGCTATCGCCGGATCGTTGCAATTGATGACCGCGCACTACAATGCCGACCTGCCCGACATCGGGGCGTTTACCGGTGACATCTCACTGATGATTGCCATGCTTCTTGCATTGTTTTCGGTGCTTTTCGGTACGCGGCATGCTGACGCCACGGAACATCAGGACGGCCTGATTTTGGCGGTGGCGGTGGAATCGGTTGTCAAACTGGCAGCATTTCTTGCCGTCGGACTTGTTATCCTGTTTGCATTTACCGGCCAGCCCGGCGCTCTAGTGGCTGAAATCAAGGAAAGCGCTGCGGTGCAAGCGGCGGCCGGATACCGCCCATCCGTGGCGACATGGATCGTTTTGACCTTGATCAGCGGCCTGGGAATATTGCTTTTGCCACGTCAGTTCTATGTGACCGTCGTCGAAAACAGAAGCGAAACAGAGCTTCGAACGGCGAGCTGGCTGTTTCCGCTATATCTCGTTTTGATCAATCTCTTCGTCTTGCCGATAGCGTTTACCGGCATGGTCGTGCTGGGTGATCAAACAAGCGCGGATCTGTATGTGCTCGCACTGCCGCTGGATGCCGGGCGCGATACGATTGCAATCATTGCATTTATCGGCGGGTTATCGGCTGCCACGGCAATGGTCATCGTGGCCTCGGTTGCGCTGTCGATCATGATTTCCAATGACCTTGTTATTCCGTTGTTCCTGAGGCGGTTTGTCGGCCCTGAACCAAAAGATGGAGAGGATTGGTCAAAGACAATTCTCAATATTCGCAGGGCCGCCATTTTCCTGGTGCTGCTGGCTGCCTACCTCTATTTCAAGGAAACCGAGAACAATACCCGGCTTGCATCCATCGGATTGTTGTCATTTGCCGCAATCGCGCAGTTCGGTCCCGCCTTTATTGGCGCTCTCATCTGGAGGGGCGCAAATGCACGCGGCGCCATTTTTGGAATGAGCGCCGGGATCCTGGTCTGGGCATACACTTTGCTATTGCCGACCTTGGCGCCTAACCTGGGAGGGATCGTAGAAAATGGCTTGTTCGGATTTGATTCCCTGCGGCCACAAGCACTTTTCGGCGTTTCGGCGGATCCACTGAACCATGGCGTCATGTGGAGTCTGGGAATCAACTCGATTTGCTTTGTTCTCGGTTCTCTTTCGCGAATAGCCACGCCTCTGGAACGAATCCAGGCTGCCATATTTGTTCCGCGTGATCCGGGCCCAACGCCAATTCATCGCCGTTTTCGCTCCGCGGTGACGGTTGATGACCTGAAGGACGCGATTTCGCGGTATCTCGGTGTCGAGCGGACCGAACGGTCTTTTCGCGCTTTTGCATCAGAGGAAGGACGCAGACTTCGGGGCAACGATCAAGCCGACTCGAAGGTCATTCGATTTTCTGAGCAACTGCTCACAAGTGCCGTCGGAAGTTCGTCTGCACGTTTGATCCTCTCGCTTTTGTTCAAGCGGCAGGCCGCAGATCCCAAGGATACCTATCGACTGCTCGACGACGCCTCGGAAGCGCTCCAGCATAATCGTGATCTGTTGCAGATCGCTCTCGACCAGATGGAACAGGGGATAACGGTTTTTGATGCAGATTTTCGCCTCACCTGCTGGAACCGGCGGTTTCGGCGGTTGTTCGATCTCCCGGAAAGCATGGGCACAATCGGCCTGCCGTTGACGGCTATCATCGGGCACCTCATCGAACGGGGAGATCTGGAGGAGCATGACGAAAACACATCGCTGGAAAAACTGGCGACGTTTGGACAGTCTTGGCAGGTTTCGCTGAAAACCAGCGGCAGGATAGTCGACATCCGGTCCAATCCAATGCCGGACGGTGGAATAGTGACCACCTACACCGATGTCACGGCGAGGGTGAAGGCCGATCTGGAAATCAAACAAGTCAATGAAACGCTTGAGCAGCGGGTTGTCGACCGAACCGCAGAGTTGACGCGGGTCAATCAGGAACTTGCCCAAGCACAGGAAATTGCCGAAGAAGCCAACCTCGGTAAAACCAGATTTTTGGCAGCTGCGGGACACGACATTCTTCAGCCGCTCAACGCGGCAAGGCTCTATTGTTCATCGCTTATTGAGCGCAATCCGAATTCCCGCGATGCCGGTGCTGCCGGGAATATCGATTCTGCGCTGGAGTCGGTGGAAACAATCCTCGGGGCGGTCCTGGATATCTCACGTCTTGATACCGGAGCGATGCAGCCGAAAGAGACAGCGTTCAAACTCGATGAACTGCTGCGTCAGGTCTCAAATGATTTCACTCCGATGTCGCTGGAGAAGGGCTTGGAACTGAAGGTGGTTCCGTCTTCAGTCGTCGTAAAGACGGATCGAAATCTCTTGAGGCGCCTGCTGCAGAACCTCGTTTCCAACGCAATCAAATACACGAACTCCGGCCGCATACTCGTTGGTGTGCGCCGAAGGGGTTCGCAGGCGGAAATTCAAGTATTTGACAGCGGTATCGGCATTCCAACCGGTCAGTTGAAACAGGTGTTCCGCGAATTCGAGCGGCTCGATGAGGGCGCACGAACGGCAGATGGATTGGGACTTGGCCTCTCGATTGTTGATCGAATTGCCCGTGTTCTCGGCCTCGAATTGAGGCTCAAATCACTACCCGGCAAAGGAACGGTGTTTGGCGTACTTGTTGAAGTTGCCGATAACGCCGAATTGGATCAGGTTCCTGCAACCGTTGTTCCGATAACGGCAGAAAGTTCGTTACACGGCTTGTCGGTGCTGTGCATAGACAACGATCCAAGAATTCTAAGCGGGATGCAGGAATTGCTCGAAAGTTGGGATTGCGCAGTGAGTTGTGCATCAAATGGCGAGGAAGTGGGTCTTCTTTGCGATGATCCTGAGTTTCAACCGGCGGTCATTTTGGCTGACTTCCATCTGGACAATGAAAGCGGACTGGACGTTGTGGAAATGCTGAGAGCAAAATTCGGCGATGAACTTATATGTTGCCTCGTGACGGCGGACCGTTCTCTGGAGCTTCGCGAAATCGCCGAATATCGCAACATTCATCTGTTCCACAAGCCGCTAAAGCCGGCGGCATTGAGGCTGTATTTGTCGCGTCAGCGAACGGTAGCGACTGCAGCGGAATAGAGCAGAGTCAGTCGCGGTTCGGCAACTGGATGAACTTGGCAACCCTTTGTTTCAAAGCAAATCAAGGCTGGATTGTCAGTTCTGTATCAGGCCCAATTTTTGACAGCTGAATAACGGCTTGTGTCCTGCTGTCGACGCCGAGTTTTTGCAAGACTGCCGATACATGTGCTTTGATCGTCGCTTCAGAAACACCGAGCTCATATGCAATCTGTTTATTGAGCAATCCTTCGGCCAACATGCTCAATACCCGAGTCTGCTGCGGAGTAAGGGCCTGCAATCTCTTTATCAGGTCTGAAATTTCGGGATCACCTTCAGTTCCAAGGTCAGCCTGGTCCGGTACACAGACTCCGCCGGCAAGGACTTTCTCGATCCCGCTTCGGATCTCATCGAGGCTCGCGGATTTGGACAAAAAACCAGATGCTCCAAGTTCCAATGACCGCCTGATTACCTCGCTGCTATCGCTTGCGGTGACAACAATCACTGGCACATCCGGCGCAATGCCGCGAAGTGATATCAGGCCGGACAAACCGCTGGTTCCGGGCATCCGCAGATCAAGCAGGATGAGATCCAACTCTCTGTTTTCCATCAACGTGCTTTTTGCCTGCTCGAAATCCCCCGCTTCAACAATTTCCGGCTGTTCGCCAATCCCGGAAAGTGCCTCGCGAAGAGCGCCCCTGAACAAGGGATGATCATCTGCGATCAATATGACCGGATTGCCTGCCACAATATTCTCCCCAAAAACGCTCAGCTGCGTCCAAAATCGGTACCAATTATGTTGCTTACATCAACAATTACAAGCCGCTGTTGAAATTTGCGCCTTTTCGGCCCAGCACCGGCTGTTCGAACCAGCAAGAAATTGGCGCGTTTCACCGATCGCAGGAAGAAAACGCGTGCGATAATCGCCATGAAAAGATTTGGCCATGAGTAATGGCTTTACGTACGCGTTCAATCGACTAATGAGGTTTGCATGAGCAGCCAACGAAACCGTCCACGCTACGCGACCAGAGCAACAGAACCGGTTGTTTACAGCGTTTTGGTCATGATCGGTTTCGGTGCGGTTTGCGTCGCGTTGAATAAAATCGGGCTGCCGGAACACTATCTGACCTGGGGCACTTTTTTGGTTGTCGTGGCGCTAACTTTGTGGACCGCAAATACCGAGTGGCCAGCCCGTGTTACCGGTTTTACGACCGCCGGCCGCTCGGTTTCCGCTCCAAATGCGGCAACTGTTCAGCTGATGGCAATCTCGCCCGCAGGACTATTGGCGGCGTATTTGTCGGCATCCGAGTTTCGAGGCGTTGACCTGTCATTGGCGATCGCGATTGTTGGTTTAGCCATCGGATTTTCTGCAATTGTGATTGGAGTGCGCCTCAACCGGTCCGGCGCTTACAACATCCCGGATTTTCTTTCTGGCAGATTTCAGTCTCGCCTTATTGGGCTTCTGGTAGCAGCCGCGGCGGCCGTCCCCTTGTTCCTGATGTTGTGTGGACAATCAATTGCGTTTGGAATGGCAGTTGGCCCCGAATTGGGATTTTCGACGAGAACCGGAACATTTCTCTGCATCGCGTTGGCGTTTTTGTTGGTGTGTTTGTCCGGAATGGAAGGAATTTTGAGAGTAAGCGCAAGCTGTTGTGCCATCATGCTGGTTTCGGGAATGTCCGTTTATTTGTTCCCGATCGTGATTCCAATTGGAGTGGAGGCAGGTTCACAACCTCAGGCAATCCAAATGTTGAGTTCGATCGCATCAGCCGCGATTCCTCTATTTGGAGAAAATCTCCCGACCGATTCTGAACTTTCAGTTGTCGTTGCATATTTGATCTGTGTTGCAGTCGGGCTTGCACTGACACCGGTATTCATGCTGTCGGCGCCAGCAATGCGATCCGGATTTTCCGTAGGTCGTGCCGGGCTCGCTTCGCTCGTATTGATTGGTACATTTGCTGCGCTCTTGTCCGGACTGGGCGAAGTCGAGATGACCCGGCCGGAAACCGGTATTGGCGGGAACCAGCTGTTTGCCATGTTCCCGGTCATTGCCATTGCATCGACGATTCCCGTTACATCTGCAATCCTCTTGTTCGGCCTGTCCGGCCTGATTTCGCACATCTTGTTGGGCATTGCGGCGAGACAAACGGTTCCCGAAAACGCACGCCTTCTCTCTCAAAGGTTGGTGATCGCAATCCTCTCTATCGGCGCGGGCTGGTCGATATCGGAATGGGGTTTCGTCATGCTGGATTTCGCCGCACCCGCCGTTTTTGTTACCTTGGCGGCGGTTTTGCCGGTCTCCATCGCTGGAATGTGGTGGCGCCGGTGTGGGTCGCTTGCGGCATTGACCGGAATAGTTGCAGGTGCGGCGGCGGCAATTGCGCTATTGGCGGCGAAGCAAGGGTACCTCGATCCGAGCTTTATGGTCAGCGGCCCCAATCCGGTATTCGAATTCCTCATGAGCCGTCCGGCCTGGCAGGCGGGTGCAATAGGTGTGTTATTGGGATTTGTAACAATATTTGCATTCAGTTTTGTCCCACATAGACCGAATGAAAAATCGACCGCGTTTGTTGAAGGCATCCAATCGGACGACGGTACTCCCTTGCTCAATCAGTATGCGCTTTGACGATCGACCCGACCTTCAGAAAACCGAATCCACAATGTCCCATTTGAATGAAGTCTCCCGTTCTTTTGTAAACACATGGGAGTGCGACGAGAACGACCATTTGAATGTCCAGTTTTATCTGAAGCGATTTGATGAAGCTGCGCGTGTCATTTTGGCATTGTCGGCAAATCCGGCGGTTCCAATCGGACTCCCACGAACCCGCCATGTCAGATTTCATCGCGAACTGCGGCCCGGTACGATGATCCAAACAAGATCAGCCATGCTAAATGAGGGCAAATTCAAAGGCTGGCTCATCCATCGGCTCGAAGATGTCGGCGGCGAACGATTGTCGGCTACCGCGATTGACCGATACGAAAGCCAATTTGATGTCCCACGGATTGAGGGCGCCGAGATGCAAGATGCACTTCCACGCGGTCTGCCTGGCGATGATCTTGTCCCGGCAAAGCCACAATCCATCATTGATGCCGGTGGTCTTAATTCAAACCGCAGTATTGTGTGGCCTTCCGAATGCGATATTTCGGGTCACATGACCCAGCAGTTCTACATCGCCCGATTTACCGACGCAGCACCGCATGTCTGGGAAACGCTGGGTATTGGGGAGCATTGGCTCTTGGAACGCAATTTGGGGCGAGCTGCAGTTGAAATGAAACTCACCCATCACCGGCCGGCAAAAACTGGTGACGTTCTGTTTCTTTACAGCAAAGCCGAGATTGCAGGACGCAAAACGATAAAGCTAAGGCATGAGTTGGTGCGTCAAACGGACATGGAACCGGTAGCAAGTGGTGAGGTGCTGGCACTCATCCTTGATCTTGAAACCCGCAAGTCGGTTGAACTGCCGGCAGACATCATGAAACGCTGAGATCAGGTACGATCCGGCCCGTCCGAGTTATCTCTACCCGTGGGCCGGTCATATTCCTCGATCACGTCCATAAACCGCCTTATGAACTTTTCCATGAAACCGAGCGTGCGTTCGAACTCCTCGTCGCTGGGCAGTTCCTGGCGCTTGGACCGATTGCCGCTTTCGAGCAGAGCGATACGCCCTTCGAGGTCATCGACTGCCCGGTCAAGCCGATCAATTTCATCCTGAAATGCCGCTCGTTCCTCGGCTGCAACCCGGCAGACGAGTTGATCGCCATGTCTCTTGCAGATCGACATCTCGCCGGTCTGCGTATCGAGGCGGACGTAACTGTCTCCTGAGCGTTCCAGTTGATACCGGCCATCATCGGCAAATGCGTGAAGGGGGAGCATCAGCAGCGGTACAAGCAAATACATTGTCGGAAAATTCGGCATCGTGAGTCTCCATCGTACCCAGGATGCGCTGAATATGCGTTCTAAATTGGACCAGTCCTGTTTGTGCCTTTCAAACTCCTGCCGGGCGCACTATAGCAACCGGCATGACGGAGCTGATTTACAAAATATGCAGCCGAATTTTGTGGGACGACGCCAAGACGACAGGCGTGTTCAAAGGCGCCGAAATCGACCTAAGCGATGGATACATCCATTTTTCGACGGCCGATCAAGTCGAAACGACGGTAGCGCTGCACTTTTCGGGACAAACAGATCTACTACTGATCGCCGTCGACGCCGCCTTGCTCGGCGTATCGCTGAAATATGAGCCGTCGCGCGGAGGTGATCTTTTTCCCCACCTGTATGGCGACCTGTCGATGAATGCTGTGCAATGGGTCTGTCCACTGCCACTTGGCAATGATGGGCGTCACGTTTTTCCAGACCTGAAAACCGGCGTTTCAAAATGAATGCGCTATTGCGGAAGTTGCTGTTTTCGCTTGAACCTGAAACCGCTCACAAACTGTCCATTTTGGCCCTGAAATCCGGTCTGCCGCTTGCTCCCCGGCCACGAGCCACGCCGCTCATTGAAACGACGGCCGCTGGCCTGAATTTTCCCAATCCGCTAGGGATCGCAGCGGGGTACGACAAGGATGGCAAGGTTCCGGCACAGCTGTTCTCACTTGGATTTGGCTTTGTGGAGGTGGGTTCGGTTACGCCAAAGCCGCAGCCCGGAAACTCCCGACCGCGGATATTCCGTCTCAGATCCGACGAAGCGGTCATCAATCGTCTCGGATTTAACAATGAGGGACATGCGGCTTGTCTCGCCAGGCTTGAAGCCGAGGATTTGTCTGGCCGGATTGTCGGACTCAACATTGGGGCAAACAAGGAAACCGAAGACAAGACTGCCGACTATGAGGCAGGCATTGACGCATTCGCCCATCTGGCGTCTTACTTTGTTGTAAACATTTCCTCCCCCAACACCCCTGGTCTCAGAAACCTTCAGTCACGCGGGCACCTTTCGCAATTGTTGGCCCGGACCACAATCCGGCGCGACGACGCGACTGTTCGGACCGGAAACAAGGTTCCGGTTTTTCTGAAAATTGCGCCTGATCTCGACGAGCAGGAACTTGATGATATCGCCATGGAAATCGAGGCAAACGGGATCGAAGGCCTGATCGTCTCCAACACGACCCTGGATCGGAGTGGCCTGACCGAAACGCAGCTTGCAAGCCAGAGCGGCGGCCTGTCAGGCAGGCCGTTGTTTGAGAAATCAACAACAGTGCTCGCCAAAATGCGAAAACGCTGCGGTCCCAAACTGGCAATCATCGGTGTCGGTGGGATCAATTCACCCGAAACGGCACTTGAAAAAATTCGTGCAGGAGCCGATCTGGTCCAACTCTATACCGGCTTCATCTATGGCGGCCCTTCGCTTCCCTCCAAAATCGTCAAAGGTTTACAGAATTTCGCCAGCAGGGAGGGACTGAGCAATATCAGCGAGGTCAGAGGTTTACACGTGGACGTATGGGCTTCGAAGAAACATTGAAACCAGAACCGTCGATCTCGGCCTGGCTGTTTTGCGGTTTCCTTGAACCGCAACAACGCATTTCTCCGATAGCAACCATTGAAGCATTTTTCGCTCACTTGATTCTGATTGAGCGACAAATGCCCTAGTTTAGGCGGTGCGAAAATGTTTCGACAGTTTCAGGCCCTGTGCCTGATAATTTGATCCCCGATCCGAACCATATAGCACTTCCGGCCGGTCAAGCATGTGTTCATAAACCAGACGACCGACAATCTGACCATGGTCGAGAATGAACGGAACTTCGTGGCTGCGAACTTCAAGCACAGCGCGGCTTCCGGTTCCTCCTGCCGCTGAATGTCCAAATCCCGGATCAAAAAACCCCGCATAGTGAACGCGAAATTCGCCGACCAGCGGGTCAAACGGCGTCATCTCCGCGGCGTAATCCGGTGGGACGTGCACGGCTTCACGCGACATCAGAATGTAAAACTCGTCGGGGTCCAGAACCAGTTCGCGTTTGCCGCGTCCATACAAAGGTTCCCAGTAGTCCAGAACCGAGTGGGCACCGGTTTTGTCGAGATCAACCAAACCAGTATGATGCTTGCCGCGGTAGCCGATCAAACCCTCGCCATCGCCTCCAAGATCGACCGACAAACCGATACCATTGCCGGCAATATTGGGATTTTCCGCTGCTACCAAAGTTTCTGCATTGTGGAGACCGGCCAGTTCCTTCTCGTCGAGAATTGCCAAGCCGCGCCTGAACCGGATCTGAGACAACCGCGATCCCGTTCTTGCAACGATGGGAAAGGTTCGCGGGCTTATTTCAAGATATAGCGGCCCGTTGTATCCCGCTGTTATCTTGTCAAACTCATGTCCATTGTCGGTCATCAAGCGGGTAAATATATCCAGTCTTCCGGTGGAGCTTTTTGGATTGGCTGACGCGGAGATGTCCTCGGGCAACGCCAGTTGCTCCAGCAACGGTACGATGTACACGCATCCGGTTTCCAGAACGGCGCCATTTGAAAGGCTGATCTCGTGCAGTTTCAGCCGTTCCAGCTTGTCTGCGACCTTGTTTGTGGGTCCCGGCAGAAAACTGGCGCGAACCCGCCAGGCCTTGTCACCAAGCCGCAGGTCGAGGCTGGCAGGTTGAATCTGGCCGGAATCGAGTTCCCTGTCAGAAATCAACGCACCGCTCTCGAAGAGTTCGGCGATCTGACTATCCCGCAAAATGCCTGTTTTCCGCACTTTCAAGGTCCCTGTTCGCAAGGACGTTTAATCAAGTCACAGCTTGACGCAAGAACGTGCAAGCCCTATTGATCGATTATCCCGTGGTGATTTGGCCGGCCGGCTTGCAGCCACGTAAAACAAGTCGCTAAAAGGGCCGATGTCGGACCGGTTAGCGATTTCTCGCGGCCGGTTTTTTATTGCTCAAGGAGTCTTTCGATGGGCAATCGGACATACAAGGCGCAAACCCAGCTGGTGCATGGTGGTATAAACCGTTCGGATTTCGGCGAAACCTGCGAAGCATTGTATCTTACTCAAGGTTACCTTTACGACAGTGCAGAGGCGGCCGAGGCGCGGTTTAAGGGCGAGGATGACGGTTTCATCTACTCGCGCTACGCCAATCCAACCGTCGAAATGTTCGAAAAGCGGATGTGCCTGCTGGAAGGCGCCGAAGATGCCCGTGCGACCGCGTCTGGAATGGCTGCCGTATCTGCCGCACTTTTGTGCCAGGTAAATGCCGGAGACCACATCGTAGCGGCTCGCGCGCTGTTTGGTTCCTGCCGATGGGTCGTTGAAACGCTGATGCCCAAATATGGCGTTGAGTGCACCCTTGTGGATGGACGGGACCTGCAGGCTTGGGAACAGGCGGTTCGTCCAAATACAAAGCTGTTTTTCCTCGAAAGCCCGACCAATCCAACCCTGGAAGTCATCGATATTGCCGCCGTCGCCGCATTGGCCAAAGCCAATGGTGCACGCTTGGTTGTCGATAATGTCTTTGCCACGCCTTTGTTCCAGCGTCCACTGGAGCTCGGCGCTCATGTGGTTGTGTACTCGGCTACCAAACATATTGATGGCCAAGGCCGTTGTCTGGGTGGTGTCATCCTGTCTGACAAGGAATGGATCGACGAAAATCTGCACGATTATTTTCGCCACACCGGTCCCAGCCTGTCGCCGTTCAATGCCTGGACGTTACTGAAAGGGCTCGAGACCCTGTCGGTCCGCGTCGCCCAGCAGACGGCAAGTGCCGGAGAAATTGCCGCATATCTTGCTGCGAAAGGCAATTTGGTAACTCGCGTCATCTACCCGGGCCGGACTGACCATCCGCAGGCTGATATCATCAGCAGTCAAATGAGCGGCGGCTCAAGCCTGGTTGCATTTGAACTGGCCGGAGGGAAGGAGGCAGCATTTGCATTTGAGAATGCGCTCGAGTTGATCTCCATCTCAAACAATCTCGGTGATGCGAAAAGCCTGGTCACGCATCCGGCGACTACAACACACAAAAACCTGCCGGAGGAGGCCAGAGCGGAACTCGGAATCACCGACGGTCTGGTCCGATTGTCGGTTGGTCTTGAAGATGTCAACGACCTGATCGACGATATTGAAGGAGCACTATCTGCAGTTCAATCCCTGAAAGCTGCAGCCGCCTGAACGATTCGGGCGAACGCAGTGTAGAAACAAATTGCCGCAAATACCCATGCCAACACAGGAAACCATGCGGGGAACACACACATGGCGACAAATACACCAATGGTTTCTGTCGCTTCGGCCAGTCCGGTCGTGAAATAGATGGATTTGGAACCGCGGGCATTTGTTTCCAGGTCCCGTTTCTCCGCGATCACCGCATAAGCCAGAAAGCTTGATCCGTTTACGTAAAATGACAGGATCAAGACGGCGCCGGGAATGGCATTCGCCTCTGGGTTTGCCAGGACAAATCCAAGCGGAATCACGCCGTAAAACAGAAAATCGAGAACAATATCAAGATATCCGCCAAAATCGGTTTTGCCGGAAATTTTGGCGACCGCTCCGTCAAGGCCGTCGCCCAAGCGGCTGACCAGCAACAAGAACATTCCGAGCCAGTAGTATTCTGTGGCGATCGAGCCAGCAGCTGCCAGGCCAACCCCGCAACTGGCAATCGTTATCCGGTTGGGAGTAGCGCCCGCTCCGGCAATCGAAGATGCCATCCGGTTCAATACCGGATCGATTTTTGTTCTCACCCAACCGTCAAGCATTTCGCTACCAAGTTCCCGCTTATCCGCAGTCCCCGGCATCAACCCGAGTTGAGCACCATGTCAAGCCAATGGTAGTATTGTCGCAATCAATTTCGATGACCGATTTGTGAGTTGATGATGTACAGAGCTGAAACCGAAGGCATTGAGGTGGTGGTTGAACCCTTCTATCTGGAGGATCGTTCTGATCCGGCCGACAGCCATTTCGTCTGGGCCTATCGGGTTACAATCGCCAACAATTCAGACGCCACCGCACAACTCATCAGCCGTTACTGGCAAATAACCGATGGTAACGGCCGAATTGAAGAGGTCGTTGGCGACGGTGTGGTTGGCGAACAGCCGGAACTGAGGCCGGGAGACAGCTATCAATATACGTCGGGGTGTCCGCTTGCCACATCATCAGGGTTCATGGTTGGACGATATACGATGGTCGATAATGGCGGACGAAGGTTCGACATTGCGATTCCCGCGTTTTCCCTCGATATTCCCGATAGTCTCAGAACGATCAATTGATCAACCAGACCTGCCCTCACCGACGCGCTGAGCGCCAAACACCAGATTGAGCGCTTTGCCGATATCGGTTCCCACCCCGATCAATGCCGGTACCAGGAACAGCACCAGCAATGTTGCGAGCGCCAAACCGAAGACGATCGTTATTGCCATCGGCAGCAAAAATTGCGCCTGAAGGCTCTTTTCAAACATCAAAGGCACCAGACCGCCGATTGTGGTCAGAGAAGTGAGAAGAACGGCTCTCAGCCGGTCCCGGCTGGCACCTGTTGCCGCTTCTTGCAAATTTTCCCCGCCAGCCAAACGCTCTTCCATGCGTGTGACCAAAATGATGGAATCATTGACCAGAATTCCCGCCAGACCAAGCAAACCGATCAGCGACAAGATTGTCAGCTGATAACCGAGCAGCCAGTGGCCAAATACGGCGCCGACGATTCCGAACGGAATGATCAGCATGATCGAGAATGGCCGCCAGTAGCTGCCAAACACCCAGGCAAGTATGATGTAGATTACTCCAAGCGCGACGGCTGTCCCGACACCAAGGTCGGCAAAAGCAGTTTTCTGTTCTTCTGCCCGACCGCCGTACTTGTAGGAAATGCCATATTTTACGGCAATTCGGTCCAGCTGACCTCCGCTTCTGAGCTCCTCAATAACACCGTCGGTCGTGTTAGCAGTATTGTCGATGTCTCCGGACACAGACATGGTCGATTTTCCATCACGACGCTGGATGGCAGCAAACCCCTGCGATTCAGTCAGTACTACCGCTTCCATCAATGGCACAAAATCGCCAAGCGGACTTCGAAGCTCGAAATTGCGGAGCGCTGCCGATCCCTCCGCGCGCATTTTCTGCGTAATTCGAATTGTCACCTCGTCATCACCGTCGGCGAAACGTCTGGGAATTGATCCCTCAAACGCGTTTCTTACCTGACGGCCAATATCCTCGATGGAAAAGCCGAGCGCTGCGCCGCGCGGCGAAAGTTCCATTCGAAGCTCCGGCTTGCCGTAGGGAAGATCATCGCCAACACCAGATACGCCGGAAATGCCGGTCAAAAGGTCCGTCACCTCACCGGCGGCTTTCTTCAGTGTTGACGCTTCTGCGCCTTGCAACTGAACTTCAATATCCCGCCCTGGTGGTCCACCACGCACTTCAATAATTGCTAACCTGCGGACACCGGGAATTTTTGGAACCTCTTTTCTCCACGCGCGTACGATGTCCGGGGTTCGAACAGTCCGCACCTCCGAGGACATGAGCTCGACGCGCAGTTCGGCGAGGTTGTCACCCCGGTTGCGTCCGGATTGTCCGTATTTAACGAATACAGCCCGTACCAGCGGCTCACCCTTACCGATCTTGGCTTCCGCCGTGCGAAGAGATTCTTCAATTCTGGCGATAGCCTCCAAAGCCCGGTCTTCCGGGGTACCTGCATTGAGTGTCAGATAACCGCGTATGTTTTCTGCCTCCGGCGAGGGAAAGAAGACAAACTCCACACGTTTGGACTGAATTAGTCCGGCGGCAATCACCAAAACCAACCCGACTGCGATGGCAATTGTCACATAACGCCAGTTGAATGAAAGATCGACCAGCCAGCGAAACGGACCATCCCGGAACTTTGCAAATCCCCGGTCAAATGCGTGCCGGAAACGGCCTTCGTCAGCTTCCGATATGCCGTCTTCCGATCCGGTCTCTTCGAGCAACGCCGGACCCGAGTTCCCGCGCAGAAGTGCGATTGCGCCCTCCACAATGTAGGCAATCGCCAGGGCCAGCGTACCAATCAGGATCGAGAACAGCCAGGTCGGATACTCCTCCTTCCAAGCCTCCAAAACCTGGTATCCGCCAGCCAGGAAATCGGGTAGTTCGCTTCCGTCAAATCGATACAAAATTGCGGTCAGGAATGATGCAATCAGCAGCGCTATCACGACTTGCCTTGCAAACGACCATCTGCGCCGCTGCCGCCGGTTTGCAAGCGAATGAGCCAGGTGTCCCGGCAGGATGAGGAAGCACTCAACCAGGCTGGCAATTATCACCGCGACGACTACCAGCGGCAGGACATACATGATTTGACCGATCACGCCGGTAATCAGCGTGATCGGAGCGAACGCGGCAATCGTTGTTGTCATTGCAGCCAATACAGGCACTAGCATCATGCCAACACCATTTTCGGCCGCAGTAATCGGGTCATCGCCAAGCCGCAGTCTGGTGTCGGTGTGCTCGCCGACGACGATCGCATCATCCACGATGATGCCCATCATCATAATCAGGCCAAACAGGGAGATCATGTTGATGGTCTGGCCAGACAGATACATGAGACCGAGTGTCGCCATGATTGCTACCGGAATGCCGGCCGCAACCCAAAACGCAATGCGGGCATTCAGAAACAGAAACAATACACCGACAACCAAAACCAAACCGCCGAGGCCATTTTTCACCAGTAGCAGAATTCGCTCGGCCAGACGGTCAGCCTGCACTTCGTACATCTGCAGTTCCAGATTTGCGGGCAGCAGGGGCCGGATTTCATCGACGTAATCTTTCAATACCCGCGCTGTGGCAAGAGTGTCAGCGGTCGCAGCGCGCTGTACAAACAGTTCTATCGAGGGTTTGCCGCCGGAAAGGCCCTGTACAGCAAGATCATCAAATGCTCTGTCGACATCTGCGATATCTCCCAGGAGAACTTTTTCACCGGTGGGGAACGCCTTGATTTCAACGGAACGCAGAGCGGCCGGGGTCTGAACATCCGACAAAGCCCGAACCTGACGATCTATACCTCCCTCAATGTTGCCTGAGGGAAGGTCCAGACTGTTTGCCGATATCGCCCGGGAAACATCGGAGACCGTCATGTCGAGCCGCCGAAGTTCCCGCTCCGCGATCTCGACCCGCAATTCCCGGTCTCGAAGTCCGGTGAAATCGATGCGGTCGATACCCCTGTCGACGAGATCATCGCGAATGCGTTTTGCCCAGGTCCGCAGCGATTCCTCCGGCACGTCACCGCCAATGGAAATCTTCGCAACGCTGTCGAACCATTGCGATCTTGTGACTACCGGCTCGTCAGAATCCTCCGGCAGGTTGCTGATTGCCTTTACCGCTGTCTCGACATCGGAGACGGCTTTTTGCAAATCCGAACCTTCGGCAAATTCAAGAACAATTGTGCCGGAGCCTTCTCTTGCGTAGGAAATGATTTCCTCGACATTGCTGATAAAGCGCACTTCGGGCTCGACAATGGCCAATACGTTGGATTCGACATCCTCGGCGCTCGCACCCGACCAACTGACTGAAATTGTTATGTTTGGCCGTTCGACTGTGGGAAAAAACTGTGTGTTGACCCGTGCGAGCGCATAGGCGCCGAACATCAGCAGCAATGCCATCAGCAAGTTTGCCGCATTTGGATGCCGGACAAAGCTCTGGACAAGACCTGCCGCTGGACCGAGCGAACGCATCAGCCCTATCCGCCGTTTTCCACCGAAACCGCCAGACCCGCACCAACTTCTGACAATCGGGTAGTCATCACAATATCTCCCGATGCGATTCCGCCATTGATAATCACATCCTCCCCGTCATAGGCGAGTATTCGGATCTTGCGAGGCTCGAGCACACCGTCCACGACGACGTAAACCGTGTCCGAGCCGTAAACAGCGGATTCCGGGAGCTTGGCAGCGCTTTCGTAAACCCGGTCAGAAACCGAAATTTCCAGAAAGGCCCCTGGCCGGAGCTTCAGTTCCGACCCGCCGGTGTTCAATCCGGCAAATATTTCTACACCGCCCCTGTCAGAGACAATATCGGATCCGACACGTTGTACCCTACCCTCATAGCTGTGTTCGATCCCACCGATTGTCCAAACCGCATTGATCGGGCGCCCAATGAGTGGGTCGGTATCTGTCGCAATCCGGCCATATTGGGCATCTGTCACCGTAAATCGCGCCTCAAGATTGTCGGCGCTGTAAATTGACACCAGGGCTTCGTTGGTGCTGACCGTCTTGCCGAGTTCTGCTGTCGAACTGCGGACGACGCCATCAAACGGCGCTTTCAATACCGTATCTTCAAGCTTGCGCTCTGCTTGCTTTACCTTCCAGCCGAGCCTCTCAAGAGCAGTTTGCTGCTGGGTTTTCTGCGCTTCGGCAACAAGGATGTTGTTTTCACGCAAATTAACCGTCTGACGGCGCTGAATAACGATCAACATCCGGTCTTCAACGAATTTTTCTGTCACTGATCCTGACACTTGCAGCGATTTGGCGCGTTCCAAATCCCGTTCAGCCAATTGCAACTGCTCGCGGGCAATCGCCAGTTGGTCGGACTCGCTGACAAGACGCGCGTCGATTTCAGCGATCGTTGCTTTTGTTTGAGCAAGATTTGTTTTTGCTTCCGAGAGGGCAATTTCATAGTCGAAGCGATCGATCTGCAACAACTCATCGCCCTGATTGATCGTGGCGCCTGCACGGACATCTGGATTGACCGATACGATCTCTCCACCGACCAAAGCCTTCAGATCCACAGACCGGGCGGCTGTTGCATGACCGAACACGCGGATATTTGGCCTGTAGTCGGCGAGGTCAATCTGAACAGCCGAGATGGCGTAGACCGTGCGGAACGGCGGCCTTTTCGGTTTTTCCGGCGCGGTCGCGATCATCCAGTTCATCGCGAATACCGAACCGGCAAGCACAGCGATCATGACAACCAACTGGGCCAATGCGCGCGCGGCAATGACCAGCCGTGATCTTCGAGGCCGGAGATCAGTGTTGCCCTCGACTACGGGCTCAAGCTTTTTCAGCATCTGGACATCCTACGCGATCAAACCAGAAATAAAGCATGAAGCGGTGAAGGCAAGTTACAGAATTGCAATGAATATACCGTAACCGGCAGCAACTTTTGACTGGTGCAGGCTATCTGAACTCATCTGGATCAAAGTGATAGTTGGCCGAACAAAACTCGCAATTGACACGGATCTGTCCGTCCTCGATGCACTGCTCGAATTCTTCATCGTCAAAACCGGAGATGATCTCGGCGATCCTGGAGCGAGAGCAGGAGCACTGATCTTCGACCGTAGTGCCCTCGAAGACGCGCACCCCGCGCTGGTGAAACAGCCTGTACAAAAGCCGTTCGCTTCCAACGGTCGGATCAAGAACCTCCGTTGAATCAACGGTGTCCATCAATGCGAGCAGTTCCTGCCACGCATCGTCGTGAACTTCCTCTAAGAGCGCATCAATATCGTCATTTCCACTCGGAAGATCCGAGACAACAATCCTTTCTTCAGACTCGGGAAGAAATTGCGATATCAGCCCACCGGCGCGCCACTGTTCCGTCGGTTGACCATCTTCAGCGACCACAAGCTTGGCCACCCCCAATTTGATTTCAGTCGGTATCTGTTCTGACTGCCGAAAATAGACGCGCGCGGCGTCTTCAAGGTTCGTTCCGTCTAGTTGGACAACTCCCTGATATCTTTGCGTGTGTTGCCCCTGATCGATCGTCAGCGCCAATGTACCGTTCCCCAACAATGCGCCACTGTTGCTCCCGCCTTTTGCCTCGGCGATCGCCACTTTCTCGTGATCGAACCGGGCGTATGCGCGTATGCCGCCGGGCGATACAAAATCTGCAACCACAAGGCTGACAGGACCATCTGTTTGGGTCTGCACGATCAGCCGGCCGTCGAATTTGAGTGAGGTACCCAACAATACTGTCAACACCACGATTTCGCTCAGCAAGCCCGAAACCGGAGTTGGATAATCATGGCGCTTTATGATGCGGTCGAGCGCGGGACCCATTTGCACCGCACGCCCCCGGATATCGAGGGCTTCGACATGGAATGGCACCACCCGGTCATCACCGGCATAATCGAGATCGCCGAGTTCCTTTTGCGTCATCACCTGCAACCGCTATTTCGACATGCACCAGGCAAGGATGGCTTTTTGCGCATGAAGACGGTTCTCGGCTTCGTCAAACACAACTGATTGCGGGCCGTCCATAACGCTGTCTGTTACTTCTTCGCCTCTGTGGGCAGGAAGGCAGTGCATAAAGAGTGCTTCCGGATTTGCCAGCTTCATCAGTTCATCATTGACCTGGTACGGCTGGAAAACATTGTGGCCTCGCGCCCGATGCTCCTGTCCCATGGAGACCCAGGTATCCGTTATAACGCAGTCCGCTCCGGAAACTGCCTCGTTCGGCGAGGCGCTTTGCGTGATCTTACCACCATTGTCACGGGACCACTTGATGTAGGATTCCTCCGGCTCGCTTCCCTCCGGAACGGCGTATTTCAACTGAAATCCAAATACCGCTGAAGCCTCGATCAGGGAATGCAGAACATTATTCCCATCGCCCGTCCAAGCCAGGACCCTGTCCTTGATGCTGCCGCGGTGTTCCTCGAACGTCAGCACGTCAGCCATGATCTGGCAGGGGTGAGTGTCATCCGTGAGCCCGTTTATGACAGGGACAGTCGCGGCATCCTTCAGCTCCATCAAGCGCTCATGTTCTGTGGTACGGATCATGATTGCGTCGACGTAGCGGGACAACACTCTTGCAGTGTCGGCTATTGTCTCATCGCGGCCGAGCTGCATTTCGCTTCCCGTCAGCATGATCGTCTCCCCCCCAAGCTGACGCATACCGACGTCAAACGAGACCCGCGTGCGAGTGGAAGGCTTGTCGAAAATCATTGCAAGAAACTTGCCCGAAAGCGGTTTGGCATGTTCGCCTGAATTGCCGGCAATCTTCCGCTGTCTGGCATCATCGATGATCGAGCGCAGATCAGCAGGAGAAACGGCTGAGAGATCTGCGAAATGGCGAATACTGATCATACGCGCAGTCCAAACTAGGCGGCACCATTGCCAGGCTCTTTTGCTGACAAGGCTGCGGCTGCATTTTCAATACGCTCAATTGCCTGCGATATCTCTTTCTCATCGACGATCAACGGGGGCAACAGCCGAATGACGTTGCCGCCAGCGGGCACCGCCAGAAGGTTTGCCTCGCGAAGTGCGGCGTTTACATCTGTGTTTGGCAGCACGCATTTAAGGCCCAGCAAAAAGCCCTTTCCGCGAACTTCGCTGAACACTCCCGGAAACCGGTCCACAATTGAAGCAAGACCTTGCTTGAAGATCAGTGAGCGGCGCTGCACGTCCTCAAAGAAACCGTCTTGAAGAATGATGTCGAGAACTGCATTGCCGGCCGCCATGGCGAGCAGGTTGCCGCCGTAGGTCGTAGCGTGGGTGCTCGGCGTCATTCCGGCTGATGCCTCATTTGTTGCAAGGCAGGCGCCCAGCGGAAATCCGCCGCCAATTCCCTTGGCCGCGGCTAAAATATCAGGTTCGATACCCGACCATTTATAAGCAAACATGTCTCCCGTACGGCCAAATCCGGTTTGCACCTCATCGAACATCAACAAAATACCATGTTCGTCGCACAATTCGCGAAGTTCGCGCAAAAAACCGGAAGGTGGTTCGACAATCCCGCCTTCACCCTGAATTGGCTCGAGAAGAATTCCCGCAGTTTCGTCTGTAATGGCCGCCTTTACCGCGTCCAGGTCGCCCAATTCCACTTGATCGAAGCCGTCGACCCTCGGCCCATATCCTTCGAGATATTTTTCTTGGCCGGCCGCGGCCAATGTTGCCAGGGTCCGACCGTGAAATGCACCTGCGAATGTAACAATCCGATAACGCTCGGGTGCCCCATTGACATAATGATAGCGCCGGGCCGTCTTGATGGCACATTCCAGCGCTTCTGCTCCGGAGTTGCCAAAAAATACCCGGTCTGCGAACGAATTTGCCACCAATCGTTGTGCCAGCCGACCCTGGCTCGAAATCTCGTACAGGTTTGAGACATGCCACAGTTTTTCAGCCTGATCGGTAATTGCTTTCACCAGATGAGGATGAGCGTGGCCGAGGCAGCTGACCGCGATACCGGATCCGAAATCGAGATACTGCTCGCCGTCAGTAGTATGCAGCCAGCAGCCATTTCCCCTTTCAAATTCCACCGGTGCGCGGGAATAGGTCTGAAATAACGCAGAACTGTCCATTGTTGCTTCCATCTCAGGTAAACTTTGCCGAAATACCGGTGCAACGGGGCGTCCGGAAAAGCAAAAAACCGCCCTTTGGGGCGGTTCCAACCATATTGATGTTTTCGCGCCGTATGTCAATTGGACGCTTGTCTGCTTGGCTGCCCAAATATTGGGAATTGATTCCGCCCAGTACAGGCAAGTTGGGGAAAACCACGAAAACACGATTCACAGTTGATCGCCGACTCTTGTCAGCGAGTCAGCGGCCATTGTAGTTTGCCTGAGAAACAACC
Source organism: Rhizobiaceae bacterium (assembly GCA_040830725.1). GTDB lineage: Bacteria > Pseudomonadota > Alphaproteobacteria > Rhizobiales > Rhizobiaceae > JAWKWH01. The sequence goes on from JBFOMG010000023.1 coordinate 35,772, forward strand.
CTGGTTGTAGCGGCGACCCCAATCACCCCGAGTTGAGTGGTGCAGTTTCGGTATCTTCCGAAACGGGTGAGGGATTCCGAAAACACCTGGACAGGAGCGGACAATATGAGCTGGACGGATGAGCGCGTTGAGATGCTCAAAAACCTGTGGGCCGAGGGACTGAGCGCCAGCCAGATTGCGGCGCAGCTCGGTGGGGTGAGCAGAAACGCGGTTATCGGAAAGGTTCACCGGCTCAAATTGTCCAGCAGAGGACGGGCGACATCAAGCCAGCCCAGGCAAAAAAAGCAATCAAGAGCCGGATTGTCAGGCAGACCCACCAGTCGCGGCGGTGCAGGGGGCCGATCAATCAATTCGGTAGTCGGGGCGACTGCGCTGCAACCGCAATTCTCCACGGATGCGGTGGCCGAAACGGTCCTCAAACCGGCAGCAGACGTTGTCGTACCGATTTCCAAGCGATTGTCACTGATCGAGCTTAACGAGAAAACATGCAAATGGCCGATTGGCGATCCGTTGAAAGACGATTTTCATTTCTGCGGCAACGATGCCGGAGAAAACGGACCCTATTGCACCTACCATTCAAGCTTGGCATTTCAACCACCCTCTGAACGGCGCAGGCAGCGCTAACCAGCCGGTTCCTTCAACGGGTGTATTGAACGCACGCAGTTTGCTGTGCGGCTGGACGCGTTGATGCGCACCCGATAGCATTGCGCTCCGCCTCAACGGAGACGAATATCGATGGCGAATTTGCCTAATCATCTCGCAGACTTGAAACCGATCAGCGTCACAGCTGGCGGAAAAAGACGCCGGTGGAACGTCAACAGTCCGGACCTTCCAGCCTGGATTGCCGATGAGGCAATGAGCTCTGGAGGTTATCCTTACAACAAGCGCCTCAAGCGCAAGATATACGAAAAACGGCTCGAGTTGCTTCAGGAGGAGTTGGTCAAAGTTCAATCCTGGCAAAAAGAAACCGGCGAACGGATCGTCGTGGTGTTCGAAGGTCGGGATGCCGCTGGAAAAGGTGGTTCAATCAACGCGCTGAGGCGATATATGAACCCCCGAACGGCCCGCAACGTCGCCTTGCCGAAACCTACAGATGCGGAACGCGGGCAATGGTATTTTCAGCGATACGTCCAGCACTTGCCGACATCCGGCGAGTTCGTCACGTTTGATCGCTCATGGTACAATCGAGGCGGTGTCGAACCGGTTATGGGTTTTTGTTCGGATCAGCAGCACAAATCATTTCTAGAAGAAGCACCCAAGTTTGAGACGATGCTTGTCGATGAGGGAATTCGTTTGTTCAAATTTTGGCTGAACATCGGCCAGGAGATGCAGCTGAAACGATTTCACGACCGCCGGCACAGCAAGCTGAAGATCTGGAAGTTTTCGCCGATTGACGTTGCCGGAATCAGTAAATGGGACGACTACACCGCAAGAAGGGACGAGATGATTGCGGCAACCGATTCACCCGTTGCGTCCTGGATCATCGTCCGGTCAAATGACAAGCGCCGTGCCAGGATCGAGGTCGTCAATCATATTCTGCAAGCCCTGCCTTACGCTGGAAAAAATACTCGCAATCTTGTGACTGCCGATCCGGAGATTATCGGTTCAGCACCTGACCTGCTTGTTCCCGGTTCCTGATACTATTCATACCAATTAACGGTCCATATGCAGTGGTGCCGGATTAATGGTCCGGTCTTGTGTGGGGAGTTTTCTCCCAAAGATGCGGTTGCCGATAGAGTTGCCAGGCAGCCCGCCAACACGCAATTGACATGATCACCCAGTATCCTGGGAGTGTCAGCACAATTTTCCAGAAGCCTTTTTTCTCCGGCTTGCCAAGGGTTCGCCACCCCAGCAGCAGAAACGCAAAAAAACCAAGCAATATGTTTGTGGTATCAACAATAAGTAATGATATATCGAAAGTTGAAATAGATGCGATATTTATATATTTTGCTACTATCGATATTAATACCAAAATTATAAAAATATATGACATTGAAGAGATAATAATTCCCAGCAAAAGAATCTGCGAGACGATATAAGACCCGAAACTCATCTGACGCATCGTGCTCAACGGGCTCCGGCCATGCACCAAAAATGTTTGCATCCACCCCTTGAACCATCTGGTTCGCTGCTTCAGCCAGACTGAAAACCGGTCTGGGGCATCTTCGAATGTCGGTGCGTTGATCATGCCCAGCGAATAACCAAATCGCGACAATCGGACGGCCATATCAGCGTCTTCTGTAACGTTGTATGGGTCCCAAACCATGACTTGCTTCAAGGCTGCGACCTTGAAGTGGTTGGAAGTGCCCCCAAGCGGAAAGAATAGATCATTTCGAGCCAGAGCAGGCAGAAGCCCGCGAAAGAGGGCGGCGTATTCAAAGGCAAAATGCTTTGTCAGCAGATTGCGATTACCATTTCTGATGTGTAGCGGAGCCTGAACACAGGCTAACCGCTCGCCATTTTTGCGAAAGGCGTTCCACGCTTCGAGCAATTGAAAAGGATGAGGTGCATCCTCCGCGTCATAGATGGCAACAAACTCTCCTGAAATGACTGGAATTGCATATGACAGGGCTTTCGGTTTGGTTCGTGGGCCGAGCCTCGAAACCGTCAGAATCTGAACATTGGGCGGCAATCTCTGAATCTGTAGAGCGCCTATCGTTTCAAGATCATCGTCCTCAAGGATCAGCAATATTTCCAGTTTGCTTTGCGGCCAGTACAGGCGGCCAAGCGAACTGAGGAGATGCGGCACCATCTCCGCTTCCTTGTAGAGCGCAACAAGCACCGAATATTTCGGCAACGGATCGGTTCTGATTGGAAGACATTTGAACTTGGTTGGGCTTTTTGCACGAATTGCAGCTGCAACTCGCAATGCGACGCATGACAGAAATCCCAGCGAGAACACGCAATGCAGGGCTGCGATCGCCAGGGACGGATAAAACAGCAATCCAAACAATATCAGGGCAGCAATAAGCCCAAGGCTGAAACCCTGCATAGCATTTGCAACAATTCGCGCCGACAATTGGGGATATCGCTCAAACAGACCGGCCACTGCGCGACCGGCCAAAAGCGGCTGAGCTTTTTTCAGGAGCGCTTCCCGCAACGATTTGGGGGCCACGATATCGATCCGGTCAGATATTTTCGGATATCTGTTCAAATAGTCCTTCAAGTCGCCAAAATCGAAGAACTCGGGCGAGATCAAAACCCGGTTTTCAGCTGCCATGTCCCTGTAAAATACCAGCTTTGGACCGCTTTTATTTTCGACCAATCCGAGCAGATCCTTGTCCGGTATGGCCAGTTTTTCGGGATCAATCTGATCCCGAAAAGGCAGTTCAAGTTCTGCTGCCAGTGCCCGATAAAACTGCTTCTCAGTCTCGCTTCCCCACAAGGCGAGTTCCTCGTGCAGTGTTGAACCATCGGCCCGGGCACGGTTGACCAATGCGCTTATCTGGGCGGAACCCAATCCCGCTGCCTGAAAGACCTTCCGCCATTTCGGCGACAGAAAGTCAGCCGCGGTGTCGCGGTTTTCATGCATGAATTGCCCCCCGCTATCATGCTTTATGCTGCCAGTTTTGCTATCCTCGACAGTCGGCGAATTGTCCTCTCGTCTTGAAGCGCGCACTGGAACAGCGCGATCTCATGGTCGATGCGAGCGCGCAGTCCGCTGCGGTCGCCACGAAGCAATTCACGCGTGCGCGTAAGCGAATGCTGCGGTTTTTTTGCCAGTTTGCGTGCTGCAAGCATCGTTTGCGACACGATGTGTTCCGACGATACCAAATCGGACACGATTGAACAGGATTTAGCTGCCTCCACGTCGAGTGTTTCACCAAGACAGAAGAACCGAAACGCATTCATATAGCCCATACGTTCAGGCGCCAGCATGCTCGTTGCAGCATCGGGCATGAGCCCGAAATCAACGAATGGAACGCGGAAGGTGCTGCGTTCGGACGCGAACACCATGTCGCAATGAAACAGGATCGTACAACCGACTCCTGTAGCATCGCCGTCGACGCTGGCAATTAGCGGTTTGGGAAACTCGGCCAATGTTTGAAAGAGATCGGTGACAGCAGATATCAGCAGCGGGTGCTTGGTTCGATCCAGAAACTCGGATAAATCGCCGCCTTTGCAGAAACATCCGCTTATTCCACGCAATACCACAACCCGCACTTCGGGATCGGCGGCAGATTGCCTGAGCAAATTCGTCAATCCCTCATAGGAATGACGATCCAGCACCGCCTGGCCCTTAGTGTCAGTGATCGCGATGGATTGAACGTGTCCAACTATATTGCTCCCGGTGTAGTTCATTGGTGGACCTCCAGAATTCAGCTCCGTGATGTTGCTCGCCAAGGGACGCTGCGCATCCCCACTCACGAAGCGAGCCGGAATTCGTTTTCCTCCGACGCCAAGTGCGTCAGAACCGGTTGGAAGTGGTTGCGCCGCCTGCGCACGGTCTCAAGTGTTTCACGATTGAATTGCAGCATGGTCGCGACCACCTGCTGGCGGCCATAAGTGCGCTGGTATCCCAGCGGTGTAGCAAGAAAATGAAGTTGCAGCGCCCTTAAGACCCACATGGGCTCAAATTCGATGATTACCTTGTCGACACCAATCGCAAGGCCCCACTCAACGAAGCCGGCAATCAATTCGGTACCGACCGTCGAAACGCCTCGGCGACCGTCGCGATAGGCCGGTGCGACCGCATAGCGGGTCAGTTCATAAATGTCGGGGCCAGTGGGAGACACACCTTCATACAGATCCGTCAGCACATGGGTAAGCAGGTGGGGTCGCGTGGTAGGCAGCATGCGCTGATATCCTGCAAGTTCGCCATTTCGAACCACGAGGTGATGAATTGCCTCATCATGGTCGAACTCATCGATCTCCAACCCGTCAGATCTGGCCAAGTCCTGCCAGCCCATCTCTTCGACGAAAATTTGATGACGCAACTCGTGAACTGAACGCCAGAGCCTGGTCTGGCTCATAAGTTGGGAAGTAGTCAGAGCATAAAACATGTCGATTCCTGCGTTAGAAACGCAGGAACATTAACCGGTCGAGCAGTTTGCGATATTACGTGATCACGTAGTTTCCCAATCAGGAAATATAGCCCAACCTGATCGCTTCGGCGACAGCGTGGACGCGGTTCGCCGCACCCAGCTTTGCTTTTGCGTTGAGCAGGTGCTTTTCAGAGGTGTGCTCGGAAATTCCCAGAATCTGGGAGATTTCCCATTCCGACTTTCCTACTGCGGCCCACCTCAAGCATTCCGTCTCGCGTTCGGTCAACGCTTTCCTCTTGTCATTCGCACGGCATTTTTGGCTCAATTGCAACCCCCGCCCTACCGCATACGTTGACACCAGAGCGATCATTGAAAGATTTTCCTCGGAGCTCTCAAATGCAGGACCACCCAGCGATACTACGACCGGCGTTCCGTCAAGCGTATAGAGCGGAAACGCAAAACCGTCGCGCAGGTCGTAGCAACCTGCATCGCCAATTACTTCCTGGCTGACCGGATCAGACTTGCTCAGTTCGTTGGCTTCGCCCCACTTGAAAGAACCCGGTGATTTCTTCATTCGAACAACGACGGGATCCCGGTCAACGTAATTTTTCTGTACATACCGATCAAGCCAACCAACCGGCCAGCCACACAGAAGCACATGTTTTTTCTGCTCAGCCAACGGAGTGTTCGGATCTGGAACCGTGCCGGCAAGTAAAGCGTTCAGTCCGAATTTCTCCGTCACCGACAGCAATTCAAGGCATACTTGCTCTGTCGTCGGAGCTTTCTGAATTCTATCAATATAGTTCAGCGTTTCATCGAACTGGTTCATTCGATGCACCCCCAAGTTGCATCAGCGGAATACCATTATAAATACGCTTTTGGTTGGGACGCCATAAACCATAGATTGTGAAACAAATCTATTGGGATTCGAATTGAAATCTCCCATACTGTGGCAGGAAGACATCAATTTTCGCCAGTTTTTTTGTTCGCCAACGGTATCTTCAGCGGTGCTAAATCAATTGAGACCTCGTGGACCAGGATTTTCCAACGACAAGCCGTCCCTGTGGACTACCTTTAAGCAATCCATTGTCAGGGTGCTGTTGATTGCTGTCATTGCAAGCATGGGTACTCATGCTTCGGCCGATCCGAAGATTCCCTACTTCTGGGATGCCAAAGAGCAACTAACGGCGCCGCAGCTGGATGGGAATACGCGAATATCGTTCCTCACGACACTCGACTTTCCGCCTTTCAATTACATTGATGATACAGGCCGGCCTTCGGGATTTCATGTTGATTTGGCGAACGCTATTTGCCGCGAGCTTAACGTGGTCAACAGATGCAGCATTCAGGCATTGCCATGGCAAGAACTGGAACCGGCGCTGCTTGCCGCAAATGCCGACGCGATACTTGCGGGCCTGAAACCAACGGCCGAAAACCGGACACGGCTGTCCTTTGGAAGGCCGTATCTGCGGTTTCCGGCGCGATTTGTCGCGGTTAACGGCGGCGAGTTGAATGATGCGGACCCGGTCAGGGTTTCAGGACGCAGAATCGGCGTCATTTCGGGCTCTGCGCATGAAGCAATGCTGAGAGATTACTTTCCGGATGCCAAAGTGATCACGTTCAGCCGGGTTGATTGGCTGCTCTCAGACCTGAAATCCGGCAAACTTGATGCGGCGTTCGGCGATGGCATGCAGCTGTCTTTTTGGTTGGGCAGTTCGTCTTCAGACAATTGCTGCAGGTTTATTGGCGGACCATATTTGTCCGACAAATACCTTGGACCCGGTCTTTCGATCGTCACCAGCCGGGAGAATACGACATTGAACGCAGCGCTGGATTACGCACTCAGGGAACTGACAAGCAATGGGACGTTCTCGGAGCTCTATCTGCGCTATTTTCCGGTAAGCTTCTACTAGGGCTTTGCCGAGTTTGCGGGATTCTGTTCGCGCTTGCGATTGGACGCCAAGCGCTTGAACGGGACCGCAAGCGCCCAAACCAGATTTGCGGTTTTCTGGCCCGAGAATTCCGTTAAACCGATGTCGATTTTTTGATGTCCGAGCGACGGTTGATCCAGATATGTGCCAAAAATCCGGTCCCAGTACGGAAAATTGAAGCCATAGTTTGTGTCAGTTTCCATCGGATTGCTTGAGTGGTGCACACGATGCATGTCAGGTGTCACAAGAAACAAACGAACCCGACGATCCAGGGAACGGGGCAGGTCAAAGTTCGAATGATTGAACATGGCCGTGCCATTCAATACAACCTCAAATAGCAATACTGCGACTGCCGGGGCACCCAACAAGACGACAATAGACGCCTTCCAGAACATTGACAGGACGATTTCCAGCGGATGGAACCTTAGCGCGGTTGTCACGTCAAAACCGGTGTCGGAATGGTGCATTCGATGAATTCGCCATAGAATGGAGAACTTGTGGCTGGCAACGTGCTCGAGCCAAACCGCAAAATCCAGAACAATGAATGCGACCAGACCGGCCAAAATCGGATTAACTTCGATCTTGTTGAACAAACCGAATCCGGTTGTCTCGGCCCAGATTGCGGTGCCAACGGCTGCGGCCGGAAAAATCAGCCTGAGGATGATGGCTGACAGCACAACCATGGACAGGTTCGTAAACCACCGCCGCCCCTTGATCGTGCCTGCGAGTTCAGGCCGGCTGAGACGCGGATGCGAAAGTTCAAGCAGCGCCATTGCCGCAAATATTGCCGCAAACGCAATGAATCTTAATGTGGCCTCAGATAAGTCCAGAACTTCCATAAGCCCGCCAACGATTTACACCCGGATAGATGGGACGGGCGCGTTCAAGATCAATGCACCGGCCTTCAATACGGCCGCGGTTTGTCACTACAACAGCCGGTATCGTGCCCTTGCGCCTCTTTCAATGGCGGCGACGGTCAATTTGTCGAGATCAAGCTTGTCGCGGAGAATTTGCAGAATACGCAGTTCTACCTGGCTCACGGATAGATCAGCTGCTGCAATATCGACCGCCAGCGCGTAGGCGGTGTCATAGGCCTTCGCCGGAAGCGCTGATTTTATTGCGTCGAGAACGTTTTCCAATCCGTCATCATCCTGCAACATTTCCTGACACTGGCGGGCGATTTCCGGCAGTTTATCTTTATCGAACTCGCGAAATGCCGGGATGGTATGAACGAGCGAGCCAATGCGTGAGAGTTCCGCATCAGTCATGTGGCTGTCTGCGGCTGACGTCAGGATCATGACGTAGACCAGTGCCTCTTGTGGTGAAATCTGATGCATTTGATGTCCTCGCGCGAATGGGATTCGACACTATCTATTGTGCTGGCTCCATCTTCTCAAGACCGAATAATCAGTGTTATTGACCTGATCGATTGGTAAGCATACTTTCCGCCGGGTTGCCGGGCCGACCGGAACCGATTTCAGGATATCTTGCCATGACAATGTCGGACACGACCGATAGCGGGTTTGCTCCCGAACTGATGGCCGCGGCCCGCGAGTGCCGGGCGTGGCCGTTTGAGGAAGCATCGAAAATCATCAAGCGCTACGAGCGCTCTGAATATCCCGACACCGTGATATTTGAAACCGGCTACGGCCCATCCGGCCTTCCGCACATTGGTACATTTGGCGAAGTTGCGCGCACCAGCATGGTTCGGCATGCGTTTGAGGTGCTGACAGAAAACCGGGTCAAGACCAAGCTTTTGTGTTTTTCCGACGACATGGACGGCATGCGCAAGATACCGGACAATGTACCGGACCCCAAAGCCTTGGAGCCCTATCTCCATCAACCGTTGACCAGCGTACCAAATCCTTTTGGTGGCGACTATGCGAGTTTTGGTCATCACAACAACGCCATGTTGCGGCGCTTTCTCGACGCTTTCGGTTTCGACTACGAGTTCGCCAGCGCTACCGACTATTACAAATCGGGCCGGTTTGATGAAATTCTGCTTCTGGTAGCCGAACGCTACCAGGCTATCATGGACATCATGCTTCCGACACTTGGAGAGGAGCGGCGCGCTACCTACTCTCCGTTTTTGCCAATCTCCCCAAAAACCGGCCGCGTCCTTTATGTCCCGATGAAAGCGGTAGACCCATCAAGTGGAACCATCTCCTATGTCGATGAAGAAGGAGAAGTCACAACCCAGAGCGTCACCGGCGGTCAGGTAAAACTCCAATGGAAACCTGATTTTGGAGCGCGCTGGGCGGCGCTTGGCGTCGATTTTGAGATGTTCGGGAAAGACCACGGCCCCAACATGAAAATCTATGATGCAATCTGCCAGGCGCTCGGTGGCCGTGCTCCGGAGCACTTTGTCTACGAATTGTTTTTGGACGACAAAGGAGAAAAAATATCAAAATCGAAAGGCAACGGTTTGACCATCGATGAATGGCTTGCTTATGCACCGACAGAAAGCCTTTCCCTGTATATGTTCCAGAAACCGCGAACCGCCAAGCGGCTGTTTTTCGATGTCATCCCACGTGCGGTTGATGAATATTTTCAACACCTTTCTGCCTATCACCGGCAGGAACCGGCACAACGTTTGGCCAATCCTGTCTGGCATATTCATGGTGGCCGGCCTCCCCAGGAGCAGATGCCGGTCTCATTCAATCTGCTGCTGAATTTGGTCAGCGCGTCCAATGCGGAAAACAGGGACGTGTTGTGGGGTTTCATCTCCCGCTATGCGCCGGGTGTGACCCCTCAGTCGCATCCCAAGCTCGATGAACTCGCGGGATTTGCAATTCGCTATTTCGATGATTTCGTCAGACCTGCAAAACAGTTCAGAAAACCAGACGAGGTGGAAACGGAGACGCTCCATGCCATTGTCGCAGCAATAAACACCCTTCCCGACGATGCGGATGGAGAGCTCATCCAAGGTGCACTGCTTGACGTTGCGCGCGGCGTTGAACGCTATCAGGACACAAAGAAAAAAGGACCCGATGGTGGACCGGGAGTGTCGGTTTCATTCTTTCAGATGCTGTACCAGGTGTTGCTTGGTCAAGAACGTGGACCTCGGTTCGGCTCTTTTGCCGCCTTGTACGGGCTCAATGAGACAAAAGCGCTGATTGAAAAGGTCTTGCCGGAAAAATCCGGCTGATCTCCTCGTTACTCCAAGGTAGCGAATATCCCGGAACCACTGGAACGAGCCGCACTTTCAAGACTCGCATAAGCGCCACCACTATGCGCCTTGGCCCAGCCATTTTTTACCAGCCATGCGGCTGCATCCCTGCCACCAACACTGCATGATGCCTCGATAATCTCTGAGGTGCCAGGTTCTGCGAAGTCGCATTCGATAGCCCGGCCGCGCAACCAGGCGCGAAATGCGGTCAGCGCCATCTTGCCGCAAGGAAATTTCAGATCGGGCTCTTTGCCGCACAGCATGTCTGGAAGCGTTGGTTCGATTCCGGCCAAGCGAATGCGAATACCCTGCGCTTCGATCAACCCTGCTGCGGTGGCAACCGGTCCATAGAGCAGGCGGCTACCCGACAATTTTTCACCATCGGATGTTTCAGGATGGCTTAGCGATTTACGGGCCGGAAGCCGTTCAAGGCTGCCCGGATCAAAGTCCGGTATCGCAATCACATCCTCTCCAACAATCCGGTCCAGTTGATTTTCGGCCGAAGTGACGGCCTGCCCAGCAGTCTCACCTTCATTGTTGAGCTTCGGCGGGGTATTTATGTTTCCGCTGACTTCGCTTTGCAACGGACGGTTGGCGTAAATCGCATAACCAACGGACAAGAATGCCAACACACCGATCCAAATCAGCACATTTCGCATGAGGGAAAGCCCTCTACTGGCTGGCCCAGATTATTCGCGCGAGCCATTCGACTTCACCAAGCGCGAAGACACGCGGCGGGTGATCCGGATTCAGTGACGACAGCTCAACCTGCTTTGACGTTCGGTGCTGCAGAATCTTCGCCATGATCTCACCGGTACACGTTTTGACGACAACACGATCGCCTTTTCTGGTATTCGCTTCGGGATCGACGATCAGCACATCGCCGTCACGATAAAGCGGCATCATCGACTCACCCTGCACAGACAGTGCGTAAGTTCCGTCTCCTGCAGTCGATGGTATCTCAACCAGATCCCATCCCTGTCCGGCGGGGAACCCGGCATCGTCGAAAAACCCGCCGGCGCCGGCCTGGGCAAAACCCACCAGTGGAACTGTCGGTTTGTTGAGCGGTAACATGTTGCCCGATGACCGCGACTTGGCTTCGACAAGCGCCGCAAATTCAGAAAGTCTCGTATCGGTCGCATCGATGATCTTGAAGATCGATTCCATCGATGGCCACCTCGGGCGTCCACCAGAAGACAAGCGCTTGGAACGGTTGAATGCCGTCGAATCCAGGCCGGCACGTTTTGCAAGGCCCGACGCCGAAAGAGAGTTGCTGGCAGCGAGAGCATCTATTGCTGCCCAAATCTTCTCGTGTTCGGATCGACTCATTGCACGCAACAGCCAAAAAGGAAAAAAGTCCTTTCGATACTATTTGCCGCTTTTGGAGGTGTCTACCCCAACCGACGATTCTGTTGCCGGTTGTTTTGCCGAAACCAGATAATACCGCCGGAGTTCCTGACTATTCATCATCTTCCGTCAGAAAACGGCGGTTGACCCAGCCGAGTTGCCGGCCTGTGTGCTCAATCAGGCACCAGGATGACATTTCGCTGAGTTCCAACTGCATCTGCTCGGAAAGCGCGAACCACTGCTCGCGTGTCGTGGTCGGAATACACACGATGATGGTGATGCGGCGCGCGTTGTGCGCAATACCGCCCAGTTTCGGATAGTTGACGCCAGGACCGACGCGATAATTGAGCAGGTCACCGGGTGTGACGTTCCATACCTGCCAGAAATCCGGTCCGTCAGCGGTCGCTCGGGCATTTGTTGCAAAGCCGCCGGCGAGCAGGCCGAAAATTGCCGAAACAATGAAGATGCGCATTTTTCTGTTCCTCCCTCAAGAACAAATTTTGGCAGGAAATGGCAGTTGGGACTGCCGCAAACAAGACTATATGAGGAACGACGGAAATGCCCAATTGCGCGGTTGCGGAAAATCCTGTACCCGTGCGAACGTTCGGCTTTTGTTCATGTCGACGTATGCGGCAAAAAGGTTGAAACCGGGAAAGATGAGCGAACAAAAGTTTATATCCGTGCGTGGTGCACGCGAGCACAATCTGAAGAATGTCGATCTCGACATTCCCCGCGACCGGTTGACCGTGATGACCGGTTTGTCCGGTTCGGGAAAATCATCGCTCGCCTTCGACACGATCTATGCCGAAGGCCAGCGGCGTTATGTCGAGTCGCTTTCTGCCTATGCGCGCCAGTTTCTGGAGATGATGCAGAAACCGGATGTCGACCAGATCGACGGTCTCTCACCTGCCATCTCGATTGAGCAGAAAACCACCAGCCGCAATCCACGATCGACCGTCGCAACGGTCACTGAGATCTACGACTATATGCGGCTGTTGTTCGCCAGGGTTGGAGTTCCCTATTCCCCTGCCACCGGTCTGCCGATCGAAAGTCAAACCGTCAGCCAAATGGTTGACCGCGTGCTCGGTCTTGAGGATGGCACGCGGCTTTACATCATGGCGCCCATCGTGCGCGGCAGAAAAGGGGAGTACCGCAAGGAACTGGCCGAACTGCAGAAGAAAGGCTTTCAGCGCGTCAAGGTCGATGGCGAGTTTTACGAGATCGCCGACGTGCCAGCACTCGACAAGAAATACAAGCACGATATCGATGTGGTCGTCGATCGTGTGGTCGTGCGCGACGACCTTTCAGCCCGCCTGGCCGACAGCATCGAGACCTGCCTCAAACTGGCCGACGGTCTGGCAGTTGCAGAATTCGCAGACAAGCCACTGCCGGCTGAAGAACTGTCAGGAGAATCCGCCAACAAATCCAAGAACGAGACGCATGAGCGGATCATGTTCTCGGAAAAGTTTGCCTGTCCGGTCTCAGGTTTCACGATTACTGAAATCGAACCACGGCTGTTTTCATTCAACAATCCCTTCGGCGCCTGTCCAACCTGTGACGGGTTGGGCACGCAGCGCGCCATTGATGAAGGGCTAATCGTTCCCGAAGACCACGTGTCGCTCCGCAACGGCGCGATCGCGCCGTGGGCCAAGTCAACATCTCCCTACTATCAACAGACACTTGAAGCGTTGGGCAAAGTCTACGGTTTCAAAGTGTCTGACCGCTGGCGGGACCTTTCGGATGAAGCTCAAAACGCCATTTTGCATGGAACAGGCGAAACACTCGTAACGTTCAACTACGATGACGGGCTGCGCACCTATCAGACGAAAAAGAGTTTCGAGGGCGTGATTCCCAATCTCGAACGGCGCTGGAAAGAGACCGATTCTTCGTGGATGCGCGAGGAGATCGAACGCTACATGTCGGCAACGCCGTGCCCGGCCTGCGACGGGTACCGGCTGAAAGCCGAAGCGATGGCGGTGAAGATTGCCGATCGCCACATTGGCGAAGTCACGACGCTATCGATCCGCAACGCGCGCGACTGGTTCGAGGCGCTGCCGGAGAGGCTGAATGACAAGCAAAACGAAATCGCCGGCCGCATTTTGAAGGAAATCCGCGAACGGCTGCGGTTCCTCAACGATGTCGGGCTGGACTACCTGGCTCTGTCGCGCAATTCCGGCACGTTGTCAGGCGGTGAGAGCCAGCGTATCCGGCTGGCATCGCAGATCGGATCGGGATTGACCGGTGTGCTTTATGTGCTCGACGAACCGTCCATCGGCCTGCACCAGCGCGACAATGCCCGGCTGCTCGATACGCTGCGTCATCTGCGCGATCTGGGTAATACCGTCGTTGTCGTCGAGCATGACGAGGATGCTATCCGCACCGCAGATCACGTGGTCGATATCGGCCCGGCTGCCGGCATCCATGGCGGTACAATTGTTGCCGAGGGCGTGCCGGCAGACATCATGGCGCACCCGAAATCGCTCACCGGTCAGTATCTGTCGGGCGCGATGGAGATCCCCGTGCCAGCGGTACGCAGGCAGGCCAAGAAGACAAAACGCATCAAGGTGACGGGAGCGCGCGGCAACAATCTTAAAGACGTCAAAGCAGAGATCCCGATCGGCCTGTTTGCCTGTGTCACCGGTGTGTCGGGCGGCGGCAAGTCAACGCTTCTGATCGAGACGCTTTACAAGGCTGCGTCGCGCCGCATCATGGGGTCGCGCGAGCAACCGGCCGAGCATGACCAGATTACCGGACTGGAACACCTCGACAAGGTGATCGACATCGACCAGTCGCCCATTGGCCGCACGCCACGCTCCAATCCGGCCACCTATACCGGCGCGTTCACGCCGATCCGCGACTGGTTTGCCGGTCTTCCGGAAGCCAAGGCTCGCGGCTACGCGCCGGGGCGTTTTTCGTTCAACGTCAAGGGCGGGCGCTGCGAGGCCTGCCAGGGCGACGGCGTCATCAAGATCGAGATGCACTTCCTGCCCGACGTCTATGTCACCTGCGATGTCTGCCACGGCAAGCGGTATAACCGTGAGACGCTCGATGTTGTCTTCAAGGGCAAGTCGATCGCCGATGTGCTCGACATGACCGTGGAAGAGGGCTGCGAGTTCTTTTCAGCCGTGCCTGCCGTGCGCGACAAGCTGGAGATGCTGAAGAAGGTTGGCCTCGGCTATATCCATATCGGCCAGCAGGCGACAACGCTGTCGGGCGGTGAGGCGCAGCGCATCAAGCTTGCCAAGGAACTGTCGCGCCGCGCCACCGGCCGCACGCTCTACATTCTCGACGAGCCGACCACGGGTTTGCATTTTCACGATGTCGCAAAACTGCTCGAAGTGCTGCACGAGCTGGTCGAGCAGGGCAATACGGTCGTGGTCATCGAGCACAATCTGGAAGTGATCAAGACTGCCGACTGGATTTTGGACCTCGGGCCGGAAGGTGGCGACGGCGGCGGTGAATTGGTCGCGTCGGGAACGCCGGAAGATGTCGCAGCCACCGACCGCAGCTACACCGGCGCGTTCTTGAAGGAACTGCTGGCGCGGAGACCGGGCGGCAAGGTGGAAGCGGCGGAGTGAGTTTTCGCCGTCACCTGAGAAAATCCCTCAGCATCGAGATTTCCGCTTCGGTCGTCATAGTCGGTGCGTGACCGCAGCCGGCAAATTCGACCAGCTGCGGCTTCGGCCCGCGTTTCGTCATTTCATCTGCAACCGTTTTGGGGAGAACGTCGGAGTTCTCGCCGCGCAACAGAAGTGTGGGAATTTCGATGTCATCCCACTCCGGCCAGCAATCGAGGTCCGACCGATGGGTGGTGAACTGCGTGACAATTCGCGGATCGTAGTGGACGGTGATGCGGCCGTCATCGGTTCGCCGCGACGATGTATCGGCCATGCGGCGCCAGAAATGGTCGGTGTTGTTGCCGAACGGGGCGTAATTGGTTCTCAACCAGTTTTCCAGTTCTGCCATGTGATCAAAGACCGGCAGGTTGCCGACATAAGAGGCGATACGCCCGGTGGCTTCCTGCGGAATTGAAGGGCCGATATCGTTGACCACCAGATGGGTGATGCGGCCCTTGAGCGGACCGGCGGCCATGGTGACCCCGATCAGGCCGCCCATCGATGTGCCGACCCACCGAAGTTTGTCGATTTCGTAGTGGTCGAGGATCGCGGCAGCATGCTCGCCATAGGCGGCATAGGAGTAATCGGTCTTGTCGTCGCGGGCCCAGGAAGACAGCCCGCGGCCGAGCGTATCCGGGCAGATGACAAAATAGGCATCCGACAGCGCCCTGGCGGCCTCATCGAAATCCCTGCCGGTTCGTGCAAGCCCGTGCCACATGACCAGTGCCGGGTTGGCGGGATTACCCCAACGGGAGACATGCAGTTCGTGTGCACCACAGCGAACATAATCCGAGCGCCGGTCGGTCATTAGAGCGTTTCCACCGGATATTGAATCGTTTGCCCGCCGTCCGACATCAGTGCGCGCCTTTCTTCATCAGGGTTCCGGCAATTCCTGCCGGAAAAAAGTAGACCAGCAGGATGAACAGGATCCCCAGCCACAACAGCCAGCGATCCGGATCAAGCAGGTGAGGCAGCAGCGGAACCGCTTCTGTTGCTCCGGAAGCCACTTCCATCAGGTCTTTCAGATAGAACTGCGCCAGGCTCATCAAGGTCACGCCGATCACCGCGCCGACCATGGTTCCCATGCCGCCAATGACCACCATCAACAAAATGTCGATCATGATCGCAAAGGACAGTGTCGTGTCCGGGCCGGTATATTTCAGCCAGACCGCCCAGACGACGCCTGCCAGCGCGGCAATGACGGCGGCGATCACAAAAACCGATGTGCGGTAGGCAACCACCTGATAGCCAATTGCTTCTGCACGCAGTTCGTTTTCGCGAATGGCCTCCAACACGGTGCCGAGCGGTGAGCGAACGATGCGCATCAATGCCCAGAACATGATGAGACAGGACAGGAACACAAAATAGTAGGCCGCTATCTTGCCGTTCAGCGACACGCCGGCGAATTTGAGAACCTTTCCGTCATCATCAACCATCAGCTTCGTTGCGGGTTTGAAGAGTTTGGGCGCCGAGTAGACAATTCCGTCTTCGCCGCCGGTAAAATCGGAAAACTGCGAGGCAAGCACGAGCATGACCGACGCCGCCGCCAATGTGACCATGGCAAAGAAGATCGCCTTTACGCGCAACGACAGGACACCGATCAAGGCTGCGAGAACAACCGCCGCTGCGACACCGGCACCGCCGCCCAGCAAGACCGCGTCCCATCCGGCTCCCATCTTTTTCAGCGCGATTGCAGCGCCGTAGGCGCCCATGCCGAAAAACATCGTGTGGGCGAACGAAACAATGCCTGTGTAGCCGATCAGCAAATCGTAGCTGGCAGCAAGGACGATGAAGATGCAGATGCGCGCAGCAACCTGACCGGAACGTACGTCGGGGAACAGGAATGGTGCGAACATCAGGCAAAGCCCGATGGCAAGCACTATCCCGTAGACGATGAGCCGTCCGCGGCGGGCGCCGCTGGCAATGGCCGGTTTGGAAACGGTTTCGGCGGTCATCGCACAGGTCTCACAACTTGATTGCCGGCCGCAGCCCCCAAGGGCGCCACAGCAGAATTGCCATCATCAGGATCATGTTGGAGGCCAGCGACATTTTGGGGAAAATGAACGCGACATAGTTGCCGAGCAAACCCACCAGGAGTGCGCCGAGCAGCGAACCTTCAATGGAGCCCAACCCGCCGATGATGACGACAATGAAAACGAGAATGAGCAGCTCGCCACCAAGAGCACCCGAAATCAGCCCCTGGTAACCGGCCCACATCGCTCCGCCCATCGCCGCCAGCGCGGATCCGACCATGAAAACCGCGACAAACAACCGGTCGACCTTGAAGCCCAGCGCCTCGACCATCTCGCGGTTTTCGACACCGGCGCGGATCAACAAGCCAATCCTGGTCCGGTTCAGCACCAGATAGAGAGCGACAAACACTACCAATCCGAGGGCAAATGCAAACAGGCGGTACTTTTCAATGGCGATATCGCCGATGATGAACGAACCCTCGAGCAATGCCGGCCTCGGCACCGCGACGGGATTGCCTCCCCAGACGGCCAGTATGATCTGCTCGGCGACGATCAGCGCCCCTATCGTAATCAGGATTTGCCGCAAATGATCGTGATAAACCGGTTTGACGATTACCCGCTCGAAAAAGTATCCGGCGACCAGTCCGAAGAGCGTTGCAGCACCGATTGCGGCGAACAATGCGAGAAAATTCAACGCCAACGAGTCCGCGCCAACCCAGGCGCTGAGGACTGCAAGTGTCGATGCAGCAATAAAGGCGCCAAACGAGATAAAGGCAGAATGGCCGAAATTGAGAACGTCCATCAGGCCAAATACCAGGCTGAGACCGGATGCCATCAAAAAGATCATCATTCCCATCGCGAGCCCTGCAACGGTCAAGGTGACCCACGATGAGAACGAACCGATCAGTGGTAACGCAACCAGCATCAGCAGCACGGGAATCGCGTTGACACCGCCGATCCGTTCAAACATTTCTGCCAATTTGAAGCTCATCTCAATCGGGCTCCTCATTGATGCTCGTCGAGCGAAAGGCTCAGCAGTTTGCTTTGGAGGTCTTGATCACCGGAAAGTTCGGCCATGCCTCCCGTGTGGGCGATATGACCGTCATCGATCACCGACACATTTGCGCCCAGCGAAGAGGCAAACAGGAAATTCTGTTCCACGAGCAATATCGTCGTCTCCTCGGCGATTTGCCGGAACGCTTCAATCATTGAGCGAATGATGGATGGAGCCAATCCTTTTGTCGGCTCGTCAATCAGGATCAGTTCCCGCTTCTCGATGATCGCACGCGATATCGCCAGCATTTGCTTCTGCCCGCCCGAGAGCGCCCAAGCCGGCTTCTGCCAAAATGTTTCCATTGCCGGGAAAAGGTCGAAAACCTGCTCCAGCTTGCGCTTGTCGAAGGCGCCTGTCGCTGTTGCTAATTTGAGGTTTTCCTCAATCGTCAGCCCTCCAAATATTCCCATATTTTCAGGTACATAGGCGATACCCAGTCGGGAGATATCCGATGTATGCATGGCTGTGATGTCGTGGTGCCGAAACACAATGGCGCCTTTGCGCGCGCGCCAGAGGCCCATTATTGTGCGCAAGGTGGTGGTCTTTCCCGCACCGTTGCGCCCCAGGAGAACGTAAACCCCTCCCTCCGGCACATCAAACGTGATCCCGTGCAGTATTCGATATTGCTCAATATCGGTGTGGACGTCGTCGAGGCGGAGGATGTAGTCGGTCATGCTGCCTGCTCCCCGGCCGGTATTCCGAGATAGATTTCGCGGACAATCGGCAGTGCGATCACGTCATCCGGTGCACCGTCGGCAACAAGTTCACCGTTGTGCAAAACGACAATCCTGTCGGCAAGCGCGCGCACCACGTCCATCTTGTGTTCTACGAGCAGGATCGTCTTTGACGCATCCTTTCGAATTTCTTCGATCAGGTCGAGGATGACAGGCGCCTCGTCGACGCTCATTCCGGCGGTCGGTTCATCGAACATGAACACATCCGGTTCCATCGCAAGCAACAACGCCACTTCAAGCTTGCGCTGATCGCCATGCGGCAATGCCGCAGCGGGCAGGTGAGCAACAGTCTCAAGCCGTGTCGCCTTCAAATGTTCACGCGCACGATCAGCAATTTCACCAAATTTCCCGGTTGACCGGAACATCCTTGGACCGGTCCCGCGCTTTGCCTGCACCGCCAGGCGCACATTCTCCAGAACCGTGAGCTTTGGAAACAGATTGGTCAGCTGAAACGCGCGGCCAATGCCCTTCTTTGCCCTGGCCGAGGGAGACAGGCCGGTGATGTCTTCGCCATTCTTGAACACGCTGCCCTCGCTGGGAGGCAACTGTCCCGAGACCAGATTGAACCATGTGGTTTTGCCGGCGCCATTGGGACCAACGATGACCGTCAGTTCGCCGGGGTGAAATGAACAGGAAACATTGTTCACCGCTGCGTGACCGCCAAAGCGAATGGTCAGGTTCCGGGTTTCAATCGATGGGGAAGACATCTTTGTTCTCTGTGTGAGAGCAGCCGTTGCGGGCGGCTTCGCCCGCAACGAAACGTCAAACGTTCATTCCTGATTGTTGCGACCAAGCGGAATGTTCATTTCTTCGGCTTTGATCTCGCGCACCAGTTCGGGAATGGCCCATTTCACATTGTCGTCGACACGGATCTTGAAATGGAACATGGACTGCAATGCCTGATGATCTTCAGGCCGAAACATCATGGCGCCCTTGGGCGTATCCCAGCTCATGCCTTCCATGGTCGAAATCAGCGTTTCGGTATCCCACTCATCGGCCGTTTCCAGGGCCTTCACGACAGCCAAAGCTGCTGACATGCCACCAGCGGTGAAGAAATCCGGTGGGGAATCGTAGCGTTTCTGGTGTTCGGCAACGAGCCAGTCATTGATCGGATTCTTCGCCGCTTCGTAGTAATAGTAGATCGCGCCTTCCATGCCTGGCACGCGTTTGTAGGTCGGCAATACCGCCAGGATATGCCCGCCTGTCGAAATCTCGATACCGAAGCGCGATGGATCCATTCCGGTCAGTGCACCCATTGGATCGCCCGAACCTGCGACGTAGATCAGGATCACCTTGCGGCCGTCCTTTTCCTTCAAGGCGTTGAACAGACGCTCCCCAACCGCCGTATAGTCGGTGGTTTTGAGCGGAACATATTCTTCGGCGACAATTGTTGCTCCGGTACCATCAAGCGCCTTCTTGAACGCTGCGATCCCGTCTTTGCCGAACGCATAATCCTCTGCCAGCGTGGCAACGAAAAGGTTCTTATCAGGCTTCAGCGCCAGCGCTTGCGCCTGCATGTCCATCGATGAATTTCGCGAGGTCTTGAAAACATAACGGTTGGAGTCAGGGCCGGTCAGCGAGTCAGCCACGGCAGGCTCAACCAGCAAAATCTTCTCGTATTCCTCGGCAATGGGCAACATGGCAGTGGTAACGCCGGAAGACGTTCCGCCGACTGCAATCAGCACGTCATCGTCTCCATAGGCTTCGGCCAAGACTGAGCGAGCCACGTCGGGCTTAAATTGCGTATCCTTTTCAAGGACTTCGATCTTTTTTCCTTTGATCATCATCGAGCCGTTGGTGGCGTATTCCAGCCCCATATTGAAACCCGTTGAAGTCTGCTTGGAGAACACTTCGAATGTCGAACCCGACAGTCCATGGACCAAGGCAATCTTGACCGTATCGTCTTGCGCAAAAGCAGCGACCAGCGTGCCGGTCGCCAGAACCGACGCCACCGCAATCGAACCAAATAGTTTTTTCATATCGTTCCTCCTTGAACAAAAGGCATATTGTCTGCGGATCAAGAGATCCTCAGTTTAGTTCCCTCAGAAGCCGAGTTCGCAGGCTCGGCTCGCCTATTGTTTATTTGTGGGCCGCATTCGGCTTAGCCGAATATCGGCTGCACAACATGGCGCATCAGGTTTGCCGATGCTGCAGTCAGGTGCAGTTTGCGTCGTCCTTTTTCAGCTTTGAACCGACGTTTCAGATGCTAATATCCATCAGAAGCCATTGGCAGGGCAATATCGTAGAAATACGCATGGACAGACCGCAAAACCACGACAAGCTCGACCTACAGGCGTTTTCCATGGCGCCGGTCGGCATTGTAATGACTGAAAACCGGATCATCCGGACCTGCAATCCGGCATTTGCCAGCATGTTCGGATATGACGCCGAGGCATTGCGGGATCAGTCTTTTGCGATCCTGTATCCTTCTTACGAGGAATTTGTTCGCGTTCGAAATGTCGGCGTGAAGCCCCTACGCGAAATCAACCGGTACTCCGATGAGCGGATCATGGCGCGCGCAGACGGAACCCTGTTTTGGTGCAGGGTACGCGGTGTGACGCTGACCACCGAAGGCGATCCGTTGATGAAGGCGGTGTGGAGCTTCGCCGACCTCTCCAGCGAGCGGCCGGTAACACAGCTTTCAACACGAGAACGCCAGATCATCATGCATCTGGGCGATGGTCGAACGAGCAAGGAAATCGCGCGCCAAATCGGCATATCTCACAGAACAGTCGAAACTTATCGCGCGAGATTGTTGAAGAAATTCAACTCGTCAAACGTTGCCGAGCTGCTCGGAAAGCTCAGCGGCATGCCCGACTGACCCGTGATATTGTGCCTGGATTGCCTGAGTCTGGCCAGATCGCCAACCAACGGTGACAGCGGAATATCTGACCTGCAGTGTTGCGCCTGGCGCTGAACGACCGCCACTCACTTTGGATTACAATTCTCTCATTATCCTCGAAATCGCAGACAATGGTCCCTACATAGTTCGTAATCAGACCGAGAGGGAACCAAATCATGGTTGCACGCCCGAAAAACAGAACGCACGAGCGTGAACGCGCACGGCATGAAACGGTCGCTGAGCGCGAATGGATCATCCGCAATGACAAGCGTTTCGCACCGGCCGAACTTGTTCTGCCCGGTCTTGTCCTGGCGGCTCTGATATTGATTTAAGGTTTTTTACAGCCGATATGCCGGAACAACCGGCTGCCCACCGGCAATTCGATATTGGCTACTTCAGGGAGTGTTTTCAGCCTTATCCACCCAGAAGAATACAAATGATTTCTGCAGCGGCGCCTTGTCTTTGATCGAGACGGTAAATCGAAACCCGTCCAATTCAAAATACCTGGCTTCGTATGAATCCGGGTGATTTACACCTGTATCCATCGATTCCGAAGCACTTGAGCCCAAGCACTGTTTTATACGCCCCAACAAGGCCGTAAATCCAGCCGTTGCATGCTGATCGCGATATTCGAACGTCCACATGCACATATGTGACTTACCACCCGATTTGGTGAATAACCTGCAATCCGGCTGAACAACGGGATTTTTAGCCACCGTGAAGAGCGGTTCCACATCCGCCGGTGTGGGTGCGATGACAAAGCTGTTCTGAGCCAATGCCCCCAGTTTCTCAATTGCCGGGCAGAAATCCTTGTCCGCGGCCTGACCGGGAAATGGCAGGACTAGCGTTATCAAGGCGACGAGTGAACGAACCGGCTTCGGCAGAATAGGCATGGTCCCCTTACCAGGTGTTTCAAAAGCTGCTCCGGTCAAATTCGATCAAGAAATTTTGCTGCCGGAACGGAGATTTGTCTGCCACGGTCAAAACGCGATGCGAAGCAATTTGCCGGGTCGTTGGTTGCACGGCAGCCTCACGAATGGAATTATCGGCCATGGCTCTCATCAAAACACTCTCCGATGCAGACTGAAACCGTCAACCGGGAAATGGCCGGGCTCAACGTACTGACAGCGACGCCGGGTAGTGCAAACCCCGGCAATCCGCCCATCCTTCTCGTCCATGGTGCGTGGCACGGGGCGTGGTGTTGGGCAGAAACCTTCGTTCCCTACTTCGCTGAAAAAGGATTTGAAGTTTACGCAATCGATCTCCGCGGTCACGGAAAAAGTCCGGCAGTCAAATCGATGCGATGGAACCGCATCCGTGATTATGTCGACGATGTCGAAGCAATAGCCGGGAAACTATCCGTACCACCGGTGGTCATCGGCCATTCCATGGGTGGGCTTGTCTGTCAGCATCTGGTCTGCCGGACGGACCGGATGGCAGGCGTCGGATTACTGGCTACCGTACCGAGTTACGGAGTCTGGAGAGCAACCACCAATATTGCGCTTTCACGGCCTATCGATTTTCTCAAAGTCAATTTGACACTGTCGCTCTGGCCGCTGGTCAGCAATCCGGTCAAAGCAAAACACATGTTTTTGGACGCAGATGCAAGTGACGAGGATATCCGCGAATTAGCAACAAATCTGGCGGACGAATCGTGGCTCGGATTTCTCGACATGCTGATCTTTGACCTGCCGCGCAAGCACAACAGAGAAGTTCCAATGCTCGTCGTCGGCGGAGAAAAGGACACTTTGTTCAGTCCTGATTCCCAACATCACACTGCGCGATTCCACGATTGCGAAAGCATTATCGTGCCAAACGCACCACATGATCTGATGCTGTCAAAACACTGGCAGGTGGCGGCAGGACATTTTCACAACTGGCTGGAGAATTTGAACGGTTGACCGTATCGTAGCGTCCCGCACCCAAGCAGGTTGATCTGAGCATGACTGCAACCATTCGCGCCGGTTTCGGCGGCTGGACATTTGAGCCTTGGAACACTTCGTTTTATCCACCCAAGCTGGCCAAGAAGCGTCAGCTTGAACATGCCTCGCGCCAAGTTCCGACCATTGAGATCAACGGCACCTACTATCGCGATCAGAAGCCGGCAGTCTTTGCAGGCTGGGCGGCGGAAGTACCGCAGGATTTTGTCTTCTCGATGAAAGCCAACCGTTTCACAACGATCAAGAAGGTACTGGCCGAATCCGGCGAATCCATTTCGCGATTCATCAATTCCGGTATCAGCGAACTCGGACCTCATCTGGGACCGATTGTCTGGCAGTTCGCACCGACGAAGAAGTTCGACCCTGAAGATTTTGATGCGTGGTTGCAGCTGCTACCCGAAAGCCAGGACGGGATAAAATTACAGCATGCACTTGAGGTACGTCACGAGAGCTTTCTTGATCCGGAGTTTGTTTCGATGGCAAGAAAGTACAATGCCGCCATCGTCTGTGCTGATCACGAAATCTATCCGGAAATCGCTGATGTGACATCCGACTTCGTTTACGCGCGTTTGCAGCGCGGAAACGACGAGATCGAGACCTGCTACGAAGATACCGAGATGGACCGTTGGGTTGCGCGGGCAAAACAATGGGCCTCGGCTGGCCAGCCGGACGATCTGCCATTGGTCAGTGCGCAATCACCGGTGCCTGAAATTCCCCGCGATGTGTATCTCTACTTCATTCGCCACGGCAAGGCACGCGCACCACACGGTGCGATGGCGTTCATGGAGCGGCTGTAGCCTTTCACGTCATGACGAATTGCCGTTCAACGGCGATCTGACTCATCGATAAACTTTTCAACAATGTCGCTGACAAAATCGGGGTTTTCGACTGTTGAGGAATGACCGGCGGCCGGAATGATCGTCAGCTGCGAGCCCTTGATTGCAGCGGCGATGCGCTCAGATTTGGCAGGAACCGTTGCGGTGTCTTCATCACCCACCGCCACCAGTGTGGGGCAAGTGATGTTCTCGAGCTCGTCGAAGACACCCTTTCGCTCAATGACCCCTGTGACAGCCCGCGTAATGCCGATCCGGTGGTTGCCGACGATGCGGTCGCGCCACAATTTGCGATCCGAGGCGCGAGAAGGATCGGACATAAATGTCTTTCCAAACAATATTGGCATTACCCTGCCCACGACCAAACTGAGCCCAAACCAGCGCGCGACAAAATTCAGCATGCGATATTTTGGTGCGCTTTCTCCCGGTTCCTCATCGGCGCTGGTCTCAAGCAATGTCAGTGACTTAACCACCTCCGGGCGTCGCGCTGCCAACCGCATGCCGACAAATCCGCCCATCGACAGGCCGACAAAATGACATGGCGCGATATTCAGTTGAGAGATCAGCGCGACAGCATCATCCGTCAGCGTATCCATGTCGTAGCCGGTTTCGGCAATCTCGCTTCCGCCCTGGCCGCGGTGATCATAGGCAATGCAGCGATATCGACCTTTTAGCCGCTCAATCTGGGCAGAGAACATTTTGCCGGACATAATCAGACCATGCGAGAAAACGATCGCCGCGCCATCGCCGCCGGTGTCGGTATAGTGCAGGTCGACGCCATTTACGTTGATCTTTGGCATTGAACTTTACTCCCTGGTCAGTTTTGCAACGGTGAGACTATCCGCCAACACCAGCAAATGCTGCCTGAATTGACCGGATGAAATCCTCGGCAATCGCCCCCTGACCGGCAATCCTGCCGGTTTCGCCATGAAGCCATACCGCAGCGCAGGAAGCTTCAAATGCCGGCATGCCTTGCGAGGCCAATCCTGCAATGATTCCAGCCAGGACGTCTCCCGAACCAGCCGTCGCGAGCCACGCGGTACCGTTGGTATTGATTGCAGCGCGGCCATCGGGAGCGGCAATAATGGTATCGGGACCTTTGTAAACAACGACCGAATTTGACCTGGCCGACGCCGATCGGGCGCGCTCCAGTTTTGAGAGACCATCATCAACCGCGATGTCAGCAAACAGTTTTTTGAATTCTCCTTCGTGCGGCGTAAGAACCAGAGCCGGCCCTTCATCGGGTCTTTCAAACAACGTTTGCGGACTACCTGCAAACGAAGTCAGCGCATCGGCATCAAGCACCAATGTTTCCGGTGACGTGTCAATCTCTCGGTCCGCGTCATTTCCGGTGAGTACCCGGACAAAGTCGCGCGCCTTCTCACCAACACCGAAACCGGGGCCGAGCAGAAATGTGCGGCAGCGGCCAGTCTGCATCATGGCAAACAAGTCATCTGCGGTGTCGAGCTTGGCAAGCATGATCGAAGTCAGATGAGAAGCGTTGACCTGAATCGCATTGCCAGGCGAATAAACCGTCACCGCACCTGCTCCAGCACGCTGCGCAGCCGACGCCGCAAGTCTGGCCGCGCCGGTGCTCGCAATACCTCCGGAAAATGCCCCAACAGCGCCCCTGGAGTATTTGTGCGCGTCAATTTTTAAGATGGGCAGCTGGTTGCACCATTGTGAGGGATGGTTTTCGCACGCAAGCGGGTCGATCTCGTCCAGTATCTGAGCGGATATGCCGATATCGGCGAGGACGGTTTCACCACACAACTGCCGTCCAGGATTTAGCAGATGACCAGGTTTTTTGCGAAAGAAGGTGACAGTGAGGTTTGCCGGACAAGCTGCGCCAAGAACCTCGCCACTATGCCCAGACAGACCTGACGGCAGATCAACTGCGACAACCGGACAGTCTGATGTTCTGGCCCGTTCAACGGCATCCAGCGCGCCTCCAGAAAGCGGCCGCTGCAATCCAGCCCCAAAAAGGGCATCGACCACCAATGTGCCTGTGTCGGGCGAGAATTCGCCTATCTCGCCTGCTTTAATTCCACAGTTATCAGCAGCAAGAGCTGCGTCACTTCCCGGTTTTGGCGGCGCCAAAGCGAATATGGAGACCGGAATACCTGCCCGGGCGAGTTCGCCTGCGACCACATAACCGTCTCCACCGTTGTTGCCGGGTCCGCAAAGGACTTCGGCTGAACGAATTTGAGCGAAGCGCGCCAGAATTTCCCTGGCAATAGCCCGGCCGGCGTTTTCCATTAGCTGCAAGCCGGAATAGGGCCCTTCAGCTATTGCCATCCGGTCGATCAACGCCATTTCTTCCGGGGTCAACAATTCATGCAATTGCGGCGCTCTCCATCCCACAACATTCGGCGACAAAATGAACGCAGTAAACCAGATTGGGCAAGCGCTATGTGAAAATTGCCTACTTATTAGGCAATTTGGCTATTTTTTTTGCAACTGCCACTTTTGGCAGGCTCCAAAACCACGGCCCGACCACCGAGCCGGGCAGGAACCTGTCGCCGTTGGGCGGAGTTTGAGCGCTAACCGGGTTTCTTTCATCAGTGAACAGCAGTTGGCACGCTTCGTGCTTGGGAAGTCGCGAAAACGGAATACCACCCTCTCCGGAGTTACTTCCAATCATGAAAAAGATCGAAGCCATCATCAAGCCGTTCAAGCTCGACGAGGTAAAAGAAGCGCTGCAGGATGTTGGCCTGCAGGGAATCACGGTGACGGAGGCCAAGGGATTTGGCCGCCAGAAAGGTCACACAGAACTCTACCGCGGCGCCGAATATGTGGTCGATTTCCTTCCCAAGGTGAAAGTCGAAATCGTCGTTGCCGACGATGCCGCCGAAGGCGCCATCGAAGCCATCCGGAACGCCGCGCAGACCGGCCGAATTGGCGACGGAAAAATTTTCGTATCGAGTGTGGAAGAAGTAATCCGCATTCGTACGGGCGAAACCGGCGAAGCTGCAATCTAATCGTTCAGCCGAGCCAACAAACTCACACAGTCATGCAATTGAACAGCAGGGAAATATCATGAGTTCAGCAAGCGATATTCTAAAGCAGATTGGCGACAATGACGTCAAATTCGTGGATCTGCGTTTCACGGACCCGCGCGGAAAACTGCAGCACGTCACCATGGACGCATCAGCGGTCGATGAGGACATGTTCGCAGATGGCGTCATGTTCGACGGTTCGTCGATCGCCGGGTGGAAGGCGATCAATGAATCCGACATGGTTTTGATGCCGGACACCGAAACGGCCCATATGGACCCGTTCTTTGCACAGTCGACGATGGCTGTGGTTTGCGACATTCTCGATCCGATTTCCGGTGAAGCCTACAATCGTGATCCGCGCGGCACTGCCCGCAAGGCGGAAGCCTATCTTAATGCAGAGGGAATCGGCGACACGGCCTATTTTGGACCGGAGGCAGAGTTTTTTGTATTTGATGACGTCAAGTACAAGGCCGACCCCTACAATACCGGCTTCCAGCTTGATTCCACCGAACTGCCATCGAATGATGACGCAGAGTATGAAACCGGCAATCTGGGACACCGCCCCCGCGTCAAGGGTGGCTACTTTCCCGTCCCGCCGGTCGACTCGGCTCAGGATATGCGTTCCGAGATGCTGACCGTGATGGCCGAAATGGGCGTGACGGTTGAAAAGCACCACCACGAAGTGGGTGCCGCTCAACATGAACTCGGCATCAAGTTCGACACCCTCGTTCGAAACGCCGACAAGACGCAGATCTACAAATATGTCGTCCATCAAGTTGCCAATGCCTACGGCAAGACAGCCACATTCATGCCGAAGCCGGTATTTGGCGACAATGGATCGGGAATGCACGTGCACCAGTCGATCTGGAGTGACGGCAAGCCGGCATTTGCGGGCAATGAATATTCCGGCCTGTCGGAATCATGCCTTTACTACATTGGCGGCATCATCAAGCACGCGAAGGCGTTGAACGCGTTTACCAATCCGTCGACCAACTCCTACAAGCGGCTGGTTCCGGGCTACGAGGCTCCGGTGTTGCTGGCTTACTCCGCCCGCAACCGCTCGGCTTCGTGCCGGATTCCATTCGGATCGTCTCCGAAGTCCAAACGCGTCGAGGTTCGTTTCCCGGATCCGACAGCAAATCCGTATCTTGCGTTCGGTGCCATGTTGATGGCCGGCCTGGATGGGATCAAGAACAAGATTCACCCGGGCGATGCGATGGACAAGGATTTGTACGATCTTCCGCCAAAGGAATTGAAGGAAATCGCGACCGTTTGCGGCAGCCTTCGCGAGGCGTTGGCCAGTCTCGACGCCGACCGCGCATTTCTCAAGGCAGGCGGCGTGTTCGACGACGATCAGATCGATGCCTATATCGAACTGAAGATGGAAGAAGTGCTGCGGTTTGAGATGACACCGCATCCGGTCGAGTTTGACCTTTACTATTCGGTCTGATCAAACAAACTGAAGATGACCCAATCCCGCCGGTTCGCCGGCGGGATTTTTTTATTCTGCGTTTTGCCAATCTGCGACAATTGCAGGCCCATCATGCCGGTTTCGAAACTGGGAGCGAACCTCGTGCCAGGCAAAACGCACAGAGTTGCGCACGACCTCCACATCCAGCTTTTTCAGTTCCGGGGCGATCGGCGCCCATTTTAGCAGCGCATTTGGACTCTCAAGGCCGTACTCGGCATCGTTGGCTGCCTTAAGCCAATCGGTTTGTTTGAGCCGCGCCAGATAAGCGGTTCGCCAATCAGCCCTTTGCTTTTCATCCATGGGCTCGCCGGCATTCTCGGCAATAGCGTAGTCGTAAGCGGCCAAGCACATACTTCTCAACCCGTCCTCGCTGATCCGGGTATCGGATGTTGCGTTGACAACACAAAATACTGACAGGTCAGCGACACAAGCAGCATAGACGTGCATCTTGGCGATATCGATCGAGGCGATCATCTGGTCATCCTCGAACATTGACGGATAGCGGGTCCCCATACGGGTTTTCAGGTACCCGTAAAGCGTCTTCTGCGCGATATAGGCCGATCTTGTCGCAACAAAATTGTGAAGACCGCCGACCGAATCAATCGGTTCGCGATCGGATTTTCCGGTCAGCATGGCCGCAAATTCAGGCAGAAAATCCGAAATTTTACGCAAAATGGACAATTTTCACGTCTCCGCCGCCTCGATCTCGATACGACTAATGTCTGTCTCGAAAAAAAGCCATAACCGACTAATGATCGCGCCGGGTGAATGCGTGCGCGATTCTGCGGCCGCTTTTGTCCTTACGGGGATTCTGGTTCTGCCGGAATCATAATGAAGGGGAGACGCATAAATGTCTGGTAACAATACTGAGGCAGAACAGCGGCACTGGATCCGAACACGGAACCTTACTTGGCTGGTTCTCGCAATCTGGTTCATTTTCTCCATGGTCGTGCCATGGAACGCCAAAGGCCTCAACGAATTCTCATTCCTCGGGTTTCCGCTGGGATACTACATGTGTGTCCAGGGCTCCCTCATCGTTTTCGTTCTGCTGATTTTCTTCCAGAATTGGCGCCAGGACGCAATCGATGACGAGCTTGGGCTTGACGATTAGGAGGGCCGGGTTATGAGCGATACAAGCGGTAAATCCGGAAATTTCATCGACAATCTAGGCCGAATCTACGGTGTTTATACCGGCGGTTTCATTGTCTTCATCATCTTGATGGCAATTCTCGAACAGATGGGCGTCAGCGCGGCGACCATCGGAATTCTGTTCGTTGGTTTCACCATCGTGATCTATGCATTCATCGGATACCTGTCGCGCACAATGCAGGTGGAAGCCTATTACGTCGCAGGGCGTGAAGTGCCGGCGGTCTATAACGGCATGGCCACCGCCGCTGACTGGATGTCCGGTGCGTCTTTCGTGGCGTTGGCTGGCGGCATCTATTTCGGCGGCTATGGCTATCTTGGTTTCATTGTTGGCTGGACCGGCGGTTATGTGCTCGTCAACTCGTTGATGGCGCCATATCTGCGCAAATTCGGCTGCTACACGGTGCCCGACTTCATCGGTACACGCTATGGCGGAAACCTGGCGCGCTTCTGCGCAGTCGTGGTTCTCGTTGTTGCGTCGTTCACCTATGTGACGGCACAGATCAATGCTTCAGGAACCATTGCGGCACGTGCGCTTCAAATTCCATTCGAATGGGGTGTCTGGATCGGGCTCGTTGGTATCCTGCTGTGCTCGATGCTTGGCGGAATGCGGGCCGTTACCTGGACACAGGTGGCTCAGTATATCGTGCTGATCATTGCCTATCTGGTGCCGGTGATCTGGATGTCGAATGCCCAAGGCTTCGGTATCATACCGCATTTCTCCTACGGCGAAGCCGCTGCACGGATTGCCGAACTGGAGCCGTTGCTTGGCGTAGGTACAGCTCCAACAGAAACCTTCCCGGGCGTGAGTGCATTGACCACGCTACATAATGATCCGCAGGGTGGCTGGGATTCCTGGAAGATGGTCACGCTGGCTGTTGCCATGATGACCGGTACGGCTTCGCTGCCACATATTCTGATGCGTTATTTCACGACACCATCTGTTCGTGATGCGCGGCGCTCAGTGGCGTGGTCATTGTTCTTCATCTTCCTGCTCTACTTCACCGCTCCGGCACTTGCCACGCTGACGAAACTGCAGCTGCTCGATCCTGAGCTGGCGACCAGCATTATCGGCAAGTCGATTGAGGAGGTTCAGAGTCTCGAGTGGATCAAAAACTGGGCCAGTATCGGCATGGTTGCGGTATCCGACAGCAATGGTGACGGACTGCTGCAGATCAACGAGTTCTTCATGCGCAGGGATATTGTTGTTCTGGCGACACCTGAAGTTGCCGGTCTGCCGTATGTCATCTCCGGCCTGGTGGCCGCGGGTGGCTTTGCAGCCGCGATGTCAACTGCTGATGGCCTGTTGCTGGCGATCGCCAATGCCCTGTCGCATGATCTCTACTACAAGATCATCGATCCGAAGGCAGACACGCGGACACGCCTGATCGTGGCGCGCATTCTGTTGATCGGTATCGGCGCGGCGGGTGCGTTCGTGGCTTCGCTGAAACTGACGGGAATTCTCGGCGCGGTGGCATGGGCGTTCTGCTTTGCCAATTCCGGCCTGTTCTTCCCATTGGTGCTTGGCGTCTGGTGGAAACGGGCAAACCGGCAAGGTGCAATTGCGGGCATGATCTGTGGATTTGCTGCCGGCGCAATATACCTGATCTACGTGCAGAATGGTGGTACGCCGATACTCGGCCTTGACGGCCTGCGCTTCGGCCTGATCGGTATGCCGGTCAGCCTGGTTGCGATGGTCGTGGTTTCGCTGATGACACCGGAGCCTGATGCGGAAACGCAGGCAATGGTCGATGAGGTTCGCAATCCGAGAGGTAAACCGATCCTTGATGCGGCTCACTAAGCCGGTTATCTGATGATACTGTTCGGGGGCGGATGCATTTCCGCCCCCTTATTCTTGAGGACAAAATGTTATGGACCAACCAGCTAGCCCATTGGATTTTTTTCCGGTCTGGCTTGTGGCGATCGACTACATCCTTGGCATGATCATGTGGACGTTGATCGGACGTACGGCGATGGGATTTTTTCTTGCCGAAGACTCCAAGTTTTTCTTTATGCGAATATTTGTGAAGACCACTGATCCGTTCATCAGGTTTTTCAAGCCGGTGACGCCAGGCTTCCTTATTCCGCAATTAGTGCCGATTTACGTTGCCTGGTTCTTCTATATGTTCCGGTTCTATGTCATGCCGTGGCTGCTGGGCTACTCCGTCATGGGAATGCTGTCATTCCCGCTGGAAAGCGATTTCGCCGGCGCGCTTTATCGATTGTTCAATTGATACTCCGGCAATAACCGCTGGAGCGAGGATCACCGGTCCCCGACCGGCGGAAGCTCCACGCCTGCGATTTCCGCGGCAAGAAGACGATTGGCGCTGACCCTGGCAAATCTCAACATCAACGCCTTTCGGGTCGCGCCGGCCAGCTTGTGTTCCGATGCCTCACGCAATATCTCTGCGCCGTGACCATCGGACAGGATAAATCCGGCATCGCTTGGAAAAATGTCCGTTGGCACTTCCGGGTGCGTGGCAAAATAAAACCGGTCGCAATGCTGGCGGTATTCCCGCCATTTCAGATCCGCGCGCAGATCCTCGATTGACGACTTTATCTCAATGATCAGGAACTCCCCTTTGGGTCCCAGAACGACGAGGTCCGCCCTTCTTCCGCCCGAAAGCGTAAGTTCGGGCAGCACAGCCGCACCAAGCTCCGAAAACAGCTTTTGAACACCGCGGCGGACCAAAAGAGCGCGAGCGGACTGGCGGCCGTCTTCGAGCGGGTTGTTGGAGTGTGGACTGACCAGCGGCATTACCTGTCGTTATCCAATATAGGCAGAAAACTTTCAACGAAGTGAGGCCTGCCGCCGATTTGATTGTACTTGCTGAGGAGTGCACTCATGCCACACTTGTCCGGCGGGCCCGGTCAATATGTTGCTGAATTACCATAGGAGAGTGAAAGCGAATATATTCAATTTTTCGCGATTGATTAACTACTTGGCAAGTACCTGCTTTACAGATTAAAGAAATTGGCAAAAATGCGGCGTGAATCAGGCGCCTGAACACATTCGTAGGGAAACCGGTGACAATATGAAGATGAGATCGCTGCTTGTTGCGGTAGGACTGGGGTTGGCGACAGCCCTTGCTGGGTGCACCACTGGAGGATTCAATACATTCTCCAATTCATACGGTTCCAAGAAGGATGCCGGCTACAGGCTGCCTTCAATTCCGATCTACAAGGTGGACCGCAAGTATCATCGGCAGATTGTCAGATATGAAACCAGGGAAAAGCCCGGCACGATCATTGTCGATACCGGCGAGAAATTTCTCTACTTTGTCATGCCGGAAGGCAAGGCGATGCGATATGGTATCGGTGTGGGACGCGCCGGATTTGAGTGGTCCGGCCGCGCCCGTGTCGGCCTGAAACGTGAGTGGCCGGTTTGGACCCCGCCGGCGCCAATGATTCGCCGTCAGCCCGAACTGGCAAAGTATCGTGGCGGAATGAAACCCGGATTGACTAATCCGCTCGGCGCGAGGGCCTTGTATCTGTACAATCGGCGCGGTGACAGCGGATACCGTTTGCACGGAACGCCTGAGTGGTGGTCAATCGGCAAAGCGATGTCGTCCGGCTGCATCCGGCTGATGAATCAGGACATCATTGATCTTTATGAGCGTGCAGAAGTGGGCGCCAAAGTGATTGTGAAGCGTTAGAAATTTGTAAGCGGACCGTCTCGGCAACAGACGTCCAGCAAAAAACCGGGCCTAAGGCCCGGTTTTTTTCGTTTCTACCAATGGGTATAAGTCTCCAAAGCGCTTACAGTTCAGCGCGGGGCCAGTACCATCATCATTTGGCGACCTTCCAGCTTGGGCTCTGCCTCCACCTTGGCGATTTCCGCTGTCTCTTCGCGAACACGGTTAAGCAGTTCCATTCCCAGTTCCTGGTGTGCCATTTCCCGGCCGCGGAAGCGCAATGTGACCTTTACCTTGTCACCATCATCGAAAAATCGGCGCACCGCCTTCATCTTCACCTCATAGTCGTGGGTATCGATGTTGGGACGCATCTTGATCTCTTTGATCTCGATGACTTTTTGCTTCTTGCGGGCTGCGGCGGCCTTTTTCTGATTTTCGTATTTCAGCTTGCCAAGATCCAGGATCTTGCAGACCGGGGGTTCGGCATTGGGCGAGATTTCGACGAGATCCAATCCGGCAGTTTCAGCTGCCTCCAAAGCGGTCTCTATAGATACTTCGCCGTGATTATTGCCTTCGTTATCAATAAGTTGAACCCGGGAAACCCGGATATCTGAATTGGCACGGGGGCCTTCCTTGACTGGTTGTGTCGATCTGAACGGTCTGCGAATGGTCGTGATCTCCTGATCTGTTTCAGTTTATGCATCCCTCCGGCTATGCAGCGGGGGAACACGGGCTGTCAATAGCACATTGGCATCGAAAAAGCACGGCCGGTCAATCGCCGAAAATATCGTCCCGGCAACACTTTTACCCCTTGCAGGATCATGGCAGTAGATATTGCCGGGAATATCGGAGGGGATGAATGACCAAAATGGACAAGATAATCGTCAATGGAACAGAAATCGCCGTCCGCGCCCGATCGGGGAAAAGCCCAGGGCTGGTGTGGTTGGGCGGTTATCGCTCCGACATGATCGGAACCAAAGCCGAAGCGATCGATGACTGGGCCAAAAATACCGGCCATGCCTACACGCGGCATGACTATTCCGGCCATGGCGAATCGAGCGGCGAATTTACAGATGGTACGATTTCGCGTTGGCTTGAGGAGAGCCTGGCCGTTTTCAGGGAATATACGTCCGGACCGCAAATCCTGATCGGATCATCAATGGGCGGCTGGATTGCCCTTCGCATGATACAGGAACTCAATCACGCGGGAGAAGGCGATCGCGTTGCCGCACTTGTTCTGCTAGCCCCCGCCCCCGATTTTACCGTTGAGCTCATGGAACCCGAATTGGGTGAGCAGCAACTCAGCGACATGGAGACCAAGGGTTATTTCGAGGAACATTCGGAATATTCGGAAGACCCGAACATATTCACCAAGGCCTTTTTTGACGATGGCCGAAAGAATCGTGTGCTGAACGGGCTTATCGACACCCATTGCCCGGTTCACATCCTGCAGGGCCAGGCTGATCCGGATGTTCCGTTCTCGCTTGCCTTGAGGCTACTGGAACATCTGCCGGCCGATGACGTCACCCTGACACTGGTCAAAGACGGAGATCATCGCCTGTCGCGACCAAAAGACCTGGAATTGCTGGTCAGGACCGTCGAGCAAATGGTTCGATCCATTGGCGACACTTAATTACTCGTCTTATTTTCCGTTTATATTACAGACATTTAACGGTTTTCGGGGCGGAAGAAACTTGAAACGCCTTATTTCTGTTCCCATGTCCAATGCATGCGGCGAACAAAAGCCGCCCACACAACGAGAGGAATGAACCAACGATGACCAATACCGCCCTGATCCGTCCCGCATGGACCCCTGCGACCATCGCCCTGATGGTGCTCGGCTTCATCGTGTTCTGGCCATTGGGTCTGGCCATGCTGGCCTACATTTTGTGGGGTGATCGGTTGGACGGATTGAAGAGTGACGTCAATCGCGCAACCGACGGCATGTTCAAGGGTTGCCGGCGTGCTTCACATCGCGCAAATCCGCGTACCGGCAATGTGGCCTTCGACGACTGGCGCGAAAGCGAACTGGAACGATTGGCCGAGGAACGCCGAAAGCTGGACGAGATGCGCGAGGAATTCGATGACTACATGCGCGAACTTCGCCGCGCGAAAGATCAAGAGGAATTCGACCGCTTTATGAAAGCGCGCAGCAAGAAGTCGAAGAAATCAGGTGGCAAAACCGTTCCGGACGTAAATGGCGACGAGTAACCTGACAATCTGGCCTCATAGTTGAACTTGATACCGGAGACGGCGCCTTAACGAGGCGCCGTTTTTCAATTGTCGAGTCGCCGACTTGTCGCGCCATTCAATCGAATCTGATAGTGGTCAGTCATGTTCGGCCTGACAAAGCAACCGATGAAAAAGGAACGCGAATCCGGCGATATCCAGGTCGCCGGACGCACGATATCCCTTACAGTTGTGGAACATTCTCGAGCGAAGCGATTGACGCTGAGAGTTGAGCCGGGCGGGCGTGAGATACGGGTAACTGTTCCACCAAAAGTTGGCCGGGACGAGATCGATCGATTTGTCGACCGACATCAAACGTGGTTGGCGGAGCGAATATCTGTGCTTCCCGATCAAGCGGCTCTTGAACCTGGCATGAAAGTGCCAATCCGGGGCGTTCCGCATCGAATTGTCCTGGTTGCGAAAAAACGTGGTGTCACGCACCAGGGTCGCGATGAGTCCGGACCGATTTTGCTGGTCTATGGCGATGGACAATATGTCGGCAGGCGGGTTGCCGACTTTCTGAAAAAACAGGCAAAAGCCGACATTGAACCGCTTGCAGCAAAACACGCCAAGGCGATCGGAAAGCGGATACGCTCAATTCGCTTCAAGGACACCAAAAGCCGCTGGGGCTCTTGCTCTGAAGACGGTAATCTTTCCTTTTCATGGCGCATCATGATGGCCCCGACCGCAGTGATCGACTATCTCGTCGCTCATGAGGTCGCGCATCTGAAGGAGATGAACCACAGCGTGCGGTTTTGGGAGGTTTGTGAGCAGCTGTGTCCAAAAACAGCCGCCTGCAAGGGCTGGCTCAGGCGAAACGGAACCAAATTGCAGGCCATTCCGTTCTAAAGCGTTTTGCAGTTTCTTTGAACCGCAACAAAGCATTTATCCGGTTGGTACCATTGAAGCATTTTTCGCTTGCTTAATTCCGCCAGAGCGAAAAATGCCCCAATGCGGAATCAGAGGCCGCGAGGATGGTTGGGGTCGAGTTGAGACCGCGCCTTTTCCCCCTCCGGTGCAAAATCAAAATCAGTTGTGTTGCAACCGCTCATGACTGCGACAGCTGCTATCAGCATGATGACTCTCAATATCACGTTCGATCTCCGTTCAATTGACTCTCTTGAGCACGGAGATAGGGCGTAATTTCCTATTCGACAACAGGTTGCGGCTAAGGTGCAAAATCAAGCCGTCTTTACCGAGTGGAAATCAGTTTACGCTAAAGGGCCGGTCAGCAATCACAAAGGGCCATCCCATGAATGATGAAAACACCGCTCCTGCACCGGCAGAAAACGAAGGAGCATATGCCAAATGCAGGGTTGAGGAGACGATAGACCTGCCTGCTGAGGCTTTCTTCGACTGGTACATGTACGAACCAATCGAAAACTTCATGCTGGGGACGCTTGTCGTTCCGCCAATAACCGGGACCGAAGCAATGCCCGGACCCGAATGGGGGAGCGCCGGTTCCGCCCGCAAGATATTCTTCAAAGACGGAACAACTGCACTCGAGCGTATTCTGGAAACCGACCTGCCCAATGGATACCGCTATCAACCATGGGCATATACAAGCCCGGTGCGACTGCTTTCAGATTATGCCGTATCCGAGATGCGCGTTCTGCCCGAAGACGGAAAATCGCGCATTGTCTGGGATTATGCGTTTCACGCCCGGAACGGAATTTCGCTGCCAGTCCTGAAACTGTTTGTCGCCCTCGACTGGAAGCGCAATCTGGCCGGTGGATTGAAGGTTTTGAAGGCGCATTTGGAGCAACACGGCACGGATAAACGGATCCACGAGGCTGCTTGAACCGTTCGAACAAGGGCTTTCTCGGCCTAGTCGACGAAAACCTGAACCGGCCATTCATTGCGAGCACCACGCCACCAGTCGCGCCACTCATGGACGTCATAGGCGAAACGTTGACCGGTAATGGCGGTCAGCAACCGGCCACGGACCGATCCGCGCTACAACCTGCAATTCTGCCGGTCGCGCCAATTCCGGTTGCAGCGTCCAGAGCAGCAGAACAGCCAAAAGTGCCAGCGGTAATCTCACTCTTTTCCGTCTTCCTCCTATGCACCGCCAGATTACCGGCAATAGCCACGAGGGTCAGATCACAAAGCAGTCAGCGGGTAATCAACACTTTGGAGGCCAACCCCGCCTACCGGAACACAATTTCATCACTACGAGTTGAGGGAATGTGCTGATCTGATTCAGCGTTGTCATCGTATTATGCATAACGACCCTGTACCGGGAGAGCGAAATGACAAAGCGTGATGGCGACCAAAACATAATCAAGGCGGCAATGAATGCGCCTTATCTGGAACGCAAGCACGAGCAGGATCTTGCCATTCGGTGGCGCGAGCAACGCGATCAGCAAGCACTTCACCAGATCACGCTTGCCCATATGCGCCTGGTCATCTCGATGGCGTCGAAGTTCCGAAATTTCGGGCTTCCGATTGCCGATCTGATCCAGGAGGGTCATGTGGGACTGCTTGAGGCAGCAGCGCGCTTTGACCCGGATCGTGAGGTTAGATTTTCAACCTATGCAACGTGGTGGATCAGGGCGTCAATACAGGATTATGTTCTGCGCAACTGGTCCATCGTTCGGGGCGGAACGTCATCGGCGCAAAAGTCTCTGTTCTTCAATCTCAGGCGCTTGCGGGCGAAAATCGCCAAGACCGGCCAAACCAGATCAAGCGGCGAGATTTATGCCGAGATTTCCACCGCGCTGGGAGTCTCGGAAGCGGATGTCGCATTAATGGACACGCGCCTTGCGGCTCCGGACAGTTCCCTGAATGCGCCTGCCGGGTCCGAAGAAAACACAACGGCGGAGCGGATGGATTTTCTGGTTTGCGACGAGCCATTGCCAGACGAGACGACGAGCGCAATCATTGATCGCGAGCGGCGGGATTCCTGGCTGAATAGAGCGCTCGGCACACTCAATGAGCGCGAACTTCGGATTATTCGCGAAAGACGCCTGACCGAAGACGGCACGACGCTGGAAGCCCTGGGAAAGACCCTGGGTATCTCCAAGGAACGTGTTCGCCAGATTGAAAATCGTGCTTTGCAGAAATTGAAAAGCTCGCTTGTTCAAGACAATCCGGAGATGGTGCAGTTCGCCTTTTGACCGGGCAAAAACTTTGACATCGACAGCCGGTTGCGATTGACGGAATATCCGGCCATATATTGTCCGACAAGAACACTCAACTCAGGCTGAAATTGATGAACCGATTTGAGGGGCCAGGGGCAAGAGAAGCCCGCATCCGCTATCTTGACGGTGATTTTCAGGTCATGAGCCCAGGAGCGTTTGTACGCTGCGCGGTGACGGCGGAATCAATCCCAATCGATGAACTGCGTTATTGGAGTGTGGCTCGCCAGGAAGCTTACGTGAATGCCGATGTTTCGCTAAAGCGGGAACTGGAATCCAATCCGGGCATTCGTTCGCGAAAATAGGTGAGGATATTGACCGCTAACTCTCGCGGCGTTTGAAGTTTACGACTGTCTCACGCACCACCTGTTCGGCAACGCCCGCAGGATCGAATTCGATGGAAATTTTCATTACCTCCAGCGCGGAAAGGAATTCCTTGGCCGCTGCGTTGCCATTCAAAAATCGAACAGCATCCTTCTCGGTGGTAACCAATTGCAGATTTTCCCGTGTTGCATGGCTGGCCAACTCTTCCAATTCTGCTTGGGTGAACACGTGGTGATCACCAAACTCTCTTTTGGTGACAACCTCAGCACCTGTTGATCGAAGAGATTCGAAGAATTTTGCCGGATTTCCAATTCCTGAGAAAGCGAGGTAGCGTTTGCCGGAAAACTTTCTCGGCCCGACGATCCTGGTCATGGCCGAATATACAGGTTTTGCCGCCTGTGCGGCCTGGCGCACCACCTGATCTGCCGCCGTACCCTGGTCAATGACGACGATCGCATCAGCAAGCCGAAGTTGCGGGCCAAGAGGTGCTCGCAGAGGGCCACCCGGAATGACATGGCCGTTTCCAATGCCTCGCGATGAATCGACCACGATCAACGCATAGTCGTAACGTAGCCTTGCGCTTTGGAAGCCGTCATCCATTATGGCAAAATCGCATCCTTGTTCGATCAGCAGCTTGGCCGCGCTGAGGCGATTGACGCTGACAGCCGTCGGCGCATGTGCGGCTAACAACAGCGGCTCGTCGCCTGAATGCCACACACTATGTTCATTGAGATCGGCAAGATGGGGCTCTTTCATGCCACCACCGTAGCCGCGGCTGATAAATCCCGGCTTGAAGCCTATCTTCTTGGCTGCCTTTGCAATGGTCACGGCAACCGGCGTTTTTCCGCTTCCCCCGACGGTCAGGTTTCCAACACACAGTACGGGAATTCCCGCCCCGGGAGGCGCGGCTGCTTCCAAGCGCTTTTTGGCAACGACGCCATAAATCGTTGAGACCGGATACAAAAGCAATGCTCGCCAGTCATGCTGGCGCCACCAGAATGGCGGTGCTTCAGCAGTCATCTACAGCCGTTCCGATTCATCTGTGGGATCATGAATGCCAAGATAATGCGCTTTTGCTAGCAAAGCGACACATCCTATTTATCCTCTTTGTGAGGCCATGACCGAGATTTGGTTTCACGAAATGCGATGCCTCACGCTTTTTCTAAGGCGCTGATGATTTTCCAGGAAAGCCGATTCAGCCTCGCTCATTTGCCGCGGTGAGGCGTCATAGCCAAGGGTATGCACAACATCGTCAATCATCAGAAACGCCCGGTTACGAAAATCGTATACTCCCGCCGTGGTCAACAAGGTTGCCGCTGTTCGGCCGTCCTGCAGGACAAATCGATGCCGCCCGAGGATCTGGGTGCCCTGCCAGGTGTCCATGGTCGAAACAATATCAAACCGGCTCCACAGCTTGATTTCGCGAACGTAGACGGATTGCAGCCCACCCATCATCGGACCCCAGCCGTTCTTTCTCGCGACCGACATCAATCCCGATCTGAAGAAAATGTCGAGCCGGCCCATGTCTGCCAACATCATGTAGCGCGCATTGTTCAGGTGCAGATTGGGGTCGATATCTGTCGGTAGACACCTGAATTGCAACCTGCTCTCATCACCTTCGCGAAACGGACCGCGGCCGCGGCTGGTCAAGGCAACGCGCAGCATTCGACCCCAAACATACATGGCGGTGCTCCAACAGGATTGTTCAAACAGGCCAGACCTTTGGACCGATACTGCTGGCGTGGCAATGGTTTCTGTTTAAGGATCAAGCCCTATTCAATCTTGTCAACGGGCCTCAAGATTTGCAACTTCCGCAATCCGCGCTTGATCATCGCAGCCCATTCGACGAACGGATAGAGCATGAGCTTGATCGGGTCATCGTGCGACACACCTTCGGCACCCAGCCGCTCGCGGCAAGTTCCGGGCATGTAGTAGGTACCAAACAGATAGTCATAGAGTGGCATAATGTTGGCGAGGTTCTTGCCATAAGCCTCTTTGACATCCGCATGGTGCCAACGGTGATAGCGCGGAGACGCGACGAGAAGTTTGAATGGCCCGTGATCCCAATCCAGATTGAGATGCACGTAGATGCCATGCAGCGTCAATAGAAACGCGCCGCCGCCGACGGCACTGGGAGGCAAACCCAACCAACTCAACAGGAAAATGAAACTGATCTTCATCCAGACGATCTCGAGGATATGAACCCTGAAAACGGTGGAGCCGTTGACCGTTTCATCTGAATGATGAATTGCGTGAATCGGCCAAAGCCAATGATGATGCATGGCCCGGTGATTCCAGTAATTGGCGAAATCGAACGCCATGACCGCGAAAATGGCCAGTGCCCATGCAGGCAAATGCGACCAGATTTCTGTCGGTAAGTGCGGAATGCCCAATTGGTCGTAGCCGGTTTGTGCAGCCGAGGTCATGAAGTAGGCGACCGGCACAAATATGATATTGAGAATGACGATGATGAGGGTGGCGATTGTCCCGGATACTGATTTCGGCGACCAGTTTGGCTTGAACTTTCTCCTTGCGAAGTCCACCATAAGCAGGCCGAGAAGCACCAGCATCGAATAGACCCAATGCTCGGTGGTTATCGTCTCGTAGATAAAACGTGCCTCGGTCTGCAGCACCAGCTTTATCGTCTCA
Source organism: Rhizobiaceae bacterium (assembly GCA_040830725.1). Lineage (GTDB taxonomy): Bacteria > Pseudomonadota > Alphaproteobacteria > Rhizobiales > Rhizobiaceae > JAWKWH01. The sequence continues at coordinate 77,790 of JBFOMG010000023.1, forward strand.
ATCAGTTCCATGCCGCTGAAAAGCCCATTCAATTCAAATACTAAGTACGGCACAGTTTACCGAATTCGATTTAAGGTACGATTAATCCGGGCTCCTCAACTTTAAGGCAAATGTGAAAAGGCCCCGGCAGTACCGGGGCCCTGATTATATAATTTAAACAACAAGTTATGCAGCTTGTTGCTTTGCACCGTTATACGGGTCGAAGCGCTGGTAGAAGGTTTCGCCCTTCGATGCCATATCCAGCAGCAATTTCGGAGCCTCGAACTGGCTGCCGTAATTTTCCTGCAGTCCCTTGGTCATGTCCACAAAGGCTTCAGCACCCATTCCATCGATGTAGGACAGTGCGCCCCCGGTATAGGGCGCAAACCCGAATGCGAGGATGGAACCGACATCGGCCTCGCGCGGATCGGTGACAATGCCTTCTTCCATGACACGCGCCGCTTCCAGCGCAATGGTCGCCAGAAAGCGTTGCTTCAGTACTTCGATGTCAACGGAATCCGGATCCTGTTGCGGGTACAGATCAACCAGACCGGGCCACAGGTGTTTCTTGGCAGGTTTGGCCGGGTAGTCATAAAAACCCTTGCCGTTTTTGCGCCCGAGACGGCCATGTTTCTCAACCATCGTGTCGACCAGTGCCATATGCTCCTGATTGACGGAGTTTTCGCCGAGATCGTTAATCGTCTGGCGCATGATCTTTTGCGACAGGTCGATGGCGGTCTCGTCGTTGAGTGCCAACGGACCGACCGGCATGCCCGCCATTTTGGCGGCATTCTCGATCATCGGTGCAGGCACACCTTCCGTCAGCATGTGATACGCCTCGGACATGTAACGCAGCACACAGCGATTGACGTAAAAACCGCGTGTGTCGTTGACGACGACAGGCGTCTTGTTGATGGCGCGCACATAGTCGATGGCCACCGCCAAAGCCTTGTCCTCAGTCTTCTTGCCCAGGATGATCTCGACCAGCATCATCCGGTCAACCGGCGAGAAGAAGTGGATGCCGATGAACTGGTCCGGACGCTTCGAATTCCCGGCCAGGTCTGTAATCGGGATTGTCGATGTATTGGAGGCGAAAATCGCATCGTCAGCCAGCACGGCTTCGGTGCTTTCGGTGACCGTTTTCTTGATCTCCGAATCTTCAAACACTGCTTCAATGACAAGATCGCATCCATCCAGATCGGAGTAATCCGCCGTCGGCGTGATCATCGACAACAATGCCTGCTTCTTGTCTTCGGTGGCCCGGCCCTTCTTGATCAGACCGTCCATCAGGCCTGCAGAATGCGCCTTGCCCTTTTCAGCGGCTTCCATATCGCGGTCCAAAAGCATGACCGGAATGCCTGCCTTGGCGGTGACATAGGCGATGCCGGCACCCATGAAACCGGCGCCAACGACGCCGACCTTGGAGAATTTGGTGGGCTCGATGCCGGCCGGGCGGCGCGCGCCCTTGTTAATCTCCTGCAATGAAATGAACAGCGAACGCACCATCATGCGGGCTTCGGTCGTTTGCAGAATCTCGGTGAAATAGCGTTGTTCGATGAGCAAGGCAGTGTCGATCGGCACCTGCAATCCCTCATGAACGCATTTCACAATCGCGGTTGCTGCCGGATAATTTCCGTATGTCTGCTTGCGCAGAATGGCGGTTGCCGCTGGCCAGAGGTTGGCACCTGCCGGCGAATACACCTTGCCGCCTGGCGATTTGAAGCCCTTCTTGTCCCAAGGCTGTTCCGAGTCGAGCCCGTCATTGATCAGCTTTTTTGCAGCTTCAATCAGCTGGTCGGCCGGCACGATCTCGTTGATCAACCCCATGGACTTGGCCTTTTTCGGCACCAGGGTCTGGCCGGTTGTCAGCATCTGCAGTGCGGCTTGCGTATCGGCCATGCGCGGCACACGCTGCGTGCCACCTGCGCCCGGGAAGATGCCGACTTTGACCTCCGGAAGGCCCATTTTGACCTTGTCGCTGTCTGCTGCGACGCGGGCGTGGCAGGCGAGCGACAGTTCAAACGCACCGCCCATGCAGGTTCCGTTGATCGCCGAAACCCAAGGCTTGCCGCAGGTCTCAAGCTTGCGCCACAGCCACGACATCCTGCCTGCGCCGTCGAACAGCATCTTGACTGCTTTCTTCGGATCCTTGGCGCGCTCGCGTTCAATCGTCTCGAACATGTTGTTGAGCATCGTCAGATCGGCACCACCTGAGAAAGTGGATTTACCCGAAGTGACGACTGCACCCTTGATGCCTTCGTCGGCGACGACCTGATCGATGATCTGGTCTATCTCGTCCATCACCTCTTCGGTGAAGACATTCATCGATTTTCCGGGCGAATCCCAGGTGACCAGTGCGATGCCGTCCTTGTCCGTTTCGACTGTGAAATTTTTATAGTTGCTCATCGTTTTCTCGCGTCCTTAACGCTCACACCTGTGCAAGCCGCCCTGCCGGACGGCAAACGCGGTGAGACTGTCTGATTGTCAAATCCGTTCGATAATCGTGGCGGTGCCCATGCCGGCGCCAATGCAAAGCGTCACCAGGGCGGTGTTGAGATCGCGGCGCTCCATTTCATCAAGTACGGTGCCGAAAATCATCGCGCCTGTCGCGCCAAGCGGGTGCCCCATGGCAATTGCGCCGCCGTTGACGTTGATCCGGTCGTGCGGGATGTCGAAGGCCTGCATGTAGCGCAGTACCACCGAGGCAAATGCCTCGTTGAGCTCGAACAGATCAATATCCTCAAGCTTCATATTGGCCCGCTTGAGCAGTTTTTCGGTGACGTCCACCGGACCGGTCAGCATAATCGCCGGTTCCGAGCCAATATTGGCAAACGCCTTGATCTTCGCCCGCGGCGTCAAACCCATCGACTTGCCACCTTCTTTCGAACCCATCAGCACTGCAGCAGCACCGTCGACGATGCCGGATGAATTGCCGGCGTGATGAACATGATTGACGCTTTCGAGTTCCGGATAGCGCTGCACAGCCACCGCATCGAAACCGCCCATCTCGCCCATCATGACGAAAGAAGGATTGAGCGACGCCAACGACTGCATGTCGGTGCCGGGACGCATATGCTCGTCATTGTCGAGGATGGTCATGCCGTTTTGGTCGTTTACCTCGATGACCGAATTCTTGAAGTAACCGCTCTTCCAGGCATTCTCGGCGCGATTTTGGCTTTCGACGGCATAGGCGTCGACATCATCGCGTGAAAATCCGTGTTTTGAGGCGATCAGATCAGCCGAAACGCCCTGAGGCATGAACCAGCCCGGCAGGCCGATTGAAGGATCCATCGCCCAGGCACTGCCTGAGGCGCCCATGCCGACCCGAGACATGGACTCCACACCACCAGCAACCACAATATCGTCCGAACCATGGGCGATCTTGGCTGCACCGAGATTGATTGCGTCCAGGCCAGAGGCACAGAAACGGGACACTTGGATGCCGGGAGCCTTCAAGTCGTATCCGGCCTCAAAGGCTGAAGCGCGCGGCACCACGCCGCCAGCTTCGCCGACCGGGTCAACGCAACCGAAGATGATGTCGTCAACATGTGCGGTATCAAGTCCGTTACGGTCCCTGATCGCTTCAAGCACTTTTGCGCCCAGGCGTGCGGTTGGTACCTCGTGAAGTGAACCATCTTTCTTGCCTCGCCCGCGCGGTGTCCGAACGGCGTCGTAGATATAGGCGTCAGCCATTTTGCATCTCCTGGTTATCCCGCTCTATACGGGTAGTTGGTCGTTCAGTTCATTCCGGATGGCATCAGATCTTCCGGCATTTTCCAGCCCGGCAGTGCCCTTATTCGATCAAGCCATGCGTTCATGTGGGGATAATCGCTCCAATCCGCATCGATGTGTTCCGGCCAGAAAAGATAGCCGCACAGCGACAAGTCTGCGATAGTCGCCCGGTCCGCAGCAACCCATTGCCTGTCAGCTAAATGGGTGTTCAGGATTTTCATGGCGCCTGCGGTTCGGTCGAGCAGAAACTTCGTTGCCGGATCATCGGTTTTCTTCAGAAATTTGTACATGAAACGCGCTGCTGCAAGGTTGCCGGTCAATTTGTGATTGTCGAACAATATCCAGCGGAGAATATCTCGCTCTTCATCTTCTGTTTCGGCGCCAAACCGGCCGAATCGCTTGGCCAAATGGATCAAAATGACCCCTGACTGGCTGATGGTCAGGTCGCCGTCTTCGCGATGATGGATGAGAACCGGGACCTCGCCCATGACATTGAGTTCGCGATACTCTGCGCTCCGGGTTTCACCTGAAAAAAATGCAACCCCTTCGGGCTGCCAGTCAGCGCCGCACAACTCCAGCATCAACGCCGCTTTGTAGGCGTTGCCGCTTTCGGCAAAACAGCGCAATGAAAACTCAGCCATTACCTCTTACCCGTATTCCGTTCCGATGGCACAAACGGCCTGAGCTTGGTGCTCGACGTGGCGCGAACCGCCAACTCTCCAGCCTGATCGTAGAGCTTCGCTTCCAGGAAGGCGACTGATTTTCCAGTCCGCACCACCCATGCCTCCACGGTGACAGGGCCAAGCGGTACAGCCTTGAAATAATGCGTATGCAGATCGATGGTAGCCTGGTTGTTCTTCATTTTCATCGAGATGAAGCAATTGAAACCCATCGCGTCGTCCAGCATCGCGGACAGGAACCCGCCTTGCAGTACTCCGCCAAAATTGACCATTTCCGGCTTCGGATCGAAGGTCAGCTTCGAGTACATCCGCTCCGCATCGTGCTCGACCAGCTCCATACCCATCCAGCGGGCCGATGGTGGCGCCGATTTCGGATCAAACCGGACCGCCTCAAAGGCCTTGCCGACTTTCCCGGATGTCATGGGCTCGCTCACAGGCTCCTCGCGATCAATAGTTTCATGATCTCGTTTGTGCCGCCATAGATGCGCTGAACCCGCGCGTCGCGGAACATGCGGGCGATCGGATATTCGTTCATGTAACCGTACCCGCCGTGGAGCTGCAGGCATTCATCAACAACCTTGCACTGCAAGTCGGAAGACAGATATTTTGCCATCGACGCGGTGGTTGAAGTGAGTTCACCCTTGATGTGCTGGCCGACGCAATTGTCGATAAACGCCTTCATCATCGTCGCTTCCGATTTGAGTTCGGCCAGTTTGAACTGCGTATTCTGGAACTCCATGACAGCTTTACCAAATGCCTTGCGTTCCTTGACATAGTCGATGGTTACCGCAAGTGCGCGTTCGATCATCGCCATTGCCTGATTGGCGATCAGTAGCCGTTCCTGCGGCAGTTGCTGCATGAGTTGAACAAAGCCCTGTCCTTCTTCATGCCCGAGCATGTTGGAAGCCGGAATGCGAACGTCGTTGAAGAACAACTCCGACGTGTCGTTGGATTTCAGACCGATCTTGTCGAGGTTGCGGCCACGCTCGAATCCCTCAACCTCATCCGTCTCCACCACCATCAGCGTCGTTCCCTTGGCGCCGGCCGAAGGATCAGTTTTGGCGACGACGATGATCAGATTGGCGTGTTGGCCGTTGGTGATGAATGTTTTGGAACCGTTGATGAGAAAATGATTGCCATCGCGTTTGGCCGTGGTTTTCACCCCTTGCAGATCGGAGCCCGCTGCCGGCTCGGTCATCGCTATGGCCCCGATCAATTCGCCGGAGGCCATTTTCGGCAGCCAACGCTTTTTTTGTTCGTCAGAACCATAATGCTGGATATAGGGCGCGACGATCGAATTGTGCAGGCATAGCCCAAAGCCGTCACCCCCGGCATGGCCAAGAGCCTCGGTAATCACGGCCTCATGAGCATAGGTTCCGCCGGCGCCGCCGTGTTCCTCCGGCATTGATGCACACAAAAGACCAGCCTGTCCGGATTTTTCCCAAACCGCGCGGTCCACCATTTCCTGCGATTCGAACCGGTCATAGTCGGGAATGACCTCAGCCTCAAAGAACTTACGGCTCATGTCCGCGAGCATGTGCAGTTCATCATCCATCCAGGACGGATTTGGCAGATCGAGAACTTCCGACGGATGGGTGGTCATCAAGTGCTCCGGGATTGCAGTTCGATTGGCGCTTTCTTCAACTTAAAATGCGTCGGCGGAAAGCGCCATCATCGATTGTGCTCCCGTCTGGATTCGCGACAGGTGGGTGGCGGTTTCCGGCATCATCCGTTCCATGAAAAACTGCGCTGTAATCAGCTTGTTTTCATGGAACTCGGCCGAACCGTTCGATCCCTCTGCCAGCTTTTGTTGAGCGGTCTTGGCCATCATGCCCCACATGTAGCCCAGTGAAACCAGTCCAAACAGGTGCATAAAATCGGTGGAACCGGCGCCGGCATTGTCCGGTTCCTTCATCGCATTTTGCATGAACCACATCGTGGCCGCCTGCAAATCGTTCAGTCCTTTTTTCAATGCCTTGGTGAAGGGCGCCATCTTCTCGTCGCTGCGATTTTCTTCGCAGAAATCGCCGACTTCCTTGAAAAAGGCCGTGATCGCGCGCCCGCCATTGGCCGGAAGTTTCCGGCCGACAAGGTCAAGCGCCTGAATGCCATTCGCGCCTTCGTAAATCATGGTGATGCGGGCATCGCGAACATACTGGCTCATGCCCCATTCTTCGATATAGCCGTGACCGCCATAAAGCTGTTGCGCCATCACTGCATTATCAAAGCCTTTGTCGGTGAGCGCACCTTTGATGATCGGTGTCATCAAACCCATATGATCTTCGGCGTCTTCGCGCTCTTTTTCATCGCCGGAACGGTGGGCAAGGTCGGATTTGATCGCCGTCCATAAAATCAAGGCGCGGCTGGCTTCATTGAAGGCGCGCAGCGTCATCAGTACTCGGCGTACGTCGGGGTGAACGATAATCGGGTCGGCCTTCTTCTCAGGCTCTTTGACGCCAGAAATGGAACGGCCCTGCAGCCGTTCGCGGGCGTAGGTGACAGCGTTTTGATAAGCCGCCTCAGACATGGACAACCCCTGCAGCCCCACGCCCAGGCGCGCCTCGTTCATCATGGTGAACATGGCCTTCAGGCCACCGTTTTCCTCGCCAATGAGATAACCTGTCGCATCGTCGTAATTCATCACGCAGGTTGCATTGCCGTGAATGCCCATCTTCTCCTCGATTGAACCGCATGAAACACCGTTACTCTCCGATGGTTCGCCCTGTTCGTTGAGATTGAACTTCGGCACGATGAACAGTGAAATTCCCTTCACACCCTCCGGTGCCCCTTCAATCCGTGCGAGCACAAGATGTATGATGTTTTCCGACATGTCGTGTTCGCCGGCGGAGATGAAAATCTTCTGGCCGGAAATCTTGTAGGACCCATCGGCTGCCGGCACCGCCTTGGTGCGGAGAAGACCCAGGTCGGTGCCGCAATGCGGTTCGGTCAGATTCATTGTCCCTGTCCAGATACCGTCGACCATGTTCGGCAGCCAGGTCCGCTTTTGCTCTTCACTGCCGTGCGCAATAATGGCCGCGATGGCGCCCTGGGTCAGGCCGGGATACATCATCAACGCCAGATTGGCGGAAATCATGTATTCGGCCACCGCCGTGTGAACGGTATAGGGGAGGCCTTGTCCGCCGAATTCATCTGGCACCGCCAAACCCAGCCATCCGTTCTCGCGATACTGGTTGTAGGCATCAAGGAAACCATCCGGCGTCGTCACCGAGCCGTCATCGTGCCTGGTGCAGCCCTGTTCATCACCAACCCGGTTGAGTGGATGCAGCACATTCTCCGAGAACTTTGCACCTTCATTCAGGATTGCCTCAAGAACATCCGGCGTCGCGTCCGAGAAGCCGGGCAAATTGCTGTATCGCTCGTATCCGAGAACGTCGTTGAGTACGAATAAGGTGTCCTGAACTGGTGCCTCGTAGTTCGGCATTTCTATTCCTCCGGGGATGATCCGATGCCCATCGCCTCGATTGCAAACGACAGGCGCAAGCTGTTGTTATTGCGCATAACAAAAATTGACGTTTCCGTAAACGTCAATTTTTGCTGATGGCAAAATTTTCGCGAATTTTTACCTAAGAAGCTCCAGAAACCGCCTGATTCAACCGATTGCGCACCACCTCGATCCCGGCCGTCAATTCGCCAATCGCTTCTTCAATCGAATCGCGCTGTTTTTTAAGCCGCAGAAGTTGACGCTCCGATTTTTCCAATGTCACTTTGAGTTGACGGATATTGCTGCCCTTCGGATCATACAAATCCATCATCTGCTTCACATCCCGCAGGGAAAATCCAATCTTTCGCCCCAGCAAAATGAGTTGCAGACGGGCTTTGTCCCGGTGTGAATAAAGCCTCGTGGTTCCGACCCGCTTGGGGCTGATCAGGCCCTTGTCTTCGTAAAATCGAAGTGTCCGCAATGTCACGCCAAACTGCTTGGCCATTTGGCCAATGCGGTACAATTTTTCGTCCTGGCCTGCCAGGTCATTTTCAGCCGCAGCAACGGCTCCCTGCATGTTCATGTCATCGTCCTTCCGAAATAGGTCGCGGCTCAGCCTCCAAGGCCCGCCCGATCTCTGCTTCGCAAATGCTGAATTTCGTGTGTCAAGTTCGCTCGCAAAACGGATCTGCGTCACGTTCTTACGTTTACGTAAGCGCCATATGGAGGATAATGAACAGGAATTCAACAAAAAAGACGGTCGAAACCAAAGTTTGATACTTCGTGAAACAACGAGCAGCTGCTCACAAATCACCGGTTTGCCGCTAAGTTTTCCGAATGTTTCGAAGCGATACCGCAATGATCGATCACGACGGGTCGAGTTGTGCCACGGCAACAACCGAAGACAGTATCTCGCTGCTGGACGTAATCTTCAATTGAGTAAATCGTGATTTACAGCGTCCCAAGGCAGATTGGTTAACGCCTTGTTTACTACGTTTGGGGGAATGTGGGCCCGTCTTTCACTCGTGGCCACATTGTTCTGCGTTTCACGCGGTTGATTGATTCAGGAGATCGGCGGAACTACGCCACGTTGCTCCCGGTTTGTAGTCGGATATTGCAGCGAATCACATCCTGAAAATATCTTGAACGGCCCGATATCAGGCCGGGATTGGCGAATGGACGTGTCGATGCGCAAAAAAACATCCTATCTGGATTCCATCAATGAGGGGCGGCAGCGCCGTCCGCGTACATCGCTTGATGATCTAGACCGCACTTTACGTGGCCTAGAGGAGAAAATTGGCGGAGCGTCCGACAAGTCACATTACCGCCACGAAAGCGCCGGTTCGCGAGACCTGGCAAGCAAATTTCGCAATCTGGCAACAGAAAGCGATCTGCCGTCTGGTGGGAATCAGGCTCGCCAGGCCGGCGACGGCATGCCATCGGCCTCATCGTTCAAAACACTTGCGCAGGACATTGAATTTGCGCGCATGCAAGAGAAGAATGTCGCCGCTGTCGAATCGATTGCCATAGAACTGAAAGAGTTGCGAGACGAACTTCAAAACAAGATGACTTCCGGGCTGCATCGTGAATTCGATGCGCTGCGCTCTGACATTGCGGAAACCTACCGGGCAGCGCAATCAGGGTACGATGCGAATGACCTGAGCGGCGAAATCCAACGGCTTTCCGATAGCGTCAGATCATTGTCGCAGCGTTCTGAAAATGGTGGCATCAACCTGCTTCGAGCCGAGCTCGACGAGGTCAAGCACGCACTGGGCGCGTTGACAGCAGCCCAATCAGGTCACGACAAAATCAACTTGAGTGACGATATCCAGCGACTTACCGAAAATGTCCGGTCATTGTCTCAGCGCTCTGACGATAGTGGCATCGACATGCTCCGGGCCGAGCTCGAAGAGGTCAAGCGTGCACTTGGCGCGTTGGCGCGCGAGGATTCCATTCAGCAGATGTCACAAAGGTGGGAAGAAATCGACCGGCAGTGGAGTCCCGGCCCGAACGCTCCGGATTTGGCGGCTGATCCGGAATTTAGAGCGCTGGCGGACAGGCTTGAGGATATCGGCGCCGCCGTGAAAGCGCTGCCCAGCTCATTGCCGATGGAATCATTGGAAAGCAAGCTGCAGGTTCTGGCGAGCGCGGTTGAGCACCTGACACAAAAGCAAGACCCGGTTTCTACCCAGCATTACGAAATGATCGAACAACGCCTTGATGAAATAACGCGGGCAATTGTCGCGTCATCGGTATCGGTCCAGGCAGCGGTGCCGAATACCGAACCGCTGGAGCGAATTGAGGCCAGAATTACTTCGCTCGCCCAACAGATCGACGAGCTCATGGAGGTCCAGCCCAATGCCGACCTGCTCGATCGAATAAGCGGACTTGCGGAACGGGTCGAAAACATTGCGCAAAATTCCGGATCGTCGCCAGATGCCGTGGAGCGCCTCGCGGCGCAAATATCCGATCTGGCGAGCAAGGTGGACGCCGGGGCATTGCAATCGGAACCGACGTCCGCGCTTCGCGATCTCGAGGAACGTTACGAGCATCTCGTCGCGGTGCTTGAGCGTCACCAAGACACCAATGAACAACAAGGCCGGGCACTCATCGAGGATCTCGAGACAAGGCTTGATGCGGTAGCGAAAAATTCCAGCGCCAGAGAATCAAACCCGGGTGAGAGCGATGCCATCATCCGCGCGATGGATGCCCGTTTCAACGAACTGGCCTTGCACTTTGAATCGACGGTCAACCGCAAATCCGATGAAGCGGGGCTGCAAAACCTGGAAGCGCGCCTGGCCGACATCACCAAGCGGCTGGACAGCACTGCACCAGCGGCAAGTTCGATCAATGCCGACCTCATCAGCAATCTTGAAAGCCAGGTTGCCAATCTGACCAGCTATCTTGAGAGACCGGATACCGTCATTCCCGAGCAAGCTGATCTTTCTCCAAGAATTCAGGAAATTGAGCATTCTCTTGCCTCAACTCGCGAACAGATCCTGACCGCCGCCAGGGAAGCGGCCGAGCAGGCCATTCTTTCCCTGCCGACGGGACCGGCAGACGATCAGGCTGCGGCGGCGCTGGCCAAGGATCTAAAGTCACTCGAAGAACTCACGCGGACTTCCGATGAACGGAACAACCGGACGTTCGAAGCCATCCACGACACGCTGCTGAAGGTTGTCGACCGGCTTGGATCCCTGGAGGCTGCTTCGATGCAACTGCAGACCGGTGGAGGTGAGCAAAAAGCTCACGTCTCACAGCCGGTGCCGGAATTGTCGAATGCGCCGGCAATCGAGCCGTCCCATGCGGACTTCGGGATGGAAAATCAGAATGTGGATGCCCAGTACCAAGACGGAGTTGGTTCATCCACGCCTGCCGAAGCCGCCGCATGGGCAGCTGAAACGGGTGCAGAAGAGCCCCTCGAAGTTGAGCAGCACGGCGCAGGCTCGACAAAGAAATCCATGCTTGGTGGCCTGACCCGGGCCTTGAAGGGCCGGACCGCGCCACCCGAGATGACCGCCGAAGCTGACGGTCTACCGGCCCAATCAGCAGAGCAGGCGACAGGCGAAGAAGATCAATCCTACGATGCGAACACTCCACTTGAGCCCGGCTCCGGCGCGCCGGATCTCGGTTCGATCATGGCTCGCGTCAAGGAAGAAAAGAACGGCGGCGCACCGGGCCAGGGCGTGGATCCGGCCAAATCCGATTTCATTGCTGCCGCAAGGCGTGCTGCGCAAGCCGCCGCTGCTGAGGCTGAATCCAACCGGATCAGAACGGAAACCGGCCGGTCAAGCGCCCGTTTCAACGTCATGGGCGCCCTTCAGAAGAAGCGCAAGCCGATCCTGATCGGCGCCAGTGTGCTGCTAATTGCGTTAGCCGGGGTCCAGTTGGGCAAAGCATTTCTTGGAGGATCTGAGCCGGCTGAAGTAGCTGTAACGGCTCCTGCGGCCGATGAAGAAGCCAAACCGGTGGAGATGACTGCGGATCCCACCCTTGATGAGAACCAGCCGACCGCAGAGATCGAGGCCAATCCGGCTGTGAGGGTGGTTGAGACAACAGAACCACCGGCCCCGTTGCCCGCAGAAGTGAAACCGATTGATGCTGGTAGCGCTGCGTTGAACGAAAACGCCGATGTGCCTGCCGAGCCAGCGATCGAAAAAAGCACAAACAACGAAATAACGGTCGCGGCGGCGCCCAAGGCCACAATCGCCGCGGTTCCGGTAGAGGCCGGTCCGGTCGCGCTGCGCGAGGCGGCCCAGGCTGGCGATGCCAAGGCTCTTTATGAGCTGGGCAACAGATATGCTGAAGGACGAGGCGTTAAGTCTGATCTGGCCGAAGCTGCCAAATGGTACCAGGCATCCGCAGATCTTGGATTTGCGCCTGCGCAGTACCGGATTGGAAACTTCCACGAAAAGGGTCTCGGCCTTGAGCGCGATCCCACCCAGGCGATGACATGGTACCAGCTGGCTGCTGAGCAGGGAAATGCCAGCGCAATGCACAATTTGGCAGTTCTCTTCGCGATGGGTGCAGGCGGCCAGCCCGACAACGAAGCAGCCGCGCGCTGGTTTGAGAAAGCCGCAGAACTTGGTGTCAAAGACAGCCAGTTCAATCTCGGCATCCTTTCAGCCAAGGGTGTCGGGATGGAGCAGGATCTGGAGGCGTCTTACAAGTGGTTCGCGCTTGCCGCGAAAACAGGCGACAAGGATGCTGGAAGCAAGCGTGATGAGATTGCCAATGCGCTGCGTCCGGAGCAACTGTCCAAGGCGCGGGCTTCAGTCGAGTTGTGGAAGGCAAAACCGATTGACGAAGCAGTCAACTCGGTTGTTGTGCCGGCTGAATGGAAAGAAGACGGCGCCAAAACTGCTGGCGTTGATGTCAAAAAGGCAGTCCGCAACATCCAGGCCATATTAAACAACAATGGCTACAGCGCCGGACCGGCTGATGGAGTGATGGGAGCCAAGACCAAGGCAGCCATCGCGGCGTTCCAGAAGGACAATGGCATGGCCGCAACCGGCGAAGTTGACGAGGCCCTGGTCAAAGCGCTCTTGAGCAAAAACCAGTAAAATTCGGGTTCCTGAGATAAAAACGGGACCGCAGGGCCCATTTTGTTCACTTTGATAGCGGTCAATATTTGACAGCCAGCTTATATCGGCGCATGAGAAATTGCAGATCAGTTTCTCTGTTCTCTAGAGCGTTTCCACCGAATATTGGAGCGGTTTGATGGGATGGAATTTTTGTTTGTGCGAGGAGAATACCGCAGCGCGATGCCGGGGCATCGGGCGAGGATTTCGACGTGGCAGAAACGAAAAAGACACCCAAGCCATCATACGCAATGGGTTGATTTCGAACCGGAAACCGCAACCGTCTGACCTTGGTTCTCCGCACGCTGGCAGCGTTGCGTCCGGTCTCGTGGTGCTCGCGCCACGTCGCCGTACGCGCCTGGCCAGCGCGCAGATTACCGGCGGTCAAACGATTCAATATTCGGTGGAAACGGTCTAGACATTTGCTCGATTTCGAAAGCCGGGTCCACGGGTGGGTATATATCTCCCGATCGCCGAATTGTCGGTCAACATGTTCGTTCTGCTGGCCATGGGCGCAGCAGTCGGTTTCCTGTCGGGAATGTTCGGCGTTGGTGGCGGCTTCCTCATCACCCCCCTCCTGATCTTTTACAACATCCCGCCGGCAGTGGCGGTTGCAACGGGGGCCAACCAGGTCATCGCGTCATCATTTTCCGGTGCGCTGGCGCATATGCGACGAGGCACGTTGGATTTCAAGCTTGGAACCGTGCTGCTCATTGGGGGGATATTCGGATCGACCATAGGCGTGTACATTTTCGCGTTGTTGCGGGAACTTGGCCAGCTCGATCTGATCATTTCACTGATGTATGTCGGCTTTCTGGGTATTGTCGGTGGCCTGATGCTGGTCGAAAGCGTCCGGGCATTACAGAAAGCCAAGAGCGGGCAAACGGCAAGTCTGAAAAAACCTGGCCAGCATAACTGGATCCACCGGCTTCCCTTCAAGATGCGGTTCCGGGCGTCGAAGCTGTTTGTCAGTGTGATTCCGGTGCTAGCGTTGGGTGCGGTCATAGGATTTCTCGCATCGATAATGGGCGTCGGCGGCGGGTTCATCATGGTTCCGGCGCTGATCTATCTGTTGAAGGTGCCGACAAATGTCGTTATCGGAACTTCCCTGTTTCAGATCATATTCGTAGCCGCCTTCACCACGATCATTCACTCTTCGACCAATCAGACTGTTGATGTTGTTCTGGCGGTGCTTCTGATGCTGGGAGGTGTCGCAGGTGCGCAATATGGCGCAAAGGCGGGCCAGCGCCTGCGAGGTGAGCAGTTACGGGCATTGCTGGCGCTTCTTGTGCTCGCGGTGGCACTCAGATTGGCATTCGATCTGTTCGTGGAACCCGCAGACCTTTACTCGATCTCGCTTGCGGGGGTCGCGTGATGAGCCGCTTCGCAAGCCTAATACTCCTTGCCGTTCTGTGGGCCGGTATAGCAGTTGCCCAGCCGGCAGATCCGGAAAGCATCGAGGTCGGCCTGTCGACGGATAGGATTGCCATCACCGCTGATTTCAGCGGCGCCGACCTGACCATATTCGGAGCGCTGGACAACGCCGATCCACTGCTGGCACGTCAGGGCAGGTATGACGTGATTGTGGTTCTGCAGGGACCTGCGGCAGCAACGGTCGTCCGCCGCAAGGAGCGTGTTTTCGGCGTGTGGATCAACCGCCGTTCGCAGACGTTCCAGAACGTGCCTATTTCCTATTCGCTTGCGACGACCCGTGCGATGCAGGACATCACGGACAGTGAGAGTTTTTCGCGCCTGTCGCTTGGCATCAACAACATTCATCTCAAGTCTGAAAGTGGCACGTTCGGCGCGTCCGAGTTCAGCGAAGCGCTCAGGGAGCGAAAGCGGGTTTCCGGTCTCTACAGCGAGCGAATTGGCGGCGTCCAGTTTCTATCCCAGAGCCTGTTTCGAGCTACGCTGTCCCTGCCGCCCAATGTCCCGGTTGGCACGCACCGCGCGCGCGCATTTCTGTTCAAGAACGGCGTCTTCCTGAAAGAGACTTCCGCACCGCTGCTGATCTTGAAGTCAGGACTGGAAGACGCAATCTATCAGGCCGCCCACAGCTACAGCTTCTTCTATGGGGTGGGAGCCGTACTCATCGCAATGCTGATCGGTTGGCTGGGGCGCATTATCTTCCGCCGGGATTGATCGGAGATGCCGAAAGCCCTCCTCTCACAAGCATCATTGCCAATCACGCGCGATGGCGGGATTTCTCCTTGATCACACACGAGCGGTCGGGAACCAGATGCGTTGCCGGAATGGGATAAATTCGCCTGTCGCCGAGCAAAAGAGCCTGCATCCGAGGCCAGTCGAACAGTGATTCATATGCCGGTGCCAGCACATTCAAAGAACCAGTGAAGGCTCCGAAAGCCGGCATGATGAGCCGGTTTCGGTCACACGCAAAGCAGGTACGGCGCACGGTACGCCCACGGCGAAATATGCGCGCGGCCGGGTGAAGATGACCCGATATCTCTCCTGCGGCACTGTCTGCATGGGGCTCGTGACGAAATACCAACCCGCCAATTGCGAGCTCGTCAGCGGAAAATCCCGGCAACTTCGATGGGGCGGATGGGTCGTGGTTGCCGGAAATCCAGCACCAATCCCGGCCATCTTCCAAACGGACAATGTCTTTGAAAATTTCGTCAGGGATGCGATCATGACCGTTGTCATCGTGAAAACTGTCCCCCAGGCAGACAACGACTGCCGGATCATAATCTTCGACAATCCGTGCGACACGGCCAAGCGTCTCATGCGTATCGTAAGGAGGCACAAAGGACCCGCGCCTGGCGAATGACGATCCTTTCTCAAAATGAAGATCGGAGATGGTCAGCAGCCTGTGATTGGGCACATATGCTGCGCCCCGCCAGTCGCATAGAACTTCTACCCCGGCGACCTCAATTGGGAATATGCCGGTCCGCTCACTGCCAGTTTCTTGGGCCTGCGCACTGGTCATTGCGAACCCACAAGCTCGTCCATTTCCATCACCAATTCTTCCAAAAGTGCATCATTGGCGCTGCCGACAACCGATTCCTTGCCGATTTCCAGCATCACCGGAACGGCAAGCGGCGAAATCTCATTTAGATCCTTATGCACGATTCGGTCTGGAATGCGCGACAACATTTCAGCCAGGCGGCGCACATCGAGCAGCCCGGCCGCTGCATCTGTGCGGGTTGCCTGCAGCAGAATGTGATCCGGCTCATGGCTGCGCAGCACATCATAAATCAGATCAGCCGACACGGTCATTTGCCGACCCGTTTTCTCTTTGCCCGGGTGACGCTTTTCGATCAGTCCGGCAATCAGGGCGCAATTGCGGAATGTACGTTTCAAAAGCCAGCTCTCCGCCAGCCAGGCTTCGAGATCGTCGCCAAGCATGTCCTCATCGAGAAGTTCGCGAAGTGGATATTCACCGCTGCGAAACATGCGGCCGATATCGCGCAGCGCCCACACCGAGAGGGCATAGTCTGTGGCCACAAAGCCCAATGGCCGCGCGCCAGCGCGCTCGAGCCTCCTGGTCAGCAGCATGCCAAGTGTCTGGTGCGCCAGCCGGCCTTCGAACGGATACATGACCATGTAGTAGCGCTCAGCACGGGGAAAGGTCTCAACCAAAAGTTCATCCCGGGCCGGTAACGCTGAAAACTGCTGCTGCAGTTTGAGCCAACCGGAGACCTGTGGTGGCAGCGACTGCCATCGGCCAGGCTCGGCCAGCATCTTGCGGACAGTATCGGCCAGGTAGGTCGAAAGCGGGAATTTTCCACCCGCATAATAGGGCACTTTAGCGTCAACACCCGGGGCACTGGATGCGTAGCACTCGTTCTCCCGAATTCCCTCGAACCGAAGAACCTTGCCGGCAAACAGAAACGTGTCACCCGGACTCAATGCTTCCAGAAAGGTTTCTTCGATCTTGCCCAGGACCGGGCCGCCGCGGACATTGCCACCTTTGCCGCGCTGGCGGGTCAGGCGCACGTTCAACATCGGAGCCTCTATTATGGTACCGACATTGAGCCGGTACTGCTGGGCGACACGAGGGTTTGATATGCGCCAGCGGCCATCGGATGTTTTGCGTATGCGGGCATAACGCTCGTACGTCTTGAGCGCATAGCCACCGGTCGCGACAAATTCAATAACCCGGTCGAACGTCTTTCGATCGAGCTTCGAATAGGGTTGGGCTGTGGTGATTTCGCCATAAAGTTCGTCAGCATGAAACGGTCCGGCGCACGCGGTACCCAACACATGTTGGGCAAGCACATCGATGGCGCCATCGAGCAAGGCCGGCGTGTCTTGCGCACCGGCCGTACTTGCCTCCAGCGCGGCCCGGCACTCCAGAACCTCAAAACGATTGGCGGGAACCAGAATAGCCTTGCTGGGCTCGTCCATTCGGTGATTTGATCGCCCGATGCGTTGAGCAAGGCGGCTTGCGCCCTTGGGCGCGCCCACATGAATGACAAGATCAACATCGCCCCAGTCGATGCCCAGATCGAGCGTTGAAGTCGCGACGACAGCGCGAAGGCTGTTTGCCTCCATCGCCTTTTCAACCCGCCTGCGCTGGCCTGCGTCTAGCGAACCATGGTGCAGCGCGATGGGCAGATTGTCATCATTGGCCCGCCATAACTCCTGGAACAGCAACTCGGCCTGGCTGCGGGTATTAACGAACAGGAGGGTTGTTTTGTGTGCAAGGATTGCCCGGTAAATATCAGACACGGCATAACGCGCTGAATGGCCGGACCACGGAACCCTGTTTGCCGAATCCAAAATGGCGATTTCTGGCTTCACACCACCGGGCACAGTAATCAAGCGGGCTTTGGCATTTCGGGTGATTTGCGGCACCAACCATCTGCACAGCGATTGAGGATCGGCCACCGTTGCCGACAGTCCGATTGTCTGGATCTCGGGTTGGAGCGACCGCAATCTTGCCAGTCCGAGCGCCAACAAATGACCACGCTTTGAAGTGACCAGCGAATGCAACTCGTCGAATATGCAATACTTCAGGCCAGCAAAGAATCGCCCGGCTTCCTTGCTTGCAATCAGCAATGCCAACTGTTCCGGCGTTGTCAGAAGAATGTCCGGCGGATTGAGTTTCTGGCGTTGCCTTTTGTGAACAGGTGTGTCGCCGCTTCGGGTTTCCAGTGAAATTTTCAGCCCGATCTCATCGACAGGCATTTGCAGATTGCGGTGGATGTCGACCGCCAGAGCCTTCAACGGAGAAACATAGAGTGTATGGACGCCGCGGAAGGGCTCTCCCGGCTTGCGTTTTGGGCGTTGCGACAAGTCGATCAGGCTCGGCAGAAAGCCGGCAAGTGTCTTTCCCGCACCAGTTGGTGCGATGAGAAGTGACGATTGGCCTGCTGCGGCCTCTATCAGCAGCTTTTCCTGATGCTCGCGGAGGGTCCAACCCCGCCCTGAAAACCAGTTCGAAAATCTTTCTGGCAGCA
Organism: Rhizobiaceae bacterium; assembly: GCA_040830725.1. GTDB lineage: Bacteria > Pseudomonadota > Alphaproteobacteria > Rhizobiales > Rhizobiaceae > JAWKWH01. The sequence goes on from JBFOMG010000023.1 coordinate 96,130, forward strand.
GTGTGTGCGCTGGCGCTTGCAAAAGGTTCGGTATTTGTTCCACAACCTATCCCTAATCCGCTTGCCGAATTTCGCCAAGCCAAAATGAGGAATGTGAATAAATTGCAAGCGCATGAGATCCTTCATCCAAGGCCGGAGGGCCTTTATTGCCCGCTCGGCGATTTCTTCATTGATCCGGTGCGGCAGGTGGATCGCGCGCTCATAACCCATGGTCACGCCGATCATGCACGGCCGGGACATCGCTCGGTCATGGCCACCGGTGAAACGCTGGATATCATGAGAATTCGCTATGGCGACGGGTTTGCGGCATCCACACAGATTGCGTCCTATGGCGTGTCCACCAACTTGAACGGCGTAAGCGTAACATTCCTTCCGGCTGGTCACGTTTTGGGTTCGGCTCAAATTCTGATCGAAGCCAACGGCATGAGAATTGTCGCCTCCGGTGACTACAAGTGCCGCCCTGATCCGACTTGCGCCACTTTCGAGCCGGTGATTTGCGATGTGTTTATCACCGAAGCGACATTCGGACTTCCCGTGTTCATCCATCCGGATGATCGCTTGGAAATCGGAAAACTCATTGATTCCATGGATGAATTTCCTGATCGTACGCATTTGTTGGGGGCTTATTCCCTGGGCAAGGCACAGCGGGTGATCCGGCTGATTCGGGATGCCGGATACGACGAACCGATCTTTATCCATGGCGCATTTGAAAATCTCTGCGCCTATTATCAGTCTCAAGGAATTGATCTGGGACCGTTGCTTCCGGCAACCGTAGAGCCTGGAGAGGTGGATTTCTCCGGCAAGCTGGTTCTCGGTTCTCCATCCGCATTTTCCGGTGCCTGGAGCCGACGCTTTGCCGATCCGTTGATTTGCTATGCATCCGGCTGGATGCGGATACGGCAGCGCGCCCGCCAGCAAGGCGTTGAATTACCCATGATCATCTCCGACCATGCCGATTGGCGCGAGCTGACCGAGACAATCCGGCAAACCGGCGCTTCGCAGATCTGGGTCACTCACGGCCGTGAAGAAGCATTGGTCCGCTGGTGTGATCTGAACGGGATATCTGCCCGGCCGCTGAATATTGTCGGCTACGAGGATGAAAGCGAGTAAAGATGCGCAGATTCGCTGAACTTCTCGACCGGCTGACGCTGACCCCTGCCCGAAACGGCAAACTGCAATTGCTCGAGACTTATTTCCGCGAAACATCCGACCCGGATCGCGGCTATACGCTGGCAGCAATCACCGGCAATCTGGAACTTCCAGGCGTCAAACCGGCGGCCATCCGCGGCCTCATTCTTGAAAGAATGGATCCGGAGCTTTTTGCATATTCATACGATTTTGTCGGCGATCTGGCAGAGACAGTGTCACTGGCCTGGCCAGATCACGATGCGAACGAGCAAGTCGGTCCTACATTGGGAGAAGTGGTTTCATTGTTGCAATCGGCCTCCAGGGCCGATGGGCCGGCACTCCTCGGCCGTATACTCGATCGCCTCGAACCATCGGGGCGCTATGCGGCGTTGAAACTTGTAACGGGCGGACTGCGGATCGGCGTTTCGTCACGTCTTGCCAAGCAGGCGCTCGCGCGGATGGGTGGTGTGCCCATTGGCGAGATTGAGGAAATCTGGCACGGATTGGCTCCCCCTTATGCCGATTTGTTTGCCTGGCTTACCGGGCAGACTGGCAAACCGGAAAACCTGTTCGCCGCTCCATTCAGGCCGGTCATGCTGGCCAACCCACTGAACGACGGGGACATGGGCAAACTTGACCCAAAGGAGTTTCTTGCTGAGTGGAAATGGGACGGGATCAGGGTTCAACTGTCCAGTTCGAACGGGATCAGACGCCTTTACTCGCGCAGCGGCGACGATATCTCGAATACCTTTCCCGATATCATTGATGCGGCCGACTTTGAAGGGACGATCGACGGTGAGTTGCTGGTCGGAACACCTCCAGATCGTGTCGGGACTTTTTCTGATCTGCAGCAACGGCTCAACCGGAAGAAAGTGTCCAGCAAGATGCTCAGCGATTATCCGGTTTTCATCCGTTGCTATGATTTGTTGTTCGCCGGAGGGGAAGATTGCAGGAGTTCCGCACTTAGCGAGCGTCGAAGACGTTTGTACGACGTGATCAGCAGTCTGCCCGCAGATCGGTTTGATCTTTCCGAAACAGTTGCCATCGACGAATGGCAAGCGCTTGATCACGCCCGCAATAATCCTCCCCAACCGGTCATAGAAGGTCTCATGCTCAAGCGCCTCGATTCGACCTATGTCGCCGGCAGACCCAAAGGACCATGGTTCAAATGGAAACGCGACCCGCACGTAGTTGATGCCGTTTTGTTGTATGCCCAGCGGGGACACGGAAAACGATCGGGATTTTATTCCGACTACACATTTGGCGTTTGGTCTGGCGATTCAGAGCCCCTGTCGCTTGTGCCGGTGGGCAAGGCCTATTTCGGATTTAGCGATGAGGAACTGCGCCAGATTGACAAGTTTGTGCGTGAAAACACCGTGGAGCGCTTTGGTCCGGTGAGAGCGGTAAGGGCCGGGCCGGAAGCCGGATTGGTATTGGAAGTCGCATTTGAGGGTATCAATCGTTCTACGCGCCACAAATCGGGCGTGGCAATGCGGTTTCCCAGGATATCCCGTCTGCGCTGGGACAAGCAACCGCACGAGGCAGACCATTTGAATAATCTGCTCGCGCTGTTACCGGACAAAACTACTCGGTGATCGCGATCCGGATTTCCTTGATATCAAGTTGCATGCCACCACCTGAAATGTCGGGATTGATTGCGATTGTCCCTGCAGCACCAGGGTCGCGATTGGGCGGTTCGATCTCAAACAGAAACTCCGATAGTGCCGCGCCAACCTCATAGCGTTTTCTGCCGCAATCTCCCAATTCAGCCAGGTCGCAGGCAACCGAGATTTGCGTCATCTCCTCTTCCTGAGCGCGAGCTGAGATGCTGAACAGGGCCTTGCCGCCGGCGATACGCTCCAATGTTCCCTCGCCGATGTCGAAAAGAACTTCGGCGCCACCCTGTGAACTGATGCGAAGGAAGTCTTCGCCGTCTCGCTGCGACAACTCAGCCTTGGCTCCGCTAGGTACAGTGACATCCGTCGACACCGCCGGTTCGAAAACCATGATCCAGTTGCGTGGTATGTCGTTGTCAACGCCGCTATCAGCCTCCTCCGGCAACTTCTCCGGACGGAAGCTTTCGTCTTTCAGCTCAGGCGGCGGATTCGGCACTTGCCCATCCCTCGATTCGATGGATTCAAGAATGCCTGTCTGCAAGGTCCACCATACACCGGTGCCCACCGCTGCCAGCAAAAGGGCGATCATGAACAAGGTCGCAAACGGCCGTCTTTTGGAAATGGGTTCTTCGGCAAGTGGATGCTCGCCCGCTCTTTCAAGTCTATCAGACGGCGATACATCTGGAGCGGTGGACGCCGCTGATCCGGAGGGGCGCTCCATCTCGGCAGCTGGCATGAATTCCGATTCGATTTCGCCGATTTTCGCTCGAAGCGCTTGCCGCCGGCGCTCGGCGGTTTCATCCGTTACCGATTCTCTGGCTTCAAGCGCACGTTCAAGTGCGGCGAAGGCCGATTTGTAAACGCGTTCGCGAAATGCCTGATCTGTCGCATTGCCCTTTTGCAGGGCACTACGGATCGCCTTTTCAATCGCGTCCAATCGTCAATCCTCCGCATCAACACTATCGCTCTACCGCTTGAGAGACGATCGATCAACGCATGCGAGGCCTGATTATGCTGCCGCGTCGCGCGCTGCCAGCTCGAGAAAATCAAACACATATGTCGAAAATGAGCGCCAGCATTCAACCCGAAACTCGTTTTCAGCAATCCTCCACAATACGATTTCGGCTTTGCCGAGAACCGTGCGGCTGCAGGCGCCAACCGGAAAGCTGCCAATGCGCAAATCCTGAGGGCATCCCGAAGACAAAGTTGCTTCGGCAGCCGATCCAGACACCAAAATCCCCGTATTTCGATGCGAGATATCCACGGCAGCATGCGGGATCCTTGTTTTGGACAGAGCATCTACCGGGTTTGAATCGCTTTCGTCGATGATCAGCCACTCGTCCGGCCCGAGCCAAAGAGCTGAGCGCTTTGCCTTGACAGCAGATGATTTTGGCTTCGAAGGCAGCGGCAAGCCAACAGCCTTCGACAGCGAATTGACCGATTTTGCCGACGCGCGTAATGACAACCGGTAAGCCGGGGCGGCCGGAACGATCTGCACATTGGATCCCGCAGCCATCCTGCCTTCCAGCGCTGCCGACCGCCTGGCGATTTTGCCAGAGTTAGCCATGTAAACGCCCTCCATCCTGATCGACAAATACCGGTTCGGTAACGGTCACCTCGACGGTGCCATCAGGCATCGGAACAAACAGTTTCTCACCGATCTTGTCCCTGCCGCCTTCGACAAGAGCCAGGGCGATCGAGTGACCGCAGTTTTCCGACCAATATGATGAGGTAACAAATCCGATCATCTTCACCGGAACCGATTGATCGGGATCGGCGACAATCTGTGCACCTTCCTCAAGAACAAATTGGGGATCGGCGGTTTTCAAGCCGATCAATTGGCGCCGGCCTGATGCGACAAGATCCACACGCTGAAGTCCTCTGATGCCGACAAAATCAGTCTTCTTCTTGCCTATCGCCCAACCAAGGCCTGCATCGTGGGGTGTGACCGTCCCGTCGGTATCCTGTCCGACGATGATGTAGCCCTTCTCGGCGCGAAGCACGTGCATCGTTTCGGTACCATAGGCGCAAACTCCGTGCTTTTGACCTTCGGCCCAGAGCGCTTCCCAGACAGCCAAACCATGGTCGGCCGGAACATTGACCTCGAATCCCATCTCGCCGGTAAACGACATACGGAACAGCCGGGTTGGTACGCCGCAAATCTTCCCTTCGCGCACGCTCATATGCGGCATGGCATCGTTGGTCAGTTCGATGCCCTCAACAAATGGAGCGATGATGTCGCGCGCTTTGGGACCTTGCACGGCGATGACTGCCCATTGTTCGCTGGTCGATGTCAGCCAAACGTTCAGATCAGGAAATTCCGTCTGGAGGTAGTCCTCCATCATGTTGAGGACGCGTGGCGCACCCCCCGTCGTTGTAGTTACATGGAACCGGTCTTCCGCGATACGCCCCACCACGCCGTCGTCGTAGATGAACCCGTCTTCCCGCAGCATGATGCCATAGCGGCACCGCCCAACCGCCAGCTTCTGCCACGGGTTTGTGTACATGATTTCCAGGAATTTCGCCGCATCAGGTCCGACGACCTCGATCTTGCCAAGTGTTGAGGCGTCAAACATACCGGCCGCCTCACGCACCGTCCGGCATTCGCGGTTGACCGAAGCATGCATGTCTTCGCCTGCACGCGGATAATACCAAGCGCGCCGCCAGTTTCCGACATCCTCGAACACAGCACCATTTGCCTCTTCCCACGGATCGATGGGGGTCTTGCGCAGCACGTCAAAGAGATGACCCCGGCCATGGGAAATGATCGCCCCGAAGGTGACCGGTGTGTACGGTGCACGGAAGGTTGTCAGCCCGACCTCAGGAATTTCCTTGCCCAATGCTTCGGCGGCAATCGCCAGACCATGAACATTGGACGTCTTGCCCTGATCTGTCGCCATTCCATTGGTTGTGAACCGCTTGACATGCTCAATAGAGCGCATCCCCTCGCGCACGGCCAGCCGAATATCCTTGGCGGTGACGTCATTTTGAAAATCGACGAATGCTTTGGCCGTGCTTTCCGGCCCCGCGCTCTCTCCTGATCCGATCATTCCGCCGGCGCGGCTTTCGTTGCTCTCAACGTTCAGCCTGATTTTCCGGGTTCTGCCGCCGACCGTTTCCTTAGCCGCAGCCTCGCCTGCAGCAAGCGATTCAGTTATCAATGCGTCAAGCTCGTCGGTGCCTGCGCACGCGCCAATGCAGATGCAGTCCTGCGCATACTGTCCCGGAACAAACCGCTGATTGTCAGCTTCCCAGGCAACCTTGCCACGTGATTGCGAGAACATGTGCAATGACGGCGTCCAACCGGCCGACGTCAACAATGCGTCGATGCCGATCTTCCGCTTTGCGCCACTGTTGATCTGCCCAACGGTCATCGATGAAACCCGCAGTCGACCCGTTGTCGCAGTAACTGCCTGACCCTGAAGCAGCTCAATTCCCCGGGACGCGGCAACTTCCCGCATCTGATCGGGTATTTCGTCGCGAGGATCGACTATAGCAGCGACGTTAATGCCGGCATCGGCGAGGTCGGCCGCGGCTGCATATCCGGTGTCACCTGCAGTATAGATGCCGACATTTCTGCCGACGGCTACACCGTGGTGATTTAGATAGGTTCTGCCAGCCGAAGACAGCATTACCCCCGGCCTGTCGTTGCCGGCGAAGACCATGTGACGCTCAATCGCTCCGTTGGCGATGATTACGCGCTTGGCACGAACCTGCCACAGCCGTTCGCGAGGCATATGCTCTGCCGGCATGGCAATGTGATCGGATACGCGTTCAGTCAAAGCGACGAAGTTTTGTGCGTAATATCCAAACGCGGTCGTACGCTTGAGCAGCCGGACATTTGCCATGGCAGCCAACTGTGATGCGGTATCCTGAGCCCAGGCCCATCCGGGCCGGCCGTCAACACTGGTTCCCGTTTCGAATTTCAAACTGCCGCCAAACTCGGCCTGCTCGTCGCACAGTACAACCTCCGCGCCGCCGTTCGCAGCAGCAAGCGCAGCCGTCAATCCGGCAAGACCGCCGCCGATCACCAGGACATCGCAATGCGCATAACGCGATGAATAGTGGTCAGGGTCCGGTTCGTCGGGTGCGACACCGAGGCCTGCCGCCGAGCGAATGTTCGGTTCGTACAAGCTCTTCCACGCAGCCTTTGGCCACATGAAAGTCTTGTAATAGAAGCCAGCGGAGAACATCGGTGAAGCCAGGTCGTTCACCGCGTTGATGTCGAACGCAAGCGATGGCCACCGGTTCTGGGATTCAGCCTGCAGGCCGTCATAGACTTCCTGAACCGTCGCCCTGACATTCGGGGTCTTGCGGCCACCACCGCGTGAAATACCAACCAGTGCGTTGGGCTCCTCGGCACCTGCAGACAGTACACCGCGCGGCCGGTGATATTTGAAAGACCGGCCCATCAAATGGACACCGTTGGCCAGCAGCGCCGAAGCCAATGTGTCTCCCTCAAGTCCGGTCATACTTTCGCCGTCGAAGGAAAAGTTGACTTGCTTTGCCGGCACCAGACGTCCGGCTCCGGAAATGCGGTAAGAGCCCGCCATCAGCTTTTCCTCTTGGTGCGGCGAGGTGCCTTTTTGGCCGTTTTTGGTTCCAGCTCCGGACGCGGTTCTCCAGCCTTGTAAGTCATCAAAAACCGGTCCGTGACAGTATCGCGCACGGCGTTGAAAAACCGGGCGCAACCGTGAATGTGCCGCCAGCGCTCATAGTGCACGCCCTTTGGGTTGGCGCGAACGAAGAAGAACTTTTCGAAATCGTCTTCGCTTTCACCAGCAATGTTTGCCGGTCGCGCGATATGCGCTTCACCTGCATTGGCAAACTCGATTTCGGGCCGTTCTTCCTGGCAATAAGGACAATGGATGAGCAACATGGTGTCGATTCCTATTGTGCATAGGGCGGGCCGCAGCGCACCATCGCCACCGCATATGCCCTCTCCAGGTCTTCGATAAGTTTGGCCGGGTCGTATCCGCGCCGGATGTAGCCGCTGGCGCCGGTGATCATTTTACCGATCAGGCTCATGAGCATGTTCGGGCTGATCATGAAGGGCTCTTCGGCTTCCTCGCTTTTGAAAAACGCGAATGCCAACCCGTCGGTTGTCACGCAGGTAAGTTCGCCTTCATCGGCGGTAAACGGCCAGTGGCCGGCCAGGTGCTCCTTGCTCAGATTTGCATAACGCACAAAGTGAGGGGCTCCGTGCAATCCGTCATCGACAGATGGTTCGGCAGGATTGCTTGAACCGGCCTGGGCAAACGCCAATCCTACCCAAAGCGATGCTGCTACCATGGTCACCGCTCGCACGGCGTGTGTTGAATGTCGCATGCTGTCCATGACTGCCTCAGTGCGCCACGGCTGCGGCGGCGGCCTCGTCAATCAGCCGCCCCGTCTTGAAGCGCTCCAGGGTGAATGGCGCGTTGATTGGATGAGGTTCGTCGTGAGCGATCGTATGCGCGAACACGTGGCCGGAACCGGGCGTTGCCTTGAAACCGCCCGTGCCCCAGCCGCAATTGACGTAAAGGCCCTTGACCGGTGTCTTGGCCAGAATGGGCGAGCGGTCAGGCGTGACGTCGACAATGCCGCCCCATGAGCGCAACATCTTCATGCGGGTGAACATCGGAAACATTTCGCAAATGGCTTCGAGCGTATGTTGGATGATGTGCAGGCCACCGGTTTGCGAATAGGAGATATATTGGTCGGTACCGGCGCCGATAACCAATTCCCCCTTGTCAGACTGCGAGATGTAGGCGTGGACCGTGTTGGACATGACCACGCACGGAAAGCAGGGCTTGACCGGTTCGGAAACAAGCGCCTGAAGCGGATAGCTTTCAAGCGGCATGCGCACGCCGACCATGTCCATCAGCACCGAAGAGTGACCCGCCGCCACGACGCCAATTTTCTTCGCTCCCATGAAACCGCGGCTGGTATCGACACCTTCAACAGAGCCATCTTTTGCCCGGCGAATTCCGGTAACTTCGCAGTTTTGGATGATATCGACACCCCGGGCTGAGGCACCGCGGGCATATCCCCAAGCCACCGCGTCGTGCCTGGCTGTTCCACCTCTTCGCTGGAGCGCTGCTCCCATCACCGGATAGCGTGCGGTCTTTGAAATGTTCAGCGGAGGACAAAACGCCTTTGCTTGCTCAGGAGTCAGCCATTCATTGTCGACTCCGTTCAGCCTGTTGGCATGGATATGCCGTTGCGCCACCTGAACGTCATGCACATTGTGCTGCAGCATCATCACGCCGCGCGGGCTGTACATGACATTGTAGTTCAGTTCCTGGGACAGATTTTCCCAGAGATTGACGGCGTGGTTGTAAATTCCCGCGCTCTCATCATAAAGGTAGTTGGAGCGAATGATGGTGGTGTTGCGGCCCGTATTGCCACCGCCGAGCCAACCCTTCTCCAGTACCGCAACATTGGTGATGCCGTGTTCGCTGGCAAGATAGTAGGCTGTTGCCAGCCCATGCCCGCCTGCGCCAACAATGACCACATCATAGCTGGATTTTGGCTCCGGCGAACGCCACTGTTCTTCCCAGCCCTTGTGTCCGCGCATCGCTTCGCGGGCAATGGCGAATACGGAATACTTGCGCATATGCCTAGGTCCTGTCGACGAACTGGTTTCGGGTTCGGCGCGAGCCGGTTTTCCTGCAATAGTCTGCAGGCGAGCGTATCACTAGACAAGCACAAGACAAGGCCATGCGCTGTTTGCGACGGCGCATGGCGTTTTGGTGGTCGGGCCCGGCTGATCACTCAACCGTAATCGTGATGACATCCGAGAAAATCGGCGGGTTGTGCGGGATATGATCCTTGTCCGCCAACACCATTTGCAAAGTGTGCTTTCCCGGAGCGAGATCAAGTGTGGTCTCTGTCTGTCCAGCGCCGAAGTGAATGTGGTTTTCGTCCGCCGGAATGTTGAAGTCGAATTCGTCTTCACCATCTTCACCCATGCCGATCGCTGGCCGGTCAACAAAGAGATGGTGGTGCCCGGTGTTTTCTTTTTCGGTTCCTGCCGGCGCGACACCCATGCCCGTCAGTCCGAATACGACCTTGACCGGCCCTTTCACCGTATCGCCGTCCTCCAGGTTGACAAAATATACGCCGGCGCCGTCCGGCGCTGGTGTTTCTCCTGCATGTGCCAAACTTCCGGCGCACGTTATCATCAAAGCAAGAGCGAGTTTCTTCATGTCCAATCTCCATAGGCCGAACTCGATGGCTCATTGATTGTCTGTATGAGCGCAGATCACGCAGTGTAACCTACAGCTAGTTGAAATCATTTCATTTCAAATTTGATGACAGGTGCGCGCACCCGGCCAAGTATACCCTGACAGCGAGTTGAACATATTGTCGGGATCAAATTGCCGCCGAACCAAGCCGCGAGGTTCAAATAGGCAGATCTGCTCGCATTCTTTTGTCTGGCAGTAGTGGACAATTAACCACCGTTCTGCTAATCGCGACACCAGTTCGCGCCGGTTAGTCGGCGCGGAGGCATTTTGGTATTGCCGAATGCCTTGTCAAAACCCGAACAAGCAGGAACCGATACGTGCAAGTACTCGTCCGCGACAACAATGTAGATCAGGCGCTGCGTGCGCTGAAGAAAAAGATGCAGCGCGAAGGCATTTTCCGTGAAATGAAAATGCGCGGGCATTATGAAAAACCGTCCGAGAAGCGCGCTCGCGAGAAGGCAGAAGCAGTTCGCCGCGCTCGCAAGCTGGCCCGCAAACGCGCTCAGCGCGAAGGACTTATCGGCGGGCGGTCGGGCCGCTAACAGATTTTGGTGGATCGACCAAGTTGGTCTGCCGCTTTTTCGTCTTGATCGAACAATAGTTTACAGGCGGTACGGTGTTTTTGCCGGTACCGCCTTTATCTTAGCTTGCAACCTGGAAGAATCTCGGGGACGAATCTGGTGAGCCATCGACATTCGCACTTTCGTGGATCAGCGATCGCCTTGTTCATCAGCCTCGGATTTCTTGCCGGCTGTCAGACGGGCGGCGGCGAGATTGCCACAATTGAGGTGGAGCAGGGGTCGGAAGAAAACATCGCCTCGCTGACCGCCGTCATCGAGCGCAGTCCCGATGATCCGGAAGCCTATAATGTTCGGGGGACGGCATATGGCCGCGGCGGCAAATACCGTGAAGCATTGAAAGATTTCGACAAGGCGATCGAACTCAATCCGCGCTTCTATCAGGCGTTTGCCAACCGGGCACTGATCTGGCGTTTTCTCGGCGAGCAAAACAAGGCCGTCAACGACTATAATCAAGCGCTGCGTATCAATCCGTCCTATGATGCCGCTTATATCGGGCGTGGAAACATGTTCCGCAAATCAGGTCGGGTCAACGAGGCGTTTCGCGATTTCCAGCGGGCCATTCAGCTGGATACGACTGATGCGAGGGCCTATCACAATCGCGGACTGATCTATCAGTCCAGAAGTCAGCACAATTTTGCCATTGAAGACTTTTCGACGGCCATATCGCTGTCACCGGACGCACCTGAGCCCTATAACGGCCGGGGCCTGTCCTATCTTGCGCAAGGTGACGACGAAAATGCCTTCTCAGACTTCAACACCGCAATCAAACTGAATCGCAGTGTGGCGGAGAGTTGGTCCAACCAGGCGTTTGTCTATGAGCAACGCGGCGAAAAAGCCAAGGCCCGAAAGTCCTATCAGCAGGCACTGAAGCTGGATCCGAATTACCAGCCGGCCAGGGACGGCATGAACCGCGTCAGGGGCGGATAGCCACCTGAGCGTTGCGCGCGCCCGGATTTTGGCGGTTCCCAACCCTGGTCAGTGATCCATCGCTTTGACGATTTCCTCGGTCATCTTCTTGGCATCGCCAAGAAGCATCATCGTACCGTCCTTGTAAAACAGCGTGTTGTCGATGCCGGCATAGCCGGAGCCAAGTGAACGCTTGACGAACAGACAGGTACGCGCCTTGTCTACATCGAGGATCGGCATGCCGTAGATCGGCGAATTCTGATCATCCCGTGCCGAAGGATTGGTCACGTCATTGGCACCAATGACGTATGCCACATCTGCCTGTGCGAACTCGCTGTTGATATCTTCGAGTTCAAACACCTCGTCATAAGGCACATTGGCTTCGGCCAGGAGCACGTTCATGTGGCCCGGCATGCGGCCGGCGACCGGGTGGATGGCGTATTTGACCTCGACACCGGCCTCTTTCAGCTTGTCTGCCATTTCACGCAGTGCATGCTGTGCCTGAGCCACTGCCATGCCGTACCCGGGAACGATGATGACTTTTGAGGCATTCGACATCAGGAAGGCGGCATCGTCTGCCGAACCCTGTTTGACGGTCCTCTCGACACCGTCGTCTGCTGCAGCCGCAGTCTCACCGCCAAATCCGCCCAGAATGACCGAAATGAAGGACCGGTTCATGCCCTTGCACATGATGTAGGACAGGATTGCGCCCGATGACCCAACCAGCGCTCCGGTGACGATCAGGGCAAGATTGCCAAGGGTGAACCCGATACCGGCAGCAGCCCAGCCGGAGTAGGAATTGAGCATCGAGACGACGACCGGCATATCAGCGCCGCCGATCGGAATAATGATCAGTACGCCCAACAACAGCGACAAAACAACGATAAGCCAGAAAAGGAACGTGCTTTCGGTGGCTACCAGCATGATCACGAGGATGACCAAGGCCACAGCGATGGCGCCATTGATCATATGCCGCATGGGAAGCAGGATCGGCGCACCAGACATGCGGCCATCAAGTTTGAGAAACGCGATGATCGATCCGGTGAAGGTGATTGCGCCGACGACAACACCAATCGACATTTCGACCAGCGCCTGGCTGTGAATGTCGCCAATGACCCCGATGCCGAAACTTTCCGGGGAGTAGAGTGCTGCGGCGGCGACCAGAACAGCGGCCAGACCAACCAGAGAATGGAATGCCGCCACCAATTGTGGCATCGACGTCATTGCAATCCGCCGGGCGATGACCGCGCCAATGCTGCCGCCAACGGCGATGCCGGCGACAATCATCACAAATCCGCCAAAGCTCGGTGTGGCCAGTGCAAGCGTGGTCACAATGGCGATCGCCATGCCGATCATGCCGTAGATATTGCCCTGCCGGCTGGTTGTCGGGTGCGACAGTCCCCGCAGTGCGAGGATAAACAGAACGCCGGATATCAGATAAAGGAAGGCAGCCAGATTCACGCCCATCCGTCAGCCCTCACTTGTCTTTTTTCTTGTACATGGCGAGCATTCGCTGGGTAACCAGAAAGCCGCCGAAAATGTTGATGCTGGCAAGCACCAGCGCGATGAAACCGAAGCCCGTCGCCAGACCGCTGGCTGATATGCCGACAGCCAGGAGAGCGCCGACCACGATGACCGACGAGATAGCATTGGTCACGGCCATCAACGGTGTGTGAAGCGCTGGCGTCACTGACCAGACGACGTAGTAACCGACAAAAATCGCCAAAACGAAAATGGCGAAACGGAAGACGAAGGGGTCAATCGCGCCGCCACTGGCCGCGTGGGCCGCCGCGCCGGCTGCATCGGCAGCCCCTTCGCTGTTCTCAATGGCTGTGCGGACAGCGCCGACCGCCTTTTCCAGTTGTTCGAGAGCCTGATCGACTGCGCTATCGGCCATCATGCACCTCCCTTTGATTTCGAAGCCGCGGTTTTGCGCGACGTTGTCTTGCGCGGGGCGGGTTTCCTCGCGGGCGCTTTTTTGGGCTTGTCAAACGCCGGATGAACGATCGCGCCACCATGGGTCAGAATTGTCGCCTTGTTCAGCTCATCTTCGAGATCGAGCGACAGGGTGTTGTTTTCCTTGTCGACCATGGTCTCAAGAAAGGCGTAGAGGTTCTTCGCATAAAGCAGAGAAGCCGATGCGGCGATCCTGCCGGGGACGTTGAGGTGGCCGATGATTTTTACATCGCCGACGGAAACAACCTTGCCGGCAACCGAACCCTCGACATTGCCACCGCGCTCGACAGCCAGGTCGACCAGCACGGAACCGGGCTTCATCGATTTGACCATTGCCGCAGAGACCAGTTTTGGCGCCGGACGTCCCGGAATCAACGCCGTGGTGATGACAATATCCTGCTTGGCGATATGGTCGGCAACAAGTGCGGCCTGTTTTGCCTGATACTCCTTGGACATTTCCTTGGCGTATCCACCTGCGGTCTCCGCCGCCTTGAACTCCTCATCCTCAACGGCGACAAACTTGCCGCCGAGCGAGGCGACCTGTTCTTTCGCGGCAGGACGAACATCAGTTGCGGTGACAACCGCACCAAGGCGCCGTGCAGTAGCAATTGCCTGCAAACCGGCGACGCCGGCACCCATGACAAACACCTTCGCGGCAGGAACGGTGCCCGCAGCGGTCATCATCATCGGCAGCGCACGGTCATACTCAGCGGCGGCGTCGATCACCGCCTGGTAGCCCGCCAGGTTCGCTTGCGAGGACAACACGTCCATCACCTGTGCCCGGGTGATGCGCGGCATGAACTCCATTGCAAATGCCGAGACACCTGCCTTTGCCATCGCTGCAACCTCGGCTTCGTTGCCATACGGATCCATGGCGGCGATGACGATCGCGCCCTTTTTACAGCGCTTCAACTCTGCCGCCGATGGACGGCGCACACGGAGGATTACGTCAGCCTTTCCGGCGTCGGCAGCCTTGCCGATCCTGGCTCCGGCGGCTTTAAACTCGGCGTCGGGAACCCTGGAACCACTACCTGCGCCGGTTTCAATGACCACATCAAGCCCAAGGCCAATCATCCGTTTGACGGTTTCAGGGGAGGCGGCAACCCGGTTTTCATTCGCATCCGTCTCGCGCGCAATGAATATTTGTGAAGCCAATGTCCGTTTCCTTTCGGGTTGGACGTAAACAAAGTTAAGCCGCCTTCATCCGGCGGCCACTCTTGATTGGTTTGTTCCGTCTCGGTGGAGTTACCGGACTATCGCAGGATTGCCCAGCCAGCGATGCAAATCAGAACAAACAGAACGAGCGCCGAGAAAAAACCCGCCGTGGTGTAAAATCCAAAGGCCATCGCTGCCAGCAGAGCTATACAACCCAAGGTGCCGTATTTTGCCAGGTTGAGGAACCCGGCGTAGGTTTTTTCATGCTCGGCGTAGTCCATTTCGGCGCCCAACTCGACCGGTCCGGATGGGGTATTGTCAGCCATGGCGGGATACTCCTGAATTCAATGATGGCGACATAGCGAATCTGCAATGCAAGAGCAATGGACACGATTGTCGCGGCGGCAACCGGGAGCGGATTTGTTTTCTCTGACTTAAGGCTGGGCCGGTATTTTTATTCGGGAAAGCGCCGAATACTCAAGCCAGCCAGCGTTTGCGCCGCTTGTAGTGCTTGACGTTCTTGAAGCTCTTGCGGCCTTCACCGCCAACGCCAAGATAGAACTCCTTGACGTCCTCGTTCTCACGCAGCGTCTTGGCCTCGCCATCGAGTACCACCCGACCGGATTCGAGAATGTATCCATAGTCGGCATATCTGAGCGCAATGTTGGTATTCTGCTCGGCCAGCAGGAATGAAACGCCTTCCTCGGAATTTAGTTTCTTGACGATTTCGAAGATTTCCTCGACCAGCTGAGGCGCCAGACCCATTGACGGCTCATCCAGCAAAATCATGGTCGGCCGGCTCATCAGAGCACGGCCGATGGCGCACATCTGCTGCTCACCACCAGATGTGTAACCCGCCTGACTGGATCGCCGTTCGCGCAATCGCGGGAAATAGTCATAGACCATTTCCAGGTCCTGTTTGATCTTGGCATTGCCATCGCGACGCGTGAAAGCGCCGGTCATCAGGTTTTCCTCAATGGTCAGATGCCCGAAACAGTGGCGCCCTTCCATAACTTGTATGCAGCCGCGCCGCACCAGTTCGTTAGGCGACAACGCCTCGACCTGATCACCATTGAAGACGATGTTGCCTTTGGTGACCTCACCGCGCTCGGCATGAAGCAGGTTGGATATCGCCTTCAGTGTCGTTGTTTTTCCGGCACCATTGGCACCGAGAATGGCCACGATACCGCCCTTGGGAACCGTCAGCGAAACACCCTTCAACACCAGGATGACGTGATTGTAGATCACCTCGATATTGTTGACCTCAAGCAGGGTCTGGGCTGGTTCAACGGCGGCAGCGGCTTCGGCCATGGACGATCTCCGGTTGGTAGAAGATGGCCCCGGCGAATTTCGCCGGAGCCAGATTTATCAAATCAGTTGCATGCACGCGGCGTGATATTGTTCTCGCCTGCAAATGCTTCTGAATCTGCTGCGATCAGCGGATCAATCACACCACGATCGGATGCGATCCAGTCGGTGATAAGCGACCATTTTTTGGTGCTCGCATCCCACTGCTGAACCTTGCCCAGTCCAGAACCGCCATGATTGGCGCAGCTGGTGCTGAATTCAGCACCGAAATCCGGCAGACCGAGTTCGGCCAACCGTGCACTGGTGATCTCAAGCGCTTCGAGACCATCGCGCATCATGGCAGGTGTGATATCGGTCGTATTGTGAATCTCCATTGCCTTGCGCGCACCTTCAGCTGCCAATACGGCTGCATACATGCCGCGGCT
This sequence comes from Rhizobiaceae bacterium, assembly GCA_040830725.1. GTDB lineage: Bacteria > Pseudomonadota > Alphaproteobacteria > Rhizobiales > Rhizobiaceae > JAWKWH01. The sequence continues at coordinate 112,434 of JBFOMG010000023.1, forward strand.
ATAGAGCACTTCACCTGCATGACTGCCGTCTCCAGCGCCCTTGCCCGCGTCGAGGACATATTTCTTCATGTCTTCATACAGCGGATAGTCAGTGCCGGTGCCGTGCAGAGCCAGTGACTTGTAGCCATTGGCGCCATCGCCGGCCGGAAGCACGTCGTTTTCAGATCCTGACCACCAGACACCGATGAAATGATCCATCGGGAAGCGGATGTTGGCAGCTTCCTGAATCGCCACCTGGTTCATCACGCCCCAACCCCACATCAAAACATAATCAGGCCGATCGCGGCGGATTTGCAGCCACGTTGCCTTCTGCTCCTGACCCGGATGATCAACCGGGAAGAGGCTCAACTCGTAGCCGTGCTTGCCGGCCAGTGCTTCGAGCGTCGGAATGGGTTCCTTTCCATAAGCGGAATTGTGATAAACCAAAGCGACCTTCTTGCCGCTGATATTTCCACCTTCCTGCTCCATGATGTGATTGATCGCGATCGACGCGCCATCCCAATAAGAAGCCGGGAAATTGAAAATCCACTCAAATACTTTGCCGTTGGCGGCCGATGTGCGGCCATAACCCGATGACAATACAGGAATTCCATCAGCGGTCGCTTTGGGAATCAACTGGTATGTGATGCCGGTTGACAGGGGCTGATAGAGCAATGCGCCCTGACCTTTGGTGGACTCATAGCACTCAACACCTTTTTCAGTGTTGTAGCCGGTTTCACATTCCAGAACCTGGATTTTCTGGCCGTTGATACCGCCATCACGCTCATTGAGAAGCGTAAAATAGTCCGCATAACCGTCAGCAAAAGGAATGCCGTTCGGGCCATAGGGTCCGGTCCGGTAGCTGAGCGACGGGAATACAAGGTCCGCAAACGCGGTACCGGTTCCCATCACAACGGCCAGTGCCGCCACAGTCAGAATTTTCGTTTTCTTCATCAAGGTTCCTCCCGTTGATGTTGGTACGTTCAACTCCTCCACCACCTTAGCTGGGATGGCTGAAGTCATCTTATCCCCTAATAGGGGAATGGCCAGAGTCTCAGTTTCTCCTTGGTTAAACGCCAGATTTGCGCAAGGCCGTGCGGCTCGAAGATAAGGAAGAACATGATCAGTCCTCCCACAATCATGATTTCAAAATGCGCGGCGAGATCAGTCGGCCACCCCCACAGACCAACCATCAGGTTCTTGAGCAGAACCGGGAACAGGATGATGAATGCAGCACCAAGGAACGAACCAAGGATCGATCCCAATCCGCCGATGATGATGATGAACAGCGCATCAAACGACTTGTCTATTCCGAAAGCTTCGGTCACCTCGGCCGCCCCGAGATAAAGGGAGAAGAACATCGCCCCACCGATCCCGATATAAAAGGAGCTAATGGCAAATGCCGACAATTTCGCCGCAAAGGGCGAGACGCCCATGATCTCGGCGGCGATATCCATGTCGCGCATTGCCATCCAGGATCGGCCGACGCGGCCGCGGGTCAGATTGCGAGCGACCCAGGCAAAGACGAACACAATGGTCAGACAGGTAAGATAGGTAGCCCAGGGGGCAGCATTTGGACCGGTAACGGCAATGCCGAATATGCTTCTCTCCGGCGCTGTGATCTGCCCGGAAGGCGAGTAGTTGTAAAACCAGTCGAATTTGTTGAACAGCCATATCAGGAAGAACTGCGCCGCCAATGTCGCAACCGCCAGATAAAATCCCTTGATCCTGAGGGACGGCAAGCCAAACAGAACGCCCACACCCGCGGTGACCGCGCCGGACAAGACGATGACGATCAGGATATTCATCTCCGGGAAAGCGGTCATCAGCTTGTAACAGGCAAATGCACCAACCGCCATGAACCCGCCGGTACCGAGCGATACCTGACCGCAATAGCCGGTCAGGATGTTGAGCCCGAGTGCGATCATCGCCCATACGAGCAGCGGCACGAGAACTGATTTTTCCCAATAGTCGTTAATGAAAAACGGAACGACGGCAAACGCGATCACCATCGCTGCCCAGAACAGATAGCGTTCGGACTTGATCGGGAAGGTTTGCTGGTCTTCCAGATAGCTTGTCTTGAAATCGCCGGTCTCGCGGTAAAGCATGATCCGTCACACCCTCTCGATTATCTTCTCGCCGAACAGACCCTGCGGACGGAACAGCAGGAAGACGAGGGCGACCACATAGGCAAACCAGTTTTCAAGCGCGCCACCGACGAGCGGCCCGACATAAAGCTCGGCGAGCTTTTCGCCGACGCCTATGATGAGCCCGCCGACGATGGCGCCCGGAATGGATGTAAACCCGCCGAGGATCAGCACGGGCAGCGCCTTGAGTGCGATCAGCGACAAGGAGAACTGCACGCCTGATTTTGCGCCCCACATAATGCCGGCGACCAGCGCCACGAAGCCGGCAATCGACCAGACGATCACCCAGATTGAGCGCAGAGAGATACCGACCGAAAGCGCTGCCTGATGGTCATCAGCAACGGCCCTAAGCGCCCGGCCGGTAGCGGTGAATTGCGAGAACAGGGTCAGCGCAACAACGAGTATGATCGCAACGATAGCTGCGACGACATCCAGCTTGTCCACGTACATGCCGAAATAGTCGGAGCCTTCTGTAGCCCATTCACGGGTTACATCCTCCCACCAAAATGACCCGCCGGAGGGTATGCCAATGTTTATCGCCTTGATGTCGGAGCCCCACATCAGGTCGCCAAATCCTTCAAGGAAATAGGCAAGCCCGATCGTCGCCATGAACAGGATTATCGGCTCCTGATTGACCAGATGCTTCAGAACAATCGCTTCGAACAGATAGGCGAATGCCACCATCACCGCCAAGGTTCCGAGCACCGCCAGTATGGCTGGCAGTTCCCAGCCGAAGTGGTGAACATCGGTACCGAATATCGCGTTTATCAAATGGGCAAACGGCACCTGCCCGGTCTGCAAACCCACGAGCGTCAACGCGGCGAACAGCGCCATGACTCCCTGGGCGAAATTGAAGATACCGGAAGCCTTGAAGATGAGAACGAAGCCGAGCGCAACGAGTGAATACATGACGCCGGCCATCAGACCGTTCAAAATTGTCTCGATAAAATTGAGGAAGGCCGGGCTCATCTATTCCAAATCCTAATCGTGCGGAACGCCAAGATAGGCATCGATCACGTCCTGGTTCTTTGACACTTCATCGGGCGTGCCATCTCCGATCTTGCGGCCATAGTCGAGCACAACGACGCGATCGGAAATATCCATCACAACGCCCATGTCGTGCTCGATAAGCGCAATGGTTGTCCCGAACTGGCTGTTCACATCGAGGATGAACCGGGACATGTCTTCTTTTTCTTCCAAATTCATGCCGGCCATCGGCTCGTCAAGCAGCAGCAGTGCCGGCTCGGCAGCGAGCGCACGGCCGAGTTCGACGCGTTTCTGCAATCCGTAAGGGAGGCGTCCGACCGGTGTCTTGCGAATGTGCTGTATTTCGAGGAAATCGATAATGTGTTCAACCGCGCGGCGATGTTCGATATCTTCCTTCACCGCCGGTCCGTGCCACAATGCCTGCCAAAACAGGTTCTTTGTTTGCAGCGTGATACGGCCTGTCATGATGTTGTCGAGCGTCGACATGCCATTGAACAGCGCGATGTTCTGGAAGGTTCTCGAAATTCCCTGTCGTGCAGCCGCCGTCGAGCGCATGGCCTTGCGGGGTTCACCGCGGTAGGTAATTGTGCCTTCTTGCGGATGATAAAATCCGTTGATGACATTCAGCATCGAGGTCTTGCCTGCGCCGTTCGGTCCAATAATGGCCCGCACTTCGCCCTTGCGGATATCAAAGCTGACATCCTGGATCGCCTTGACCCCGCCAAATGACAGCGAGACATGCTCCACATTCAACAGCACTTCGCCGCTGGGGATATCATCCTGGTGAGCGGAAAGTGTAAACTCCGGTGTCGGCTCGGTCAGCAGCTTGGGATCAAACGGTGCGTTCATTCCGCCGCCTCCTTCGCGGTTGACGCTTCAGGAACCGAATAGAATCCGGCATCAGCGATTTTCACGGTCGCCTTGATGCTACCCTTGCGACCATCTTCAAAGGTCACTTCGGTCTCGACATACTTTTCCTGCGAACCATCGTAGAGCGCTTCAATGAGCTCGCCGTACCGGTCACCAATGAAGCCTCGGCGAACTTTCTGGGTGCGAGTGAGCTCGCCATCATCGGCATCCAGCTCCTTGTGGAGCACCAGGAAACGCTTGATCTGGCCACCCGCCATCATTTGCTCGCTGGCCAGCTTTTTATTCGTTTCATCGACATGATCTGCGATCATCTCATAGACCTGCGGATGACCTGCGAGTTCCTGGTAAGACGCATAGGCGATATTGTTGCGCTCGGCCCAATTGCCGACGGCTTGCAAATCAATGTTGATGAATGCGGCGGCAAATTCCCGGCCGTCTCCAAAAGTTACGGCTTCTTTGATATTCGGGAAAAATTTCAGCGTGTTTTCAATATATTTGGGAGCAACGAGAGCCCCCGACTTCAGTTTGCCGACATCCTTTGCCCTGTCGATAATCTTGAGCTGGCCGTCCTTGTCGAAAAAACCAGCATCTCCGGTTTTCACATAACCGTCCTCGGTCAGGGTCTCGGCGGTCTTCTGCTCCTGTTTGTAGTAGCCGGCAAACATGCCCGGCGACTTGAACTGCACCTCACCGTCCTCAGAAATCCTGATGTCGACGTTCGGCGTTGCCGGGCCAACCGTGTCTGCACGAACTTCACTGTCCTTCTGTGCGGTAACGTACAGAAACGCTTCGGTCTGGCCATAGAGTTGTTTCAAATTGATTCCAAGCGATCTGAAGAACGAGAACAGATCCGGACCAATTGCTTCGCCGGCCGTATAGGCGGTCCTGATCTTGGAGAAGCCGAGCGAATTCTTCAGTGGTCCATAAACCAGAAGATCACCAAGCCAGTATGCAATCCGGCCAAACAACGGCACCGGTCTTTTTTCCAGAATGTCCTCACCATATTTCGCCGCCACACTGCGATAGTGGTTGAACAGATGTTTCTTTAGCCTTCCTGCATCCTCCATCCGGATGGTGACGCTGGTCAAAAGTCCCTCGAATACCCGTGGTGGCGCAAAATAAAATGACGGGCCGATTTCCTTCAGGTCATGGGAAACGGTTTCCGGACCTTCAGGACAAGACATGCAAAACCCGGCAACATAACCCTGAGCATAGTTCAGATAGTGGTCACCAACCCAGGCAAGAGGCAGATAGGCAAGAACTTCATCGTATTCGTTCAGGCCATCGAACTTGACCGTATCGGCTGCAGCGTTAACCGCCGCCGAAGCCTTGATCATGACACCTTTTGATTGTCCGGTTGTACCGGATGTGTACAGCATGACCGAGACATCGTCGCCATCGGCCTCCTGGATATTTTTCTCCCACAAGGAGCCAATTGAGGGATCGCTGGCAAGCAACGATCTTCCATGTTCCTGGATCGATTCAAACGCATGTAATTTTGTATGATCGTAATCCCGCAGCCCGCGCGGTTCGTCATAAATCACCTGTTCCAGCGACGGAATCCTCTCCGCGAATGAAAGGACCTTGTCGACCTGCTCCTGGTCCTGAACAACGGCAACAGAAACACCGGCATTATCGAGAACATATGCAAGTTCTTCGCCGACAGCGTCGGCATATACCGGAACGGGAATTGCGCGCAGTGCCTGTATCGCTGCAAAAGCCCAGTACAGGCGTGGACGGTTGGCACCGATAATGGCAACCCGATTGCCTTGTTCAACTCCGAGCGCCTTCAAACCTACCGAGAAAGCCCGAACTTCCTCCAGTTGCCGACGCCAAGTCCAGGTCTGCCAAATGCCAAAATCCTTGTGACGCATGGCAGGTCTGCCAGCGAAACGTTTCGCGTTCAGCAGCAAATATTTCGGAAATGTATCAAGCGGTGCGCCGTCTGCGTCAGACATCGCGGCCTGCCTCCCAATTGTCCGTGTTTCTCACGGATCGCACACGCTTTTTTGCCTATCGCTTGCGGCGGCGCAAGTCCGCCTTTCGGCTAAGCCACTTTCGGATGAGATGGAGGTTGAACTGCAGTTTTACGCGGCAGCTCTGAGGGTGCTCGCTGTCGGCAGGATTGTCAGTGGTGCGTCAGCTCCGGCGGACGGTCGGTCGAACAGAAGTTTCTGTTCAAGATCTGTGGCCCGGAAAAAAGGATATCGCGCATATGAGCGGGCAATATTGTCCTGAACGTCGGCCTGATATAGGCCCACTTTGCGGGTAAATCTAGGATAGTCACGAAGCTCCCCAATTTGCCGTGATCGATAAACCCTGCGGTAAAAAGCAGAATGTTCCGGCCGTATGGTCGAAAGACAGTAGGGAACCTTGAAATACAAACACGCCATCCAGGCGAGACGAAGAGTTACGTATGGAACTTCCGGATACTCGGAACTCCAATCTGGATCCGATGCAAAACGACTCGGATCAACGAACCTTTCACCCGCGTCAAGCCGAGGCAAAATGAGGTCGCTATACACAGCCATGGAGGGGCCATCCGGCAATTGGCGGGTCAGATGATGAATTCTAAGGGTGCTTATCAGCGAACCGTGGAAGTAGACTCCGAAGTTGTGACAATTCGGAAGCCCATCCAGATCGTCCACTATTTTGTCTGCTTCACCGCGCGGGAGCAATCCATTTGCGTTGTACGCTTTATGGCGAAGCCGGCAGATAGCCTCAAAGTCCTCGCCTCGATCGCAACGGCGATACTCAACATTGCTCAGAAACCGCAAAACGCTACGCGCGAATGCCGAAGTGCCCGGCGTCGCAATACTCGCATTCATTCAATTCGTCCCCCGTGGGCACAATTTCAAATCATGCCCAGCCCCGTGATGAGGAATAAAATTTCAATTGGGAGACAATGTAAACGATATTTTTTTAATTGGGTTATTTACCAAGCGTTAACCTTAACAAATTCTTAATGCCCAGCCGCTACCTCTTGAGGCACGGATTGCGGGTCAGCGCTTGTTGCTCATACCCACCGCTTCAAACTGCGCGGCAAATGGCGAGACGGTATTTGTCAGTGTCGTAATGCCGGATTCAGACAGCGCCGAACCAAACAAGAATCCCTGCAACAAATCGGGTTCCGCAAGACGGGTAATCAGTTTCAGCTGCTCGAAATCCTCAACCCCTTCCAAGGTAATCGCCAAGCCAAGCCGGCGCGACAAGGTGACGATGCCCTTGAGAAGGTCAAGGGAGCGATCGTCGAACGTGATGTCACTCAGGAAGGCCTGATCGATCTTGACCTTGTCGAGGGGTAAAGTGTGAAGGTAGCTCAGGCTTGAGTATCCCGTGCCAAAATCATCCAGGGCAATGCGCACGCCAAGCGCTTTGAGTTCATTTAGAAGTGTGATTGTCAGCAGCTTGTCGTCAAGCAACGCAGTTTCGGTGATCTCGATTTCCAACCGGTGCGGTTCCAGACCCGAACATTCGAGTGCCTGACGTACAACCTCGACAACATTTCGGTCGCGGAAATCATTGGCGGAGAGGTTTATCGAGACGCTGGTATCTCCCGGCCAATTCAGACAGGCCTTGCAGGCTTTCTTGAGAACCAGATGACTGATTTCCGAAACGATACCCATTTCCTCCGCCAATGGAATGAACACGGACGGCGAGACCGATCCCAGTTCTGGATGATCCCAACGGCACAACGCTTCGCAACTGGCGATTTTCATCGATTTCAAGCCGACAATCGGCTGATAGACAACGCGCAGTTCTTCCTGCTCGACGGCGAGCCGAAGCTCGGCCTTCAACGTCTGCCTTGCACGGAAAGCCGCATCCATGGTCGCTTCAAACAAGCGCCAGCGGTTCTTACCGTCGTCCTTCGCCTGATAAAGGGCCAGATCAGCCTTGACGATGAGGTCCTCGACATCAGATTCTCCGGCAACGGCCAACACAGCACCAGCACTCGCCAGAATTCGTAGCGAGTGTCCAGCCACGTCAACGTCGCCCTTGAAGCCGTCAAAGAGTTGATCCATCACCTGCGCCAGTTCATCGGTATTGGATACGTGATCGAAATAGACGATGAATTCGTCGCCCCCAAACCGGCTTACCTTGGCGTTTTCACCGACATGTTCCACCAAACGGTCAGCGACAGCATAAATCAGACCGTCACCGACCGGATGGCCCAGCGTGTCGTTGACGTGCTTGAAGTCGTCCAGATCAAGCACGGCAAGGGCGCATTGGCGGCCGGGATTTCCAGACGATATCAGTTCGGTTACGACATCGTTGAAATGGCCCCTGTTTGGAAGACCGGTGAGGCTGTCATATTGGGCCATGAAACGGATTTTCTCTTCCGCATTCACCCGGCTTGTCACGTCCTCAAAAGTCACCACGCCGAGTTCTTCGCGACCGGACCGGGCGCTGAACTCATAGTGGTGGCCGTTGGCGAGGCTCACTAGCAGTTTGCGATCCTGCCCGCTGTGCAGCGCATCGTTCAGTTGCTGTTCGACATAATCGATTTCGGTCCTGCTCAGCAGGCCGGCGGCGACGGTCCGCAGCAAAAGCGCGTGGAGTGTACGGCCAACCAACGCCTCGGGCCCGCTGGCGGAAAGCAAGTTCGCAGCTTCCCCGTTGGCAACGGCGATTCTACCGTCTGGCCCAAGCATGATGAGACCATGCGGTGTGGTATTGAGCGCCCGATCAAATCTGCTGGCAAGCCGATTGGCCTTCTTTTGTTCCGAAATCGCCTTGAACAACACATTGCGAACAGTGGAAGCATAAACCCGTATTGCGTAGAGAAGCGGCACTGTCAAAAGTCCGAGCACAACATGGTAGACATCGCCGCGCATTACAAAACCGGCCGTGATCGGACCCAACAACGTCAGTATCAGGATGATTACCATCCTGGGCGAGCCGTAGTTCCTTCCAGCTATTGCCGTGGCGGAAGCAAGCGTCACGCTAACTGATGCAATTTCCGCAAAGTCGTCATAGGCCCAATAAATGGCAACAAAGCAGAATGAACCCAACGCAAAGGTGTGGAAGCAAGCGAACACGATGTACTCGTTTTCCCAACGAGCAGCGACATCGCGCGTGTCTATGTCTGGCGAGCGATGAAATCGTTTGAAGTTTAACAGTCTCAGAAAACCGGCAACTACAAGCGCGAGAGCAACGCCGAGATATATTGCTTCATTCGTTTTCCAGTAAACCATCACGGCAAGCAGCGTTTGCGCTGCGATGCCAATTGTTAGCGTCTTGCCGTCCCTGAAAAGAGACTCCACGAAGGGTATGTAAATGTCGGCAGGAATTCTGTCGCCAGGTTTGTTCATTGTCCGTTGCCCACCGGTGAAAGCAAGCAATGGCATGCCGAGCTTAAAAAAACCTTAGTTTTCGGTGATTTTTGGCCGTTCAGACACCTCGAAAAACGGCGGCTATTCGGCTGCTTGCCTCGCCGGTTCGGCGTCCGGAAATCCGGTCATCTCCTGACGCAAGCGCGTGCGTTCATGGCGCGCCCTCTCGGCATTGGCCCGCTTGACGTGTCCAAACCCGCGTATCTTCGACGGAATTTCCGCAAGTGATTGATAAACATCAATATTCTCCGGTCGAAAATTCTCCGAGATGAGTTTCAGATCATCAAAATACTCGTCCAGAAGCTGGCGTTCCATGCGACGTTCAGACGAATAGCCAAAAATGTCGGCAAAGCTGCCCCTGATTCCCTTAAGACTTGCCAGAACGCGAAACACGGACATCATCCAGGGGCCATAACTGGATTTTCGCGGGTGCTCATCCTCACTTGCACGGCTGAACGCTGGTGGCGCGAGATGAAACTCCAGTTTCTTCCAGTCAGAAAACTGGTTTGAAATCTGTTTGGCGAATGAGCCGTCCGTGTACAGCCTTGCCACCTCATATTCGTCCTTTATGGCCATCGCCTTGAACAGATTTCTTGCGACGATTTCCGTTAGCGGCAATGCCTGATCATCCCCTGTTTCCTCCACTGCCCGAATTTTCGCGATCTGGGCAAGGTAGCGATCGGCATAGGCCCTGTTCTGATAGGCTGTCAGGAATTCAGAACGCCGGCTGATGATTTCGTCCAGCGACCCGGAGAGCTCGCGGTTTTCCTGTGTTTCGCGGTTGCGTTCAATCGTTTCTTTAACGAATTCCGGCTGATGCGCAGCTCTCCGGCCCCACCGGAAAGCGTTGATGTTCATCTCAACGGATTGGCCATTTAGCTCGATTGCCTTCTCAATTGCCTCGGCAGAAAGCGGAAGTCCGCCATGCTGATAGGAAAAACCGAGCATGAACACATTGCTGGCCAGGGTCGAACCAAACAGGGTCGCAGCTGCCTTTGTCGCATCAAAGAAAAATGTGTTGTCTTCACCAGCAGCTCTTTGAATTGCCCGTTTCAACCGCTCAGTCGGCAGGGAGAAATCGATGGATCGCGCAAAATCCCCGGGCATGACTTCGGCAGTGTTGGCCACAAACAAGGTATGTCCCTCACGCACCGAAGCCAGCACCTTCGCGGCTCCCGAAACGACGAGATCACATCCTAATACCAAATCAGCCTTTCCGGCGGAAACGCGTATGGAGTGTATATGATCCGGAGACTTGGCGATGCGCAGATGGCTCATCACGGCGCCGCCTTTCTGGGCAAGACCGGCCATGTCAATCATGCCGCAACCCTTGCCCTCGATATGCGCTGCCATGCCCAGAAGAGCACCGATGGTTACAACGCCGGTTCCGCCGACCCCATTGATGATTGATGACCAGCCGTCTTCATTCAGGGAAACGGCTTGCGGACTTGGAACACCATCAAGCGGGTCGATTTCCCGCCCAACAGCCTGTGCCTTTTTTATCTTCGCACCATGGACGGTCACGAAAGAAGGGCAAAACCCCTTGATGCAGGAGAAGTCCTTGTTACAGCTTGACTGATCAATCTTGCGTTTTCGGCCAAACTCCGTTTCCACCGGCTGGATGGAGACGCAATTCGACTGCACACCGCAATCACCGCATCCCTCGCAGACCAGTTCGTTGATGATCATGCGTTTGTCCGGATCGGGATATGCTCCACGTTTGCGGCGGCGGCGCTTTTCGGCTGCGCAAGTCTGATCGTAAATCAGGACCGACACACCTTTTGTCTCTCGCAAATCGCGCTGGACTGAATCCAGGTCATCACGATGATCAACGGTAGCACCGGCGGGGAACGAAGCCGTGCCGGCGTATTTCTCCGGTTCATCGGTGACGATTGCAATGCGCGACACGCCTTCAGCGCGCACCTGCCTGGCGATGGCATCCATTGTGAGACCGCCCTCAAGCGGTTGACCACCAGTCATCGCAACGGCGTCGTTGTATAGGATTTTGTAGGTGATGTTCGTACCGGAGGCGATCGCAAATCGAATGGCCAGGGAGCCTGAATGGCTGTAGGTACCGTCGCCGAGATTCTGAAAGATGTGATCACGCTTGGAAAAAGGTGCCTGACCAACCCACTGTGCTCCCTCACCGCCCATGGCAGTAAAACCGACAGTCGACCGGTCCATCCACAATGCCATGAAATGACAACCAATGCCGGCGCCTGCAATTGAACCATCCGGTACTTTTGTCGATGTGTTGTGGGGACAGCCCGAACAGAAATATGGGGTCCGCACCGCAACATCCGCGGTTTGCGAAAGCATCTCCTGATATTGCTTCAGCCGATTGGTGCGTTGCTGTATTTCCTCTGACGGCCCGATTATCTTTGCGATCCGTTCGCCAATCGCGATGGCGATGTCATTGGGGTCAAGCGCTCCACGAACGGGAAACAGCCATTCATCGCGCTCGTCGCGCTTGCCGACCACAGTCGGCTGCATGGAGGTTCCGTAGAGCTCTTCGCGAACCTGGACTTCAATCAGCGACCTCTTCTCCTCGACCACAATGATCATGTCGAGGCCACGGGCAAAATCCTTGATGTGTTCGATATCCAGCGGCCAAGGACAAGCGACCTTGAACAGTCGAAGTCCGATCCTGTTCGCCTGCTCCTCGTCAATGCCCAGATCATCCAGCGCTTGGCGCACATCCAAATAGCTCTTTCCGACGGTGATGATGCCGAGTTTCGCCTTACGCCCGCCGGTAAATACAATCTTGTTCAACCCGTTGGCACGGATAAAGGCGGCCGCAGCGGCGCGCTTGAAGTTGTGAAGGCGTTCTTCCTGTCCGATCTGATCAAGCTCGTGGCGGATGTTGAGCCCGCCTGGAGGCATGTCAAACTCGGGGATCCTGATGTTCAGGCGATCAAGCGATGCGTTAACCGACGCGGTGGATTCGATGTTGTCCTTGACGCATTTGAGCGCCGACCAGGTTCCGGCGAACCGCGACAAAGCATATCCATAAATCCCATAGTCAATGAGCTCTTGAACACCGGCCGGATTGAAGACCGGAATCATCGTATCAACGAACAAAAACTCGGTTGCGTGGGCATTGGTGGAGCTCTCGGCCGTATGATCATCACCCATCAGTGCAAGAACGCCGCCATATTTTGACGAGCCGGCCAGATTGGCGTGACGTATTACATCCCCGGACCGGTCAACACCGGGACCCTTGCCGTACCAAAGACCGAATACGCCATCATATTTTCCTTCGCCGATGAGTTCGGTTTGCTGCGAACCCCACAAGGCGGTCGCCGCGAGCTCCTCATTCAACCCGGGTTGAAAGACAATATTTGCGGCCGACAGTTCGTCTTGTGCACGCCAGAACTGCTGATCGAGGCCGCCAACCGGCGATCCACGATATCCGGAAATAAGTCCGGCCGTTTTCAGCCCGGCGCGCTGGTCCAGTTCATGCTGCATAAGCAGCATTCTGACGATGGCCTGTGCCCCCGAGACAAAAATCCGTTCCTTATTCAGATCGTATTTGTCGTCGAGCGACACATCGTGAAAGGTCATATGCTGTCTCCTCCGGGGGCGAAATGCACCAATGCATTGCCATGGTCCGGTAGACGGAATGTTCTCATCAGATGTCGTTCGGTCAATCGAAATCCAGACATCGCGCCAAATTCACAATTCTCATAACAGAAATTTTGCGGTCAGTGACATTTCATGACCCTCCAGCAAACCATTGCGCACGAATATTTCTTGCAAGCCAATGATTTGCCGTCTCGAATTCGCTCCGCTCCCATTCGATGGTCATCCGCACCATGAACCGATGTTCGCGGACGGGGAGCATTAATTTTTGATCTTATACGCTAGTTTACTTTGCAGCCTGCCCCGGCTTTCGCTAAATGGCTTTGCGCTCTTCAAAAAAGCAACAATGCTCCGGCTCAGAATGTAGGCGTGGGAGGACAACAGGCACGATGTTGGAGAAGCTGAGCTCATACCAGCCGACAACACTAATCTATGTTCTTTTACTTATACTCTCGATCGCGTTGAGCCTTCACGCCCGGCTGCGCGATCGCGAGATGAAATTCCTATTAAGCCTGTCGGCAATCATCGATGCAATCAACAACGTGGTCGGAAAAAACGTATCATGGCTGATCCTGGTCGCTGTTCTGATCAGCGCCGGAAACGCTATCGTTCGTAAGGCATTCGACATTTCGTCAAACATGTGGCTGGAGCTGCAATGGTATCTTTACGGTACCGTTTTCATGCTCGCTGCGGCCTACACATTGTTGAAAAACGAGCATATCCGCATTGATGTGATCTCAAACATGCTGACCAAAAGGACGCGGGATCGCATCGATTTGTTCTGCCATGTCTTTTTCCTGTTGCCATTTGTCCTGTTGATGGTCTGGCTGTGTGTGCCGTGGTTCTTCCTGTCAGTTCGCACGGGTGAAATATCCGCCAATGCCGGGGGACTGATCATTTGGCCCGCCAAGATGATGGTGCTGATCGGGTTCATCCTGCTTGTCGGACAGGCATTTTCCGAGATTATCAAGCGAGCGGCAGTCATATTCGACATCATCGACGATCCGACGCCACAACATCATTTACCACCTGACGCTGAAGGTGCGCTGGAGATCGAGGGCAAGAAAGATGCTTGACCTGATCGCCCACAACATCGCCCCGATCATGTTTATCAGCGTCATGGCCATGTTGCTGCTTGGCTATCCCGTTGCCTTCACGCTGGCTGCCGGCGGTCTGATATTTTTTGCGATTGGAGTGGAACTATCGCACCTGTCCAGTGAGATTCGGCTTTTCTGGCCGCTGTTACAGGCTCAGCCCGACCGCATTTACGGCATCATGTACAATGACACGCTTCTGGCCGTGCCGTTCTTTACCTTCATGGGCCTGATACTTGAGCGATCGGGAATGGCCGAAGACCTGCTTGATACAATTGGGCAATTATTTGGTCCGATCCGCGGTGGCCTAGCCTACGCTGCAGTACTTGTCGGAGCCCTTCTCGCTGCAACCACAGGCGTGGTTGCTGCCTCGGTCATAGCGATGGGTCTGATCTCACTGCCGATCATGCTTCGCTACCAATACAACCGGTCGTTTGCCACCGGTGCAATCGCCGCCTCCGGGACATTGGCGCAGATCGTTCCCCCGTCCCTCGTACTTATCGTCATGGCAGATCAGCTCGGCCGGTCTGTAGGGGACATGTATGTAGGAGCGCTGCTTCCGGCGCTGTTGTTGGTGGGTGCTTACTGCTTCTACGTCTTCGTGGTGACATTGTTCAAACCGGAGTGGGCGCCGGCACTGCCATTGGAAACCCGCACTTTGGGCCATGGTGTACCGTCGCTGATCACTATTCTGGCGATAGCCGTCGCCATTCACTTGGCCGCTTACCATACCGTGTTTTCAGAGCTGCGTTATGAAGTTCGCGTGGTCTGGTCAGCCACGACCGCTACGTTGGTTGCCTATGGCATTGCGCTGGCCAACCGGTATTTCAAACTGGGTGTTCTGTCGCGGTTGGCCGAACAAGTGGTGATCGTTCTGATCCCGCCGCTGGCGCTGATATTCTTGGTGCTCGGCACCATTTTCCTGGGAATTGCGACTCCGACTGAAGGTGGCGCAATGGGTGCGACAGGTGCATTGATCCTTGCGCTGGCCAAGGGACGACTGTCCCTGAAGGTTTTGAAGCAGGCGCTCGATGCCACGACGAAACTTTCGGCATTCGTGATGTTTATCCTGATCGGCGCGCGCGTGTTCGGCCTGACATTTTACGGCCTGAACGGCAATATCTGGATTGAGGAGTTGCTGCTTCAGTTGCCTGGCGGCGAGACCGGATTTCTGGTCGCTGTGACCATCATTGTCTTCATATTGGGCTGTTTTCTCGATTTCTTCGAAATTGCCTTCATCATGGTGCCGTTGCTGGCGCCTGTTGCCGAAAAGCTCGGCATTGACCTGATCTGGTTCGGCATCATTCTGGGCGTTAATTTGCAGGCCTCCTTTTTGACACCGCCGTTCGGATTTGCGCTGTTTTATCTGCGCTCCATTGCGCCGATGCGGCAGTGGAAGGACGACATTACCGGCCGCATGCTCCCGGGCGTCAAGACCACAGAGATATACAAGGGAGCGGTGCCCTTCATCATCATCCAGTTTCTGATGATTCTGTTGATCATCGCGTTTCCGCGGTTGGTCACACACTACAAGGACGGGGAAAAACCCTTCGACGAAAATCTTGAGATCGAACTGCCTGATCTCGGCGGCGATCTCGGAAACGGCAACGGTGATGGCAGTCTTCCCGGCTTGAGCTTGCCGCCTCTTGGTCAACCGGCAAATCCTGATGGCAGCGGCGGATTGCAGTTGCCCGGGCTGCAATTGCAACCGCTTGAAAATGGATTGGGTGGAGGAAACAATGGTGGTACCGATCTTTCGCAGCCACCCAAAATCGATCTCGGTCAACCGCCGAAAATCGAATAGGTCGTGCTATTTTTTTCGGCCATACAGTTCAAGACGATGATGCACGATCTCATAACCCAGCGACTTGGCAATCTCGTCCTGCAGCTGCTCAATCTTCTCTGAGTGAAACTCGATGACATCGCCCGTATCCAGATCAATCAGATGGTCATGATGTTCGCTGTCGGCGGGTTCGAAACGCGACGGTCCGCCCTGGAAGGCGTGACGCTGTATTGCTCCCCGGTCTTCCAGCAGCTTCATTGTCCGGTAAACCGTTGACAGGGAAATGCTGTCGTCGAGGCGGACCGCACGGCGAAATATGGCCATCGCGTCAGGATGATCGTCCCGCTCGGCAAGAATCTTCAAAATGATCTTGCGCGGCCGCGTGATACGCACGCCGGCGTCTCGCAACACGCTCTCGTAGTCGGGTGGTCTTGCTTGGCTGCTCATGATCATAACCTGTGCGCTTTCTATCCAGTTGCGAAGCAATTGCAAATCATCTGGACCTGCTGAAGCCGGAATTTCATCGGGCCGGCCATGAAAACGGTCAAGAATTGACGCGGGACATTTCGAATGTACTAGCTGCCATCAGTTGCAAACGATTTGCATTTGCATTGACAGCTGATTAGATTGCGATAGATACTTCCCGGGTATTTCCATGGAGACCGGCATGGGGCGATTCCGATTCACAATTGTTGCACTACTGGCATTTGCCATACAGCTACCTGCTGCACATGCTGACAAATTCAAAGTCGTCACAACCTTCACGGTGTTCGCCGACATGGCCCGGAACATTGCTGGTGATGCCGCAACGGTTGAATCGATCACCAAGCCCGGCGCAGAAATCCATAACTACCGGCCCACACCCGGCGACCTTTTGAGGGCACAGGATGCTGACCTGATCATTTGGAACGGGCTCAATTTGGAACTCTGGTTCGAGAAATTCTTCGCAAATCTCAGCGATGTACCGGAAGTTGTCATCACCGAAGGCATCGAACCGCTGGGTATTGGCGAAGGGCCCTATGAGGGAAAACCCAACCCCCATGCATGGATGAGCCCGTCGGATGCGCGCATCTATGTGGAGAACATTCGCAACGCGATGGTCGAGTATGACCCTGAGAACGCGGACATCTACAATGAAAACTCCAAACGCTACCTCGCTGAAATCGAGGCGATCATCGCTCCGATGCGTGAGGTGCTTTCGGCAATTCCGGAAGAAAAACGCTGGCTGGTTACCAGCGAAGGAGCATTCTCCTACCTGGCGCGGGACTTCGGCCTGAAAGAGCTTTATCTTTGGCCGATCAACGCCGATGCCCAAGGAACACCGCAACAGGTTCGCAAGGTGATCGATGCTGTCAGACAGAACGGCATCGTTGCGGTGTTCAGTGAAAGTACCGTGTCTGATAAACCGGCGCGTCAAGTTGCCCGCGAGACGGGAGCCAGATATGGCGGTGTTCTTTATGTTGACTCGTTGAGTGAGGCAGATGGCCCGGTTCCGACCTATCTGGACCTACTCAGAGTAACCGTCGGAACGATCGCAAAGGGCCTCGGTGAATGAACCTGCAAGCGTCCGTGTACGAATCGCTGAAACCGGCCTCGGCCGGTGAAGGCCTGGACGTTAGCAATGTTACTGTAACCTATCGCAACGGCTATACAGCGCTATCCGACGCCAGCTTTTCTATCCCCCGCGGAACGATCACCGCGCTCGTAGGCGTCAATGGATCAGGAAAATCCACACTGTTCAAAGCGATCATGGGCTTTGTCGCGCTGGCGCGGGGTTCAGTCACAATTCTTGGAGGCGATGCCAATACCGCCCTAAGCAACAATCTGGTTGCGTACGTACCACAGTCGGAAGATGTCGATTGGGATTTTCCGGTTCTCGTAGAAGATGTTGTTATGATGGGCCGGTTTGGCCACATGAATTGGTTGCGAATGCCATCGCGGCGGGACAGGGAACTCGTCACCGCGGCACTGGACCGGGTGAATATGGGCGCCTATCGCCGGCGCCAAATCGGCGAACTGTCGGGCGGTCAAAAGAAAAGGGTTTTTCTTGCCCGTGCCCTGGCCCAGGAAGGCCAGGTCATTCTGCTGGATGAGCCTTTCACCGGCGTGGATGTTAAAACCGAAGAGCAGATCATCAAGCTGTTGCGGGAGCTGCGAGATGAAGGCCGGGTCATGCTGGTTTCAACCCACAATCTGGGCAGCGTGCCGGAATTTTGCGATCGTGCTGTCCTGATCAACAAGACGATACTGGCCTCCGGCGCAACTTCGGAGGTGTTTACACAAGCCAATCTCGAACAGGCATTTGGCGGAGTGCTACGCCAATTCACACTTGGCGGCACAGACCTGCATGAGGACGAAGACAGCCGCCAGGTCACCGTCATTTCTGATGATGAGCGTCCATTCGTTATCTATGGCGAGAGTGAAGACGACCCGCCTGAATCAACGCAGAAAACGGGCAAGCCGGATGATTGATCTGCTTGAGCCGTTTTCCTACTCCTACATGGTGAACGCCATGTGGGTATCTGCGCTGGTCGGTGGTGTTTGTGCATTTCTGTCGGCTTATCTGATGCTGAAGGGCTGGTCGCTGGTTGGTGACGCGCTTTCGCACTCCATCGTGCCCGGAGTCGCTGGCGCCTACATGCTGGGCTTACCGTTTTCCATTGGTGCTTTTTTTGCCGGAGGTTTGGCGGCCGGCGCGATCCTGTTTCTCAATCAACGAACAAAACTGCGCCAGGATGCGATTATCGGCCTGATCTTCACATCCTTTTTCGGCCTTGGCCTTTTCATGGTCTCGCTGTCTCCGGCCTCTGTCAGCATCGAAACCATTGTGCTCGGAAACGTGCTCGCCATCACTCCTGCAGATACGCTGCAACTGGTCATAATCGGGGGAGTGACGCTGGTCATTCTGCTGGCAAAATGGAAAGACCTGATGGTAACCTTCTTTGACGAGAACCATGCACGTTCGATTGGACTCAATCCGGATTGGCTGAAGGTCCTGTTCTTCACCCTGCTTAGCGCGTCCACCGTCGCCGCACTCCAGACCGTCGGCGCGTTTCTTGTCATCGCAATGGTGGTTACTCCCGGAGCCACCGCCTATTTGCTGACCGACAGGTTTCCGCGGCTGATTGCAATCAGCGTCGCAATAGGCGCGACCACCAGTTTCATTGGCGCCTATGCGAGCTACTTCTTCGATGGCGCCACAGGCGGCATAATCGTCATGCTACAGACAATCGTTTTTCTGGTGGCATTTTTCCTGGCGCCGAAACACGGTTATCTGGCAGCCCGCCGCAAGGCCCGCGAAGCGCTGGAGACTGCATAGTGGCGGAATTGTTCGATCAGGCATTGCTGCCCTTTGCATTTCCGTTCATGCGGCAGGCATTTGCCATCAGCGTGCTCGTCGCAATTCCGGCCGCACTGTTGTCGTGCTATCTGGTTTTGAAGGGATGGTCGCTGATGGGCGATGCCGTGTCTCACGCGGTTCTGCCCGGTATTGCGCTCGCATATTTAGTCGGCATTCCCGTGGCGCTCGGCGCGTTCGCCGCCGGCATGTTCTGTGCCATTTCCACCGGCTTTTTGTCCGAAAACAGTCGCGTGAAGGAAGACACGGTCATGGGTGTGGTATTTTCCGGCATGTTCGGCCTGGGCATTGTGTTGAACACGAGTGTCCAGACCGGGGTGCATCTGCACCACGTATTGTTTGGCGACATGCTTGGAGTAACCTGGCGCGATGTCATTGAAACCGGCGCCATCGCCGTGGTTGTCGTGGCGGCGATCGCTGGTAAATGGCGTGACTTGTTGCTGCATGCATTTGACGGTCAACACGCCCGGGCCATAGGCCTGCCGGTAAGGCTGTTGCACTATGGATTACTTGCGCTGATGGCATTGGCAATTGTCGGCGGTTTGAAGGCCGTCGGGATTATTCTGGTCATCGCCCTGCTCATCGCTCCGGGCGCAATTGCCTTCCTGATTACAAGGCGGTTTGGCACAATGCTGCTGGCTTCTGTTGCCATTGCAGCGGGATCGTCGGTCATCGGCATCTATTTAAGTTTCTTTATCGACAGCGCCCCGGCGCCAACCATCGTGCTTGTCATGTCAGGACTGTTCGTGATTGTTTTTCTGTTCACCCAATGGCGCACAACGGTGACCGAAAAAACCGTGCTGGCGACAGTGCCGACCGGCAAAGAAAAACCCCGGATACCGTGAGGCACCCGGGGTCGGATTTTCACCGGAGCGGACTTTAGAGTTTGCCGGCCCGCTGCTGGATCATCATGAATGTGTCGAAGGTGTACTCCGACAACTGCATCCACAGATAAGCATCCTTCTTGAACTCGAGCTGCTGGTCATAGACCTTCTTGAACGTTGCATTTTCAGCCGAGATCTCAGCATAAGTCGATTTTGCCGCTTCATAAGAAGCTTCAAGAATCTGCTGGCTGAACGGACGCAACTGAGCACCGCCCTGAACCAGACGTTTCAGCGCGGCAGGATTGTTTGAGTCATAATCGGCCATCATGTCCGAATTTGCAGCGCGACACGCGGCTTCGAGAATGGACTGATATGACTTCGGCAGTTCGTTCCACTTGTCCTGATTGATGAAGGCGTGGAGCACCGGACCACCTTCCCACCAGCCGGGGTAGTAGTAATACGGCGCAACCTTGTAGAAGCCGGGTTTTTCATCGTCAAACGGACCGATCCATTCGGCCGCATCGATGGTTCCCTTTTCCAGGGCCGGATAAGTATCAGCGCCGGCAATCTGCTGAGGGATGACACCGAGTTTCTCGATGATCTTTCCGCCCATACCACCGATGCGCATCTTCACGCCCTTCAGGTCTTCAACGGTGTTGATTTCCTTGCGGAACCATCCACCCATTTGTGCGCCGGTATTTCCTGCAGGAAACCCAACCAAGCCCTGAGTGGCGTAGAATTCGGCCATCAGTTCCTGTCCGCCACCATGATAGAACCAGGCATTTTGCAGACGCGCATTAAGACCGAAGGGAATTGCAGTTCCCAGGGCATATGTCGGGTCTTTGCCCCAGTAGTAATAAGAGGCCGTGTGCGCCATCTCGACTGTGCCTGCCGCCGCGGCGTCGGCCGCCTGAAGCGCCGGAACGATCTCACCACCAGCAAACAGTTGAATCTCAAAGTTGCCGTCTGACGACTCGCGCACAAATTTAGCCAGGGTCTCTCCACCGCCGAACACGGCTGGAAATGCAGGAGCGAATGACGAGGTCATGCGCCAGGTCAATTTCGGCATTGATTGTGCAATTGCGGGTGCGGCAAGTGTTGTGGCAGCAGCTGCGCCAGCGCCGGTAAACCCGGCTTTCTTGATGAATGAACGACGATCCATGAATGAACCTCCCGTGATGGAATCGCTATGGAACCGGACGTAGCGTAAGCCAAATTGATCGGCGACCGGCACCTGAGCGCAATGAATACACTATGGTACGCCCGTGTCTAGGCACACATGACCGCACCATCCCAAAGTTGAAGCCGTGATCCTTTGGTTCCGGCTTTCTTCCGATTCCCCATTCTGGTGATGTCAATTGAATTGGATCAGGTGGCGGAATTGATTAAGCTGTGGCAAAGCAACAAAGTCACTCAAAATTCGACCTGGGTCAAAATGAGCATTGATAAGCCGTTGGTTGCCGTACCAACCGATATTCGCAATTTCGACAATTATCTGTGGCACGGCGTTCCCCAACCCTATCTGAATGCCGCAGCCGACGTCGCACGTGTAACACCCTTGGAAGTGCCCTCTCTCGGGGCTGACCGGATCGACCTGAATGCCATCCTGCAAGCGGTGGACGGAGTGATGATCACCGGCTCCAAATCCAACGTTCATCCCTCGCTCTACGGTGAGGAGGCAACGGAGGCCAACGGTCCTTATGATCCCGGCCGTGATGCGACTTCTATCCCGATGATCAAACTGGCGATTGAACTGGGAATACCACTGCTTTGCATTTGCCGGGGCATTCAGGAGTTGAATGTCGCCCTTGGCGGCACCTTGGCAACGGAAATTCAGGAACGGGAAGACATTCTGGACCACCGGGCGGTCACAAGCGAAAGCCAAGACGAACGGTTCGCAGTTCACCAGGCAATCACAATCCGGGAAGGATCGTGCATGGCCGAGATTCTCGGAGCAGGCGACGTTACCGTCAACTCGCTCCACCGCCAGGCCATTGGCAGTGTGGCGCCGGGTCTCGCCATCGAGGCTCTTGCACCGGACGGGATCGTAGAAGCTGTTTCTGTCAAGAACGCTAAAGCCTTTGCGGTCGGTGTTCAGTGGCATCCCGAATATTGGGCAGCCAGCGATCAACCCTCCAAGCGCATCTTCTCGGCATTCGGAGACGCGGTACGTGCGCATGCTTTGGCACGCAACACCGGGAGCATTGCGGCTGAATAGCCATGGCAGAACGCAAGCATCAACACCACAACCACTCAGAACTTTCCGAAACGGAGCTTCGTGTGCGGACGCTGGAATCCCTCTTGGTCGACAAAGGATATATCGATCCGGCAGCGCTCGACGTGCTCATTGAAACTTATGAGACGAAAATCGGGCCGCGAAACGGAGCGAGCGTTGTTGCGCGCGTATGGGCCGATCCCGGGTTCAAGGAATGGCTTTTGAACGACGCAACCGCTGCCATTGCTTCGATGGGCTTCACCGGCCGGCAGGGCGAACACATGGTCGCCGTCGAAAACACCAACGACGTGCACAATATGGTCGTTTGTACCTTGTGCTCCTGTTATCCGTGGCCGGTGCTGGGGCTTCCGCCCGTTTGGTACAAATCAGCGCCCTACCGGTCTCGCGCTGTTATCGACCCTCGTGGCGTTCTGGCAGAATTCGGTGTCGAGATACCCGAAGACCGCCAAGTCAGAGTCTGGGATTCGACGGCCGAGATGCGCTACCTTGTCATTCCGCAACAGCCGGAGGGGACGGATGGATGGAGTGAGGCAGCGCTTTCGGAGCTTGTCACCCGCGATTCGATGATCGGAACCGGGCTTGCGCTTCAACCCGGAGATCAACCGTGAACGGTGCGGCCGATCTTGGCGGCATGATGGGCTTCGGCCCGGTCGATCCGGAACAAGACGAGCCGGTATTTCATTCGAACTGGGAACGCAGGGCCTTTGCTTTAACCTTGGCGATGGGTTTTACGGGTTCGTGGAACCTCGACCAGTCACGCTTCGCGCGAGAGAGCATGCCGCCAGCAGAGTATCTTGGTTCATCCTACTACCAGATCTGGCTGGTTGGCCTTGAGAAACTGATGCTAGAGCGGGGGCTTGTCACAGGCAGCGAGTTGGAAAGTGGTATTGCCGAAGAGAGCCCGCTTGTTACCCGTATTCTGGCAGCGGAAAAGGTTTCCGCAGCATTGGCCCGGGGTGGTCCGGTGAACCGCGATCCAACCAGTTCGGCCTGTTTCTCGGCCGGTGATGCAGTCGTCGCCAGAAACATGCACCCGGTGGGCCATACGCGTTTACCGCGGTATTTACGGGGACGTCGTGGTTCGATCCGTGCAATTCGCGGCGCTCATGTTTTCCCGGACAGCAACGCCGCCGGTAATGGCGAGGATCCAAAGTGGCTCTACTCGGTAGAGTTTTCGGCCCGCGAATTGTGGGGTGAGGATGCCAATGAGAGCGACACCATCGTTGCAGACTGCT
Source organism: Rhizobiaceae bacterium (assembly GCA_040830725.1). GTDB lineage: Bacteria > Pseudomonadota > Alphaproteobacteria > Rhizobiales > Rhizobiaceae > JAWKWH01. The sequence continues at coordinate 135,862 of JBFOMG010000023.1, forward strand.
GGGAGCCATATCTTGACCCGGCCTGACATTGAGCCTGCCATTCCGATAGACGCAGATGGTGAGCCGGTTTTTGACGCACCCTGGCAGGCGCAGGCCTTTGCCATGGTGCTCGCCTTGCATGAGCGGGGTGTCTTCGCGTGGCCCGAATGGGCCGAACTGCTTGGCAAGGAAATCGCTTCAAAGCGGCATGGCAAAGGAAATGAGGGATATTACAGCGCCTGGTTGTCAGCCCTGGAGACCATGATTCGCGAAAAGGGTCTTGCCGACCAGAACGAAATGTCGCTGCGCTTGGAGGCGTGGGACGAAGCAGCCAAAAATACGCCTCACGGCCAACCAATCAAATTGGGATCGTGAACTCCAAACCCTTATTCGACGATGCGCCGCAGGTTGTAGAGAGGGCGTGATGGAAGCACGCTTTCCAATTGCGCCCCATCCGTCTCGGCAAATTCGATGATCGTGCCTTCGCGGTTTGAGAACACGATGCTACCCGTTCCGTTCTCCGTCCAGTAGAGAGCCTGATCGAGTACACCCAGAGCCGGGATGCATTGCGGTGATGCTTCAAGGCGATAGACTGTAGGCGCGATCCTTGCTCCCCTTTGAACTTCGCACAGGACTTCACCATTCATAAACAGTTCATGGCCGCCTGACGCAACAAAGCCGGATTGTTGCGAGCGAACCGATCCGGTTGTTGTCTCGCGATCGACGCCCGGACCAAAGACCGGCGGACCGAATAACGCCAGCACCAGGAACGCGGTTGTGGCTGTTGCGAATATGGAAGATATCAGATTGTACATTTCAGCACCGTCGGCAAAATTCCCTGCGATGGTGCGTGGTTATGGTTAATGCTACGCTAATTTTGCACGAGTTGCATTGAAACGACGACATAGTTGCGATTGCAACAATACTCCGCGTCAGCGTTCGACCGGCTTTGTCGTCGATTGGCGCACATGCAGTTCGGGGCGAATTAACTCGTGCTTGGAGCCGATTTCGGTACCATTTAGGCGATCAAGCAGCGCGCGGGCAGCAAGCCGGCCGACTTCGCGCTGGCCGTTCCAGACGGTCGTCAGTGCCGGCATGGAGATCATCGCCTCTTCCAGATCGTCATAGCCTGTAACCGAGATGTTTTCGCCAGGTGTGAAACCAGCGCGTGCCAGACCGTTCATCAGGCCGATTGCCACCAGATCGTTCCAGCAGACGGCCGCTGTCGGCTTGTCCTTCAAAGCCAGAAAGCTGCCGGTCATTTCGAAGCCGGCCTGTTTGGTGCGAGGTCCCGGCAAGCGCCACTCCTTCCTGACTTCAAGCCCCGCACGTTCCATGGCAACCACATAGCCCCGGTATCGTTCGCGACCGGTAGACGTTTCGTCGGTTCCGCCAATCATGGCAATGCGCCGGTGACCCAGGCCGATCAAGTGATCTGTCGCAAGTCCGATGCCATAGGCGTCATCGCCGCGAAACACCGGAACCCCGGCTCCGTGTACGGTTCTTGCAATCAACACGACGGGAAGATTGTTCTCTTCGGCCATGCCGATATCGTCACGTGGCGTATCGATGGCTGGTGACATGATCACCCCGTCCGCGCCCAGCTGTAGCAACGTATCGATGAATATTCGCTGCTTCTCCAGCTGGTCATAGTGGTTGGAAAGGATGAACGTCTGCCTTGACCTGTCGAGCTCACTTTCGATGGAGCGTAATATTTCGGCATAAAACGGGTTCATGATGTCGTGAACAACGACACCGACAATGCCCGATCGGGATGTTCGCAAACTGGCTGCGCGACGATTGTAAATATATCCGATGGCCCGGGCATGTTCCTTGATCTTATCGCGGGTATGATCCGCCACCAGCGGGCTGTCGCGCAACGCCAGCGACACGGTGGCTGTCGATACACCGAGCGCATCTGCGATCGTCGAGAGCTTGATTTTCTGGGCCAGTGCAATTCTCCGGCATGGGCAGCTACGGATTTAAACTGTTTAAATCCATAGCGCACCCACAATGGGAGGCAAAGAAAAAAAGCGTTTTGTGCTGGCTGAGAAGCGCGGAATCAGGCCAAATTCGCCTCGAGCCGGACAAGCAATTTGCGTAAACGCTTTCGATCCTTCTTTGTAAGACCAGAGAGGAGATTTTCCTCAGTCTTTCTGACAGCCCGCTTGATAGCCGACAATGCGGATCGTCCGGCATCGGTCAAAAAAACATGCGACTGGCGCCCATCTTCGGCAGATGCGCGGCGGTCGACAAACCCCTGTTCACTCAAGCGATTGATCGTTTTCGTCACGGTTGGTGGCCGAACGCCAATTTTTTCGGCCAGCTCGCCCGGCGTTTGACCGTCTGCTTGCCCCAGTGCCAGCATGATTTGATCCTGACCGGCATAAAATCCGTGATCAAGCAGTTTGGACGCCAACACTGTTCGTGCATTTCGGGCGACGCTGTGCAAGCGTGTGATTGTAGTTCCGGCGGTTTTCTTTTTCTTTGCCATGCAATCTCCGTCGGCTGAAACCCACTCCCAATTAAACCTTACCGGCAATCCGCGCCAAGGCAACCGTTCTGCAATTGTAGCGCTTGCCTTCCCAAGCCATGCAGCACTATTAGCTGAAATATGGAAATTTCCGAAAGGCCTGACTTGAGCGGACAAAAACGGATCGCGGTACTTCCACTTGGCGCAACCGAGCAGCATGGGCCACATTTGCCTTGCGAGACGGATTCTTTGATCGCAGAAGCGGTCGTATCGAGAGCCGTTCGGCAACTACCGAAATCCATCAATGTCGACGTTCTGCCCGTGGAAACTGTCGGATACTCAATCGAGCACGTGGATTTCACTGAAACCCAAACGCTGGATCACGCAGATGCCGTGGAACGCTGGATAGGGATCGGTGCGGAACAGAGCAGGAAGGGTATCGGCAGATTCGTCATGCTGAACGCCCACGGAGGCAATTCTCCGCTGATGACAATCGTTGCAACTGAACTTCGGGTGCACCACGCCATGCTGGCGGTCGCCACGTCCTGGACCCGATTTGGCTATCCACCTGGCCTGGTGAGCGATGCAGAACGCGCAATAGGCATTCACGCGGGCTTTGCAGAGACATCCATGATGCTGGCGATCAAGCCCGAACTGGTCGATATGGGCAAGGCGAGGAATTTTCCTTCAAAACAGGCCGAATGGACAGGTGAATTTTCGCATTTGCGGGCCTATGGTCCGCATGCTTTCGGGTGGAAAATGCAGGACCTCAACCCCGATGGTGCTGCCGGGAACGCCGCTTCTGCCACCGCAGAGGCCGGAGAAAAGCTCATCGAACATGCTTCGCGGGGGTTTGCCGAACTGTTGATCGATATCGACAGCTTCGATCTCACCCAACTGCGTTGACATGCCGTGCAATGTGCATGAACGCATCCTATATGGTGCGCCGGCAACTCCTTTTGGTGGATAGCGAATGGATACTGAAAACGAAAAGATCCCGGTGACCGTTCTGACCGGCTATCTAGGTTCCGGCAAAACAACGCTCCTCAATCGCATTTTGTCGGAAGATCATGGCAAACGTTATGCGGTAATCGTCAACGAGTTCGGCGAAATCGGTATCGACAATGATCTGATTGTCGAGAGTGACGAAGAGATCTACGAGATGAACAATGGCTGTGTGTGCTGCACGGTTCGCGGTGATCTCATTCGTGTCGTCGAGGGCCTGATGCGCAGGCCCGGCCGCTTCGACGCGATCGTCGTGGAGACTACCGGGCTGGCCGATCCGGCGCCCGTGGCACAAACATTTTTCATGGATGATGATGTCCGCTCCAAGACGGAGTTGGATGCGGTGGTTGCATTGGCCGATGCCAAACATCTGCCCCTGCGCCTGCAAGACAGCCGCGAGGCCGAAGACCAAATCGCGTTTGCCGATGTGGTGCTGATCAACAAGACCGATCTGGTCAGCGAGGAAGAACTGTCCGCTGTTGAGAAGCGGATCAGGCAGATCAACCCATCGGCGCAGATCCACCGGTCGGAACGGGCTGTTATTGATCTTTCCAGCGTGCTGGATCGAGGCGCTTTCGACCTGACGCGCGCCTTGGACAACGATCCGCAATTTCTCGATCATGATCACCCCGATCATGTGTGCAGCCCGGGTTGCGATCATGGTCATGACCACCACCATCATGGTCATGTCAGCGCGGTGGCCGACATCCATGACGCCACGGTCGGTTCGGTTTCGTTGCGAGCCGGCCCGCTCGACCCGAAGCGCTTTTTCCCGTGGATCCAGAAAACGACCCAGATTGATGGCCCCAATATCCTTAGACTGAAAGGTATCATCGCCTTCGACGGCGATGAAGATCGCTACGTGGTCCAGGGAATTCACATGATCGTCGAAGGCGACCATCAGCGTGCCTGGAGACCGGATGAGAAGCGCGAGAGCCGCATTGTCTTCATCGGACGTGACTTGGACGAGGAAAAACTGCGGCGCACTTTCGAAGCTTGCCAAGCCTGATGCCGACTGTCGCTCCGATCGACCTCGACGGTCATTGCGTTACAGCAGCGTTCATTGATGATGTTCCGGTCTTTGCGCTCGCCGATGGCGTAGTGCACCGGCTGGATGGCGGCCACAAGTGGAACGAATTGCATGATGGATTGTTGTGCGCCGATGTCGGCCAGGATTGCAAATCACTGATTACCGGCGGTGAAGATGGCAGGGTCCTGCGGTTTGGCGCCGACTGGGAGTTCAGCGAGATCGCGAATATTGGGAACAGGTGGATTACCGCAGTCGCTTCGGGGCCCGGTGAAGCAACCGCGTTTGCAAGCGGCCGCGCGGCTTATGCTGTGCTAAGTGACGGCACGCTAAAAGAAATTGTGCATCCGCGATCTGTTGAAGATGTAGCTTTCGCACCAAAGGGAATTCGCCTGGCGGTCGCCCGCTATAACGGTGCGACGTTGTACTATCCCGCTTCTTCCGGAAAGCCAACCGAACTGGAATGGGCTGGTGCACATACGGGTATAGGTTTCTCGCCAAACGGCGAATTCCTGGTCTCTGTGATGCAGGAGAACGCTTTGCATGGCTGGAAGCTTTCCGATGGCCGCCACATGCGTATGACCGGTTATCCTGCGAAGGTTAAAAGCTGGTCGTGGAGTGCAAAGGGCCGCTGGCTGGCAACATCCGGCGCACCGGCCGCCATCGTCTGGCCATTTACCGGCAAAGATGGACCGATGGGCAAGGCGCCTCGCGAGTTGGGGACCCCGGGAAACTTGATGGTGACTGCGGTTTCCTGCCATCCGGAAGAGGAAGTGGTGGCAAGTGGATATTCTGATGGCATGGTTCTCGTGTGCCGGATCGGGGACGGAAATGAGGCAGTTCTTCGGCGAGGTGGCAGGAGCGCGATCTCCAGCCTGTGCTGGGACAAGGCAGGATTGCGAATCGCTTTCGGTACGGAAGCGGGCGATTGCGGGGTAATCGACATCACCGGTTGAACCAATAGAGAAAAGACTTTCAAAAATTTTTGCATGGGTCGTGCGCGACTGCATCGCTACAGTCACCTGTAAGTAATTGTATCTGGGAGTGTTGCCGCTGTGGCTTATCCGATTCGATATCAACGCGATTTGCGCGGCCACGGTGCAAATCCGCCGGATGCCAACTGGCCGGACGGCGCCGTCATCGCGGTCCAATTCGTCGTCAACTATGAAGAAGGCGGTGAGAATTGCATACTCCACGGCGATCAGGCGTCTGAAGCATTTCTGTCAGAGATTGTCGGCGCAGCTCCATGGCCCGGCCAGCGCCACTGGAACATGGAAACCATTTACGAGTATGGCGCCCGAGCCGGTTTCTGGCGGCTTCACCGGTTATTTACCGAAGCCGAAGTTCCGGTAACCGTCTACGGCGTTGCCACGGCATTGGAACGTTCGCCCGAACAGGTAGCGGCCATGCAGGAGGCCGGCTGGGAAATCGCCTCCCACGGCTACAAATGGATTGAATACAAGGACTTTTCCGAAGCCGATGAGCTCAACCATCTGCGCGAGGCGATCCGGATTCACACCGAAGTGACCGGGGAAAGACCGCGCGGATACTATCTTGGGCGAACATCTGCGAACTCGGTCAGCATTGCCTCTGCCGAGGGTGGTTTCGACTATGTTTCTGACAGCTATGCGGATGAATTGCCCTATTGGCATGAACACGAAGGTAGCGTGCAGCTGATCATCCCCTACACGCTTGATGCAAACGACATGCGGTTCGCGACACCGCAGGGTTTCAACTCCGGCGACCAGTTCTACACCTATCTGAAGGACACATTCGACATGCTTTACCAGGAAGGTAAGGCCGGTTCGCCGAAGATGATGAATATCGGGCTGCATTGCCGATTGGCTGGCAGACCGGGCCGGGCTGCCGCCATCAAGCGATTTGTCGACTATGTCAAAAATCACAGCAATGTCTGGATTGCGCGCCGGATTGATATTGCTGAACACTGGAAAACAGAACACCCGTTTGAGGCCCAAAGTGACAGGCCATCGCGCATGGACAAGGATGCCTTTGTCGACCGTTTTGGTGGCGTGTTCGAACATTCAGCCTGGATCGCCGAAAGGGCCTTCGATCTGGAGCTTGGGGCAGCGCATGACAGCGCAACCGGTTTGCATAATGCGCTTTCACGCATATTCCGCTCAGCCAGCCACGACGAGCGGCTTGGCGTTCTTACGGCCCATCCTGATCTTGCCGGCAAACTTGCTGCTGCCAAACGGTTGACCGCGGAATCGACTGCCGAGCAGGCATCCGCTGGCCTGGATGCGCTCACCGATGAGGAACGGGAAGCGTTTACCCATTTGAACACCGCCTATACGGAAAAATTCGGCTTTCCTTTCATCATCGCTGTGCGCGGATTGACCAAGGATGACATCCTCAACTCGTTCAAGACGCGCATCAGCAACGACCGCGAGACGGAATTCGCAACCGCTTGCCGGCAGGTGGAACGCATCGCGCTTTTGCGCCTGCGCGACATGCTGCCGTAGATGCAATCGGGGGACAAACAGTGCAAGAACGATCAAAACCAATCACGGACAGTTCATATTACGCGCCAACCGGCGGCCTGCCTCCGCAGACGCGGTTGCTCACCGACCGTGCTGTCTTTACCGAAGCTTACGCCGTTATCCCAAAGGGCGTCCTGACCGACATTGTCACAAGCAATCTGCCATTCTGGAACGGAACGCGAGCCTGGGTGCTTGCACGCCCGTTGTCCGGCTTCGCCGAAACTTTCTCGCACTACATCATGGAGGTTAGTGCGGGCGGCGGCAGCGACCAGCCTGAACCGGATCCACAGGCCGAAGGAGTGATCTTCATCGTTGAAGGTGAGTTGACGCTGACGATTGAAAGCCATTCGCATGACATGGCGGAAGGTGGATATGCGTTCATACCTCCCGGCTGCGCCTGGACAGCATCCAATTCGAGTTCCAATCCCGTCAAGTTCCACTGGATCCGCAAGGCCTATGAGCCAGTGGAAGGCATTGATCACCCTGAGGCGTTTGTGATCAACGAAGCGGATGTCACACCTTCACCGATGCCCGATACCGAAGGAAGGTGGTCAACGACGCGCTTTGTCGACCAGGATGACATGCGTCACGACATGCATGTCACCATCGTCAATTTTGAGCCGGGTGGCGTTATTCCGTTCGCTGAAACACATGTCATGGAGCACGGCCTTTACGTGCTGGAGGGAAAGGCTGTTTACCGGCTCAATCAAGATTGGGTCGAGGTCGAAGCTGGAGACTATATGTGGTTGCGCGCATTTTGCCCGCAGGCCTGTTATGCCGGAGGCCCGGGACGCTTTCGGTATCTGCTCTACAAGGATGTCAACCGGCATATGAAATTGGGCTCCTTCCAGAATAAAGCGCCATGAAAATTGTTGCCAAACCGCTGACCCGCGCCGACTTTGAGCCCTATGGAGAAGTAATCGAAACCGACGGCGCCGAACATTTTCCAATCAACAACGGAAACTGCATCCGTTTCCACGATCTGTCCAAGGTCGAAGCCGAAGGGCCGAATGCACACGTTTTAATCAACATATTCCGGGGTCAGCCCTATAAATTCCCGCTACAACTGTCTCTGGTTGAGCGCCATCCGTTCGGAAGCCAGGCCTTCATGCCGCTTCAAGGACGGCCGTTTCTTGTCGCTGTCTGCCACGATACCGTTGATGGACCAGGAGTGCCGGAAGCATTCGTAACCGCGCCGGGCCAGGGCGTCAGCTATGCTAGAAATGTCTGGCATGCGGTTCTGACTCCCATTGGCGAGCAGCAGGATTTCCTGGTGGTTGATCGCGGCGGCGATGGCTCAAATCTCGAAGAACACACATTTGAACAATCCTACGAAATTCACCTCCCAGGTAAATCTGATGAACAATGACCCAGCCTTTGTGAACCGCCTGCTCGACGTGATCGAGTTTGACATCGTGCCAATGACGGAAGCCGGCGTCAACAAGGGAAACAAGCTGTTCGGTGCGGCGATATTGAGAAAAAGCGACCTTTCGCTGGTGCTCGCCGAAACCAACAATGAGCTGGAGAATCCGCTATGGCATGGTGAGATCCATGCCTTGAAGCGGTTCTACGAGATGTCGAAAGACAAAAGGCCCGATCCGAAAGACTGCATCTTCATAGCCACGCATGAGCCATGTTCGCTATGCCTGTCGGCTATTACCTGGACCGGCTACGACAATTTCTATTATTTGTTCAGCCATGAAGACTCACGCGACAGTTTCGCAATTCCGCACGATTTGAAGATACTGAAAGAAGTGTTCACCCTGGATCCGGGCGGCTACAACACAAAAAACGAATTCTGGGAAAGTTTCTCGATCAAGAAACTTGCCAACGATCTTCCTGCTGACGAAGCCGACATAATTGTTGCGCGCATCGCCGCGCTGACCGATAAATACGACGAGATGTCAGAGACTTATCAGTCATCCAAATCAGACAATGACATTCCGCTCAATTAACCGTGACAACCGCGCATCGCAATCGATCGATCCGCGGTCGCAATATGGATACCGAAGGCTGGTGACAACCGGTTCCTTTCGACACTAAACTGTCAGCAGGCAGGCTGGACAATGCGCGAAGAAATTTGGTGTTCGTCCTATTGCGTTTACGTTGAACATGCATTCAATATAACTGTCATGAAATGAAGATATGCGGGAATTCCGCTTATTTGGGAGGAATACTACACATGACCAAAGAACTCGAATTTCTAAGCCGCCGCGTTGCTTCGGGCAAGATGAGCCGCCGCGACTTCATGGGGCGTGCTGCTGCGCTGGGTGTTGCCGCGCCGATGGCGACATCAATGCTGACGAGCGCAGCAAAGGCTCAAGGGCCTCAGAAAGGCGGTATTTTGCGTGCCGGGCTCGTCGGCGGCGAATCGACCAACAGTCTGGACCCGGCAACTTTCGCAAGTCAGGTACCATTCACATTCGGCCGTGCTTGGGGTGAAACGCTGGTCAACGTGTCTCCGACCGGTGAACTTGATTTCCGCCTCGCGGAAGAAGTCGGTGCATCGGACGATGCCAAGGTTTGGACCTTTAAAATTCGCAAGGGTGTGGAGTTTCACAACGGCAAGACCGTCACGCCGGATGATGTCGTTGCCACGCTTGAACGGCACTCCGACGAAGAGTCAAAATCGGGCGCACTCGGTGTCGTCAAGGGCATCGGCGACATGCGCGTCGACGGCGACAATGTCGTGATCACACTGGGCGAGGCCAACGCCGACCTGCCCTATTTGCTGGCTGACTACCACCTCATCATTCAGCCTAATGGCGGCAAGGACGCCCCTGACGCGGGTATAAGCGCAGGCCCTTACAAGATCGCTGTCAACGAACCCGGTGTTCGCCACGGTGGCGAGCGCAACGAAAACTATTGGGACAGCAGCCGCGCTCATGCAGATCAGGTGGAAATCGTCGTCATCAACGACACGACCGCCCGCACTGCTGCGTTGCAGTCGGGCCAGGTCGACATGATCAACCGGTTGGAACCAAAGATCGTCGAGCTGGTCAAGCGTCTGCCGGGCGTGACCATCCAGAACGTATCGGGACGCGGCCACTATGTGTTCATCATGCACTGCAATACCGCGCCATTCGACAACAATGATTTGCGCATGGCGTTGAAACTGGCGATGAACCGGGAAGAGATGGTTGAGAAAATCCTCTTCGGTTATGGCGGGGTCGGCAATGATATACCGATCAATGCGTCCTATCCGTTGTTCTCCGACGATCTTCCGCAGCGGGCCTATGACCCCGACCAGGCGGCGCATTTCTTCAAGAAATCCGGTCATGACGGCCCGGTAATACTGCGTACTTCAGAAGTCGCATTTCCGGGCGCGGTGGATGCAGCTCAGCTTTATCAGCAGTCCTGCGCCAAGGCCGGCATCAATATCGAGATCAAGCGCGAGCCAGGTGATGGCTACTGGTCTGAAGTCTGGAACAAGCAGCCGTTCTGCTGCTCCTACTGGGGCGGGCGTCCGGTTCAGGACCAGATGTACTCGACGGCCTACCTGTCGGATGCAGACTGGAATGACACGCGTTTCTTCCGTGAGGATTTCGACAAGATCATCAAATCGGCACGTTCGGAGCTGGATCCGGCGAAGCGCAAGGCGCTGTACCGTGACGCGGCCGTGATCGTTCACAATGAAGGTGGCCTGATCCTGCCGATGTTCAACGACTTCATTGACGCCAGCAGCGCCCGTTGCGGCGGTTATGAGCCAGATCCAAACGGCGATATGATGAACGGATTCTCGTTGTCGAAGTGCTGGGTAGCCGCCTAGGCGCCCGGCATGTCATCGCCTGTTCTTAAACTGGTTGCCCAGCGTCTTTCGCTGGGCATCCTTCTCCTGTTTGCAGTTTCGATCCTCATTTTCGTTGGCACCCAGATATTGCCGGGTGACGTGGCCCAGGCAATCCTGGGGCAATCGGCAACCGAACAGGCGTTGGCCAATCTTCGCCGCGATCTCGGCCTCAACGACCCAGCCTATGTCCGTTATCTCAACTGGCTGGGTGGCGTTCTGACCGGGGATTTGGGGACATCACTCGCCAACGGCACCGACATTGCCGAGGCTATCGGCAGGCGGTTGTTCAATACGCTCTTCCTTGCTGCGGTGGCGGCAATCGTCGCCGTCCCATTGTCCATATTGTTGGGACTATTGGCGGTTCGATATCGCAACCGCTGGCCCGACAAAATGATCTCTGCGGTTACCCTGGCTTCCATTTCGTTGCCGGAGTTCTTCATCGGCTACCTGTTGATATTCTTCGTCGCAGTCCAACTCGGTTGGTTTCCCAGCGTAGCGACGGTTTTTGACGGTATGAGCTTTGGGCAGCGCCTCTCCGCTGTTGCGCTCCCGGCCGCGACGCTCACGCTGGTCGTGCTCGCGCACATGATGCGCATGACGCGAGCGGCCATCCTCAACGTGATGCAGTCGGCTTATATAGAAACAGCGGAGCTGAAAGGCGTCTCGGCGTTTGACATCATTCGCAAACACGCTTTCCCGAACGCCATTGCGCCAATCGTCAATGTCGTCATGCTCAACCTTGCCTATCTGGTCGTCGGGGTCGTCGTCGTCGAGGTGATATTCGTCTATCCCGGCATGGGGCAATATCTGGTCGATCACGTGGCCAAACGCGATGTACCCGTCGTGCAGGCCTGTGGGCTGATTTTTGCTGCGATATTCATCGGCCTGAACATGCTGGCGGACATTATCGCAATCCTTACCAATCCGCGTTTGCGGCATCCGAAATAGGGGAACGGCCATGTTTGATCGAATCCCCATAAGTGCCTGGATTGGAATTGTTTCAACAAGCCTGTTTCTGCTGGCAGCGCTACTTGCGCCTTTGTTGGCGCCCTATCCGCTGACGGAAATTGTCGGCGGCGTATGGGAACCGATGTCGGCAAAACACTGGCTTGGCACCGACAACCTCGGCCGCGATCTGCTGTCGCGCATGATTTATGGTGCCCGCACGACGATTTTCATTGCGGCAGTGGCGACCATTCTCTCATTTTCACTTGGATCAATTCTTGGATTTTCGGCAGCGGTTATTGGCGGCTGGCTTGATCAGGCATTATCGCGGTTTGTCGATCTGATCATGTCGATCCCGACGCTGATTTTTGCACTCGTCGTACTTTCGGTCTTGCCGGCCAATTTGCTGACACTGATCCTGGTCATGGGATTGCTTGATTCGACGCGCGTCTATCGGCTGTCGCGAGCCGTTGCCGTCGATATCAATGTCATGGACTATGTCGAAGCAGCCAAGCTTCGGGGCGAAGGCCGGGGCTGGATCATATTCCGCGAAATTCTGCCGAATGCACTTTCACCTCTGGTGGCCGAGCTTGGCCTGCGGTTTATCTTTCAGGTCCTGTTCCTGTCGACACTTTCGTTCCTCGGACTTGGCATTCAGCCACCGGAGGCCGACTGGGGCGGTATGGTCAAGGAAAACAAGGATGGCATCGTGTTCGGTATTCCGGCAGCGCTGATTCCGGCAGCCGCGATCGCGCTTCTCGCCATTTCGGTCAACCTGGTTGCAGACTGGATTCTCAACCGCACGACAAGTCTGAAAGGAGGCCGTGGTGGCTGACGACAACACGCTCCTGGATGTCCGCGATCTGAAAATCGGCGCCACGGTTTATCCACCCGGTGAAGACCCCAAGGACATCACCATTGTCGATGGCGTGTCGTTCAAGCTCGCCAAAGGCCGGGTGCTGGGGCTGATCGGGGAGTCCGGCGCCGGCAAGTCGACAATTGGCCTGTCGTCCATGGCCTATGGCCGTGGCGGAGTGGAAATCACCGGTGGCGAGGTCCACCTGAACGGCCGCGATATTCTTCAACAGGGCATTGGCGGCCTGCGCAAACTGCGTGGCAAGGAAGTCTGCTACGTCGCCCAATCGGCGGCGGCAGCATTCAACCCGGCGCACAAATTGATGGAGCAGGTTGTTGAAGCGGCATTGCTGCACAAAACGGCTTCGCGCAAGGAGGCGGAGAAACGGGCGAAGACACTGTTTGCCAAACTCGGACTTCCCGATCCGGAAAACATCGGCAACCGCTACCCGCATCAGGTCTCAGGTGGACAATTGCAGCGCGTCATGACGGCCATGGCACTGTGCACCGAGCCGGACCTGATCGTGTTCGATGAGCCGACGACAGCACTTGATGTGACAACCCAGATCGACGTTCTGGCGGCGATCAAGGATGCAATTCGTGACTATCACGTGGCTGCGCTTTATATCACCCACGATCTTGCTGTCGTTGCGCAGGTTTCCGACGAAATCATGGTGCTGCGCCATGGCAAAATGGTTGAGCACGGTGAGACGAAACAAATCATCGAGAAGCCAAAGGAAGACTACACCAAAGCGCTGGTGTCCGTACGCTCAATCGAACACAAGGAAAAGAACCCGACTCCCGAACCGCTTTTGAGAGCTGAAAACATCACGGCTGCCTACGGCGGAGGGGCGGTCAAGGTATTGAAGAACGTTTCTGTCGAGCTGCATCCCGGTCAAACTCTGGCCGTGGTTGGCGAATCGGGCTCGGGCAAATCGACACTCGCTCGCGTCATAACAGGTCTGCTGCCTCCGCTCGAGGGCAAAACGGTGTTTGATGGCAGGGAGCTGTCGAGGGCGCTGCCGGACCGCTCACGCGAAGATCTGCGTGAGTTGCAGATGATCTATCAGATGGCCGATGTGGCGATGAATCCGCGCCAGACTGTCGCCACGATCATCGGGCGGCCGCTTGAGTTTTATTTCAATATGCGTGGTGCCGAAAAAGAAAAACGCATTGGCGAATTGCTTGATGAGATCGAGATGGGCACTGGCTTTGGCGATCGCTATCCGGCGGAACTGTCGGGTGGTCAAAAACAGCGCGTGTGCATCGCCCGTGCGCTGGCGGCGAAACCGAAGATGATCATCTGCGATGAGGTGACCAGCGCCCTTGACCCGCTGGTTGCCGACGGGATCCTGAAGCTACTGCTTGACCTGCAGAAGGTGGAGAATGTCGCCTATCTGTTCATCACCCATGATTTGGCAACAGTGAAGGCGATCGCCGATTCCATAGCTGTCATGTATCAGGGTGAGGTCGTGCGCTATGGGCCGAAATCAAAGGTTCTGTCACCACCATTCGACGACTATACCGATCTGCTGCTGTCATCTGTTCCTGAAATGGAACTGGGCTGGCTGGAGAAAGTCCTGTCGACCCGCAAGATGGAGAGCGCCGGAAACTGAGGTTCGGTTTCTGCGACAATGAATGCGATTCACCTACCCGCTTGCAGGTTTTTGCGGCCATGAGTGACCGTTCCGCGAACGAGCGCAAACTTGACCATATCAGACTGGCATTGCTCCAAAAGGACGACCCGCCGGTTGCAGCCGGATGGGACAAAGTGCGGCTCAGACCGGTTGCATTGCCACAGACAGATGTTGATGACATTCAATTGGAGACTGAGTTCCTCGGTTTTCAGCTTAATGCGCCCATCATGATCGCCGGGATGACGGGCGGGCATCCAGGCACCGAAAAGGTCAATCGAAATCTGGCAATCGCCGCGGCTGAATGCGGAGTTGCGATCGGATTGGGTAGTCAGAGAGTTGCCTTGGCCGATCCCGGATTATGCCAGACATTTGCGGTGGCGAGAGATCATGCGCCCAAAGCTTTTCTGTGTGGCAATATTGGGATTTCCCAAATCGCCAACAGGCTTATCGGGGCCCGGGAAATCAAATCGCTCATTGATATGATCGCCGCCAATGCCATGGCGGTGCACGTCAATGTCCTGCAGGAAATTATCCAGCCCGAAGGCAGCATAGATCTCAAGAACGCACTTCCGGCGCTGGCGGACTTTGTCGAACGCTGCCCTGTTCCGGTCATCGTCAAGGAAACCGGTTGTGGCATCGACCAAGCGACAGCACGGCGACTCTCAGCGATGGGTGTATCGGCTCTCGATGTCGGCGGCGCCGGCGGCACAAGTTTCGTGACCATTGAAGGCGCACGTGCTGAAGAGATGGGCGAAGTGGGTAAATCCCGATTAGCCGACACGTTCAGCCAATGGGGATTATCAACCGTTGAAGCAGTTCGCCAACTGGGCAACTTTGATCTACCCGTTGTCGCGACCGGCGGGATCAGAAATGGCCTTCATGCAGCAAAAGCCATCGGCTTGGGCGCCGACCTTGCCGGAATTGGCAGCCAGATGCTCAAGGCGGCCGTTGCGGGCCCGGACGAAACAACGCGCGAGTTACGCACAATCATCGAAGAACTGAAGATCGCCATGGTTTTGACCGAGTGCCGAATTCCTTTTGAACTCCGAAAGAAACTATTTGCGGCCTAAACTCATTTCCGACCGTCCGATGCATATTTGTCGCAAAGTTCAAATCGATTATCCCGCCGGATGACCGTGTATTTTGTGTCCGCTCCAAAATGTTAGTGGCCATATGTCAACGGATGGCGTTTAGTAGCAAACGCCCGCCGCTCTTCCTAAATACTCTTTATCTGACAGTCTTACAGATTATCAGGTCTTAAGCGCGGAGACTTTCATGCCACTCGACAACAAGCTGCTCCTCATCATTCTCGACGGCGTGCCCTGGCGGAATTGGCGGCGGCTGTTTGGGAATCTTGAGGGCTGGGTTCAGTCCGGTGATGCCCGGGTCTGGAAAATCCGTTCCGTAGTGCCGTCAATATCCGGGCCTTGCTATGCTTCCATTCACACCGGTGTGTCGCCGCAGCGACACGGTATCCTCTCAAATGAGGTCCGCTTCCGGGTCTCGCAGCCTGATATTTTTTCCGAGGTGACGAAGGCAGACGGCAAAACCGGCGCGGTCACACATAGCTACTGGAGCGAATTCTTTCACCGCTATCCGCTCGATATGGTGCGCGATCTTGAGTATGACGAACCGGGCGCACCGATCACTCACGGCCGTTTTCACACCATGGCGGGCTATGGTCACGCCAATCAGATGACACCGTCCGACGCGGACCTTTTTGCAACCTTGACCATGCTGACCGAGCGGTTCGGCATCGACTACGGCGTCTATCACTCCTGCACGCTGGATTCGATGGGCCATCGCTTCGGACATGATTGCTCCGAGATGGACCACGCATGTGCCGTGGCAGACGCCAGTCTGGCAGCTTTTCTGCCGCGCTGGCTGAACAATGGCTATGAGGTTATCGTGACAGCAGACCACGGTCAGACAGACCGCGGACATCATGGTGGACATGAAGATTTGCAGCAGGATGCCGCTCTCTACTGGTTTGGCGGAGGAGATGGGCCGGACGGCGACCAACTGCTTGATCAACTGCAGAT
Source organism: Rhizobiaceae bacterium (assembly GCA_040830725.1). Classification (GTDB taxonomy): domain Bacteria; phylum Pseudomonadota; class Alphaproteobacteria; order Rhizobiales; family Rhizobiaceae; genus JAWKWH01. Next base: position 152,116 of record JBFOMG010000023.1, read on the forward strand.
CGCGCCAACGGTGCTGACGCGAATGGGAGTGCCGATCCCCGAGACAATGGAAGCAGAATCTTTCTTACGCTGACCGGCTGGCGGCGGACTTCTCAAAATGCGCGATTGCAGCCTGAAACTTGTCGCGGCAGCCGGTATTGCAGAAACCCACGACATGCCCTTGGTATCTGGCGAGAGAATCTGAACTTACTAGAGCATTTTTCGCTCAAGCGGAATCAAAAGAGCGAAAAATGCTTCACTGGTTCCAATCGGGTAAAGGCGTTGTCGCGGTTCAAAGAAACCGCAAAACGCCCTAGTTTGCCGGACCAGGGGCAGGTGTCGTTGACGCAATTTTCAATTCTCAACTCAGTCGCCGGAGGTGTCATAGGGCCAGGCACCTCTTGCGAGCGAATCAATTGCATGGATAATCCGGTCAAAACTCTTGCGCGCCCGCGTGACGGAGTTTCTGGCCCGCAGATAACCGTGCACCAGTCCTTTTTCGTTGAACCAGACTGCCTTTCCTCCGGCTGCGATTATTGCATCACGATAGTCCCTGCCGTCGTCGGACAGCGGATCGCATTCCGCCGAAATAATCACTGTCGGCGGCAGACCGGTGAAATCGGAATCTGCAAGAGGTGCGGCTCTCGGATCATCGGTGACATCTGCTCCCCGCGCCCTGACATGACTGTAAAACTCGAGATCATGGCGGGTCAGCAATGGCGCCTGAGCGTGAAAGGCGCATGAATGCTTGGTGTAGTCGCCACTGAATCCCGGATAGATGGAGACCAACCCAGCCGGCTTTACCTTCGCCGAACGGGTTGCATGGCAAACTGCTGCGGCAAGGTTCCCCCCTGCGCTGTCACCAACCAACATGATAGGTGATGAAGTCTGACCGCAGGCCCATTCATACGCCGTCAGCGCATCATTGAAGCAATCCGGGAATGCATTTTCCGGCGCCATGCGATAGTCCACCGAGACGACGGGAAAGCCTGTCCTGTCGCAGATTTCGGCGCATACATCGTCATGGCTTTCAAGCCCGCCGACGACGAAACCGCCACCGTGGTAGTAAACCACAAAGGCTGTGTCGTTGCCATTTGCACTTGCGTAGGACCTGATCGGAATTTCGTGATCGCCAGCATCAATGCTTGAATCCGTCGCAGTCACACCGTCGGGATAGCCGGCAAAGAACTCCCGGCACATAGCATCATAGATGCTGCGCTGTTCTCCGATCGTCTTGTCGACCGTGTCATCGGGATACCAGGCTGCGGTTCGCTTGATAAATGCCCAGGTCTCCTGATCAATCAATTTCGAGTAGTCAGCTTGTTCAGCCACTATCTTCCCTTCCAAACCGGGTCGCGTTTTTCGGCGAACGCCCGAAATCCTTCCATGTTGTCCTCTGAATCGTAGAGCTCGTCCACTGTGCGGAACTTGCGCTTGGTGATCCAGTTCATGGCGTCCTGAAAAGTCATCGCTTCGGCTTCGCGCGCGACTTCCTTGATTGATGCAAACACTAAAGGCGGACCGGAGGCAAGAAGCTGTGCGATTTCCCACACACGCTGCATCAATTTTTCACCGTCGTCGAGAACTTCGTTGACGAGGCCCCAACGCTTCGCCTCCTCTGCGTCCATCCAGCGGCCGGTGAAGAGCATATCCATGGCGACGTGATAGGGGATTCTTTTTGGCAGTTTGACCGTCGCCGCATCTGCCAGTGTGCCGGCGTTGATCTCGGGAAGTGCGAATGTGGAATGTGAAGAGGCGTAGATCAGGTCACAGGAAAGCGCCAGCTCGAAACCGCCGCCGACTGCCATACCGTTGACCGCCGCGATAGCCGGTTTGTTGAGGTCGCGCAATTCCTGCAGGCCAGCAAATCCGCCGACACCGTAATCTCCGTCAACCGCGTCGCCATCTGCTGCTGCCTTCAGGTCCCACCCCGCGGAGAAAAACTTGTCACCGGCAGTCTGAACAATGGCGACACGCAGATCGGGATCGTCCCTGAACGATTTGAATGTCTCGCCCATCAGCCGCGATGTAGCGAGATTGATCGCGTTGGCTTTAGGCCGGTCGAGTGTAACTTCCAGCACCGCACCTTCGCGGCGGGTTGAAATGACTTCAGCCATGGCTGTTCTCCTTCACCACAATAAGCGCGTCGGCAATGGACACGCCTTTTCCAGCCTCCAGGACGATCAACGGATTGATGTCCATCTCCACTATGTCTTCTGCTCGTTCAACCGCGAACCCGGCGATCGCCTCTATGGCCTGGATGGCTGCTTGCAGATCCGCTTTCGGTCTGCCGCGATAGCCATCCAGCAAACAAAACAGTTTCAATCCGAGAATCGCATCTTCAATCTCGCGCGAAGTCGTTGGAAGCAGCAGAGTCCGGCTGTCTTCAAGCAGCTCTACCAGTACGCCGCCGCTGCCAATCGTCAATACAGGACCGAACAGCGGATCGCGGGTGACTCCGACGATCAGTTCACAAACGCCGGCCTCTATCATTCGCTCCACATACAGTCCGGAACCGAGTCCGGTCATGGCTTTAGCCGCGCGACAGACATCCTCCGGCAAAGACAATCCAAGGCGGACCGCACCTAACTCACTCTTGTGCGCTACGCCAAGTGCCTTCAGCGCAACCGGAAAGCCCAATTCTTTCGCGATGCTGACCGCTTCCTGTGCATTTACAGCGCGGTGACCCGGGGGAACAGGCAATCCAAATTCGTCAAGCTGTTGCTTTGCCTCCGCCTCGTCTAGTGAGGTGACATTGCACTCGACAAACTGGCCTGTTGTAACAGGCCGGGCGGCGGGAATTCGCCATGCTTCACCAACAAACGCTGCGACGTCTATCGCATCAAGTGCCTCGTCAATGCCCTGCATGGGTGCAATTCCACGCGCGATGCATTCTGCAGCCCAGCTTTCGGGCAGGTTTTCAGGCAGCGAAGCCAACAGGGCGCCTTTCGCATCATTGGCCGCCAGAGCCGTCTCGAACGCGTTGATGGTGGCACGCCAATCGGTGTCCGAACAACGGTCGGACCTGGGAAAGTCAATAACCAGCAAATTCAGGTCGAACCCACCGGCGACCATCGCGGAGAATGTGCTGGTCATCGCGGTTTCGTCGTTCCAGATAAAGGTGTGATAGTCGAGTGGATTGGCGACGGAGACCAACGGTCCGAGCGTTTCTTTCACCCGGTCGTGGTGCGTGGCCGCCAACGCCGGAAACTCCACCCGCCGTCCACGGACGCTGTCTGCAACGAGTGCCGCCTCACCGCCGGAACAGCTCATCGATGAAATGCGGTTTCCCTGAAGTGGCCCGCAGACATGGAGCAGTTTGAGCGCCTCCAGAAATGAAGGAATGGAATTGACGCGTCCGATACCTAGCCGGCGCAGGAAAGCATCTGATGCGGCATCGGCGCCTGCAATCGAAGCGGTGTGCGAGACCGTTGCAGCCCTGGCCTGCTCAGACCTGCCGATCTTCATCGCAATGATGGGTTTATGCAGCTCCCGCGCCCTGGCGGCCAATTGCTCAAACCCGGCAACACTATCGAAACCCTCGATATACAATCCCAATACCGAAACGCGATCATCCTCAAGCAGCCCTGCGGCAATTTCCGACATCCCGGTCTGCGCCTGGTTACCGGCTGTCACGACATAGGCAACCGGCAGGCCGCGCGCCTGCATGGTCATGTTGATGGCGATGTTTGAAGACTGCGCCACGATGGCGACGCCTCGCGCCTCTTGGTCCAAGCGTACTCCACCGTGCTGATCGGGCCACAGCAAAGCCCCGTCGCAATAGTTGATCAAACCGTAGCAGTTGGGTCCGAGTACGGGCATGTTGCCTGCCGCAGCGAGCAACGCGTCTTGCAACCGGCCGCCATCGGCATCATCAGCCTCCGCCTCGCGAAAACCGGATGCGAAGCACACTGCACCACCCGCTCCAATCGCTGAAAGTTGGCGCACTATGTCGATTGTCGCCTTGCGGTTAACCCCTACAAATGCTGCATCGGGCGAGCCCGGCAATGCATCCGCAGAGCGAAAAGCAGGCAATCCCTCGATGATTTCCTTGTCGGGATGGATTGGCCAGATCTCACCATCATAACCCATCTGCCTCGTCTGGCGTATGACAGCCGCTGCCCAATTGCCCCCAATCACGGCGATGGATCGTGGCGCCAGCAATCGCGACAAGGAACGGGTCATGAGAGTGCCTCGATATCCGTCTTGTAGGTGTTGAGCGCTTCCCAGCCTTTTGGTGTGACGGAATAGATTCCGCGGCTCGCACGTTCAAACCAGCCATAATGGTCATCGGACATGATCTGGCGCGCTCTGGAAACGCTGGTCGCCTGTGCCACGTCAGCGGCCTTGGAAGGGCCGTTTGCGGTCAAATGTTTCAAACAACGCAGTGCATCCTGCCGGTAGGCCGTGACAATTTTCGTTCTGGTCTGTCCGCCGGTATTCGGATCGCCGACCCTGTGCTGAAACTCCTTGAGCAAGCGTTCTTGACGCTGGCGGGTCCGCCTTGGCGCGTAGGGGCCCGGATCGACATGAACATCGACCTGATTGCTCGCCAGCCCGATTGTCATCAAACCCAGGCCGAGCCTTCGACACAATGTCCGGTTCGCAACAAAACTCTTCCAGCCGCTGCGCCCCTTCCACTCGGGAACAGCAATGTAGACTGTGTCCGTTATCTTAAGTCGTTCTACGGCCTGAAGATAAAGCGCCAGCGAAAACCGGGTCTTCAGCTCAACGATCACCGGCGGCTCGTCGCCGCGCACGGCAACGACATCTGCGGCTCCGACTTCGCTTTTGACCCTATATCCTTGACCTTCGAGCAGCGTCTTGACCGGTGCATAGAGTTCCGTTTCGGTGAGCGTTGTCTTTTTCGCCACGGGTGAGGCCTCACGCTCCGAGCGGTCGAAGCAATGCGCGGCTGATAATGTGGCGCTGGATTTCCGACGTACCCTCCCAGATGCGTTCCACCCGGGCATCGCGCCAAATACGCTCCAGCGGCAATTCATCCATCAAGCCCATGCCGCCATGAATCTGGATTGCTTCATCGGCAACGAATGCCAGCATTTCGGTTGCTTTCAGCTTGGCGATTGCCATGTCGGAATCTGTCACCGCTCCCTGGTCAAATTTCCAGCCGGCCTCCAGGGTCAGCAATTCGGCCGCCTTCATCTCCATGGCCATGTCGGCCAGCTTAAACGATACGCCCTGGAACTTGCCGATCTGCTGCCCGAACTGCTTTCTTTCGGCAGCCCATTCAACCGCATGGCTGAAAGCTCGCTCAGCGCGACCAAGACAGGTTGCAGCTACTTGAAGCCTTGTGGCGCCGAGCCACTCATTGGCAACATCGAAACCCTTGTGCACTTCGCCAAGCACTGCATCGGCTGGCACACGGCAATCATCGAATTCGAGCACCGCATTGGTATAGCCGCGATGCGAGACGTTGCGGTAACCGTCACGAACCGCAAAACCCGGCGTGTCTTTGTCGACAAAGAATGCCGTGATCAGTTTTTTCTTGCCGCGGGGTGTATCCTCCTCGCCGGTGGCCATGAAACAAATGGCGAAATCGGCAATATCCGCATGGCTGATAAAATGCTTGGTACCGTTGAGTATCCAGTCATCGCCATCCTTCCGTGCGGTAGCTTTCATACCTCGCAAATCGGAACCGGCGCCGGGCTCGGTCATGGCAAGACAATCCCACTTCTCTCCGCGAACGCATGGTTCAAGATACTTCTCACGCTGCTCCGTCGTTCCGGCACAAAGAATGTTTGACGGGCGGGCCACGCAGGTCCAGTGCAACGCATAGTTGGCCTTGCCGAGTTCCTTTTCAAAGAGCAGCCAGGTTGGGGTATCGAGGCCTGCGCCGCCAAACTCTTCGGGGATGTTTGCCGCGTAAAGACCCGTCTCTATCGCCTTGGCCTGGACCTCGCGGACAATATCCATATCGAGCTTGCCGCTGCGCTCAATCTCAAGCTCGTGCGGATAAAGCTCGTTCTCGACGAACGAGCGGGTCGTCTCGACAATCATCTGTTGTTCTTCGGACAGATCAAAGTTCATTGCTGCGATCCTTTACTTGGCGCAACTGCGATCGATATCGATTGAGATTTTCACCCGCACCCCAACCTTTTCCATCATTTTGCTGGCTAAGTGCATCCATGATGGCGACGAGATTTTCATCGCGGAAGCGCTCCATCTCGCGAATGGACATGTGCCCGGATTGCTCATCGGACTGCCCGGCGATCAGATCCACCAGCGCACCATCATAATCCGGCACATCCATCAACTTGGTCCACGGCCAGGACAGACAGGGGCCGAACTGTGCCAGGAAGTGCCGCATGCCGGCCTCGCCGCCGGCGACACGATAGGTGTCAAAAACACCCATCTGGGCGTAACGCAAACCGAACCCGTAGCGCACGATGTCGTCGAGGTCCCTGGTTGTGCAGATACCGTCCTTTATGAGCCAGAGTGATTCACGCCAGATTGCTTCGAGCAGCCGGTCGGCAACAAATGCCTCGATTTCCTTTTTCACATGAACCGGCTTCATGCCGATCGATGCATAAGCGGATTTTGCCCGTTCGATCGTTTCAGGCGATGTGCTCTCACCGCCGACAATTTCAACAACCGGCAAGAGATAGACCGGATTGAAAGGGTGCGCGACAAACAGACGGTCAGGATTGGCCATGGCAGTCTGCATATCGCTCGGCTTCAGCCCTGAGGTAGAAGAGCCTATGAGCGCACTGGCACTCGCATGGGCATCTATCTCAGCCAGAACCTTGTGCTTGAGCTCAAGTCTTTCCGGCACGCTTTCCTGAATGAGGTCGGCAGGTGCAACTGCTTCCTCAATCGATTGTGCGTAGGTGATCGCACCCTCGGCAGGCAGCCCAGATGGGACCATGGCGGTGTAGGCATGGCGTGCGTTATCAAGCACTTCGGAGACCTTGCGCTCCGCTTCTGGATCGGGATCGAAGATTGAAATATCCACGCCGTTGAGCACGAAGCGCGTAGCCCACCCGGCGCCAATGACACCGCCGCCGACAATAGCTGCAGTTTTCATTTTCGTGGAGCCCTCTTCACCAGGCCCAGCTTTGAACGCACTTCCTCCGGACCGATCACCCGAGCGCCAATATTCTCAACGACCGTCACGGCACGCTCGACCAGTTGGGCATTGGTTGCCAGCACACCCTTCTCCAGCCAGAGATTATCTTCCAGCCCGACGCGCACATTGCCGCCGGCCAGAACGGCGGCTGCCGCGTATGCCATCTGGCTGCGTCCGAGAGAGAAGGCCGAAAAGGTCCAATCCTCCGGCACGTTATTGACCATGGCCATGAAGGTGTTGAGATCGTCTGGTGCGCCCCAAGGCACGCCCATGCAGAGCTGCACCAATGCGGGGCTGTCAAGAACGCCTTCCTTGACCAGTTCCTTGGCAAACCAAAGGTGCCCGGTGTCAAACGCCTCGATCTCCGGCTTGACGCCGAGGTCCGTCATCAGTTTACCCATTGCCCGCAACATGCCGGGCGTGTTGGTCATCACATAGTCAGCCTCGGCGAAGTTCATCGTGCCGCAATCGAGTGTGCAGATTTCCGGCCGGCATTCGGCGACATGGGTGACGCGTTCCTCCGCGCCAATCATGTCGGTTCCTGCTTCATTCACCGGTAGCGGTGCTTCGGTCGATCCGAACACCATGTCGCCGCCCATACCCGCGGTCAGGTTCAACACAACATCCACTTCCGCTTCGCGGATGCGGTCGGTCACTTCGCGGTAGTATTCCAGTTTTCGGCTCGGTGCTCCGGTATCAGGATCACGAACATGACAGTGGACGATGGCAGCTCCTGCCTTGGCAGCCTCAATGGCGGAATTGGCAATCTGCTCGGGCGAACGGGGTACATGCGGGCTGCGGTCCTGTGTACTTCCAGAGCCCGTGACGGCACAGGTAATGAAAACTTCTCGGTTCATGGCAAGGGGCATGTGAATCCTCCAGATCCTACTCAATTGATCATGGCGGACTTTACGAAAATTGCTTGGCATATTACGAAAGCAAGATGATAAAAAGCGCAAGCAGACCGGTTTTTGGGGCATCGGCAGAGCCGCTGGATGTTACCTTTCTGGTCATGAGCGGGTTGTCGATCAGCTGCGTGTCATCGGCCGTTGATCCGCTTCGTGCGGCAAACCGCGTCACCGGACGGACTGTCTTTTCGTGGCGGTTTGTCTCGTCGGACGGAAAACCGGCGATGACGACCTGCGGTTTGCCAATTGCGGTGTCCGGCAAATTCGATGCCGATGTCGGGGGGGACATGCTGATCGTCATTGCTGGATTCGATACGGCAGACCAGGCAACGCAGGCACTTTTATCACGCGTTTCCCGGACGGCGCGCAGGGTCAGTCTGACCGGCGGCATTGAGGCCGGTTCATGGGTCTTGGCCCGCGCTGGCCTGTTGGCAGGCCGAAGGGCGACGACTCACTGGGAGGATTTCGAAGATTTTGCCAGCGCCAATCCCGAGGTAGATGTCCTGCAAGACCGCTACGTCATAGACGGTAACATATTCACGACCGGAGGTGCGTCCCCGACATTCGACCTTATGACACATCTGATCCGCGCCCGGCTTGGGGTGGCAACAGCATTGGACGTGGCAAGTGTGTTCATCTACGAGGAAGGCAAAGAAGCGACCGATACGCAGCCGCTGGTCGCCATTGGTCCCGCCGACCGTTATGATCCCCGCTTTGCTGCGGCAGTCAGGCTGATGGAGAGCAGAATCGACCGGCCGCTCACCACCGCGGCGATCGCCAGACGCCTGAAGATCTCGGTTCGCAGTCTGGAAAATCTCTTTCAGGCTGCGATAAGCGAGACGCCGGGCGCCTATTATCTCAGGCTGAGGCTGTCGATCGCCCGGAGAATGGTCACGGATACCAGAACGGCTTTCAGCGAAATTGCCGAACGCTCCGGTTTTTCATCACCGAGTTCATTTTCAAGGGCATTTGCCAAACATTACGGCTCGCCACCCGCCACCGTCCGGCGCAATCACACGCGCTCCATGGCTATCGCAATTCCCTGACCGACACCGATACACATGGTCGCAAGCGCCAGTTTGCCGTTGCGCTCAACGAGTTCCAGCGCCGCTGTTGCCGCGATACGGGCCCCCGACATTCCGAGTGGATGTCCGAGTGCGATGGCTCCTCCATTGGGATTAACGTGTTCAGCGTCATCGGCAATTCCAAGCTCACGCAGCGTCGCAAGTCCTTGAGAAGCAAAGGCTTCGTTCAGTTCGATGACATCGAAATCCTGCGGCTTCACACCCAGGCGCTGACAAAGCTTCTGCGTTGCCGGTGCCGGACCGAAGCCCATGATGCGTGGCGCAAGTCCGGTCGCCGCACCGCCCAGAACGCGGGCTATCGGCGTCAGGCCATGTTTTTTTGCAGCGGCTTCCGACGCTACAATGATTGCCGCCGCCCCGTCATTAACGCCTGAGGCGTTGCCAGCGGTGACAGTCCCGCCTTCCTTTTTGAATGGTGTCGGCAGTTTGGCGAGCTTTTCAGCCGTCGTTCCGGCCCGCGGGTGCTCATCGGTGTCGACAACAACCGGATCGCCTTTGCGCTGCGGAATCGTTACGGATGTGATCTCCTTTGCCAAACGGCCGTTTTCCTGCGCCGCAACAGCCTTGGACTGACTGCGTTCGGCAAACGCATCCTGATCAGCGCGGCTGATCTGGAAATCCGTAGCGACATTCTCGGCAGTTTCCGGCATGGAATCGATGCCATATTGCTTCTTCATCAGCGGATTGACGAACCGCCAGCCGATTGTCGTGTCATATATTTCCGCCTTTCGCGAAAAGGCACTGTCAGCCTTTGGCATGACGAATGGTGCGCGCGACATCGATTCAACACCGCCGGCAATCATCAATTCAGCTTCGCCGGTCTTGATCGCACGAGAGGCGTCGATCAAGGCGTTCATGCCGGAACCGCAAAGCCGGTTGATCGTCGCGCCGGGCACGCGCTCCGGCAATCCCGCCAGCAGCAGGCTCATGCGCGCAACGTTACGGTTGTCTTCGCCGGCCTGATTGGCGCAGCCATAGATCACATCATCGACCGCTTCCCAATCCACACCTTCGTTGCGGTCCTTCAGTGCTTTGAGTGGCACTGCACCCAGATCATCGGCGCGTACCGATGAAAGTGCGCCGCCAAAGCGGCCAATCGGCGTGCGGATGTAGTCACAAATATAGGCTTCTTGCATGAAAGGGATCTCTTGGAACCGGGTTCAGTTGTGATTGCCGGTGTAGCACAGACCACCGCATGGAGTTCAATCCTGAAAATGTGCGCATTCCGCAACTCGGCCCGTAATCGCGATTGAACGATCATCAATGGTCAGCGAGTATGGCCTGCCAACTTGTGGAGGTCCGGAATGCTTTCTTATTTGCTGCCAGTCTATCAGGTCGTGCGGGGGTTTGTTCTTTCTTGGAACAATCCGGTTTTCCGCAACACCACCGGCGCCGTCGCGCTGCTCCTGATTTCAGGCACCTGGTTTTATGCTCAGGTAGAGGGCTGGCGAATTATTGATGCGCTCTATTTCAGTTTCATCACATTGACCACCATCGGATATGGCGATCTGACGCCAAAAACCGATGCCGGGAAGATTTTCACCATGTTTTATGCGGCGGCGGGCATTGGATTGATTTTGAAGATTATCCAGATGCTCGCCCAACCCGCCGAGCCAGAAAGCGCAGGTGGCGATGTCACGTCAAAAGGTGATGATTGAAACGAAAAGGCCGCCAGAGGCGGCCTTTTTGGATAGTGTCAGCGTGTGAGGCGCAGTTGCTTGATGCTAACCGCGATGTCCTTGTAGATTTTTTTCAGTTCGTCACCATTGCCAGCTTCGTGATAATAGGCGACTTCCTCTGTATCTGTTGATGCACAATCGCGCATCAATTCCCTGGCGTCGCGATTGTTGAGCGCGAAGCCGATGGTGAAAATCTCGATACCCTGATTTTTCATGTTCCGGCAAAGTTTACGCGCTTTTGCCATCGATTTTCTTGATTGTCTGTATTGAGACGAGTTTTTCGGTACGCCGGCATAGGCAACATTGAACTCGCCATCGGTCATGATGACAGCGAATTTACGAACATCGCTGCCGTATTCAGCCGGTGTGGAACCGGCGGGCAGATATTCTGCCCATTTCGGCGACATCAGATACCAGGCCCACTGAATGCCGATATGCCCGCCTGTTCCGCCACCGGTTGTCATGTCGGCGACGGCATCCTGAAGCAGGCCCGCATCTGCAGACAACGGAATCAGAGGAGACGCAGGACACCTTCTGAGCCGGAAATCGCGGTTGATCTTGCCCTTGCGCGGACTGTCATCGGTGAACTGGCCTTGTCCCTTGCGTTCAGTCGAGCAATTGTCGGCAGCTGCGGATCCTTCACCAGCCGGTGCAGAGGGGTCGTCCACCGGCGGAGCTCCGCTGGTATTTTCGTCTTCCGCAAATACGGTCTGGTACAGCGGCCCGGTGTTCACTCCTTCAGCATAAGGCACCATGGCGACACGCAGCTTGCCGTTGGCCGCACTGCCGCCGAGCAGGTCACCGATCCCCGATGTTGCCGCTGTTTTCAAGTCATTGATCTTTTTCCCGCGCATTGATCCGGTCACATCAAAGGTCATCACGACTTCGGTTGAGTCGATTCCATACAATGCCGAGCCACTGGCGGTGTTCCTCCGCGTTTTCTTCCCGGCCAACGCCATGAAGGTCATCGGCATATCCCGGCTCAGATCCACCGAAATCTTCTCGTTGACCGTGTCGATCTTGAAGTTGGTAATCTCGTATTCGTGCCCCGGGCCGACATCGACGCCGAGCGTGCCTTCGATATACTCTTTTACGAATTCGTAGGCCTCATCGGGCTCAATATCGCCAAGCATCAGGTCGCGCGCCGCCGCCAGGATCGCCGCATCCACGGCGTTGGCTGACGTCGAGTTACTGGTCGCCATACGACCGAAATCGATCGCAAATCCCGCCGCAAGCAAGATCGTAAGCGATCCTGCCGCGAGCATCAGCGAAAAATTGCCGGAACGGTCGTTTGCAAATTTCCGCAGCAGTCTGCGTGAGGATTGAGGCATGGTATTCACTTCTCGGATTTGGGCCAGGCTGCCAAAGCAACGGCGTATGACATTGCATATTGGTAAAATCTAATATTCTGATGTTTAGGGAGGTTTCACCGGGTCCGGCGAATTTGCATAAACTTTTAGCCAACCGTCACAGTTTGGAATATCCGGACGGTGGCCAAGGCCCAATAACCGCTATTAATGCAATAATATCAGATATTTAATGTGGTGACCGGCTGCGCTATACTGCTTGTTTACCAAAGTTAAAAACACAGCTTTTCGCGGGGTGTACCGAAGCCTGGCGGAAATGGCTTCTGCGTCGGAAGTCCGGTAATTTGGTGCGCGGTTTTGGCCGTTCAGATTGCCTTGGCGTGCAGCGCTCCGCGATAGGCGTCACGCAAATATCCCATCGTTGCATTGGCATCGACCGGCTTGCCGAAGAAGAAACCCTGGCCGCCCTGGCAGCCGAACTGAACCAGTTTGTCGGCCTGTTTTTCGTCTTCAATGCCCTCGGCGACCACATCCATGCCAAGACCTTCGCACATGGCAAGAATGGCACGGATTATGTGTTCGGAAGGCCGATCCTCAAGGATGGAGGAAACAAATGCACGATCGATTTTGAGTTTGTCAAAGTGGAAATCGCGCAGACGGCCGAGGCTGGATTGGCCGGTGCCGAAATCGTCAAGCGAAACCCGGATGCCGACGCGCCGAAGGTCTTCGACGATCTTCTCGGCCGAAGCCGGATCGCTCATTACGCCGGTTTCAGTGATCTCGATCTCGAGGCGCTTGGGATCAAACCCGGTTTTCTCAAGGATGGACAGAATATGCAGACCGGTGTTCTGGTCCACCAATTGCGACGGCGACAAATTGAACGACAGGAAAAGATGTTCCGGCCATTCCCGCGCTGCTTCGGTCGCTTTGCGAAGCAGAAGCTGGGACATGGGCCCGACAATACCGCGTTCTTCGGCGATCGGAATGAACACCGCCGGCGAAACAAATCCCAGATCCCTGTCGGTCCACCGGGCCAGGCACTCAAAGCCGATTGTCTGACGGGTCTTCAAATCGACGATTGGCTGGAAATGCGGTTCGACCTCTCCTGCGGAGACCGCCCGCCGGAGCGCTTGCTCAATGCGGGCAACCCGCTTGGCTGCTTCTTCCATTTCCTGGGAGTAGACCACAACACGGCCACGACCCGACCGCTTTGCGTGGTAAAGAGCAGTTTCAGCCCTGGAAACGAGCTGCTGAGGGGTTTCGTCATTGAAGTAGTAAAGTGCGCAACCGACCGATGCCGACAGCCGCGCGGTTCTTTCGCCGACATCATAGGGCGCCGACAGAACCTCGATCAGCATTTTTGCCTGATCCTTGATCGCTTCCTCGCGGAATGTCATCGGATACAGGAACGCGAATTCGTCTCCTCCGACGCGCGTCATGATCGACTGTTCGTCCATTGCCGAACGCAGCCGCATGGAAACCTGCAGCAAAATATCGTCGCCGGCGCTGCGGCCGAACAGATCATTGATCGGCTTGAACCCATCCAGATCGATTATGCCGATTGCAAACGGGGCAGGGTCTTCAGCGCGCTCAGCGATCAAGCGTTCCATCTTGTCGTAGAATCGCGCACGGTTGCCCAGGCCGGTCAGCGAATCTGTCATCGCAAGTTCGGCGGGATTGGCGCTGCCGTTTGTGTCTTCGACGGAAGAATTCATTGATGCCCCTGCCAAGGATGGTGCTTATTTTATGCGACGCTCACATAAAAGCGTTTATGAAAGGTATCTTCGCTCTTTACCCTAACGGGTTTGGTTAGCCATTTATGACCGCCGGCGGTGCAAGATTACGCCAGTGATCAAGTTTCTCTTTCAGTTTGTCCGGACTGATCGGCTTGGCGATGTAGTCGTCCATGCCTGCCTCCAGGCACCGTTCGCTGTCGCCTTTCAACGCATGGGCGGTGGCTGCGATGATGGCAACCTTGCTGCCGCTCGATGCCTCCAGTTCACGGATTTTCTGTGTTGCTTCAAGACCGTTCATCACCGGCATTGAAACATCCATGACGATCAGTGGCGGCTGAAACTGCTGGTATTTCGCAACGGCCTCCTGACCGTTTGCGGCGATCTCGAAAGTCAGGCCGAGTTCTTCCATGATGAACGAGAAGACCATCTGGTTCACGTCATTGTCTTCGGCAATGAGTACGTCGATCGCACCGTTGTTTCCGGTCATGAACCTGGCTCCCGCCAATAAGAGTACCCTTGTGGTGCAGAAGTCTGCATGGATGATGTGAACACCGGGTAAACTGCTGATAAGTATCTGAAAGTAATATTATTTGGGTTGCACACGATAGAGCCGGATGGAGGAATTTCCGCCATCATCCGCCGGTACGAGCCATTGAGGCGCTTCGTTGCGCATCAACATTGCAAGCAATCCGCCCGGTGCCGACCGGGCAAGGAAGCTGGACTCATCGTTGCCCGGGCAATGGGCGACAATTGTCACACCATTGCGAGATGCTGCCTGCCAGGCCTCTTCGGGACCGGCCATCAAAACATCCAGATTGGCGATATTTCCGGCGATGTTGCGGTGATACGGGCCCGCCAACACACGGTGCGGCGCGTGTTTCAACATCGCCGGGCCAATATTGGAGACAGCCGCCACAACACCCGGTTCCAGTTTCGCCAGGCCTGCGAAATCAGCGGCCCGATAGCAATCGGTTTCATTGAATGCCACATTGGCAGATTGACCAGCCACTGCCGGTGCCGGGCTGGTCAGATCTCGCAATGATTGGGCCGCCAGCGTCCAGCAAGCGTTGAGAGAGACCACCCAGGCGAATACCATGGCAAGCATTGCTCTTGTGCCCTGGCCGGCCTGGCTTCGCTTCTCGCCAACCCAGACCGCAAGGGGAATGACAGAGAACGCCAAAGCGAAATTGCCCCCGCGAACCTGCCAGAAACTGACGAGGACCGAGACCAGCAGGAAACAACCCGCAATCAACGTTTTCTGCCTTGGAACATTCTGAAAAATATTTGCTGTCAGGACCGCCAATGCCGCAAGTGGCGTTGCGTAATATTTGGCAAATGAAACCGGGTCGTTCAGCCAGATACTCCAAACCGGCTGAGCTTCGCCGATGCCGGACAACCAATAGGTTTGCAGCCGCTCATCCAAATCGGAATAGGGAACAGACAGGCATTGCGGATAGCCAATGACCACAATAGCCGCGAGCACGAGCGCCAATACCGCCAATGACCAAGCCCTGGACCGCAAAGATGTGCCCGCCGCCGGCACGGCCGCAATTGCGGTCAAACCCAACCCGCCCACGATCGCAACCGACAACTGGGCCATGGAGAAAGCGTCGCAGTGCGCGACAAACCAGTTTTGCCACCCGACTGTGGCGGCATAGGTGGTGGCCGCGCCGGCGCCAAAACCGAGGCCGAAACCGGCAACCAGACCGGCTGATTCCCGGCCATTCCAGTAAAATATCGCGGCGACGCACAACCCGGCCGCAGCGACGAGCGGCAATGTTTCCATGCCGGTAGCCAATGTCAGCGCCATCCAGCCGCCGGCGGCAGCGCCACTGCGCCAGCCAGAACCGGCGAGGAGCATCCACATCGCCAGCAGGCAAAGGGTCAATTGCATATTGTGATGATCAAAGGCACCGGGTGCGAAGATGCCAATCGAGTACAGGCTCATCAAGCCGATAAGCGTGGCCGGGAACATGGCTTGATCCCCGCCCACGATTCGCGCCGAGCGCATAACCGACAGGATAGCAACGGCAAGAAGCATGGTCGGCCAGACAATGCCTGCCGCCCACTCACCGTGTGCAGTTGATCCGGATATTGCCTGCACAAGGACAATGATGGCGGCAACCGGAAGATCGACGATGCGCGACCAGTGCATCTCGAAACCGCCGTCGGGGCCCATCCGGTATTGAAAATAATCAAACCAGCCCTGCCCAGCCAACAGGTCGCGAATTTGGACAATGCGCATTGCACTGTCATTGTCATTCGGCCAATTGAACGCGGTGCCATCGGCAAGCGCCGGAACAAGCGCCAGCAAGGCGAGCAAAACGGCCATCAGTGTATCGCGGCCCATCGTGTGACCGGATTTCCGTTCAGCAGTGGCGGTTGTCAGATGAAGTGCCATGATTTCGTCAACCGTACCAGATTCTTACGCCAACCCGCGGTATTGCAGGGTAAAGTTGGTAGACAAGTCGGGACACTCAACATTTCGCAAAACGCTGATCCATCATGACCTTGGGGCGAACACCCATAACGAGGACAGGATAAAGCTGGCGGCACTTGCCACCACGGTGGTAACCGCCGACATCACGAAGGGTGAAGCACCAAAATGGGTCACGGCCGTGTGGGCTGTCACCCCCGAAACAACCGCGCAACCGGCCTGCAACACGAAATAGCGCGGAAGCGTGGTTCCATGGCTTTCGCGGGATTTGAATGTCCAACTTTTCTGTGCGGTGTAGGCAACAACAAATGCGATCGCGTAAGCAAGCGCACTGCCTGAGAACGGTGCCATACCGAGGATCACGAACAGATAGGCCAGTACAAACAGGAGCACCGCCGCTCCCACTCCGACGATCAGAAATCGGACAAGACGCCCTTGGTCATTGATGAGGAGATAGGTTGTCATGCGGCCTGTTTTTCGATCGACGGCCCGTCCGGCGATTTGAATTTGCCGCTCAGCACCGGAATTTGAAGCACACCCAGCAGGAAGGCGGAGAAGAACAATTGCAAGGCGATGACAATCAGGGTCAGTCCAAGAACGACGACGCGCGGAATCATCGGATTGACAAGGGAACCGAAGCCGACGCCGGCCCATGTGAAAACCGCATAACCAAAGAACAGGAAACCGGCAGCCAGGCAGATAGCGGCATTCATGGCCAGACGGTCGGTGCTGATATTGTCCTTGATCCAGTCAGACCGGGAGTTGGCAGGCAGGATGCCGGTCATGTCGGCGTAGTAGCGCGAAAGCACCCCGAAGGTGGTCAACTGGATGCCCGTTGCGACCATGAAACAGGATGCAACATAGGCATTGAGATCGAGCTGGATACCGGTGCCAACTTGCAGTGGGCCGAAAAACAACAGTGCAGACAACAGCATGCCGAATGCGCACAATATTGTGCCCGGAATGAAGAACAGCCAGCGCGGATTGTACATCAGCAAGAATTTCAGATGTCTCCAGCCGTCGCGCCAGGAGCGCAAATGCGGAGGCCGGCTGCGGCCGTCCGGTTTGAGCGTCGTCGGGACCTCATCCATGCGCAATTCGGCAAGTGAACTGCGAACCACCATTTCTGATGCGAATTCCATTCCGGTTGTACGAAGATCAAGCGCCCGAATGCTTTCGGCATTGAAACCGCGCAGGCCGCAATGAAAGTCGCCAACCTTGATCTTGAAGAACAGCCTGCCGATGAAACTCAGCACCGGGTTCCCCAGATATCGGTGCAGCGGCGGCATGGCGCCGGCTGAAATACCGCCCTTGAAGCGGTTTCCCATGACCAGGTCTGCGCCATCACGCAATCTTTCGACAAAGGCGCTCAGATCGCTGAATTCGTAGGAATCATCGGCGTCACCCATAATGATGTAACGCCCGCGGGCTGCGGCAATGCCGCCAAGAAGTGCGGCTCCGTAGCCTTTTTGCGAGACAGGGACCACCCGTGCACCTAGCCGTTCTGCAATCTCCTGGGAGCCGTCGGTGCTGCCATTGTCGGCGATCAGTACCTCACCGTCGACTCCTGCCTTCTCCAGGTAACCCTTGGCCTTGGTGATACAAATCTCAAGCGTTTCGGCCTCGTCGAGGCACGGCATCAGGATCGTCAGCTCAAGCTCTTCCGATTTGGCCTTGGCCAGGGGTGTAACGCTGCTCATGTGTTTCCTGCCGAATTGTCAGTTTCCCGGCGGCGCAAAGCCGCTCTTGTGTGCCCGCAAACTGCCCGCAAAGGATTAAGATTTTGATGACACGAAGATGCGGCCATTCACCCGATAACTGAAATGGAGTGATTTCATCTGGAAATCATTGGCAGCCGGGCGGCGGCAGGTTACAGAGCACTGGAAGTAGCGATCCGTGGAGCAACCAATGCCGCTCGATATTGCCATTCAGATGGACCATGTTTCGACCCTGGACATCAAAGGGGATACGACATTTGCCCTGGCGCTGGAGGCACAGGCGCGCGGACACAGGCTGTTCCATTACACACCGGACCAGCTCTCCCAGCGTGACGGCGTTGTCAGTGCGGTCGGCGAGACGATGATAGTGCGCGATGTCGAGGGCAGCCATTTTGAACTGTCGGAGCCTCGCAAGCAGGATTTGGCCGAAGTCGACGTCGTGCTGCTCAGGCAGGATCCGCCATTCGACATGAATTACATCACAACCACCCATGTTCTGGAGCGCATCCATCCGGATACATTGGTGGTCAATGATCCGGCCTGGGTCCGCAACAGTCCGGAGAAGATTTTCGTCACCGAGTTCCCGGATTTGATGCCGGAAACCCTGATTACCAAGGATCCTGCCGAGGTCGACGCGTTTCGCCGCGAGTTCGGCGATATCATCATCAAACCACTTTACGGCAATGGCGGTGCAGGTGTCTTTCACCTGCGTGATGGCGACCGCAACATGACGTCGCTGCTGGAGATGTTTGAACAGATGTATCGCGAGCCATTCATCATTCAGCGATACCTGAACGATGTACGCGAAGGCGACAAGCGCATCATCCTGATCGAGGGCGAGGCGGCCGGCGCCATCAACCGAATTCCGGCCGAAACCGACGCGCGTTCCAACATGCATGTCGGCGGTCGGGCCGTGGAAACAGAATTGACCGAGCGGGAGCGCGAAATCTGTTCGCGCATCGGTCCGGCACTCAGAGACCGGGGATTTACGCTCGTCGGCATCGACGTCATCGGCGGACTGCTGACCGAGATCAACGTCACGTCACCGACGGGAATCAGGGAAGTGAAGCGATTCGGGGGCGCCGATATTGCCGGCTTGTTCTGGGATGCGGTGGAAGCGCGGGCGCGCGGATAATCCGCCGGGAATGTTCACCTGACACAACCGCCTGCACGTTAATTACACTTTTTACGCTATTTTGTTTTTATTATGTTCTTGATTTGATCCCAATTCTGTGATTGAGTTCGCGGATAGGTTTATGATTATCCTTGGTGCACGTGTTTTCTGGTTGCAACCTGGGGGAGGCGGACATGGTTTCACGGGTGCGGACAGTCGCTTTCCACGGCATTGATGCCGTACCGGTCGATGTGCAGGTGATGGTCGCCCCCGGCAAGGTCAACATGCATATTGTCGGCCTTCCCGACAAAGCGGTTGCGGAGAGCCGTGAACGAGTGCAAGCGGCTTTACATGCATCCGGATTGTCGATGCCGGCAAAAAAAGTCACCGTCAATCTCGCGCCTGCCGACCTTCCTAAGGAAGGCAGCCACTACGACCTGCCGATTGCATTGGGCCTGATGGCCGCGCTTGGGGCGCTGCCGGGTGATGCCCTCGGCGAATACATGGTGTTGGGGGAGCTTTCGCTGGACGGCACCATTGCGCCGGTTGCCGGAGCGTTGCCGGCGGCGATCGGCGCCAATGCGCAAGGCCTTGGCCTCATCTGCCCGCATTCCAGTGGTCCTGAGGCGGCATGGGCCGGTGCCAACATGGACATTCTGGCGCCGCGCAGCCTGATCGCCATGGCCAACCATTTCAGGGGCACACAGGTGTTGTCACGTCCGGAGGCCAAAGTGCGGGCCGCGGCAACGGGATTGCCAGACCTGGCTGATATCAAGGGCCAGGAAACAGCAAAGCGCGCGCTCGAAGTCGCGGCGGCCGGTGGGCACAACCTGATCATGGTCGGTCCGCCCGGATCCGGCAAATCAATGCTGGCACAGCGTCTGCCGTCAATCCTGCCGCCATTGTCGCCAAAAGAACTGCTGGATGTGTCGATGATTGCGTCCGTGGCCGGGGAATTGGCCGACGGCAAACTGTCTGACCGGCGGCCGTTCCGGGCGCCGCACCACTCAGCGTCGATGGCTGCCATGGTTGGCGGTGGTCTTCGGGTACGCCCGGGCGAAGTGTCGCTGGCCCATCATGGAGTGCTGTTTCTCGACGAGTTTCCCGAATTTGTGCCGCAAGTGCTGGACTCGCTGCGCCAACCACTGGAAACCGGCGAGTGCGTGATTGCACGCGCAAATCATCGGGTCAGTTATCCGGCGCAAATCCAGTTGATCGCAGCGATGAACCCCTGCCGCTGCGGAATGTCAGGCGAACCGGGATATCAATGCGCGCGAGGTCAACGTTGCCGCAGCGAGTATCTTGGCCGCATTTCGGGACCGCTGCTGGACCGCATTGACCTGAGGATCGAGGTGCCGGCGGTCATGGCACCCGATCTCATTCAACCAGCAACCGGTGAATCGAGCGAAGTGGTGGCCGCGCGCGTCGCCAGCGCCCGGCAACGCCAGGCTGAACGTTTCTCAGGGCTTGGCATGGCGGAGGGCACGACCAACGCCCATTGCTCCGCATCGCTGATCGAAAAAATTGCCGAGCCGGATGCAGCCGGGCGTGCGCTGCTTGGCGAGGCGAGCGAGAAACTGCAGTTCTCAGCCCGCGCCTATCATCGGATACTGAAAGTAGCGCGTACATTGGCCGATCTTGACGGCGCAGATATTGTCGGCCGGATCCACCTCGCTGAAGCCATATCCTACCGGACAAATGCCGCCGCGCCCGTGCGCAACGCAGCCTAGCTTCAGGACCCTGGTGCCGGGCACAATGCTCGTCTCAATGCGACTTTTGCGCTATTGTGATTGGCATGCGATCAGTGAACACGCTGTTGACCGATCGGGGCTGTGACTGCCGGTTGATCGGCACTACATAGTGGCGGAACAATCAGGAAAACGGCAATGTCGATCAGACCAATCAAGCAAATAAGCTCGGCCCAACCCGCCATCGAAGGTGCCGGCGTGCATCTGCACCGCGCCTTTGGCTTCGGTGATCCTTCGCTCGCCGATCCGTTCCTGCTGTTCGATGATTTCCGCAACGAACGGCCGGAAGATTATCTGAACGGCTTCCCGTGGCATCCGCACCGCGGCATTGAAACCATCACCTATGTGCTCTCGGGAACGGTCGAACATGGTGACAGCCTTGGCAACAAGGGAACGCTGGGTGCGGGCGATGTGCAATGGATGACCGCGGGCAGCGGTATCATGCACCAGGAGATGCCGAAAGGCGATGATCGGGGCCGCATGCATGGGTTCCAGCTTTGGGCCAATCTGCCGGCGTCGCAGAAAATGACCTCGCCGCGTTACCAGGACGTTGAATCCAAGGATATTCCCGAAATCATTGACGACGACGGTACTGTGGCTCGCGTCGTCTGTGGTTCGTTCTGGGGCAAAACCGGTCCGGTGGATGGTGTCGCCGCCTCTCCGCAATATCTCGACATTTCGGTTCCACCGGGAAAGCGCAAGATCCTGCCCGTCGACACCTACCGCAACGCATTTGCGTACATTTTCCAGGGTTCCGGCCGCTTTTCCGGAGCGTCAGACCCCAAGGGAGTGCTGGTCGAGAAGGGGCTCGGAGAGGAAGAAATATTCATCCGCGATGAAACCGGCAACCGCACGCTGGTGGTGTTTGATACCGGTGATGAGATTGTCGTGCAGGCCGGCGATGAAGGAATCCGCTTTCTGCTGGTTACCGGCGCACCGTTGCAGGAACCGGTCGCCTGGCACGGTCCGATCGTCATGAACACGCGAGAAGAACTGATTCACGCATTCAACGAACTTCGTTCCGGCTCGTTCATCAAGGAAAGTGCAGCGGGACTGTAGCCCGCCGCCCATGGCTGATATTCTTATCCGTGTTCTGCCTAGCCCGGCTGTTTGGTTTTTCTCAGGTACGGTAGCACGGTGTCGAACTCGCCGAACTTCGCCTTGGCGTCATCGTCGGAGACAGCGGGCACGATGATGACGTCGTCGCCTTGCTGCCAGTTTGCGGGCGTTGAGACCTGATGATTGGCAGTCAGCTGGATTGAATCGATCGCACGCAGAATTTCATCGAAATTTCGCCCGGTGGTCATCGGGTAGGTGATGGTCAGCTTGACCTTTTTGTCGGGTCCGATGACGAAGACGGAACGCACTGTCGCATTATCCGCCGGCGTGCGGCCCTCCGACGTATCGCCGGCTGCTGCCGGCAGCATGTCATACAATTTTGCAACCTTCAGATCCTTGTCGCCAATCAGCGGATAGTCCACATCCTGTCCTGTCGCCGCTTTGATATCATTTTTCCACTTGTGGTGGCTTTCGACGGGATCGACCGAAATACCGATGATCTTGGCGTGGCGCTTGGCGAATTCGTCCTGAAGACCGGCCATGTAACCAAGTTCCGTCGTGCAGACCGGAGTGAAATCTTTCGGATGCGAGAACAACACGGCATAGCCGTCGCCAATCCAGTCGTGGAAATTGATCTCGCCATGGGTGGTCTCGGCAGTGAAATCAGGTGCAGTATCGTTAATGCGAAGGCTCATGGCGGTTCTCCCGAATGGTGATTGAGAATAGATATGATGATACCGAAAATCGGCAAGACTTGCGAGCGCGGCCTGCATCCACATGATCGTTTTACGCAGCCGCCTTTCTGCCATAATAGTTCCACTTATGCGCTATCATGATTTGTGAACGCGAAATTCACGGAGGCAATGAATGAATTCAGACCGCAACGACCAGGAAATGGACTGGCTGCAGGCCGAGCTTGCCGACACGCTGGACGAGGACTACGAGCTTGAACTTTCCGAACCGGCACTGTCGCTGGAAATCCGCCGCATCTATAAAGAGACCCACCCGCCGACGATTGAGCGTAAAACCTATTTTCGCGAACTTTTGCGGCTGCAAGCGGAACTGATCAAACTGCAGGACTGGGTTTCCTATCACAAAAAGAAACTGGTCGTCGTGTTCGAAGGCCGCGATTCGGCCGGCAAGGGCGGCGTCATCAAGCGCATTACCCAGCGCCTCAATCCACGAATTGCCCGGGTGGTAGCCTTGCCCGCACCAACCGACCGGGAGAAGACCCAGTGGTATTTCCAGCGCTATGTGCCGCATATGCCCGCCGGTGGCGAGATCGTCCTGTTCGACCGGTCCTGGTACAACCGCGCCGGTGTCGAGCGGGTGATGGGTTTTGCAACCGAAGACGAGGTGGAGGAGTTTTTCAACGACGTATCGGAGTTTGAGCGCATGCTGGTGCGGTCAGGCATCATGCTCATCAAGTACTGGTTTTCGATCACCGATGAAGAACAGCAGATGCGGTTCCTGATGCGGATTCACGATCCGCTCAAACAATGGAAACTTTCGCCGATGGATCTTCAGTCGCGTGTCCGCTGGGAACAATATACGCACGCCAAGGAAGAGATGTTGGCGAAGACCAATATACCCGAGGCACCATGGTACATTGTCGAGGGCAATGACAAGAAGCGCGCGCGGCTCAATTGCATTGATCACCTGTTACAGCAGGTTCCCTACGAACCGGTTCCGCACGAAGATGTGAAGCTGCCCGACCGGGTGTTCAATCCCGAATATGAGCGTTCGGTTCTGCCGCATGACCTCTATGTGCCGCAGAAATATTGAGTAAAGTTCAAATACCTTTTCAAGCCGCTTCGCGGATCTGGTAATCCTTCACAGCGTCGTAGCGGATTGCCTGCCAACGCTCGGCCTCGTAGTTCAGGGAAAAGGTATTTTGCGCCATGAACACCGGATCGCCGTCGAGATCGCGGGCAATGTCGCCGCGATGCGCGTCGATGAAGCGGTCCAGTTCACCCCTTTCATCGGCCGATATCCACCGGCAGATTGAAAATCGCGCCGTCTCGAACTCGACCGGAAGGGAATATTCCGCTTCAAGCCGCGCTTTCAGCACATCGAGCTGAAGCGCGCCGACAACGCCGACAATCGCCGGTGAGCCGTCTTCCGGCGTAAACAGCTGAACAACGCCTTCTTCCGCCATCTGCTGTAATGCCTCCTTCAGCTTCTTTGCCTTCATCGCATCGCCCAGACGCACACGGCGCAGGATTTCGGGAGCAAAGTTCGGCACGCCGCGAAACACGATATTTTCGCC
This sequence comes from Rhizobiaceae bacterium, assembly GCA_040830725.1. Classification (GTDB taxonomy): domain Bacteria; phylum Pseudomonadota; class Alphaproteobacteria; order Rhizobiales; family Rhizobiaceae; genus JAWKWH01. The sequence continues at coordinate 176,242 of JBFOMG010000023.1, forward strand.
TTCGGTCAGCGTGTCGCCTATCCGCAATGTGCCATGATTGGGGATACCGACGACATCGCCGGCGTAGGCCTCATCGGCGATCTGGCGCTGGCTGGCAAAAAAGAACTGCGGCGCCGACAGGCTGATCGGCTTGCCTGTGCGCACCAGCTTGGCCTTCATGCCGCGCGAAAGCTTGCCGGAGCAAACGCGGGCAAAGGCAATACGATCGCGGTGGTTCGGGTCCATATTGGCCTGGATCTTGAACACGAATGCGCTCATGTCTTTTTCGGTTGCCGCGATTTTGCGCCCATCGGCTTCCTGGGCGCGGGGACCCGGCGCATGGGTGCCAAGGGCATCGACCAAATCGCGAACGCCGTAATTGCGCAGGGCGGAGCCGAAATAGACCGGTGTGAGGTGGCCCTCACGGTAAGAGGTCTCGTCGAATGGCCGGCAGGCTTCCTTGGCAAGCAGCATTTCCTCGATCAGGCCGACGCGTTCATTGTCGGGAAGGAGGCGCCCTACCGCATCGGATTCCGGACCGTTGACGGCCACCGGTTCGCGCTGTTCGTCCTTGCCGCGCATGGTATTGGCAGCAAGATTGAACGTACCGCAAAATGAACGGCCGCGGCCGATTGGCCAGGTCACCGGTGCGGTGTCGAGCGCCAGCTTCTGTTCGACCTCATCTAGAATCTCAAACGGATCGCGGCTTTCGCGGTCGAGCTTGTTGACGAAGGTGACGATCGGGATATCGCGCAAGCGGCAGACCTCGAACAGTTTCAATGTCCGCGGCTCAATGCCCTTGGCCGCATCGATGACCATGACGGCAGAATCGACGGCGGTCAGCGTCCGGTAGGTATCGTCGGCAAAGTCTTCGTGGCCCGGCGTATCGAGCAGATTGTAGACGCGGCCGTCATATTCAAACGTCATCACTGAGGTGACGACGGAAATGCCGCGTTCGCGCTCGATCTTCATCCAGTCGGAGCGTGTCTGAATGCGGTCTCTTTTGGCTTTGACCTCGCCTGCAAGCTGGATCGCGCCGCCGAACAGCAGCAGTTTTTCCGTCAAGGTCGTCTTGCCGGCGTCCGGGTGCGAGATGATCGCAAATGTGCGCCGCCGTGCGACAGCGCTTTCAATTGTCTCGGCCATGAAATGAAGCCCGCGAGGATCAGTTTGTTTGAAGACCGGGCTTCTAGCAGCGTTGTCCGGGTCTGTCGATTGCCGGATCAACCAAAATTCGATTGCGGTCAGCGTCCGCGATTGTGCGTCCGCTCATAGAGACGGCGCACGATATTGCTGGCGGTTTTCTCAAACAGGAACGGCAGGAAGGCGTGCACCAGCGCGGCGCCCGCAGCAGCTGCAAGCGAGATGCTGAAACGCGCCGCAAATGCCATGTGCTCGAAATAGCTTTCCTCGACAGATGCCGGATGGTCGGTCATCAGTTTCACAATGCGAGCTGTCATGTTCATCCCCTCCATTCGTATTTTGCCGTATCAGTATGGACGATTTGAAATACATTGCTTCCCATTCTTCCCTTGAAAATCATCTAATTTGGGATAATTATCCCAATGATGAGCGAATTAATCGATCAAACTGACCGCCGAATACTGGCTGAGATACAAAGGGATGCCACTTTGTCGGTTGAGCAGATGGCATCCCGCATCAACCTCTCCCGCAATGCCTGCTGGCGGCGCATGCGGCGGCTGGAGGATGACGGCTACATCCGCGAACGCGTGGCGCTGATCGATGCCGAGAAACTCGGTTTGGGCCTGACCGCCTTCGTGTTCGTGCGAACATCTACCCACGACCCGGGATGGCTGAAACGCTTTCGCGACGCTGTTGCTTCGTTTCCGGAAATTGTCGGCGTCTACCGGACGTCTGGTGACCTGGATTATGTGCTGCGTGTCCGCATTGCCGACGTAAAAGCCTATGACCGGCTTTATCAGCGGCTGATTGCCAAGGTGCCGCTCGCCGATGTGTCGGCCTCCTTTGTCATGGAGGACATCAAGGAGACCACTGCGGTTCCGGTGGAAATCCGGTAATTTCCCGACTTCACCATTGACCGCTTGCGACGCAGCGAAGATAGACAGCCGGTGTCCAACCGGGAGCAAGCGATGGAACTTGCCATTGTCCGGCTACCCCATGCCGAAGGCCTCGACCTGCCCGCTTACGAAACGGCCGGTTCGGCCGGGATGGATTTGCGGGCGGCGATCGCGCAGGACCGGCGCCTGATCATCAAACCCGGCAAGCGTTCGCTGGTGCCAACCGGCTTGATTTTTGAAATTCCTGACGGGTACGAAGGCCAGATAAGGCCACGCTCCGGCCTGGCGTTCAAACATGGCGTCACCTGCCTGAACACACCTGGCACGATTGACAGCGACTATCGCGGAGAGGTGCAGGTCTTGCTGATCAACCATGGCGAAGAAGATTTCACCGTCGAGCGCGGCATGCGTATTGCGCAAATGGTCCTGGCGCCCGTCACGCAGGCGAAAATAGCCGAACGTGAACTGGCCAATGAAACAGAGCGTGGCAGCGGCGGATTTGGCTCCACGGGAACAGGATAGTGCATCCAAAACTAGTCATTTTCGACTGCGACGGCGTTCTCGTTGACACTGAATCCATTGCCAATGCGCGGCTTGCCGAACTGATCACCGAAGCCGGGCTTCCCATGACCATGACCGAGTGCCGAAAACGCTTTGTCGGTCTGTCTATGCGAACGGTCTGCGAGCGGCTTCTTTGTGAGGACGGCATCGACCTGGGCGGCGATTTCGTTGACCGCTGGAACGAGAACCTGCCTGAGCTGTTCGACAGCGGTGTGCAGGCTGTTGCCGATGTTGAAATTGCCATCGATACGATCCGAAATGCCGGTATCCCGATGTGCGTCGCGTCATCGGGCCGGGTTGAGAAAATGCGGCTGACGCTGGGGTTGACCGGCCTGCTGCCGCATTTTGAGAACGTTCTTTTCAGTGCCAGCATGGTGGAACGGGGAAAGCCTTTTCCCGACCTGTTCTTGCACGCCGCAAGCGAGATGGGGCACAAACCGGTCGATTGCGTGGTCATCGAAGACAGCCCTGCCGGGGTTCAGGCAGGCATCAGGGCGGGGATGAAAGTCTTTGGCTATGCCGGCGATCCGCTGACTGATGCAGAAGGGCTGGGAACGTCAGGAGCCGTCATATTTGACGACATGCGCCAATTGCCCGAACTGCTTGGATTGCGCTAGAGCGTGTCTTGCTCAAATTGAATCGTTTGAACGCCGATAATTCGTGGCCTGTCAAGAAGCGCGAGACGCCGCGGTGTGAACACCGTTAGGCTCGCGCGACGCCGTTCAGGACGCAGAGAATCTGTGGCGTTTCGTGGTTTCTTTGAACCACGGCAACGCCCTTCACAGCTTGGAACCGTTGAAGCATTGGTCGCCGCATGGCCTGCGGCCGGGCGACAATGCCTGAGTTGAAACGATTGCGGATAAATAAAGGACCCCAATCCCTTGGCAGGCATTCGGCTTGGCAGTCTTTTCCGCCTTGGCTGCGTCGAAATCCTCGCACGATGGTCACATCGCGTTGCGGTATTCTCCTTGCCAAGCCGAAAAATCCCTGCCATCAAACCGTTTCCATTTGAACAAGACACGCTCTAGATTGCTCTTTGCCGGGGCGAGGGTGGCCGCACAGCCGTGCAGGCAGAGGAATTGACAATGGACATCGGCAGAACATTCAGAGAGCTGCATACCGCACCTGGCGCCTTCATCATACCCAATCCCTGGGATGTCGGTTCGGCCAAGTTCATGGCAAGCCTCGGCTTCAAGGCACTGGCGACGACAAGCGCCGGCCACGCATTCTCAAGAGGCCAGCCGGATGGCGGCATTTCCTTCCACGACATGATCATCCATTGCCGTGAAATGTCTGCAGCGACCGATCTGCCGGTTTCAGCCGATCTCGAACACGGCAAAGGTGACAGCCCGGAATCAGCAGAAGAAACCATATTCGCTGCTGAGGCCGCCGGCCTTGCCGGCTGTTCCATAGAAGATTCAACCGGCGATCCCGACAACCCGATCTATGAATTCGATCTGGCTGTCGAGCGGGTGGCGGCAGCGGCTGAGGCTACCAGATCGCTTGACCGGGATTTCGTGTTTACCGCGCGGGCGGAAAATTTCCTGCACGGCAAGACAGATGTCGTTGACACGATTGCGCGGCTGCAGGCGTTCGAACGCGCCGGCGCAGATGTTGTCTACGCACCGGGACTTCGCGAGATTTCGCTGGTCAAACAGGTTTGTTCGTCGGTCAGTTGTCCGGTCAATGTGCTGACCAGCCCGGCATTCAGTGTCGAGCAACTGACCGCCGCCGGCGCAAGCCGGATCTCGCTGGGTTCGCTTTTCTCCAATGCGGTTTACCGGTTCATCAAGGATGCCGCCGCGGAGATGCTGAACGAGGGCAGCTTCACCTTTGCCACCGGCGCCATCCCGCATCCGCAACTGCAAAAGCTGATGTCGGACAAGGGCTGAATGCCGCTCGCGAACGCATCGCTGTCAGTCGTTGACATGCACACCGGTGGCGAACCACTGAGGATCGTCACGTCCGGCTATCCTGAGATCCCCGCAGGAACCATCTTGGAAAAGCGCGCCCATGTGCGCGACAATCTCGATCATTTGCGCAGGATCCTGATGTTCGAACCGCGCGGCCATTTCGACATGTATGGCGCGCTGCTGGTCGAGCCGGACCTGCCCGGCGCCGATCTTGCGGTGCTGTTCATGCACAATGAGGGCTATTCGACCATGTGCGGTCACGCCATTCTTGCGCTTGGCCGCTATGCGATAGACGAGGGCCTGGTCGAGGCGGTCGAACCGGTCACGGCCGTCAACATTGAGTGCCCCTGCGGCATGGTGGTCGCCTCGGTCGAGGTTTCCGATGGCAAGACAGGCGCGGTGTCGTTCGACAGTGTTCCGGCATTTCTGTTTGCAGGTGACCTGGAAGCGGAAATTCCTGGGTACGGACCGGTCGGATTTGACATTTCCTATGGTGGCGCCTTCTACGCGCTGGCAGATTGCGATCAGTTCGGTCTTGTTTTCGGCAGATCCGCTGCGCGCGACTTTGTCGATGCGGCAACCGCACTTACGGAACACGTGAAAAAGACCGTGCAATTGTCGCATCCCGATCACGACGATCTGGCCTTTCTCTACGGCTCCATCCTCACCGACGGAGGAGACGGGAGGCAACAGCCGACGCGAAATGTCTGTGTTTTTGCCGACGCACAGGTCGACCGGTCCCCGACCGGCTCGGGCGTCACTGCGCGGCTGGCCGCAATGCACGCCAAAGGGCTCGTTGAAATCGGCGAACCGAGAATGTTTGAAAGTATTGCGGGTTCGCGTTTCAGCGGAATGGTCAAGGCCAGGGCTTTAGCAGGCGAATTTGACGCCGTGGTCGCGACGGTAAGCGGCAAAGCGCATTACAGCGGCGAAAGCCAATTTATCGTGGAAGCCGACGATCCGATGGCTGGCGGGTTTCTGGTTCGCTGAACAACCGCGTATCCGGAAAATAATTTCGCTAATCCGGTGCAAATTGGGTCGGCTATTTGCCGGTTTTGTCAGTTGGATGCCTACATAAGCTCGAAATGAGCGACACTAACCGTTAGCATTGGTCAAACTTGCGTCGCCGCACGAAGGAAACAATGATGAGCAACAAGCCCGGCCGTGGCCGTATTTTCAGTTCGATTACCGAAACCATAGGCGACACACCGCTTGTCCGGCTGGACAAATTTGCCGCCGAGAAAGGAATTGGCGCAAATCTCATCGCCAAGCTTGAATTCTTCAATCCGATTGCCAGCGTCAAGGACCGGATCGGCGTTTCGATGATCGAAGCGATGGAAGCAGCGGGCAAAATCAAGCCGGGCGAAACGACCCTGATAGAGCCAACGTCAGGCAATACCGGCATTGCGCTCGCCTTTGCGGCTGCCGCCAAGGGTTACCGGCTGATCCTCACCATGCCTGAAACCATGTCCATCGAGCGCAGAAAGATGCTGGCATTGTTCGGAGCCGAACTGGTGCTGACCGAGGGTCCGAAAGGTATGAAGGGCGCAATCGCCAAGGCCGAAGAACTGATCGACGCTACGCCCGGTTCCGTGATGCCGCAGCAATTTGAAAATCCTGCCAACCCGGAAATCCATCGCAAGACCACCGCGGAGGAAATCTGGAACGACACCGGAGGAGAGATCGATTATTTCGTGCTGGGAATCGGAACCGGCGGCACGATCACGGGTGCCGGACAGGTGTTAAAATCGCGCCGGCCGGATCTGAAGATCATCGCTGTGGAGCCGCAGGAATCACCGATCCTGTCTGGCGGAGAACCGGGACCGCACAAGATCCAGGGTATCGGAGCCGGATTTGCACCCGCGATCCTCGACACGTCGATTTATGACGAGGTCGTGACCGTTTCGAGCGAACAGGCGATGGAAAATGCCAGATTGCTCGCCCGTCTCGAGGGCGTTCCGGTCGGCATCTCGTCCGGCGCAGCTTTGCAGGCCGCTGCAAATGTGGGTTCGCGCCCCGAAGCCAAGAACAAGAACATGGTGGTTATCATTCCGTCGTTTGCCGAACGCTACCTGTCGACGGCGCTATTTGACGGAATCGGCGAATAAAGCCAGTCGCGTAAATTTCGATTGCAATCGGCAGGGTTCAAGCTCGGTTACTTCAACTCGATCTCGATGAACGCATAATCCGTGTCATTGGCGTTGATGACATCATGTTCGACACCCACTTCGCGGAAGTAGGGCGCGCCTGCTTTCATTTCGACGATGGTTGAGCCTTCTGCCGATTCCACACGTACCTGACCGTCCAGCAGCGGCACAACGACATAGTCGTATCCGTGCCGGTGCCAGCCGGTATTGGCGCCCGGTGCAAAATCGTAACGCGTGACAATGACCCGGTTATTGTCAATGATCGTTGTAGCCTTGGCAGTTCCGGACATGGCGGCCTCCATCCTAACTTCTGGGAGCATTCAACATTCCGTGCAAGGATTCGAGGGCCGCTGCCATGCATTTGATTGGGCCAACAAAAAACCCGGCTTGGTGCCGGGTTTTTCCGTTTAAGCCGGTGATGGCTTCAAACTGTTCCGCTGATCCAGGAAGAAAGAGTGGATTTTGGCAGAGCGCCAACTTTCATGTCGGCCACTTCGCCACCCTTGAACACCATCAGTGTCGGGATCGAGCGAACACCATATTGCGCGGCGATCTCAGGATTTTCATCGATATTGACCTTGGCGATTTTCACCTTTCCACCCATCTCGGCAGAGATTTCTTCCAATGCCGGCGCGATCATCTTGCAGGGACCGCACCATTCGGCCCAAAAGTCGACAACGACCGGTTCGGCAGCTTTCAGCACGCCATCTTCAAAGCTGTTCTTGTCAATTGTCACAGTGGACATTTGCAGTTCCTTTCCAAGTGCCTGTTCGGGCCGCCATGTGGGATGGGAGGCGGTATGTTTCAAGTTCTCTGTTTGTCACGAGACCGTGAGTCGCTCAAGGGCTTCGGCCATCACGGTTTCGGGAATTTCAAACATTTCCGGAGTCTCTGTGAACAACAGCCCGGCCGATATGTTTCTTTCGGGATAGATCTGCCGGAGGAGTTCGGCATAGATAGCAATCTGGGCAATGTAATCCGCCGGAATTTGCCGCACGTCCCGCGGGGGAGCACGGTTGGTCTTGTAATCGATGATTTGCACGGCCTCGTCGCCCACCACAATGCGGTCAATCTTGCCGGAGACCGCCCGCAACCTGCCATTGACCGTCAGATGACCTGCCAACGCGACTTCGCTGCGCGAACCGGGCAGGAAGATCGATCGAAATTGCGGGTCAGTCAGTATTCGCATGACCGATTTCAGCGTGGAAGACCGCTGTTCTTCGCTCCATCCGGCGCCATGCCGATCAATATACCGGGTCGCGATCTCAACCCGGTTTGCTTCGTCAATCTCCGGTAATTCCTGCAGCAGCCGGTGCGTGACAATACCGCGTTCAATCGCAAAACCGGGTTGTGGCGCCTCGCCAAGTACCGGCGAGGACGTCCTGTCGGCTGGTCGATTTTCGGGTTCCACCAAAGCCGCTGCACCGGAGGGCGCGAACGATCGTGGTAACGGATCCTCCGCCGGAAGATCTCTCCGCAATTCGTCCGGGACCGATAATTCCTCACGGGGTTCGTCTGCTATTGCGCGATCCACTTCAATCGGCGGCAAATCGTTGGCGCGATACCGCAGAATGTCCCCCTCGACCCCGGGGACTTTGTAGTCAGCTATTTGGCTTTCAGGCTCCAGCGCATCCAAAACCAGACTGTACCAGGTATCGCGAGCAAGGCCGCGCGCACCGTGATAACCACAAACCATCAACCGGTCCTCGGCGCGTGTCATGCCGACGTACAGCAGGCGACGGTACTCGTCTTCAGCCTTTTTCTTCAAACCCGCCGCGATATCCGAAGAGACGTCCGATTGGTGACCGGCCCTCCAAAGATATCCCCTCGCGCACGGCGCAAGTGACTGTGGCTTGAACGGGATCATTTGCGGCAGATGCTGATGCACGAACGCAGCCGCGCCATTGTCAACCAGGAAGACCACTGGCGCTTCCAGCCCCTTGGCGGCATGCACGGTCATGATCCGCACTTCGTCGCGGGTCTGGGCGATTTCGCGTTTTATCTCCGGGCTTGCATGATCGAGTGTCTCCAGAAATGACGCCAGACCCGTCATACCCGCTTGTTCGGATGCGAAAGCGAAGTTGATGAATTCGTCGAGGATCTCGCCCGCCTCGCGGCCAAGTCTGGCGATCATTGACGCCCTCACCCCGTCGCGGCTCAACACGGTGCCAAAGAAGTCAACCGGGGACCGAAATCCCGCCTCATCGCGCCATCGGCCCAACAGTTCAGCCGCTTTTGCCGCCTTTGGCCCACCGCGCCCGGTCGACCACAAGCGTTGCCACAGTGAGGTTTCCTCACCGCGGCCGTAGGCAAGTTCAAACAGTTCTTCATCGGAATATTCGAAGACCGGACTGCGCAGCAGTGCCGCAAGCGACAAGTCGTCATTGGGCTGGATTGCGAAACGGCCAATTGCGATCATGTCCCTGATCGCGATGTGGTCGCGCAGTTTCAGGCGGTCGGCGCCTGCGACAGCGACCCCGAGGTTTTTCAGCGATCGCGAAAGCGCATGCACAAAACTGTCCCGTTTTCGGACCAGCACCATGATGTCGCCGGCAGACAGCTTTCTGCCCTTGCCCTCAATACGCTCACCTGTATCGATCCAGTCCTTGATGCGCCCCGCAACCGCTTCGGCAAGTTTGACCGCCGGCTGCGAAGCGTGGTCGATGGCCACTGTCCAGTCTTCGGGCTCATCAATCGCCTCGGGGCCGATCAATGGCCAGATATCGACATATCCCGGATCGTTGGCCCGCACCGGCGAGTGCAACACCGGTTCGGGCAATACGGTCAATCCGCGACTGGCATTTTCGGAGGCAAATACCAGATCGACCGCGGACAGAATGTCACCGACCGAGCGGAATGAAAAGTTCAGCCGCTCCGGGAGAAACCTGGATCCGGCAGCGGCGATCCGCGTGGCAAATTCCTGCCCGCTCTCGGCAAACGCGGCGGGTTCAGCTCCCTGGAACGAATAGATCGACTGCTTTTCATCGCCAACGGCAAATACTGTCCGGTCGACATCGGTGCGAGAGGACAAGCCTTCAAAAAACTCAAATGCCAGCCTTCGAATGACCGACCACTGGCCCGGACTGGTGTCTTGCGCCTCGTCGATGAGGATGTGGTCCAAGCCCTTGTCGAGCTTGTACTGTACCCAAGGTCCGGCGTCTTGCCTTGCCAGCAGATTGGCGGTTCTTGAGATCAAGTCATTGAAATCCAGATAACCGCGGGCGCTTTTCAACCGTTCATATCTGCCAATCAGACGGTCAGCGATCGTGAGAGCCGCGTCGGTCGCCTCGAGGGTCATCAGCAGGGCGCATTTGTTCAGCGCTACGAGCAGAACATCGCAATAGCGATCAAACTCGAAAACAAATTCGGGAAAATGTTCACCGACACCCTTCGAAGCGATTTGCCGGGTGCTGCGCGCACCCCATTGGCCGTCCTTCTTGCGCAAAAACGCATCGCGAAGTGCGTCCAGCCGGTCGAGTGGTTCATCCTTGCCGAAGGCCAACACCAACTGATCGCCGAATTTTTCCGCAGTCGATTTCCCCGCCTGCACCGCGCGCATCTTGAAGGAGCGGCCCAGCTCCGCGTCAAAATAAGGATCTGGCCAAACGGACGCTGCGGTCTGCTCGGCGGTGTCGGCAGGTGCAAAGCCGAACTCCCCCTTGAGCTGGTCAAGCCGATCACCAGATCCTCCAAGCGCGCTCAGAAATTCGCGAAGTCCTTCGCGTTCGGCAACGAAATTCGCCAGAAGTCTGTCCAATCCGTGTTCGCCGGCGGTTGCAAGCACATTTGCAAAGGCGGCAGCCAGCTGCTTGTCTTCGCCGTTGCCGGCACCAGCAATCAGTTCGCGGCGCGCCTCTGCGATCAGCGCCTGCTCCATCTGAGCGTCGAGCAGTTCGAAATGTCCGGCGATGTTCGCCTCCAGCGGAAACTGGTGCAGAATTGATTCGCAGAAGGCGTGAATGGTTTGAATCTTCAATCCACCGGGCGTCTCAAGCGCCCGGGCGAAAAGCTGCCGGGCGCGAGCCAGTTGCTTCATGTCCGGCGGTTTGCCTTCCAGGCCGGCAATCTCGCCTGCCAGCTGCTCATCATCCATGGTCGCCCAGTTGCCAAGATCGCGAAAAACGCGATTGATCATGTTTGCTGCGGCTGCCTTGGTATAGGTCAGGCACAATATCCTTGCCGGATCTGCGCCGCCGAGCAGCAGGCGGATGACACGGCGCGAGAGCACATGTGTCTTGCCGGAACCGGCATTGGCGGAAACCCAGACCGACTGGCCGGGATCGGCTGCCCTGGCTTGCGCCTCGACCGTCTCGCGCGGGACGAACATCCGGCCGCTCATGGCGCATCTCCACCATTGGAGCTGGCCCCCGATGACCATTCCGAGACCCGTGCGAGATGGTCGTAATCGCCGTCCAGATCATGCTCGCGCAGCGGCAAGGCGCGGGATCGATAGCCGTTGGTCTCGTCAGTATAATAGGCAATCAGTCCGTTCAGCCTTTGCCAGGCTTCCTGCGACAACTGTTCTGCCGTCTTGAGCGAATCCCTGATCTCGAGGATCGATTCTTCTTCGACACGCCCGTCGGGTTTTAGCCGAACAAACTTCAAATCTGCGGGCCTCACGGCGCCGAGTTGGCCGAATGCTCCACGCGCCAGAAGTTCACCCTCAAGCGCCAATTGTGGCGACAGCAACCGGTGCGCCTGGACTTTTGAGGGAGTGTTGCCGGTCTTGTAGTCGAGGATTTCGGCAGCCTGACCGCCATCCAGAACATCGATCCGGTCGGCACGCCCGGACAGGAAAGCGCCGGTTTCGCCAATGGAAATGGCCGTGGCTGCAATCTCTGAATGGCTTGCCGCTACGCCACGGATCTGTTCGCGCTCCCACTCGATCAAGCGCGGTGCCTGTTTGACAAAACGAGGCCACCAGACCGCCCGTATGTCAGCCGGCAATCCGGCAGAATCAAAACACTTCCCGGCTATTTCGAGCAGCTTTGCCTCGGCTTCGACGTCCAGAACATCAATCTCGGCCCTGGTAAACTGATGCAGTATTTCGTGGAACAACGACCCGCGTTCCGCAGCGCCGGGATCGCGCAGCAACGGATCGACCGGCTCCAGCTTCAGGATACGGCGCGCGTAGACCGCGTAGGGATCCCGGCGAAGTGTTTCGATCTCGGTCACAGAAAAGCGGCGTGGCCGGGCATCGAAAGGCGGTGCCGGGCAGGGCTGGTATATCTGTGTGGTTTCGCCGATTCCCTCATCATCGATTGCCGTGGCGACGTTGAGATACCGGTCGCCGCGCTGTTTCATTTCGGCTACCGCCTGCTCTCCGACAACCGCCAGCAATCGCTGCAGCCAGCGCGACCTGGACGCAGGAGCACCATCGGCACGCTCAGAGCGGGACATGATCACCGATTTTGCGCCCATGGCCATCTGGAAATCATGGGCGGCTTGACCGGTACGCCGTTCCGGAGGCTCCAGTCCCATGCCACCCGACAAAACACGCGACATGAAACGGCCGGTTTCGGCTTTTCGCGGCCAACTCCCCTCGTTCAAGCCGGCGACGATCATCGTATCGACGTTTTGCAGGCGTGCTTCCAGCACCCCCCAGATGGCAATTCGACCATCGCTGACAGATCCCGGTTTTACCGTTTCAGTGGCCAGCAATGCGCCAAGAATGTCGGGCAGTTCCTCGGGTCGGCAGCCTGTGTCGGGTGCCGCAGCAATCAGCGAATTCAAGACCGCAGCGAAAGCCTCGCCATTGTCGCCGGAATAAAGTCCGTCAACAGCGCCTTCTTCATCTCGCCCAATTGATTCATAGGCCCGCACCATTTCGACCAGCGCGTGTTCGAGTTCCAGTGTTGGCTTTTCCCTCATTTCACGCAAAGGCTTCACCGCCTGGCAAAGCCTGGACAGCAGTTGCCGGATACCGGCAATATCGGTTTCTTCCATTCGCGAGAGCCAGAACGGTGCATGGCGATCAGCGTTCATTTCCAAGAGGCGGGTATCGAACTCATCTGAAACGGTTTCAATATCTGGGCTGCCCGCCCCCCCCCGGAGCAATACCAATTCGGCAAATGCCGCCCGCCGCCCGGCCTCTGCACCAGGCTCACCCCCAAACAGCAGCGGATGGGGCAACAGAACCACCAGTGCAGAAGCCTCACCGGGCCTGAATGTGGGTTCTGCCCGCAGCAAGGAAAGTGCTTCCGGCGCGGGTCGACGCGGGAGTCCCTCCCCCCC
>JBFOMG010000024.1:0-67920 GCA_040830725.1 Rhizobiaceae bacterium
CCGGCCAAATCTCCGAAAGCAATGCCTTTGCAGTCTCACGACCCACATTTGAACGAGTCGGCGGATATGACGAGCGGTTCATTATTCCAGGGGGATCAACGAGCAATCTGGAGCTGTTCGAGCGATATGTCACCAGAGAGAGTGCGCTCAACATCTGCCTCTCCAGCGAGGGCACCTTTCATCAGGTTCATGGTGGAGCTGCCACATCAAACCCGGAAAGGATCAAAGCGTACTTTGAGGAATATGCAAAGATATTCGATCGCAGCTATCAGCTGCCCGAATACGAAACGATGATCCATGGATGGCCGCGCGAAGCGGCGCTTCCCGTGTTGACCAAGGCTGCCAAATTTGTTGCCGATGGATATTGAGTTGCTGGTCTGAGTGGCGGGATTTGAACTTGCGACCCCTCGTCCCGAACGACCGCCGACAGATTTTGCCCGACTAAGCTGCGGAAAAAGGCGTCGTCGCGGTTCAAAGAAACCGCAAAATGCGCTAAGGCCGTGTTGCGCTTCGAAGCACAGACAATTACCGTCCGGTCTGGCTCATACGGTTAGAAATCAGCGCGCCGGTATCATGTTCCAGTCATTCGAAGATTTTTCAGACCCATCGGCCTCCGCCGCACGGATTTCCCGGCTGCGCGCCAGGATGATGGAGCTGGAAGTTGACGGTTTCCTGGTTCCGAGGGCTGACGAGCATCAGGGCGAATATGTAGCACCGCGTTCCGAGCGTCTGAGATGGCTCACAGGCTTTTCCGGATCGGCCGGGACCGCGCTCATTCTTGCTGACACGGCGATACTTTTCGTTGATGGACGTTACACGCTGCAGGTGCGCGAACAAACCGACGGTGCGTTGTTCGAGTATGAGAACCTGGTTGATACGCCACCGGCCAAATGGCTGAAGGCAAACGCTGAAAACGGTTTCAGGCTCGCGGTCGATCCCTGGCTGCACACGATCCGCGACACCCGTCTGCTGAAAAAGGCGCTTGAGAAGGCGGGCGGCCAATTGATAGCGGTTGAATCCAATCCGGTCGACGAGATCTGGTCTGACCAGCCCGCCCCCCCACTGCGGCCGGTTGAGTTGCACGAGCACCGATACTGCGGAAAACTGGCGGTCGAAAAATTGGCGGAAATGGCCGAAGCGCTTCGGGATGCCGGCCTGTCACATACGGTGCTGACCGACCCGTCCTCCATTGCCTGGTCATTCAACATTCGCGGCAGCGATGTTCCTCACACGCCGCTGGTCTTGTCATTCGCCATCATTGCCGCTGACGGAAATCACCAGCTGTTTATCGACAAGCGCAAGCTGCCCATCAAGGAGGAAGCATACCTGACCCAACTGTGCGAACTGCGCGAACCGGATGAACTGGCGGACACACTTGCAAAGGCCAGTGCAGATGGCGGCCAGATCGGACTGGACGAACAACTTGCAGCGGAAAAGCTCAACACAATCGTCGGGGAGGCCGGCGGTTCGGTCGTCGCCTTTGCCGATCCGGCCAGGCTGCCCCGCGCCTGCAAGAACGAGGCGGAGATAGCGGGTGCGCGCGATGCACACCGCCGCGACGCGGTAGCCGTGATACGGTTTCTCCACTGGCTTGATAGTCAGGAAGCCGGTTCGGTCGATGAAATCGCTGCCGCAAAGCGCTTGGAGGGGTTCCGCACCCAGACCGGCGATGAACATCAGATGCCTTTGCGCGACATATCGTTCGACACCATAACCGGCGCCGGGCCAAATGGCGCAATCATTCATTACCGGGTCACAACCGCCTCCAATCGGATGCTTGAGTCCAACGCACTGTATCTGGTTGATTCCGGCGGCCAATATTCGGACGGCACCACAGATATCACCCGCACCGTGGCAATCGGCGAGCCGGACGATCAAATGCGCCGCCATTACACGATTGTACTCAAAGGCCTGATCGCGATTTCGAAAGCGAGATTTCCCGTCGGCACCCGCGGAATGGATATTGATCCGCTCGCGCGCATCGCGCACTGGAATGCAGGTATTGATTACGCTCACGGAACGGGTCACGGTGTCGGTTCTTTCCTCTCCGTCCATGAGGGACCGCAAAGGATCGCCCGCACCGGAACTGAGAAGCTGCTACCAGGGATGATCCTGTCAAATGAACCGGGTTACTATCGTGAAGGCGAATACGGCATCCGGCTGGAAAACCTGATTCTCGTTGAACCGCCCTCGCCTGTTACCGGCGGTGATATCGAAATGCACGCGTTTGAGACCCTGACCCTTGCGCCTTTCGACCGGCGACTGATCAAATTCGAAATGCTGACCGATGAGGAACGGCGGTGGCTCAATGGATATCATCGGCGTGTTGAAAGTGAAATCGGACCGATGATTGAAGGCCAAGTCAGTGAATGGCTGCGCAACGCATGCGCCCCAAGTTAGACCAGGGACACGCCCTTAAAGCCCCGCCATCTGCCTGAGCAGGACCAATACCCCTCCGCCCGCTACAAATACGCCGAACATTCCAAAACCGCGCCAAGCAGCAAACGCGGCCACCCCTAGCGCGACCAGCTCTGCCGGCCCGCCATGATAGGCGGCAGGCGCCACGATGGTGGTCAAAACCGCAGCCGGAACAGCATCCAGGCCCGCCTCAACACGAGGATGGATACGATCAAAGCGCGACAGCACCAGATGCCCGCCGATCCTCGTCAGATAGGTCATCACCGCGCCCGCAATTATGATCCACATCGTCTCAGACATTGGATTTTTCCGATACGCTGCCGGACGCAATGACGGCGGCGGCAACTCCGGCAATTGCGCCCAACGACACATGCCAGGGTGACCCGACCATTTCATACGCAACAACCGACGCCACCGCGCTAACAGCAACCACGGGCAACCAAAGCGGCCGCTTTCTGAATGCCATGACGAGCGCCAAAAAATAGATCGGCAGCATGAAGTCGAGCCCCAATGCTTCCGGATTGGTGATCAGCTTGCCAAACAGCGCTCCCAGCCAGCAAAGAATGATAAAAAACCCGTAGATCGGGACGACCATCCCGAAATACCACCAAATCGAAATCGGCTTTCCGGCCTCACCCCTGCGCTCTGCCTCTGCAAACTGGGGATCGGTGAGGAAGAAAAAACCAACCGCCTTTTGGAGAAAGGTCCATTGGCGGATCCGCCGGCCAATTGCGGCTGAATAAAGCACGTGGCGGAAATTGACTGCAAATATCGACAACACGATCAACCAGGGGGCAACATGCTGGCCGAACAACTCAATGCCGACCATCTGACTCGCACCGGCAAAAACCATCATGCTGAAGAGCACGGTTTCAAAGACTGAAAGGCCGTTATTGACGGCAAGGGCTCCGAACAGCGCACCGAAGGGCAGCATCGCCAGCACGACGGGCAGGCTTGACCTTGCTCCTTCCGCAAACTCTGCTCTGTAATTGCTCACCGCCGGTCCGCCCTAAAGAAATTATGGCGGCCCATGTTAGGTCAGCAGTGCTGACATGTCATGTGAATTCAACTGATAATGAAAATGAACTCTGTTGAGCAGGCAGGTTCTTTGGACTGGTCTCAGTCATTCTTGCCGGCAAAATGCGCCCGTAGCCGCGATACAATGCGGACGGCGGCATTTCCGTCACCGAACGGAGATATTCCAAGCGCCATCGCTGCCCGGGTGTCGGGGTCGTCAATCAAATCCTGGGCTTCCGCCACTATGCGGCCGTGATCGGTTCCAACCAGCTTGACAACGCCCGCTTGTACCGCCTCCGGCCGCTCGGTTTCTTCCCTCAGCACCAGCACGGGAGTGGCCAGCGCAGGCGCTTCCTCCTGCACCCCACCAGAATCCGAGATTATAAACAGTGCCCTTTTCATCGCTGCCACAAACGACGCGTAGTCAAGCGGTTCGCAAAGGATGAAATTTGCAAGGTTTGAGAGCGTTCGATATGCGATTTCCCTCACATTCGGGTTGGGATGCACGGGATACAGAAACTGGATACCGGGATTGCGCCGGGCCAAATCGCTCAGCGCTGCACACACCTGTTCAAACGGTCTGCCAAAATTTTCCCGCCGATGCGCTGTGATCAATACCAGCGGCTTTTCGGAATCAAGTTCGATTCCGATGTCAGGATCCCTGCGGCTGGTTTCCAGCAACGCGTCAATGACCGTATTGCCGGTCACGTCAATGTCGTCTTCTGAAATGCTCGCGGCCAGCAGATTTTGCTTTGCCTGTTCTGTTGGTGCGAAATGCCAACGCGCAAACATTCCTGCAACAACCCGATTGGCTTCCTCAGGAAACGGACTGGCCAGATCTCCGGACCGAAGGCCGGCTTCAACATGCCCAAAAGGTATATTGCGGTAAAAACACCCGAGCGCGGTAGTCATAACGGACGTTGTGTCCCCCTGCGCCAGAACTGCCGCCGGCTCCTCTCTTTCCAGCACCTCATCCAAACCGGTCATCAACCGGGCCGTAAGCTGAGGCAATGATTGTCGTGGCCGCATGATATTCAGGTCAATGTCGGCATCAATGCCAAACCAGGAAAACACCTGGTCGAGCATTTGCCGGTGCTGTGCGGTAGCCAGAACACGAAGATCAGCCCAAGGTTCATTGCGAAGCGCCAGTATGACCGGCGCCATCTTGATCGCTTCGGGTCTTGTGCCGACGACGGCTAGTATTTTGGTGGACACGAATATTTTTCTGGTTCGAGAGATGGATGATTTCAGAAAATACACACCACAATATTTGGGTATCCGCCACCCAAATTCAAAGATAATCCAAGCAAAACACTGACTATTTGATGACCGGCGTTGAAGCACCCGTCAATTCGAGGGAAACAAAGTGCCACCTCTTGTTAAATGGATGCTGAGTTTTCATTATTTGAAGGGCAAGTGTGATTGATTGAGCGTCCGTGTAGGCTTTGGAGTTTGCCGGAATCGAGGCCATGGAGTCTGCTGCAGCGTGTTGACGCTGCGAAACAGACACGGCAACCAATCGACTTCAGCGTTTCAACCATTTGTTGAAATGGGAATGCAAGGCCTGTAATGTTCGCCAACAAATCCCGCGCCAGCACCACCTAACATAGTTATTGAAAAGAGGTGATTCATGACGTCTACATTGGTTCAAAAGCTGATCAATCCGAAGGTAGTTGGCGAAATTGAATCCTATGCCACTGCTTTTCAAACCGCCAAACCTTTTCCCAATCTCTCAATTGATGATTTTTTCAAACCTGAACAGTTGTCAGAATTGCTGCAGCAGTTTCCTAGCCTCGACGAATCTGCAGTCAGGGTGGAAGACTCCACTGGGAAAAAAAGTCGGGCCTCGCTGAACCGTGGAACTTCCGATATTTCCAAGTTTCCACCAGCCTTTGCCCAACTAGATAAATTGATGAGTGATCCCGAGTTTCTGAGCATAATAGAAAGAATTACCGGTATCGATGGTTTGGTATACGACCCTCGGTACTTGGGTGGCGGAATAAAGGTTTCAAACAACGGCGCAAGATTGCCTCGGCACATTGACTTCAATTATCACCAATCTGATTCTTCGCTGCTCAGATGTCTCAACTTGCTTTTCTATTTCAACACCGATTGGGATGAGAAGTGGGGCGGGAACATTCAGGTCCACGACGCAGATCGAATAAATGAAGGCGACTCACTCGTTCGGCAATATGCACCGATTGCTGGACGACTATTTATGTTCGCCACCAACAAGGTCTCATACCATGCGTTCGACGCAATAAACGCACCAGCAGATCCTGGTCGAAAATCCTTCGGAGTTTATTTCTACAAAAAGGTTTCAGTAGAAAATGCCCCCACAAGAAATACCACGATGTATGTCGAAGATGGCTTGCCGGACCATTTAACCGTCGGAGCTAGTCTCACCGAGTCAGATATTTCCGCACTCAAATTCATGCTTTCGCGACGTGATACCCGGATCAGCGATCTTTACAACCGGCTCAACAAGCGAGAGCAGGAAATCGGAAACTTGTTTAAACAAAATCAAAACCTTAGAGAACGCCTGGCGAATATGGAGAAATAGTTCAGTAGCTCCAACCGAAATATACGGTGCATAATCAACTAGTTACGTTAAGGTTTCCGGCGACAAGCCGGTACTTTTCGGTCACATGATTGTAAAGTTCAATATCAACAGCATTTGCCGCCTGAAGTTCTTTGAAAAGATCGCAACCGAGATCTTCGCGTAGTTGCTCCAACTGTTTGTCTTCAGACAAATTGACGTCACCAGTGGCGTTTCTGGCGCCCACGCTTTGATACTGGAACTCCGGAATTTTCGGTTGATACAGTGCTTCAAACAACTTCATCGATTGGTCAAATTTCTCAACGATGCCCACTAAAGGCAGTTCTTCGAGATTCCTGATCGCACGCTCCAACGCCCCCGGTTCCCGGACGCGTCTTCGCTTGTCCAAATCGTAGGAGAACAAATGCGTTTGTCCGTTGTCTGTTGCCTGGGGTAGTTTTTTAGCAAGATTGTGAACTACCCATTCACGGAAGCTGAGCTGTTTGGCGAGTAGTGTTGCCGGATGATTGTCATGACGCTGGCGTTGAAAGCGCCAGATTGAAGCAATCCGCAATTCCGGCCGGCGGATGAATACTATCGGCAGGAACTCCACCTTCTGAGATTGCGGGACCGGAAGTCGAATTTGATGCGAGGAGATCGCTTTCAGTTGCGACCTGTTGCGCGCAATGATCTCCAATTCACTGTGATGGATAAAGAACTCCGGAACCGGGCCATCAAAATTGGCCCATGCGTCCGGAAAGCATTGCTGCAGCACCGCATCGACACTTGAACCTGCGTTTTTGAAGGTGTGAAAGTGCAGTATCACAGGACGCTTTCCATCACTGGCTTCTTCGCCCTCCAGATTGGTGCGATGGAAAACTCTGGCTTCGGTCATGTGAACCCCGGCATCTCAGCCATCAAAACTCCGCGCCGGTCTTACCGTCCGGTACTCATGGGGCTTCCACTCGCCCCACTTCTTCTCGAATATGGCCTTGTTTTTTTCGAACAACGCCTGTTTTTCACCCGCACCGATTGTATCGAATGTCCCCGACAGATGATGGTGTACGAAGGCATCTTCGGCGAGCGCACATATCTTGCCCTGGCTTCGAATGACTTCGCAATGATCGTCATCTTCAAACATTCCGCGGCCATAGTCTTCGGGCAATGTGCCGAATTTGTCCAAATCCGCCTTTCGGAACATGGCGGCAAAATATGCGACGACCGGAATTTGGGTAAACTGGCCACGATAGCCAAGCGTCGCTGCGCGCGCGACCCGCTTCATCTCCGCCATGTCGGCATAATCGACGTTCAGTTTGGCTTCATTGCCGATATTGTTGGTCATCGGACCAACAACACCGATGTCAGGGTTGGACGCCAGATGCCTTACCATCGCGTTGATCGCACCCGGCGCAAGATAGGTGTCGTTGTTCAGCAACATCACATATTCACCAGACGCGGCGGCAATACCAACATTGTTTCCGCGAGCAAACCCAAGGTTTTCGCCATTCTCAATCAGATTGACACCTGGAAAAGACGCACAAATCGTCCGCAATTCGGCCAAAGTTCCTTCATCTGAACCATTATCGACAACAATGATCTCGAGATTTGGATAGTGTGCCCCTCCGTCAAACAGGGATAGGAGCACAGCACTTGTCCAGTGAGCCTCCCCATATGCCAGAATGACAATTGATACCTTCGGATTGTCTTCAAGGACGGTTTCGAACTCATCACCGCGATGCGCCCACGTGTTTTCTGACGTGTAGGTTTTGAGCCTGTCCTTAAAGTCAGCGTCTTCTGATTCGCTGAAAGCCGTTCGGATCTGCTGGCTGAACTCTCCCGGATTGTCTGCAAAATAGACCAGTTCCTCGGCCCGCCTCAATTCCGGCAATCTGGTTGAAACCGTCGGCTTCTCCATCGCGGAGTATTCATAAAACTTGACTGGATCACACGCCTGAATGATCGGCAACAATTTGAACGGTATGATCATCACATCCATTTGGTGGATGAAAGCCGGGACTTCCCTATAGGGAATCTCGCCATACAAGGTCACGTTCGGCAAATCCTGCAGTTGAGCCGCTTCCGGGGCGGTCACCGAACCACAGATATGAAAACGCAGATCTGGGTTTTCCTGGGAGGCCTGCCTGACCAGTTCATGATCAAACCATTCCGCGATTGCCCCGACATAGCCTACGTCAATGATACCGGCTTGTTTGGTAAATCCTGCCTTTTCAAGGAACGATGGAAGTATGTGGCTAGTATCGCCGACCGAAAAATGACTGGCTTCACCCCCATTGCGTATCAACGCGGGAGTTTTCAGATCGCTATATTTGTCAAACAAATATTGCGAACTCACCACCAGCTTGTCACATCCGCTGAGAAGATCATGTTCGAGGTCGATAATCTCCTTTGTCGTGTTTGAGAAGCCCGCAATGTCGTCCATGCAATCAAAAATGATCTCAAATTCTGGCGGCAGGTGCCGTACCAGCGACCACCAAAATGGATGTTGAACGATTATCTGTCTGAAAGAGGTCGCTTTCACACTGTCGCAAAACTCGCTTAGCGCATCGACCCAATGTTGCCGCTGCGACGCGTCAGGCACACCGGTATAAGGCTGAATGTGACCGACACCGTCCATGGAAAGTCTGATCGCCCATAAATTATCGCCAATTTTCCGGGCAACCGCTCCCCCTTTCTCCATCATCATTTCGACGTAAAACACCCGCCGTCCAGCCGACAGAGCTCGTGCGATGTGTTGTGGTCGTTGTATCCTGAAATCCCAATCAATGATGGAGAAGACGAAGACATCAGGTTTGTTTGTAGCCGGAGACACATGCTCCGGTCTTTCAAGATCTGGCGCGGTTGGCGGAACTTCCACTGTCACGCCGCCGTGTTTCAGACCGTCCGGATTGGGAACAAGGTTCCTGACCGACCGCACAAAGCTTTCGGGAAAAATGCCCCGCATGGCCCGTCCGGTCATGCTGTAGATGTTTCGATAAAATGGACGAAGGACTGTTCTTCTTTCCCGCCGCAGCTCGAGACTTAGCGCATCGAATGCGTTTTTCAGGTCGGCATCTGCCGCAGCAATGATTTGCAGTTCAGCCACCGTAGTTTCTTTTTCTAGTCGCGCTTTTGAAAGTTCAGCCGAAACTGCATCCCTCTCCCCCCGAACCCCTGCTAGCTCGGACGAAATTTGGTCACGGACCGCCTGAACTTCCGAGATTTTCTCGATCAGCCCGCTTCGTTCTTCGTCGAACTGACGCCCTTGTTCTTCCAATTTTTCCAGATGCTCTGCCGCCAAACCTTCAAGATGAGCATCTACAAGTTCGACGATATCCCTGTTATCGCCTTCGCGCGCGCCAATTCGTTCACGCAATGCACTCGCCTGTGATTGCTGTTCACCGAGCCGTTCGGCGATTGCTTCAATTTGCTCATCTTTCTGGATAACTGTTTGCCGTTCAGTTTCAATATCGTGACGGGCACGCTCCAGTTCCTTGCTGGTCAGATTCAGGGACGCCGATACCTCCGATAACTCGGTCTTTTGAGCCTGCAGTTGCTTGCCTAGCTCCTCCACTTCTACCTGCCGGCTCTGCTTCGCATCGCGAGCTTCTCTGCTGAGCGCACCGATAATTGATGTTGAAGCACCGAACGCCGCCCTGACTTCATCAAGAACTTGTTTCGTCTCCGTTGAGTTTGGCGAGCGCTCCAGCTTGCGCATGGCGTTGTAGGTGTCTTCAACCCAGCCACGCAGCACCGGATCCAGTGCTACTTCCTCACTCTTTCTGAAGTGATGGCGTTGATCACGATCCAGAAACTCGAGCACCTCGGGAGCTATGTCGTCCAAATCGTTTGAAAAACTCGCACCCGTTTCCTTCGCAACTTTTTTCAGCGCGGCGATCGGATCCGACAGTATCTCATGATAGCTGAGAACTGACCGATCAAGGTCCCGTGTCGCATACTCCGCGTCCAGAACATGCCGAAGCCACAAAAGCGACGCGTCCACGTTCGAGAGTTGCGCAGGCCAATCACTGCGGGCAAGCAAGGAAGAGATCACTTCCAGTGGATTGCGATGAATCAGCACCGGCAGCACTTTCGCACCCATGTCTTCCAGAATTTCCAGGTAAAATTTGCTCATGCGGCAGATCCGGGGTTCTTTGAGAACCCAGAGCGGTTCACCGTTAAATTCCTCCTGCAAGATATCTTGAATGTCGGAGCGTACGATTTTTCGCTCCGCGACAGGCAACTTTGTCAATTCCAACGGGCGCCAGTCATTCCAGTCGGAGCCAAGATCGGTCAGCAACCGCTGATTATAGTACAATAGTTTTTCCGGTTCCCAATGACCGGTTTCGTTGCCTTCACTGGCGCCAAGCAAATTTCGTGGAAGCGTCCCGCCTGCAAGATTGAGGATTCGCGCCAGCGCACTAGTTCCTGATCGGTGCATACCGAGTACAAGTAGGCAGGAAAATTTTTGTTCAGCGCTCATTATATTACGGATTACTCAAATATGTTTATCGATTACCAATAGCACATGGGAGATGCAAGAAACGCTGTCTCTTTCATCAAACCATTTGAACTGTCCGTCCGCGTTTTCATATCGGATTTCGGCAGATCGGGGTATCTCTATTTAAGCGCGATTTATCTATTCCCATTCAATCGTACCGGGCGGTTTCGACGTTATGTCATAGACTACCCGATTGATCCCCGGGACTTCGTTGATAATCCGCGTTGCGATTCGCCCAAGCAAATCCATGTCGTAGGGATAGAAATCAGCGGTCATGCCGTCAACCGAAGTTACTGCGCGTAGAGCACAGACATGCTCGTATGTTCGTCCGTCGCCCATAACGCCAACGGTCTGAACCGGCAACAGGACAGCGAATGCTTGCCAGATATTGTCATACAGCCCAGCCTTGCGGATCTCATCGAGGTACACAGCATCGGCTTGACGCAGCGTGTCCAGCTTTTCGCGGGTTATCCCTCCGGGGCATCGAATGGCCAAGCCGGGTCCCGGAAACGGGTGTCGTCCGATAAAACTGTCGGGCAGTCCGAGCTCATGGCCAAGCGCTCGCACCTCATCCTTGAACAATTCGCGAAGCGGCTCGACCAGTTGCATATTCATCCGCTCCGGCAACCCGCCGACATTATGGTGCGATTTGATTGTCACCGAAGGTCCTCCAGTGAACGAGACGCTCTCAATCACATCGGGATAAAGTGTACCTTGGGCCAGAAAGTCGGCGCCGCCGATTTTTCGCGCCTCTTGCTCAAACACTTCGATGAACAATTTTCCAATCGTCTTGCGTTTGACTTCGGGATCAGCCTCTTCTTCCAATGCGGATATGAAAGTTTCCGATGCATCCACATGCACCAGCGGAATGTTGTAATGTTTGCGGAACATGTCGACGACATCGGCCGCCTCGTTGAGCCGCATTAATCCGTGATCGACGAGAATGCAGGTGAGTTGATCGCCTATGGCCTCATGGATCAACAAAGCAGCGACCGACGAATCGACGCCACCGGATAGGCCACAAACAACACGGCCATCGCCAACCTGGTCACGGATAGAGGCAATCGCCTGATCCTTGTAGGCCGCCATGGTCCAGTCACCCTTTAGTCCAGCGATGTTGTGAACAAAATTGGCAAGCAGTTTTGCTCCGTCAGGCGTATGAACAACTTCCGGGTGGAACATGGTGGTGTAATACCGCCTGCTTTCATCCGCGGCGATCGCAAAAGGTGCATTGGGTGACGTACCGATGACTTCGAACCCATCTGGCAATTTTGTCACCCGGTCACCGTGACTCATCCATACGGGGTATCGCTCACCCACCTGCCACAATCCTTCAAACAAAGGACTTGGTTTGAGTATCTCTACATCAGCGCGGCCAAATTCCCGGTGATGGCCGCCTTCCACTGCACCACCCAATTGATGGCAAAGTGTTTGTTGTCCATAGCAGATCGCCAAGATAGGTACATGAGAATCAATCACCGCCTGCGGCGCGCGGGGAGAACCGGATTCCGGGACCGACGCGGGCCCGCCCGAAAAAATCACTGCTTTCGGATCAAGCCTGACAAAACCCTCTTCTGCGGATTGAAATGGCACGATCTCGCAATAGACGCCCGCTTCACGTACGCGGCGAGCTATCAACTGAGTGACTTGGCTGCCAAAATCAATGATCAGAACAGAGTCAGGATGCGCTGTTGTTGTCATGTCAGGCGTGTAAGCGCTGTCGCACCAAGGATCAATGACGCAGGCGGTTGTTTCCCCGCCAAATGATAAAAACAGCCGACAAATCCGCACTGCGCAACATTGTTGCTACCCACAAGATCTCCCGACAGACGATCATGATTGTGCTGACCAGAACAACATGGCCACTGTTAATTGCGATGGGATAGCCACTCTGGTTGTTGACGATGGTGAGGCGGCAAACTGTGCGCCCATAGCAAGCGTGGGAACTTTCAACGATGGCTCCGGGTCGGTCCTGGAGCCATTCATTTGCAGTCTGACAGTTTCTGGCTCTGTCGAAGCCAGCCTGACAGGAGCGAGCCATAATACTGGCGAAAACTCCGATCCATTTCACATTTGTAGGCTCGCCAGGTCGCAGGCCTTTGTCAGGCGGCCACTTCGGAAAGCTTGAGCAAAATAGAATTCCAACCACCTTCATGATTGTTTCGGCTTTCCTCATTCGGAAACTTCACATGGATCAATTCAAGATCGGTACCGCCGTCTCCGCTATCGGCAAATTTCAGTGTGACCGTGCTTCCCTCGATTGAGAATGGCGATTCCCATGTAAAGACAAGTTTTGAGTGCCGGTCGATTGCGATGTACTCTCCACCGTGCGGAATCTCATTTTCCCCCGTATCCATGATGATCGAGAAGCGCCCACCAACTCGCGCGTCACTTTCCGCCTTTGGTACTTTGACACCTTCGGCCGGTATCATGAACCTGGCCAGCATTTCGGGATCGAGCCAGGCGTTGAAAACACGTTCGACCGGAGCACTGATTCTGCGATTGACGGTTACGGACATGTCACTCATAGGTATTTTCTCCTGTTAAAGCCGCGTCCAGCTTCTCCAGACGCTTTTCCCAGGTTGAACGCAGATCAGAAAACCACTGATCAATCAGCGCGATCGGGGCCATCTCGGCGCTGATGATGTGTGTGCGCCCGATGGTCTTGCGTTTCACAAGGCCGGCAGCTTCGAGAACTTTGATGTGTTTCGACACCGAATTGAGGCTCATGTCGAAATAGGCGGCAAGATCGGTCACCCGCGTTGCGCCCTCCTGCGCCAACACGGTCAGGATTGCTCTACGCGTTGGATCACTTGTCGCCTTCAAAACACCAGAAAGCCGGTCGTCTTCCAACCTTTGTTCAACCATTTGGATGAAT
The DNA here is from genome assembly GCA_040830725.1 of Rhizobiaceae bacterium. Lineage (GTDB taxonomy): Bacteria > Pseudomonadota > Alphaproteobacteria > Rhizobiales > Rhizobiaceae > JAWKWH01. The sequence continues at coordinate 13,351 of JBFOMG010000024.1, forward strand.
ATAGCCTTTCGAATTATTTAGTCAACCATTTGGTTGAATAAATTGCACATGGAGACAAAACCGTCAATTTCAGAAACGAAGGAAGCTGGTTCCGGAACACTGAAAACAAATCGAAACAAACGAAACACGAAGCCTACTTCGAAGAAATCACACCGATACACAGGACCGTCATAACGCTCCCCGTCGAAAGCAAACACACCCAACCCAAGACAAGAGAGACTCACACATGACCAAGAAACTCCTGACCACGATCGCATTCGCAGTTGGCGTTGTAAGCATCGCCTCCACCGCTGAAGCCAACAACATGCGTCTCGGCCCGGTCGTCACCGACAACACCTACGAGGTAATTCAAGTCGGTAAGAAACATCGTGGCAAGAAGCATCGTCGTCATCGCCACTGGGGCGGTGGACATTTCGAATACCGTCCGCATGGTTGCGGTTACTTCTACCGCAAGGCTCGCCGCACTGGCTCGCACTACTGGTGGAAAAAGTACGACCGCTGTGTAAACCGGTACGACTTCTTCTACCACTACTGATCCCTGAGCCCTCCTCCAGGCTCTCCTCCAGGGCGCAAGGACTTCCCCGGTCCTTGCGTCCCAAAATTTTTCAGGAACTGGAACTAACCACCGGGCGAGAAAATGTAGCCTACACCACGCACGGTCTTGATGATCTGAGGCTTCGACGGGTCCGCCTCGATTTTTTTGCGCAGTCTCGAAATGCGGATATCGATACTGCGGTCAAACGGATCCCAACCCCGATCGTGGGCCATTTCCAGGATCTGATCACGGTTCAACACGCGGCCAGGATGCTCGGCAAATACTTTGAGAAGACTGAACTCCATTGCTGTGATCGCAATCTCCGCACCATCGCTTCCGAGCAACTTGTAGCCATCCAGGTCAAGCTTGCATTCGCCGAACTCGACGACACCTCCCCCCGACCCACCGGCTGATTTGGCGTCGCTTTGATTGGACATCCGCCGCAATACAGCTTTCACGCGGGCAAGCAACTCGCGTAAATCAACTGGTTTTGCCAGATAGTCATCCGCACCCATCTCCAGACCGACGATTCGATCGACGGTCTCACCGGATGCAGTCAGCATGATGATACCAACCCCTCCCCGCTCACGTAAGAACCGCGCAAGCGACAGACCATCCTCACCGGGCATTGAAATATCCAGAACGACGGCATCGAAAACCGCATTCTCGGCGAGGTCCCGAAGTGCCTCGCCACCATCGGCCTGAGTGACCTTGAATCCTTGCCGTTCAAGATATTCACCGACAGTGTCGCGAATATCAGGTTCGTCATCACAGACGACAATGTGCCCGTTGGATGCCAATTCCCTCTAACTCCATGCAATTTCACTAAAACATTATCGCGATGGAGGTATTTTTGGCAATGACGTAACGAAGACGCCTGTTCAGCCCGATTTTTCCAACAAGCCCGTCACCAGCCTGCGCAATTCGTCCGGTTTGATCGGTTTTTCGAGGAAAGGCCGCCCGGAACTGTCCAGGAATGCACGTGCGGATGGGCTCATCGTGTCTCCGGTTATGAATCCGAGACGTTCGGCATGTTCGGAATGATGTTCACGAATGTGCTCAAGCAACTTCGGTCCGCCCATATCCGGCATTTTCAAATCCGAGAGCACGACTGCATAATTGTTTGCCGCGAGGAGCTTGAGCGCGTCAGGTCCGGAATTGGCCATTGTTGTTGCATACCCGTTCCGGCTGAGAATCTCTGCGATCAATTCGCCGACTTCCGGCTCATCATCAACGACCAGGACGGAAATACCATCCTGAGTTCGGGTTTCAGCTTCCTCTGACCGCGCCGGTTTGGATTTCTGGCTCGAAGCCGGCAGGTAGATGAAGAACGCGGTGCCTCCGTTGACCGGCGTTGTTACGCGAATACTGCCATTGTGGGTCGTAACAATGCGATGGCAGAACGACAGGCCAATTCCGGTTCCGGAACCCACTTCCTTGGTCGTGAAAAACGGCTCGAAGATCCGGGAGACGATTTCTTTGGGAATTCCGGGGCCGCTGTCGGCGATTTTCACGATGACCATGCCGGTTTTTTTGTTCAGGCGACTGGCGATCTTGATCTTGCGCCTTCCCTCCCAATCGTTGAGTGCCTGTTCTGCATTGACCAGGAGATTGATAAACACTTGGCTAAGCTGGTCTGAATCACCCCATACTGGTGGAAGATTCTCGCCAAGCTGCAAGTCGAGGTCGATCCCCGAAGCTTTCATCGAGTATCCGGCGACTTCCAGTGACGACTCCAATACGTCATTGACAGACACGTTGGTCAATTTGGCTGGCTGCTGCCGGGCCATCGCCAGGAATATTTTGACGATCCGGGCGCATCTGTCCGCGGCGGCACCTATCTTGTCCGCACGTTCCTTGGTCTTTGGGTCGATCGCGGTTTCCTGCAACAGCAATGACTGCCCGACAACCACCGACAATGGGTTATTGAGTTCGTGCGCCACACCCGCCAGCAACTCACCAAGTGCGGATAGTTTTTCGTTCTGATGCAAGGTTTCGCGCTGACGTTCGAGTTCTTCTTGCATCTCAATTCTGTCAGTCAGGTCGTAAGTGTGGGAAACCACGACATTTTCGCCGTGGAATTCGATCAGGCGTGACGAGATAGAACACCAGCATGGTTGACCATCTGCACGCCAAAGCTGCGTTTCAAAATCGTCAACGGCGCCCGTTTCCAGCAGTTCCTTGATGTAAGGTTCGCGGGCTTTGGGATCGACATAGTAATCGATTGCCGATTCGACTTCGCCAAACAGGGCCTTTGTGGCCGGACTTCGGTAAAGCAGCTTGCCATCGCGCGCACGGGTCATCTGCAAGTTTACCGGGCTGGCCTCCAGAACCCGGCTTACGAGCGCATCTGCTTCGCGCTGCGCTGCTTCGGCGTTCTTGCGCTCTGTAATGTCAGCCCGGGTGACAACGAAGCCGCCCTCGCGGGTCGGACTGTTGGTGACCAGAAACCAGCTGCCGTCAGAATGCTGAAACTCCGCCTGGCGGTACTCGCTGCGATCCCTGGCACGCTCTTCCAGCCACTCATCAATTTTGTCGGGCTCGACTGGAAACTGGTTTCGCTCCGCGGCAACGCGAAGAAAATCAAACCAGTTGACGCCCTCCACCAAAGCATCAGCGCTGACGGCGTGCATGGTGCGGTATCGTTCATTTGCCAGCACAAGACGATCATCACTGCCGTAAAGTGCAAAACCCTCTGACAGCGATTCAATGGCATCTGTCAGCCGCGCGTTGGCTTGTTCCAGTTCCCGTTTCGCCTCGGTCCGCTCCGTTTCATCGAAAATCACAGAAACGATGACATTCTCGCCCTGAAACTCGAACAATCTTGCTGAAACCGACGCCGGGAAGGTCTTGCCATCCGCGTTCACCAATAATTCCTCATGGCGCTCAAGGTGGTCGTTTTTCAGAAGCGAATCGATGTAAACCGGTCTTCGGCTGGGATCGGCAAAATAGTCGTACGCGGTCTTCTTTTCACCCATCAGAGCAAAGTGTGCCGGGTTGCGGTAAAGGATTGTTCCGTCCACGATGCTCGACAATTGGATTGGAACCGGACACGAATCAAGAACCTGCCGGACGACCGCATCGGCTTCACGTTCCGCTGCTTCGATACGTTTCCGCTCGGTGATGTCGATGCGTGTGACAACGAAACCACCGAGGTCGGTCGGGTGTACAGATACTGAGTGAACGCTGCCGTTATCTGTATACAGTTCGTACCCGTCAATGAACTCGATGCCATTTTTCAACCGCTCGGCAACCCACTCATCTTCTCTGCCTATGGCTTCCTTGTACGCGCCCCGGTATGCGGACTGACGCATCAGCTCGGCCCATTCCATGCCAGGAACGATGAGCTCTGCGACAAGGTGGTTCATTTCCCGGTAGACCGAGTTGCACATGATGAGTTTGCCGGCCTCATCGAAGAGCGCAAATCCCTCCGATAGCGACTCAATGGCGTCGGCCAGCAACTCCCGTGCCTTGAGGATCTCAGCAGCGCGCTCCCGCTGTCGCGTCAGGTCGGCAATCCCCGAGAGGATGACCTGCCGTCCCTGATATTCTCCCTTGCGCAGGTTCCCGGTCGCCCAGAACTCGCTGCCGTCAGCCCGTTTCAGCATCGCCTCGTAATTTTCAACCATCGGGCTTGCGTCAAGTGCTTTGCTGACGGTGTAATACTCGTCGTCATCCACGAAGTGATTCCGCATATGCGCCGGGTTTTCTGTCGAGATATCGGACCAGCCAAAGAGTTTCTGCGCGGCCTCACTGGCAAAAATGATATCACCGCTTTTGGCGTCATTCATCCACACCGGCATTGGGTGATGGCGAACCAAAACCGCAAACAGATCTTCTTGTTCCTTGCGCTCGGTTACATCCAGCACTCCAAGGACAACGGATGGCCGGCCTTCATAAACACCTGCCCGGCAATTGGCCGAAATCCAGAGGAAAGAGCCATCGCTGCGCTTGAACCGAACCACATGGTCGCGGATAATGTCGTCCTTTTCCAGCCGTTTGCAGAGGTTGGTCAGATCATCGTGGTCAACGTAGTGATCGGAAAAATATTGCGGTTTGTCCGGAGCCCATTCGCGGCCGGCGAGCCTTGAGGCATCCAGGCTTTCGTAAAGAATTTCACTGGTTTCGGGATCGACAACAAATACCGGCAGCGGATGACTGTCGGTGATTGTCTTGAAGCTTTCTGTTTTCGCCCGATATGAAAGCTCGACTTCCTTGAGCCGGGTTATGTCGGTACTGATGAAAGCAGTGCCACCGCCCGGTCTCGGGTGGGTGGTCAACAATTTCCACCGGCCCAACTTTGTTTCGGCCTCGATTGGTCCGGCAGAGGCGTCGGCCCAACGGGAGATCGATGTCTGAACGAATTTGTTGCTCGCCTTGACCTTTTGCCCCCCGAACGAAAGCATTGTGGAGAAGACAATTATGAAAAACGTGCCTTTGTCTGTGCCTGGTGACGGCAAATCTTGATTTGTGGATATATCGAGAATTGCAGAATTTGCTTCCAGCAATCGGTCGTTTTCATCAAAAACAGCGAATCCCGTTAGAGACGCAGGATCGCTTTGGTTGGTGTTCATATGTGGTCAACCCATAGAGCAGCGGCCGGGTTAGCGGCATTATAATATTGTTTTCAAACGGTTTTTCACCGCATTGTTGATGTGGCGGCTATCTCGCCAATCAGAGATTGTATTCCATCAATGTTTCAGTTCGTATTCTGAAATCGGGTCAAATGTTTCAATTGTTTCAGTCCCGCGGAATCATTTCGCCAACACAACTGAAACAATCGATACACATTTAGGGTTGCAGAGACATTCTGCTGAAACAGCCCACATTTAGAACGGTCTCCGTCAAAAACATCAAACACGGAGACAGAACAATGACCACGATCACATTTTTCGAGCCGCCACCCGGACCCGTCAAAGCGCAATTTCAGCGGGCAGGTTCCGTTTTTGGACGCATCGCTGATGCATTCCGCGCCTGGCAGATGGAAATCAATCGCAGACGCGATGTCAGCTCACTGGCAGCATTGGATAATCGGATGTTGCAAGACATGGGAATGACCCGTGGCGAGATCATTTCGATCGTCTACGCCGAAGAGAACTCCGAACGGAGGAAGTTCCATGAGGCCGGTTGATGCAATGAAGGCTCGTCGAGTGAGCCTCGAAACAATGGATTCCGCTCCGGTTGTGGCGCTGCACGGCAGCGCCGGCAGCCCTCGCCAGTGGCAAGCCCTGAAACTGAGCATGAACGGCCGCCGCCAGGTGATCAGCCCGGACGTTCCCGGATATGGCGAAACACCTCGCGCGGTCGTACCGATTGCCACAATGATGGATGCGGAAGCGGCAATCATTTTGCAGCAGATCATGGAAATCGGGCACCCGGTACATCTTGTCGGCCACTCCTATGGTGGCGCCATTGCGCTGAAAATGGCCATGCGGGCGCCGTCGATGTTCGCCAGCCTGACCGTCATAGAGCCGGCGATGTTCCATCTGCTCAACCAGGGCAGCGCCAAGGATCGCAAACTTTATCGGCAGATTACCTCGGTCGCAGGCATGGTTTCCGCGGCGATCGCCGATGGCTCTCCCGGTGCCGGCATGGAACGGTTTGTCGATTTCTGGAATGGCAGAGGTTCTTACGCCGGTTACAGCCCCTACATGCAATGCAAACTTGCCCAGCAGGTCGGCCAGGTCGCAGCCAATTTTGCTACAGGAATGGCGCAGGATTGGAATTTGGATGCCTGCAGAAAGATCTCCTGCCCGACCATGGCGATTATGGGACTTGAAAGCCGGACGGTCGCTCAGCGTGTAACCGAGATGGTCGCGCATTCGATCCCGGACATGCAAATGGCAATGATTGCAGAAGCCGGACACATGGTGCCATTCACGCACTCAGGTATCGTCAACCGGCTGATCGCAGGTCATATCGCCTCGGCTGAAGCATCCGCCAACGATCAGACCATGCTCAGGGCCGCCTGACCGTTTGCAACTCGTCTCCGTGTTGAGGCAGCGGCTCGCCGCTGCCTCTTTTTTACTCTGACAGAGAGTTTCCTGTCACAGCCTAGACAAGCGATCCTTCAAAATAGGCCGCTTCCAGCCGCTCTACAGCAGCCGCAAGTTTTTCGTCGATGATGTGCAGATATTCGGTCCAATCATCGACATGCCGCAGTTCGTCTTTGCCATCGGAAATTCCCCGCAATCCGACCAAGGGCACGTCGAACGCCATAGCGGACCGCAAATGAGCATACGTTTCCATATCGACCATATCCGCATCGATCGCATCGTAGGCGGCACCTGAAACAATGGCGCCGCCAGTGGACAGTCTTGCTTCGGGCAGATCCGGAATGCGATGCGGCAGTGTCACAACGGCGGGCAGATCGAGGAATGGCGTGATACCCTTTTCAAATCCAAGTGCAGAAGCATCCATATCCCGGTAGGAAACGGATACCGCCTGATACACTTCCGTCTGTTCGAGGGTACGGCTGCCTGCCGAGCCGAGCGAAACAACCAGTTTCGGCAGTTCCCCGCTTGCGGCACGATGCGCCAGTTCGCGTCCCAAGGACACAGCAGCTTCAACAGGTCCAACACCGGTCAACAACGGCACGATGCGCTTTTGCAAATGCTCGCCATATTCCTGATCCGCCGCCATGACATACAGGATTTCATCGGTTTTTCCCGTCACGGTTATTGCTCCACAGTTTCGTACAATTTAACCGGACAGCCCCTCTCGTCCGCGAACGGTCATGATTGTAGCTGTCATTGAGGCAATCATTTTGGATTCGCCATTGTCGAACGCGTAGGCTTTTCCAACAGCAACGATGATCGTGCGGCCCGGTTTGGTAACTTCGCCACGAAACAGAAACCGCTCTCCTCTGCCCGGTGCAAGCAGGTTAATCTTGAACTCCACGGTTAGCACCGCAGCATCCGCAGGCATCAGCGAGAAAGCAGCATAGCCGCAGGCAGAATCGAGTCCGGTGGAGATGATACCCGCATGGACGAAACCATGTTGTTGGGTGAATCGCGTATTGAAGGGCATTTCAATCTCGATCAGACCGGGCGATACGCGGGTCAAGGTCGCGCCTATCGTCCGCATGACTTCCTGCCTGTCAAAGCTGGCTCGAACGCGGTCTTCGAAATCCGATGCGGGAGTGTCTTGCGGGCTCATCGATGCAAATTGACGATTGGGCGGAACTGTCCGACCGTTATCGCAAACATCATTGTGCAGCGCAACATAAAGTGCAACCTCGGCTGGCCAGCCAGGACTGTTCACCCGCAATGTCAATAAACCGATGATCTTCTGGTGAAAACTATTCCCTGCGAAGAGCGGCAAAGTAGAAACCGTCAGTGCCCGACTTGTTCGGAGACAACTGGACACCAAACTGACTGATTGTGACGCTTTCAATATGTTCAGGAAAGACACTGCACCAGAAACTTCCGGGATCCGCCAATTGGTAATCTGGAGCCTTGTCCAAGAGCTGGGCGATCTGTTTGTCATTCTCTGAATGAAACACAGAACACGTTACGTACACCAATCGGCCGCCCGGCCGCACATATCTCACAGCCTCATCGAGGATCGCCGCCTGTTCGGCACGTCTTGTTTCCAACTGCTGATTGCTCAGGCGCCATTTGGCGTCGGGTCTTCGCCGCCAAGTGCCGGATCCCGTGCACGGGGCATCAACCAGCACCAGATCCATACGCCCCTCCAAGGAAACAAGATCGCCGCCGTCCGCCACGATCTGGACATTGCGGCAACCTGCCCGTTTCAGGCGATCAAATATTGGCGCAAGCCTTTGCCGGTCGGTGTCGTGGGCGTGTATCTGGCCCTTGTTGTCCATGGCCGCCGAAAGGGCCAACGACTTGCCACCGGCGCCAGCACAGAAATCCAGCACCTGTTTCGGCGAACCTTGAGCAGCCAGTTCCGCTACAATTTGCGACCCTTCATCCTGCACCTCGAACCAGCCCTTTCGAAAGGCTGGTTCGGCCTGCACATTGGGATGACGGCCGTGACCAGAGATCGGTGGAATTCGCAAACCGAGGGGCGCTATTTCGCAAGGTTTTGCGCCCGTCCGCTTCAGCGCCGTTGCGACTTTGTTCCTTTCTGCCTTGATTGAATTGACGCGAAGGTCGAGCGGTGGGCGGTCTGCCAGGCAAGCGGCCTCATTTACCCAATCGTCGCCGAATGTGGATCTCAGTTCGGTGACACACCATTCAGGCACGTCTGAGCGTTGATCATCGGTGAGACTGTTTGAACTAAATCCATCGATCGCTCTCGCCTCTACTTCACTGATAGGCTCAGGTGCAAAACGGTCGCCACCAAAGGCGGAAGCCAGAGATGCGGGTGTTTCGGAAGTCGATAACAAAACAGCGCCAATCACAGACGCACGCCCAGATTCACCACCCAACAACGCCTGCGCTGTCCGCTTGCGCCGCAATGCGTCGTAAACAAAATTGCCAATGGCTGACCTGTCGCCGGAACCGGCGAACCGGTGGGACAGCCCCCAGTCACGCAATGCTTCGGCCGCGGGGCGGTGCCGTTTTTCGATATCGTCGATAATTTCGATGGCTGCCTGCAGCCTGCCGCCAAGACGCATCGTTTTCTCCATTCAAGCGCTTGGCACGTAGCAGTCAGCATTGGTCGAGTGCAAGCATGTGCACAGAAACGGATCGGGCCGGAGCGGAACCCCGCACCGGCCCGTTTTAACCTGTTTTCGGAACAGCCTAGGCGTTCAGATCAAACCGATCCGCGTTCATCACTTTGGTCCACGCCGAAACGAAATCGTTGAAGAACTTGGTGCCATTGTCGTCCTGAGCGTAAACCTCGGCAAGCGCACGAAGCTGGGAGTTGGAGCCGAAGACGAGGTCCACACGCGTTCCTGTCCATTTGACGTTGCCCGAAGCCCGATCCCGGCCTTCAAATACATCCTCATCTGCAGACGTTGGTGTCCATTCGGTACCCATGTCGACGAGGTTGACAAAGAAGTCGTTGGACAGCGTCCCCACACGGTCTGTGAGCACACCGTGCTGCGACCCGCCATGGTTGGCGCCAAGAACTCTCAATCCTCCGACCAGAACCGTCATTTCCGGCGCTGTCAGCGTCAACAGCTGGGCGCGATCGACCAGAAGCGCCTCTGCGGGAGATGAGTACTTCGTCTTCTCGTAGTTGCGGAACCCATCAGCCGCCGGCTCAAGAACATTGACGGAATCGATATCGGTCTGCTCTTGCGTGGCGTCCATCCGGCCGGGCGTAAACGGAACGTCGATATCGTGTCCACCATCCTTCGCAGCCTTTTCAATCGCGGCACAACCGCCGAGCACAATGATGTCGGCAAGCGATACTTTTTTGCCGCCGCCGGCCGCGTCGTTGAATGCGTTTTGCACTCCTTCAAGCGCACCAAGTGCCTTGGCCAACTGATCGGGTTGGTTGACTTCCCAGTCTTTTTGCGGGGCAAGCCGGATGCGCGCACCATTCGCGCCTCCCCGCTTGTCCGAGCCGCGGAATGTCGAAGCCGACGCCCACGCTGTGGCAACAAGTTCGGAGACGGACAATCCGCAATCAAGGATTTTCGCTTTGAGATCCGCGATGTCGCCATCATCGATCAGCGCGTGATCGACCGCCGGAATCGGATCCTGCCACAGCAACTCCTCTGCCGGCACTTCGTCGCCGAGATAGAGGACTTTGGGGCCCATGTCGCGATGAGTTAGCTTGTACCAAGCGCGTGCAAATGCATCCGCAAACTCATCCGGATTGGCGTGATAACGACGCGAAATCGGCTCATAGATCGGATCGAAGCGCAGGGACAAATCCGCGGTTGTCATCATCGGACGGTGCTTGAGAGTCGGATCGTGCGCATCGGGGATCATATGTTCCTCAGCGACATCCTTTGCCAGCCACTGGTTTGCTCCGGCGGGGCTTTTTGCCAGCTCCCACTCATAGCCGAACAGCATGTCAAAGTAACCCATGTCCCATTTGGTCGGGTTCGGCTTCCAGGCGCCTTCAATTCCGCTGGTGATCGCGTCGTGACCCTTGCCTGAGCCGTGCGATGACAACCACCCCAGACCCATCGCTTCAAGTGGAGCACCTTCCGGTTCCGCTCCCACGGCTTCCGCAGGACCATTGCCATGTGCCTTGCCGAAAGTGTGGCCACCGGCAACAAGCGCAACCGTTTCCTCGTCATTCATTGCCATCCGGCCGAAGGTTTCACGCACATCGCGGCCGGAAGCGACGGGATCAGGGTTTCCGTTCGGTCCTTCGGGATTAACGTAGATCAGGCCCATCTGTACGGCGCCAAGCGGATTGTCCAATTCCCGGTCGCCCTTGTAGCGGGTATCTCCGAGCCATTCGGTTTCGTTGCCCCAGTAGACATCCTCTTCCGGTTCCCAGACATCTGCGCGGCCGCCACCGAAGCCGAAAGTCTTGCCACCCATCGATTCAATCGCGCAATTGCCGGCAAGGATCATCAGGTCGGCCCAGGAAATCCGGTTGCCGTATTTCTGTTTGATCGGCCAAAGCAGACGACGCGCCTTGTCAAGATTGCCGTTGTCCGGCCAGCTGTTGAGCGGTGCGAAGCGCTGCTGCCCGGTTCCGCCGCCACCGCGGCCATCCGAGGTTCTGTAGGTACCCGCGCTGTGCCAGGCCATTCGAATGAACAATCCGCCATAGTGACCATAATCGGCGGGCCACCATTCCTGGCTGTCGGTCATCAGCGCGTAAAGATCATTCTTAAGTGCTTTCAGATCGAGTTTTTTGAACTCCTCGGCATAGCTGAACGACGATCCCATCGGATTTGAGAGCGCCGAGTTCTGGTGCAGAATTTTCAGGTTGAGCTGGTTTGGCCACCAATCCTGGTTGGATGTTCCACCAACAGTCGTGTGCATGACCGGGCATTTGGCTATTTTGTCAACAACGTTCATCTCTCACTCCGCTTCGTGCTGCAAATTTTCAATCTTCTTTCCTGCCAAGGATATTTCGCTGATAAGACAGTCCTTGGCTTTGTTTCCCGGTCAAAGTGAAACACCAATCCCTTCAGTCGGCAACAAATTGATCGGCCCAAAGGCCATTTGTCGCAAGCAAATCGCAAAAACCGAACCGGTTCGGTAATTCGAACAATTTCGAACAGCTCATCGCTTTGGCGGCTGGCGGAAATTCCATCGTTCCGGGAATTACGCAGGCATTTTGAGCGTACAGATTGATAATTTCAAATTGTCTATTTTGATGATTGTGATAATGATTCATTATCATGCTGACCACTCGACAACTACTGTATTTTGAGGCACTCGCCGAAACAGGACATTTTGGCCGCGCGGCCAAGCAAGTCCATGTTTCCCAACCGGCCTTGTCTGTGCAGATTGCCGAAATGGAAAGCGATCTTGGCTATCCGGTGGTCGAACGCAGAACCGGCGGCGCTGTCCTCACCAGCCGCGGTGAAACCTTGCTGACCCGTGTGAAATCCGCGCTGGAGGCATTGCGCGCGATTGAAGCGGAAGCGCGCGCTGATTCCGGTTTCTTCGACGGAAAGCTGCGACTCGGCGTTATCCCGACAATCGCGCCCTACCTGCTGCCTTCACTTGTGCCCGAAATTCGTCAGGCGCATCCCGAACTGCAGTTGGAGATCAAGGAAACGACAACGGCGCAGCTGGTCGCAGCGATCCACGCTAGCGATATCGACGCATTTGTTGCCGCCGCTCCAATCGACGAGCCGGGCTTGGTCAGTAAACATCTGTTTGAAGACCGCTTTTTCATTGCAGGAGCGATAGAGGAAAGGGATATCCTCACCTCTGCGTCGCACGGCGAGTTTCCGGCTGACCGCCTGTTGCTGCTGGAGGAAGGGCATTGCCTTCGGGATCAAGCGCTGGACGTATGCGGTCTGACGTCAAACAGGCGTCTGGTCAACTATGGTGCCACCTCAATGACAACGCTTCTGCAGATGGTTGAACATGGGATGGGCCTGACGCTTGTGCCTGAAATCGCAATCGAGGCAGAGACAAGGCATCGCGATCTGGCGATTGCCCCTTTCGGAGATCCGGCCCCGTCCAGATCAGTTTCGCTGTTCTCACCCGACCGTGCAGTGAATGTTGCCGATCACGAAGAACTGGCAGAGATTACCAGACGAGCGATCAACCGTGCATCCGATGTGTGATCTGCTGACTGCTTACACCGATTGGAAGTGCCAATGACAAAACGAGGCCATTGCCTGTGTGGAGAAACGAGTTGGGAGTTTGAAGGCGATGTTACCTGGGCTTGCTATTGCCATTGCGACGACTGCCGCCGCAACTGCTCTGCGCCGGTCGTGGCGTGGCTCGGTGTACCTTTGCGAAACTTCAGATGGACGGGCAAAACACCCAAAACACTTGAGAGTTCCAGCGGCGTATGGAGACACTTCTGCGCGACCTGCGGCGCGCCTATGGGATTTGAAGCGGATCATTATCCTGGCGGGATGCACCTTTATGCCGCATCTTTGGAGAATCCGGCCGACTTTGAACCGACATTCCATGTGAACTATTCGAGCAAGCTTCCGTGGCTGCCGATTAGCGATGATCTTCCGAAATATGACAGCACGCTACTCCACGCACCAACCGATCTAAGCGACTATAAATCGTAGATACAGCGTTTTGCAGAAGGTGGAGCCTACCCTCAACGTCCCGCATGGCTTGGAAATGATCTGAACTGGAAAGGAACACGCCCTTCAATCCGGTCCCTGCTTGCTGTCAGGCCAAAACGGTTTTTGTAGGCGCGACTAAATTGTGCATTGCTGGAAAAGCCGCAGGCAACAGCAATGTCAACGATCGGCAGTTCGGTCTGGGTCACCAGTCCCCGGGCGCGGTCGAGGCGGACGTCCAGATAGTATCGTACAGGAGAAACACCGGTTTGCGCCTTGAAAAGCCGCTCCATCTGCCGCTGCGAAATATCCACCGCTCGCGCAATCTCACCTATGCTCAGCAAGTGCTCGAGATTCCGTTCCATCAAGACGATGGCCTCGCGCAGTTTGGCCGGTACGGCATATCCCACCGGTTCATACCGATCCGGAAGTTGTCCCTCATTGCCTGATCGAAGCCGTTCGTGGAATATGTAACGGGCGGTGGCATTTGCAACGTCGATCCCCTGTTGCAGTCTCAGTATCTCAAGGGCCAGGTCGCTGGCCGCTGCCCCTCCGCAACATGTCAAACGATCACCATCGACAACAAACAGGTCTTCACCCATCTCGGTATCGGTAAAGATTTCGCGAAACGCTGCAATGTGTTCGTAGTGAACGGCCGCCTTGCGGTTTTTCAACAGACCGGCAAATCCCAGAATGAACGCGCCGGTATCAATCCCGCAAAGTGTAACACCTGCCTTGGCCTGGGTGCGCAGCCAGTTCAGCAGCTTGGGTTCGTTGTGCCGCTCAACATTCCAGCTTGCATTCACGGCGAGCAGATCGAAATCCGCACGCAGATTTCGCAGTGGCGTAAGGTTGCAGATAGTGGCGCCATTGCTGGCAACCGCGCTTTGTTCCTCTAGTCCCAAAAAAGTCCATTCATAAAGACTTGTGCTGCGCAGATAATTTGCGCACCGGAATGGGTCCACAAATGCGTGCATTGCCATCGCGTTGAAGCCATCAAGCAATAGCAAACCGATTTTGAATGTATGCTGATCTGTGCTCAGGTGCTTATCCATTTGGCGAAAATTACAATTTCTATGGCGATAAAAGTCAATTTCCAAACCTGGATTCGTCCTATTCTGGAATAGGAGGTTCACCGTGTCGAAAGAGCGCCCCAATATTCTCGTCATAATGGCCGACCAACTGGCGCCGCAATTCACCGGCTCCTATGGACACCGGGTTGCCAGGACACCGCATTTAGACGCTATTGCAGCGCGGGGAATGCGGTTCGATGCCGCCTATTGCAATTCGCCGCTTTGCGCACCGTCGCGGTTTGCGTTCATGTCCGGACAGCTCATCAGCCGAATAGCTGCTTATGACAATGCATCAGAGTTCCGCGCCAGTGTTCCTACTTTCGCCCATTATCTGAAGTCGCTGGGTTATCGCACTTGTTTGTCGGGCAAAATGCACTTTGTTGGCCCCGACCAGAAGCACGGATTTGAGGACCGCGTGACTACCGACATTTATCCCGCCGATTTTGCCTGGACCCCGGATTGGGAGGCCGCCGACGAGCGCATCGACAAGTGGTACCACAACATGCAGACCGTCAAGGAGAGCGGTCTGGCAAATGCAACATTTCAGATCGACTATGATGAGGAAGTCGCATTTGCCGCAAAACGCTGGCTGTTTGACCATGCGCGCGACAAGGCACAGGGTGCTGTTGCTCCATTTGCGATGGTGGCAAGTTTCATTCATCCGCATGATCCCTACGTCGCTCGTCCCGAGTGGTGGAACTTTTATTCCGACGACGAAATCGACATGCCGGAATTCGACTTGCCGCCAGAGGAACAGGATCCGTTCTCCCGGCGCATCATGGACGGTATCGAGGCCAGCTATGTCCCGCTGACTAACAAGGAAATCCGCCGGGCCCGGCGCGCCTATCTCGCCAATGTCAGTTACTTTGACAGCAAGATCGGAGAGCTGGTCCGCACATTGGAAGAGATCGGTGAACTGGACAGTACGGTTGTTGTCATTACCGCAGACCATGGCGACATGCTCGGTGA
This sequence comes from Rhizobiaceae bacterium, assembly GCA_040830725.1. Classification (GTDB taxonomy): domain Bacteria; phylum Pseudomonadota; class Alphaproteobacteria; order Rhizobiales; family Rhizobiaceae; genus JAWKWH01. Next base: position 28,517 of record JBFOMG010000024.1, read on the forward strand.
GCGCGGCCTTTGGTACAAAATGAATTTCTTCGAACATTCGGCACGGGTGCCATTGGTCATGGCCGGACCGGGAATTGTGCAGGGAGTGGCAACCAATGCCTGCTCATTGGTGGACCTGTTGCCCACATTTGTCGAGTTGGCGGACGGTAAATTGGACATGCTTGGTGCACCGGTGGACGGACGCAGCCTGTTGCCGCTGGCACGCGGTGAAGATGATCCCGCAGACGAGGCGATTGGAGAATACTGCGCCGAAATGACCCCATGGCCTGTGTTCATGATACGCAGGGGCGCAATGAAATATATACACTGCGACATCGATCCGCCGCTGCTCTTTGATCTGGCGAACGATCCATTGGAGAAAAACAATATCGCGACCGATCCGGTCTATCACAATGTCGCGGCAGCATTCGCCTCCGAGGTCTCAGAACGCTGGAATAGCGAAAAGCTGCGGTCTGATGTCATTGCAACGCAGAAATCGAGACGCGCGCTCCACGCCGCCATGGGTTCCGGAGCCGGCGAAACCTGGGACTACAACCCACCTTCCGACGCCAGCCAGAATTATGTTCGCAATCACATCGACTGGACCGTCGCGGCAAACCGCTACCGTTTCCCTCCGGTCATCACTGAGGAAGATCCGTCATGACGCTGTCAATCACGCGAGATGATTTTGTGCGCCTTTCTGATGGCTATCACGATGACCCGTGCCGGTCGCTGTCATTGAATTCAGAATCCTATACCGAGCCAAAATGGTTTCAGCTCGACCAGAAAGCGATTATTTCCCGGTCATGGCAATGGGTCTGCCATGTCGAAAAGCTGCGCGAACCCGGATTTTATTTTACTACGGATATCGCTGGTCACCCGATCGCAATCACCCGGGATCGCGACGGTGTTTTGCGTGCGTTCTACAACGTCTGCAAACACCGCGCTCACCAGCTCCTGACCGGTGAAGGCAACACCAAACGGATCATGTGTCCGTATCACGCCTGGGTGTACCGGCTGGATGGGCAATTGGTAAGGGCACCGCACACGGAAGATCTTGCCGATTTCGACACCAACGACATCTGTCTCGACCAGGTTCAGGTCGAGGAATTCTGCGGTTTCATCTTCGTCAACCTTGATCCGCAGGCCTCAACTCTCAGCGAACAATCGGGAGATCTGGAAACCGAGATTCGGTTTTGGGCGCCGGATATCGATCAGCTCACATTCGGTCATCGATTGACCTATGAGATCAACTCCAACTGGAAGAACGTCGTCGACAATTTTCTCGAATGCTACCACTGCCCGACAGCCCACAAGGACTTTTGCGATCTAGTAGATATGGACACCTACAAGGTGACGACCCATGGGATCTACTCAAGCCACATGGCGGAAGCGGGTAACGCCCCCAACGCCGCCTACGATGTGTCCAACGCGACCGTGCGGACCCACGCCGTATGGTGGCTGTGGCCGACCACCTGCCTGATGCGCTATCCGGGCCGCTCATCAATGATCGTGCTCAATGTCATACCTGCCGGTCCGGACAAGACGCTGGAAACCTATGATTTTTTCTTGGAAACGCCGGAACCGGATGCCATGGAACGCGATGCCATTCGTTACCTCGACGAAGTGTTGCAGGTCGAGGACATTGCACTTGTGGAGAGTGTTCAACGGGGCATGAGCACGCCGGCCTTTTCGCAAGGCCGCATAGTGCACGATCCGGAAGGCTCCGGGAAATCGGAACACGCGGTTCACCACTTTCACGGCCTCGTGCTTGATGCCTATGCAAAGAGCCTGGGCGTATGATGCTCGCCGGGAAAACCGCACTGGTGACCGGCGGCACCGGCGGCATTGGTTCAGCCATCTGCCAACGTTTTGAGAAGGAAGGAGCGAAGGTCATTGCGGCGGACCTGGCCGACAATGGCGGCGCCGGAACTTATCGTCATTTCGATGTAACCGATGAGAACGAAATCAAATCGGTGTTCGACAACATCATGGAAGATTGGGGAAAGCTGGACATTCTGGTCAATGCAGCGGGGATCGAGATTGAAGAAACTATCGAAAACACGACGCTGGAGCAGTGGAACCGGATTTTTGCCATCAATGTCACCGGCACTTTCCTGACGTCAAAATATGCGCTGCCCCTGCTGCGCAAATCGGACGGCGCCAGCATCATCAATTTCGGATCCTATGACGGTTTCATTGCCGATCCCGGCCTCGCAGCCTACTGCGCCACCAAAGGGGCCGTTCACGCGCTGACTAAGGCGATGGCATGCGATTACGGACCGGAAGGCATTCGCGTCAACGCCATTTGTCCTGGCTATGTCGATACGCCGATGCTGCAAAGCTTCTTCCAGGGTGAAGGCTCTGGTGGTGGCGGGCGAAACATCGAGACACTGCAGCAGGCTGTCCGCGACGTTCATCCACTGCGCACCTACGGAACGCCAAAAGACATAGCCAATCTGGTCAACTGGCTGGCCAGCGACGAGGCCCGTTACGCAAGCGGTCAGCTTTGGATCATCGACGGAGGACTGTCTGCTCAGGTGCAGCAGATGAAGCTTTAAGAATGAACGGAATGTGAAATGGCCAAGGTCAATGAAACAGGTGACGAACAGGTCGATGGGGCAATGAAAGGATCAGACGTCGGATGCGACAGGGCGGTCTGTGCGCTTGATGCCCGAACGTCCACTCATCACGTCATGATCGCGCATTGACATGCAACTCGGTGGCAAAAGAGCACTGGTCACGGGTGGGCGGCAAGGCATCGGGCGGGCAATCGCTGAATCTTTTGTTTCCTCAGGCGCAAACGTCGCAGTTTGCGGTCGCGGCGATCGACCGGCCGAATTTCCGGAATGTATCGGCTGGCACACGTGCGATGTTTCCGATTCCGCCAAAGTGATTGAATTGGCAAATGCCGTCGGCGCCATCGACATCCTCGTCAACAATGCCGGTGTCCAGATCGAAAAGCCGGTCATCGACACGACAGATACTGATTGGGATCTGCTCATGGGAACCAATGCCCGTGGTGTCTTCAATGTCTGCCGGGCTTTCATCCCGAAAATGCGCGAAGGTGGATCGATCATCAACATCGGATCGATCTCCGGGAATGTCGCCGACCCAGGCATGGCATTGTACAATGCGTCGAAAGCGTTCGTTCACGGCCTCACGCGTTCGATTGCCGTTGACCACGGGCCGCAAATCCGCTGCAACGCCATTTGCCCCGGCTGGATCGAAACGGGAATGCTGGAAGCCGGCTTCGATCTGGCGGACAATCCTGCACTGGCCCGCACCGATGCTTTGGCACGCCATGCGGTACGCCGCTTCGGAAAACCCCAGGATGTCGCAAATCTGGCGGTCTGGCTTGCATCCGACGAATCTGCGTTTGCAACCGGGCAATGTTTCACAATCGATGGCGGTCTCACCGCCGCATCACCGCTTAATCCGGGATTATTTTGATGACCGAGATCACAACAACGGCCGTGCTTGGCGCCGGCGTTATTGGTGCAAGCTGGACGGCGCTGTTTGCTGCTGCCGGAATGAATGTCCGCGTCTACGACGTCTCCGAAACGGTTGAACATGACGTGACCGAACATGTGAAACAGACCTGGCCGACCCTGCTTGAACTAGGCCTTGCCGAAAACGACCGCAAGGGCAGCATCACATTCCACGAAAGCGCTGCCGACGCCGTCACAGGCGCCCAGTTCGTTCAGGAGAACGTCCCCGAACGTATAGAAATCAAGCATGCGCTGTTTCGGGAAATCGAGCCGCATCTTTCTCCTGAAACGATAGTCTGTTCATCTGCTTCCGGGTTGATGGTCAGCGAAATGCAGGAAGGATGGAACAATCCATCGCGTTTCATTCTCGGCCATCCGTTCAATCCGCCGCATCTCATTCCACTGGTGGAGCTTTTTGCCAACGATCAAACCGATGACGATGTGCTGAGTATCGCAGAAGCATTTTACAAGTCGGTTGGCAAGGTCACCATCCGCGTAAATCGTGAAGTCCCGGGCCATGTTGCCAACAGATTGCAAGCGGCACTTTGGCGTGAGGCGATTCACCTGGTCGAGAGCGGTGTGGCGTCTGTGGAAGATGTTGACAAGGCAATATGGGCCGGCCCTGGCCTCCGTTGGGCTGCAATGGGCCCGCATATGTTGTTCCATCTCGGTGCCGGGCCGGGCGGGCTCGAAGAATTCTGCAACCGGTACACGCCGAGCTTCCATCGTTGGTGGGACGATTTGGGCGACACCAAGCTGGATAATCGATTGGCATCGAAATTGGCAGCTGGCGTTAAAGAGGAAGCCGCTGGGCGATCAGTTGCCGAACTGTCGAAAAACCGGGATGCGCTGATAACGGCCATGCTGCGTGCGAACTTCGCCATCCGATAGTGAACGGTTGGCCAACACGGCCGTGAAATTCAACCAGATGACAGAACACCAAATTTTTGTTTATGCTTTTCCGCAGCTGGCCGGCCGATTCGAAACCACGAAGGTCGAAGATATCAAGGCTGCCCGGTAACGCGTGCGAGTTTGATGAGTCAGGCGTCAGTTCGACTTATTGGGACGGCACATCGATGACAGAGATCATAACCATCGCACAACAGAAAGGCGGCTCCGGCAAGACAACGCTGGCTGCCAACATAGCGATCGCAAACCTGCTTCTCGGCAGAAAGGTCGCGATACTGGATACCGATCCGCAAGGCAGTCTGGGACGGTGGTTCATGGCCCGCTGCGACCGGTTGGGAGAGGACAACACCGGGCTCCGGTTCCGGACCGCGAGCGCTTGGGGAGCGCGCTATGAGGCGCGTGACCTCGCCAAGGAAAATGATCTGGTCATCATCGACACGCCGCCAAAGATGGGAGTCGATGGACGTCCGGCCATTGAGACAGCCAACCTGGTTATCGTGCCGGTAACGCCCTCGAAGGTCGATTTGTGGGCCACTGAACCCACGCTCGAATTGGCAGCTGCTGAGCGGAAACCGGCCATGCTGGTGCTCAACCGCGCATCCGCGCGGACAAGGCTCACCGGTGAAGCCGCAGAGAATATGGCCAAATTCGGCGTTGGCAGCGCCTCTACAGCGATCGGAAACCGTATTCTGTTTGCCGAAGCCATGGGTACCGGTCTGGGCGTGCAGGAAATGCGGGCGTCAAGTCCGGCTGCAGATGAGGTCGCGCGCCTCGCGCATGAAATATCAGGCTCACTTAAGCAAGCTGACCTAGCCGCCTAGCGCCGCCAACACGTCCGCAGTTGTCGTGACCGCGGCAACATTTTGCATCGCATAGTCAATCGATGCCCGGTGCCAATCCGCATTCATGGTTGAGCAGGCATCCTCGGGAATGATCATGATATAACCCTTGTCCGCCCCGGTTCGGGCAGTGTGCTCGATCGACATATTGGTCCACGCACCCGTCTCAATGATCGTATCGCGGCCCTCGGCCTTGAGAATGGTTTCGAGCAAGGTGCCTTCCCAGGCGCTCATGCGCATTTTGCGAACGACATGATCAGAGGGTTTTGCTTCGAGACCCGGCACCGGTTCAGCCCCCCAACTACCTTCTTTAAGGGCACCTGCTTCCACCGCACCCTCAAACAGGGGAGCATTCACCGTGATCCCCTTGTGATCGTCGCGGCAAACAAACCAAACATGGATGACCGGGATTCCCAATTCGCGGCAGCGATTGGCCAGTTTGGAGGCGTTTTCAATGGCATTTTGCTCCTTGCAATGCGCCGGCGATCCCGAATCCGCAAACGCACCCCCCTCCATCACCACGTCGTTCTGCATGTCCTGAATGATAAGCGCGCAGCGACCCGGCTCCAACTGGAACTCTCCAGATGGATTGCCGGCACTTGAAGAAGCGCTTGACCCACTGCCCGCATCCACCCGCATGAACGGTTCATTGCGGGGTCCGATTTTTGTTTCGACAGAGTAAACCGATGTCGATGCGCAAACAAACAGCGTGCGCCAGTCTTCTCCTCCCCAATGCAGATTTGCCGGGTGCTCCGGAATGGAAACCTTGCCAATCAACTGCCCTGCCGGATTGTAGACCCACAAACCGCCGGGCGCGGTGACCCAGATGTTGCCCGAAGAATCGCATTTCATCCCGTCGGGCAGTCCTGACAACAGGCTGTCCTTGATTCCTGAAGCAAAAATCCGCCCGCCTCTCAGGGTGCCGTCATCATTGACTTCAAAGACGCGGATGTTGGCCTGTTCGGTGTCGTTGATATAGAGCAGTTTTTCGTCCGGCGAGAAGCACAATCCATTAGGCATCGAAAACTGGTAGCGGTCGACGACTAGTTCGGGCTCTCCGCCGGATTGTCCGGGTTTGATGCGGAAAACACCCTGCCAACCAAGTTCCCGTGGACGTTCCACGCCATAGTGCGGCATACGGCCATACCAAGGATCGGTAAAATAGATTGATCCATCGGAACGCACGCAAACATCGTTCGGGCTGTTGAGTTCTTTCCCTTCAAAATGGGAGGCCAGCACCTCGCGATTTCCGTTGCGATCGAAGCGGGCGAGCGAAGAAGTTGCATGCTCGCAGGCAATCAGATTGAGATCGCGGTCAAATGTCAGGCCATTGCCTTTGTTTGATGGACGCAAAACCTCACGCACGCCATTTCTGTCCCATCTGCGCCGCACATCGCCGGGCATGTCAGAAAACAGAAGGTAATGTTCCTTCGGATGCCAGATCGGGCCTTCTGTAAACGTGAAACCGGATCCGACCTGCTTAACCGGCGCATGTTCATCAATCAGCGCCTTGAACTCCGGCCTCAGTGCTTCATGTGCCATGAATCAACCTCCCTACCGGTATCAAGCGGGAAACCAGTCGCGGCGTGGCACCGTTTCGGTAATTGGACCGGGTACCTGCATGTCGAGTCGGCCTACCACCTGGTTTCGGTCAATCTTGGCCGCCTTGTCATGCACCGGAAGCAGGAATTTCGAACCGCTGAGCAGCTTCTTGATCGCTGCTTTTTCCTCGCGTTTTGATACGGAATGATTGCCGGTCACGCGCGGTTCGCGATCGCTGATTTCATTGAGCGGATTGATAACCTGATCGTTGAAGTCATAGATCACGTCACCGCAAATCGTTGCGCGCCCTTCGGCGGTTTCAACATGGACGTTCATCGAGCCTTCCGTATGCGCACCCGCCCAGTCAAGCGTCACACCCGGTATGAGTTCGATCTCTCCGGTCAATTCCGTGTCCTCAAACCGCAGCGCACCAGGTGTGTGCAATCGCTCGATCAGGTGCTGAATATCCGGTTTCGGATATTGCGGATGCATCAGTCCGGATACCGAATGTTCCAGTTCACGGCGGTTCAGCACCACCGTTGTCGTCATTGGAAAGTGATCATCCTTGCCGGCGTGATCGATGTGCAGATGGGTGTGGCAGATGTAGCGTATGTCGCCCGGCTTCATATCAAACCGCGCCAACTGGTTCTCGATCATGTTTTCATGGAACTGCAGCCCGCGCATACCCAGCGTTTCCATGATTTGGTTGTCCCTGTATCCGGTGTCGACCAGTACAGGATACTCACCTCCGGTGATCAGGAACCCGTAGGTGGGAACACGCCTCGTGCGCCCGCAGTCACGGCCCAGCACTAGAAAGCTGGATTCAAGTTCAATGTCACCGTAGTCCAGTACCTTGATTTCCAGAGCCATTTTTTGTCCTCCCGTTTGCGGCCGGCAATTCAGAGCCGGTAAACCCTTTTTGCTGTGTCATAGAAGATCGCCTTGCTCTTCGTTTCGCCGAGCTTCTTTGCCGCTTTGCGGAACGATCCAAGCATGGTTTTGTAATCTGTCCAGATTTTCTCGATTGGAAAATTGGAACCATAGAGACATCGGCGCGCGCCGAATATCTTGATCGTCTGTTCGACCATCCATGCAATGTGGTCATCATCATTGCGATGGATGAAAGTTCCGAATGCCGAAAGCTTTGTGACGACATTCTTGTGTTTTGCCAGCGCAACCATGTTGCGGCGCCAATCGGCCCGGCCCTGATCACTCAGATCTTCGAGCATCCCTGCATGCTGAAGAATGAATGTTACTTCAGGCGCCGCAGATACCAACTCCCCTGCCCCATCCATCTGTCCGTAAAAGACTTGAAGGTCGAAACTCCAGCCATAATCTGCCAAATGCTGAATGTTGTTTTGAACGGTTTCGCTGCGACACAGGTCAGGCGACTTTGCGAAGCGGTAAAGCGGATTGTCGTGCCAGTGAAATTGCTGCCGGATACCGCGCATGTTCGGATATTTGGCGAGACGGTCCAGGTCACGCCGGGCATCCTTCTGCGTCATGTCGCAATAACCGACAATGCCGTGCGGCCAGCCGCTCTCGTCGGCCGTCTTCTGAACCCATGCGACCTCATCCTCAAACCAGTTAGGGGCCCAGTTGGCCTGTACATAAACAGACTTTTCGACACCGGTTTCCGAGATGTCATCCAGGTATTCGCTAATCGGATAGTCGCGTTTGATCGCGTCGTAAGCGCCAAAAATCCGCGGCTGGGTGGGGCCAAGTAGCCAGGGAAGATCGGTTTGTCGCCAGATATGGTGGTGTGCATCGATGATCTTCATCAGGCTGCACTCCTGGCATGATCAAGGACCGCACCGCACAGCTGCTCCAGATCAACCGCGCTATCGAAACGATCAACTTGCCCGGCAATCGCCGCCAAAGCTGAGGTCTGGGGAACAAATTCCGGACCATCTGCGAGCGGCGTCAGCCAGAGGATCGACCATGAAATTCTGGCGAAGCGCTCCATCGCAGCCTGCAATTGCCCGGAGTCACCTCTTTCGAGACCATCGGAGATGACAATCGTCAACGAACCTCGGGCAAAACCAACAAATCGCGGTATGGCGAGAAATGCATTCAAGGCATCACCAAGCCTCGTTCCGCCATCCCAATCCGCCACAATTGACGAAGCGGTCTCAAACGAATGTTCCCGGTTTCTAAGCTTCAACGCTCGCGTGATCCGCGTCAGCCGGGTGCCAATCGTGAAGACTTCAAGCCGTTCTGCGGTCTGTGCCAGCGTATGCGCAAATCGCAGATGCCCGTCGGTCAGTTCTTTCATCGAACCCGACACATCGATCAGCAGCAAAATCCGCCTTTGCCTCGATTTCCTGCCGCGAACAGGCAGACGGATGACTTCACCGTCGCGTTTGACCGCTTCGCGAAGCGCCTGGCGGACATCCGGGCGCGAACCTTTGCTGTGGGCCGAGAACCGTCGTGCCCTGTGGCGGGGTAGTTGGCCCGGTACGGCGCGGGTAAACCTCGCCAGCGTTTGGGACTGTTGTGCGGCCGTTAGACGGCGTGCCGTCAGAGATTCAATCTCGGTAGCCTGCGCTCCGGCCTCCCGGTCATCGCCAATCTCCGGCGGTTCGATTTGCCCGTCGCGCTCGTCAAATGCTCGCAGCTCCTCGTCTTCGGTGCCATCACTCGCCGGAGCAGCGATTGTCTGGCCCATGAAAACCATCCGGAACAGGGCATCAAACTCCTCCCTGCGCTCTGGCGGCGGTGCCAGTGTCGAAAGAGCGGCCTGATGAATGTCGTCCATTCCCCTCGGGCCAAGCAGGCCTGTAGCGGTGATGAAAGACTGCGTTTGATCAGGTGCAACGACAAATCCGTTTGCACGCAATACACTGGCGAACTCCACAAACGGCAAGACTGCCCGCGGCAATGTACGCACTTCAGACATCATGCCGCGGCCTCTGCAATGATCGCGTCCAGTCGTTCGCCGACAAACTCAAGATCGTCATGATCTTTCAACGCCACGCCAATCGAACGGCGAAATGCGGAGGGCCAATCAGCACCCTGACTTTGAAGAACGGTCGCCGCTTCCGCCCATTCGACGGTTTCGGCCACACCGGGTGGTTTGGCCAACGGTTCGTTACGCAGAGAGGTGACCGCCCGAACCACCTTGTCGGCAGTTTCGCGAACAACCGAGCTCGCCCGCATCATCACGATTTGCGCCTCACGGTCAGCATCGGGGTAACCGATCCAGCAATAGACACAACGCCGCCTCAGCGCCTCATGCAGTTCGCGGGTTCGGTTTGATGTCAGAACAACAACCGGTTCATCGGCTGCGCGAATTGTTCCCCGCTCCGGAATCGAAATCGAAAAGTCAGAAAGGAATTCGAGAAGAAATGCCTCGAATTCATGGTCGGAGCGATCGATTTCGTCGATTAGCAGCACCGTATCGCGCGGATTTTGCAGCGCTTCCATCATCGGCCGGGAGATCAGGAAGTCGTCGCCATAGATATTGACATACTCGTCGCCTGCCTGACGGATTGCCAGCATCTGGCGTGGGTAATTCCATTCATAGAGCGCCGCAGCCGCATCGATGCCTTCGTAACATTGCAGCCGGATCAGTTGCCGTCCCAATATCGAGGCGACCGCCTTTGCCGCTTCAGTCTTACCCACACCCGGCACCCCCTCCAGCAACAACGGCTTGCCAAGAGCCAAAGCCAGGTAGGCCGATGTCGCAAGCTCATCTCCGGCAAGATATTGCGCGGCAGTCAGCGCATCGCGCAGATCATCGGGACTTCCAATTCCGCCGATTGATTGTCTGACTGCCATGAGTTCAGTGCCTTGCCTGCGGCCGTGCACCGCCGTTTTCGCGGATGCCGCGAAGCACTTTTTCCGGGGTCACGGGCAATTCGTCGATGCGCACACCAACCGCATTGAACACCGCATTGACAACCGCCGGAAGCACCGGATTGGCGCACATTTCACCCGGGCCTTTGCCGCCATAGGGGCCATCAGGCGCCGGACGTTCCAGAATGGCGATGTTGTGGTTGGCGATGTCGCCTGGACCCGGCATCAGATAATGATTGAAATCTGTCGGGCGGTGCTCACGTTCCGGATAGTACGGTTCGGTCGTTTCCCATGCGGCATGGCTCATTCCCATCCATGCGCCACCGGTAAGTTGCTGCTCCACGAGTTTCGGATTGAGAGCGCGGCCGACTTCATAGGCACTGTTCATCTCGACAACACCAACCTCGCCGGTCTCGTCGTCAACTTCCACTTCGACAATCATCGCGGCGTGGGCAAAGCACGACACCGGCGTCATTTCGCCAGTCTCCGGGCTGACATCCGACAATGGGATAAGGAAGATTCCGCGACCGGAAACCGATTTTCCATACTTGAACTGGGCCGCCTGTGCCGCCTCCATCGTGGTAATGGACCGCGACGGCGCACCTTTGACATGGATGTTTCCCTTGCCATCTGTAACGAGATCGTCGGCGTTGACCTCCATCTCCTCGGCTGCTGCCTCAAGCATCACCGCACGGGCTTCCATTGCTGCCTGGATGACCGCGTTGCCAACCCGGTGGGTACCGCGCGACGCAAACGAGCCCATGCAATGCGGGCCTGTGTCGGAATCTGCCGTATCTACGTAGACGTCCTCGATCGGAACGCCCAGCGTTTCAGCCGCGATCTGCCTGGTGACCGACTTCATGCCCTGCCCCAGATCAATCGACGACAATGCGACCATGAACTTGCCGTCCGGATTGGAATGCACCAGCGCCTGGCTCGGGTCGCCGCCCAGGTTCATTCCGATGGGGTAATTGATGCAGGCAAAGCCTTTTCCGCGATGCTTGGCCATGGTCAGCGCCTCCTCAGACCGGAAATGGACGAGAACCTGGTCACTCGCCGCTGCCGTTCAGCGGGCTCGGGCTCTGCAGGTACAGGATCAGCGGGTTTGGGCGGCGCGGGAGTGCTAGCCTCCGCCGGTTTTGCCGGCGCAGGTGCAGCGGCGCTGACTTCTGCAATTTGCCGCTCTACCGGGCGTGGAGCAACCGGCGCAATTGGCGGAGTGGTGAATTCCGGCTCACGCCGCTGTTGTGACTGGCCGTAGCTCTGCGATTCATACCCTTCCACCGCCCCGGTTTGATCGATCTTTGTGAATGCGGGAAGCTTTGCTCGCTCGCCGCCTCCGCCTGTCAACGAGCTTTGGCGGCGGGCTTCGTCGCTGATCGACCAGCCGGCCTTTTCTGCAGCAACCTGGCAGCACTCGATGAGAGCGCAATTTTTGGCTTCACGGCGGTGCGCCTTCATGTCGCCGTCACGGTATGAGTTCAGTATGCGCAGCTCGATCGGATCCATACCAACGGCATTGGCGACCTTGTCCATGTGGTTTTCGATGGCGAAATCGACTCCGGTAATGCCAAATCCGCGCATTGCCGTAGCAGGAGTACGATTGGTGTAGACGCAGTACACATCGGCATAGACATTGGGAATGGTATAAGGCCCGGGCAGATGCCCTACCCCCTTGATGATTGCGTAGCTGGAAAGCCGGGTATAGGCGCCGGAATCGAAGTAGCCGACAAACTTTCGCGCAACGATCCGCCCGTCGTTCATTACACCGTCGGTGAGATACCAGCGCTCGGCGCCGCGAGGCGCTCCAACCTGCATTTCTTCGGCGCGGTCAAACTGGTACTTCACCGGTCTGCCGGTCAACATCGCTCCGAGGATCGCCAGCGGTTCATGCAGGCTGTCGACCTTGCCACCGAAGCCACCACCTACTGTGCCGCCGATGAAGTGAAGCCGCGACGAGGAAACGTCGAGCAATTTGGCCGCTGTTCCAAGGGAGAAGAACAAGCCCTGCGTCCCGGTATAACAGACCCAGCGATTGTTGGTTTCGGGTGCTGCAATTGCACCGCATGTCTCGATGGGCGCCTGCTCGATCGGCGACATCTGATAGCGCCCCTCGATAACGTGGTCGGCACTCGCAAGCGCGGCATCGACATCACCATATCGCAGCTTTTGGTGATCATATTTGCCGTGATAGATGAATACGTTCTTCGGATAGGCCGGATTGACCGACGGAGCGCCAGGCTTGAGCGCTTCCTCAACATCCAGCACGTGCGGCAGCTCCTCCCAATCAACCCGCACTTTGGCGCACGCGTCGCGCGCTTGTTGCTCGCTTTCGGCAATGATTGCGCAGACGGGCTCTCCCCTGTAGGCAACCTTGTTCTCCGACAGCACCTGTTCGTCATCCAATCCGAAATCAAGCAGGCTGAGCAAGGTGTTCAAGTTGACCGGCACATCGCGGCCACGCACGACGCGCTTTACACCCGGCATCCGCTCCGCTTCGCTGGTATCGATGCTGCGAATACGTGCATGATGATGAGGACTGCGCACACAGCGCATGTGAAGCAGCCCGTCAAATTGGTGATCGTCGTAGTATGGTGACCGGCCGGTTACATGTCCCAGCATGTCCTGCCGTTGCTCGGGCTTGCCAATGACATTGAGATCATCGTCTCGCTCGTCAGCAAATAAATCTTTTCGAAATTCCACCGGCATGTCGTTTTCACCCGTAATTTCGCGAACCGGACGCAGCAGCTTCCAGAACTGCGTCGATGATTGCTTCGTAACCCGTACACCGGCAGATATTGCCCGCCAGTGCCTCAACCACTTCGTCACGCGTGGGATTGCGATTGCGATCCAGCAGCGCCTTTGCCGCCATCAACATTCCCGGAGTACAAAAGCCGCATTGGGCAGCAAAATTGCGCATCATTGCATCTTGAAGGGCGCTGAGCTGACCACCAGTGCCCATGCCGGCCGTCGTCTCGATCTCGCTCCCATCGACCGTTTCGGCAAGGGTGACACAGGAAAGCCGCGGTTCGCCGTCAACAATTACCGTGCAGGCGCCACACGTCCCCTGACCGCATCCATATTTGGGTGTCATGTCACCGACCCCGCGGCGAAGAAACTCGAGCAGGTTTTGCCCTTGGCTGGCGAAAGCTGCCTTGCTGTCGCCGTTCAATGTGAATTGCACCGGTTTTTGCGTCATGATCGTTTCCTACAACTCCCGGTTCAGCAGAACGCGTTTGAGGTGAACAGGAACAACTTCGCGCCGATACCAGGAAGATGCCAATGCGTCGGTAATCGGCTCAATGCCCTGGCAAGCTGCGGCAAGCGCGCCTGAAATCCCGCCTTCGTCCAGACTTGCGCCTTCCAAAGCCCGCTCGGCGGCGGTCGCCCTTATCGGTATGGGCGCAACATTGCCGTAGGCGATCCGAAAACCCTCGATCTGCCCTGCCCTGCGCGGAAGATAGGCGGCAATGGTCAGAACCGCTGCACCCTTTGGCCGAACTCTTGTGACCTTTAGAAACCGCAGCGCATCGGCGTCATTGATCCTTGGAACCAGAACTGCCGTGACAAGCCGTTCGGAATATCGATCGCGATTGCCGAAGAAATCGTCCGCGGACACCGAAGATCCGCCGGCAAATTCAATCGTGGCGCCCAACGCCAGCAACGCGGTCGCGAAATCGCCATAGGGCGCAGGAGCAAACAGATTGCCGCCAACAGTCGCGGCAGTTCTTATCGCCGGCCCGCCAACCGAACGGGCTGCCTTTTCGAGGAATGACAGCTCGCGTGTCTGCAGCACTTTTGCCATTGTGACCGCCGAGCCGATCCGGATATTCTCGCCTTCGGATCTGACTTCGGAGAGTGCGGGATCATCGCAACGAACCAAGGTCCCAAGCGACTGGTCGCCGTAGTTGATTGCGCACATCAACATGGTCCCGCCGGCAAAAAGGCTGGCCTGACGATTTGAGCTCAGGATCTGTGCTGCTTCAGCAATCGTACCTGTTGCAACGATTTCTACCGCCATTATCCCGCTCCTTGTGTGGGTGCCTGCAGCCTGGACCGGATAGCTTCGAAACCGGCCTCGTAAATCTGCTCACCAACCATTGTCTCAAGTTCGGTTTCGCGACCGGCCGGCGTGTCGAACCGCGATTCCCAGTGCCAGAAGGTTCGGTCACCGTCGGTAACCGGTAATAGCCGGACATGCGCGACATAGTTGAAGAGCGGAACCGGCGTATCGAGGAGGCAATAGGAGAAGGTCAGGTCCGTGTCTGACAGCGTCAGCAATTGTTCACGCAATTCCGACCCGTCCTCCAGATGAAATTTGCGCACGCAACCGATGCGATCGGAGGTCTGGCCGCGCTCGATTTGGCTGTCCGCGACAGCCGGGTGCCATTCATCGTGTCCGTTGAAATCGCGCAGCAGTTCCCACACCGCTTCTATCGGTGCGTCGAGGATCGTGCTTTTGACTACCTTCACCATGGTTCCGTTCAACGCCCCGAAAAATGCCGTTTCAGTGCGTCAAAGCCGCCCTGAAAAACGTTCGACCCGATGTTCGAAACAAGCTCATCTTCAACGTCGGTGCTGCATTCAAATTCTGCCGACCATTCGCCGAATGTCCGGTCACCATCAGTGATCGGCGTCAACCGAAGTGTCGCGATATAATCGGTCAGCGGCATCGGGCTTTCGAGGATGGAATAGGTGCAGAACAGATCGTAGTCGGACAGGCCCAGCAATTGCTCGCGGATCCTGTCGCCATTTTGCAGGCGAAAATCGCGGATGCAGCCGACTTTGTCTGACGGTTCCCCGTCTTCAATCCGGCTCTCCCGTATGGCCGGGTGCCATCGCGGAAGCGCGTTGAAATCCCGCACCCGCGACCAGACCTCCGCCGACGGCGCGTCGATTACGCTTGATGTGTATACACGCGCCATCGCCTAGCTGTCCTTTTTCTCATCAGATCCGGATGATTCCCCGCCACCGCCTGCTGGGGGATCACCGGCACCGGGATCATCACCCGAGCCCTCAACGGATTTTGCCACTCGCTGCATGTCCGATGCCTCGCGCATCAACCCACCCATCTTGGACAAATCACCCCCATCGATCCCCATATCTGCCAGCAGATTGTCGATCATCGGAGCCTGAACCCGGTAACGGAGCGCCGAATTGATGACTTCATCCGTTGGCGTACGCGGACTGCCGGAACCTCCGCCACCAGTCACGCCATCGAGTTGCATGATCTTGATGTCGTTGATCTTCTCTAGCGGTTTGACCGAAGCGGCAACGATTCCCTCGACATATTCAAGCAACTTGCGCTTGAAGAGCGAGCTGCGTGCACCGTCTGTCAGCACATTTTCTGCCTCGTTGATGAGTTTCTGCGCTTCCGCTTCAACCGCCTTGCGCACCCGGTCGGCCTCAGCGGCGATGCGCATCTCTTCAGCCTGTTTCTCGGCCATGGTCACATCGACCGAACGTCGGCGGTTTGCTTCCTCAGTTTCACGTGCAGTCTTGACGCGTTCTTCGGCTTCCGCGGCACGGGCATTTGCTGCTTCCGCTTCGGTCCTGGCGGCCGATTCATCCAGAGACTTCTGGTAAAGCGCGATGGCCTTTTCCATTTGCGCCGTCTCAACATCACGCTCGCGCTGAACCTCGAGCCTGCGACGCTCGGTTTCATGGCCGATGCGCGCTTCATCCAAGCCACGCTCGGAAGCGATGCGCGCCCGCTCGATATCCTCTTTGGAGGCAATCTCCGCTTCACGCAGAGCTTGAACACGGGCGATTTCGAGTTGCTCAAGCGAGCGCTTTCTCTCAAGCTTGGCCGCATCGAGCGTTTGTTCGCGCTCAACGTCGGATCTGGCGATGTCACGTTCAGCCAGGATTTCCGCCCGGCGTCGCGCTGCGTCAGCCTCTGCCCGTTCCGCCTGTTTCGGCGCGATTTCAATCAATCGCTGCTGATCAGCAATTTCGACGATCCGCTTGCGATCAATATCAACCTGTTCACGCTCTTGCTGGGATGAGATCCTCTCTTTTTCCAGTCCCAGTTCAATTTCGATCCGTTTGCGCTCCGTGGCATCACGGCGTGCAAGATCAGTCGATTCAACCGTCTCATCGCGCTCAATTTCGCGCTCGCGGGTGCTCTGCTCAGCCGCTATTCGCTCAGCATCAAGCGTTTTGCGCTGGGCGATACGAGCGGCTTCAATCGCCTTGTCGGCCGCGATCTGCGCATCGTCCAAGGCCTTGTTCCGCTCGATTTCGAGACTTCGAACCTCTTCATCGCGAACGATCTTGTCGCGCGAGGTTTGCTTCTCTTTCTCGATGCGCATTTGCTCTACAAGACGCCGCGAGGAGATTTCCGAGCTTTCGATTGCTTCGTTGCGCTCGATCTCCCGGGAACGTGTTTCGGTTTCGGCAAGGATGCGCTCCTGATCGACCTTCTTCTGCTGGGCAATTCTCGCAGTCTCTGTCGCTTCTGCGGATTGGGTTTCGCGCATGACGACTTTCTCGCGCTCTTCAATCCGCTGATTGTCAACGCGTGCTTCCTGCTCAATGCGTGCTGTTTCCACCTGCTCGCGGGTCGCAATTTCGGCTTGCTCAACCGCACGGTTGCGGGCGATTTCGCGTTCGCGCATGTCCTGTTCGTAAGCGATGCGCTCGGCAGCGATCTTCTTTTCGCGCGCAATACGCGCTGCTTCGGTTGCCTCTGATGCGGCAATCTCGGCTGCCTCGATTGCCTCTTGCCGGGTAATCTCAAGCTCGCGGATTTTCCTGTCGGAACTGATGCGTTCTTCAGATACTGTCGCGGCTTCGGCGATACGCAGTTTCTCGGTCGCTTCACGCGCCGCGATATCAGCCTCTTCGACCGCACGAGTCCGCTCAATTTCGCGCCTGCGGGTTTCTTCCTCGCTTGCGATACGGGCTTCCTGGATAGCCTGTTCCTGGTCGATCTTGGCTTGTTCGGTTGCTTTTGCGGCCGCAATCTCCTCTTCTTCAATCGCCCGGCGCCGTGCGATATCGCGTGACTGGGTATCCTGTTCATTGGTAATTCGCGCTTCGGCGATGGCACGTTCCTGGGATATCCGTGCCTTCTCCGTTTCCTCGCGCGAAAGAATTTCGGCAGCCTCAATGGCTTTCTGGCGTTCGATCTCGCGTTGCCGGATATCCCGCTCCGATTCAATTCTTGTTGATGAAATCGCCTGTTCGTTGACGATGCGGGCGCGCTCAATCGCCTCATTCGCCGTGATCTGCGCTTGTTCGGCTTCGGTGTCGCGTTCTGCCCGCTCCTTGGCCAGTTCCGCCCGCTGCTGGGCGCGACGGAACTCGATTTCACGCTCCTGGATAAGCCGGGCTTCTTCGCTTTCCTGCTCGATGGAGAGGGCTTGCTTCTCAGCTTCAAGATTACGCGATCGAATGCGGATCATCGAATCCTGTTCGATATCGTTGCGAAGTTTGCGCCGCTCTTCGATGTCCTGGATAAGCGAAGTCAGACCTTCGGCGTCGAACCGGTTGGATGGGTTGAAATATTCAAGAGCTGTTTGGTCGATGTCCATGATCGCCAGCGATTCAAGTTCAAGCCCGTTGCGGGAGAGATCTTCCTGGGCGTATTCCTTGACGCGCGAAACATAGACATGCCGCTGCTCGTGCATCTCGGCCATGCTCATTTCTGCCGCGATCGCGCGAAGTGCGGATTCAAATTTACCGGCAAGAAGCCCGTGAATGTTCTCCGGTTCAAGCGTCCGCCGGCCCAATGTCGATGCTGCGACTGATACTGCATCCTTCGCCGGGCGAACCCGAACGTAAAACTCCGCCTCGACATCGACGCGCATCCGGTCTTTGGTAATCAACGCGTCATCCCTGCTGCGGACCACTTCCAAGGGCAGGGAGTTCATGTTCACAGGCGTAATGTCGTGAATAATCGGCCAGACAAACGCACCGCCATCAATGACGACTTTCTCACCAAGGAAACCGGTTCGCACAAAGGCGATTTCCTTGGTCGAACGGCGATAAAGCCGGTTCATCACCCAATAGATAATTGCAATGACAATGACCGCGAGGATCAGCCACAAGATGAGCTGGCCTATGAGTTGCCCGGTCATGATTGTTCCTCCCACACATATGCTTCAATTCGCTGTTGCAGTTTCATCTCATCGTTCCCCGATCTTCTTGAACGCGGCGGTCTGTTCGGTAAGAGCAATCTCTGTTGGCAGCCGCTCCATTGAGGAAGCACCGTAAAACCCATGACAGTGCTTGGTGTTCTTCAATACAAAGTCAGCGTCGTCCGGCATGGCCACCGGACCGCCGTGAACCAGAATCATTGCATCGCTATTGACTTCGAGGGCCGCCCGCGCCCAAGCGTCAACCAGTGCCGGGCAGTCTTCAAGTTTCAACGCCGTCTCGGCACCGATCGATCCACCTGTTGTCAGTCCGAGGTGGCAAACGATGATGTCGGCGCCAGCATTCGCCATCGCCGCAGCGTCCGCTTCATTGAACACATAGGGCGTGGTCAACATGTCCTTGGCACGCGCCTTGGCAATCATGTCGACTTCGAGCGCGTAAGACATGCCCGTTTCTTCTAGATTTGCCCTGAAGCTGCCGTCGATCAGCCCGACAGTGGGAAAATTCTGTACGCCGGCAAATCCGACGCGCTTCACTTCATCGAGAAACACATCCATGTCCCGGAACGGGTCCGTACCGTTCACCCCTGCAAGCACCGGTGTTGATTTGACAACCGGAAGAACCTCGGACGCCATTTCCATGACAATCTGGTTGGCGTCGCCATAGGGCATCAACCCGGCCAGCGAACCCCGCCCCGCCATCCGGTAACGGCCCGAGTTGTAGATCACGATCAAATCGATACCGCCGGCTTCCTCGCATTTGGCAGAAAGCCCGGTACCGGCCCCGCCACCGATTATCGGCTCTCCGCGGTCGATCATCTGGCGGAATTTCTGCAATATCTGCTGACGTTCGAACCTCATCGTGCCCTCGCCCGTCCATTGGAACGCCGTGATCTGTCGCCGCCGTGCAGCAAACGAAATGCCGTAATGATTTCAGCCACAAATTCCGGATCGTTGATGTTGTGCGGTACACGCACCAGCTGCCGGTTGGAAGTCTGCCTGACATGGCTCTGCAATGTATCGAACAACGCCTTGTCCGCCGCCGGGTCGTGGAAGGGCTGGCCCGGCGCATCAAGAGCGGAAACACCACCCTCCGGCAGGAAGAAGCGTACCGGCGCCTCCATTTGGTTCAACCGTTCGGCAATCCATCGCCCGATGAGGACATTTTCTTCAGGTGTGGTCCGCATCAGGGTAATCTGCGGATTGTGGTGATAGAGATTGCGGTTTCGAAAGCGCTCTGGGACCGTGTCGGGCGCGGCAAAATTGACCATGTCGAGCGCGCCGCATGACCCGATATACGGAATACCGCTTCTTATCACAGCACCCATCCGGTCTTCGGTGGCGGGAAATATACCGCCAACGATCAGGTCGCAGATCTCCGTGGTGGTGATATCAATGACTGCCCGGATCATGTCGCTGTCGATCAGCTTCTCCATCGACTGGCCGCCAGTGCCGGTCGCATGGAACACCAGACAGTCGTGGGATTCCTTCAAAGCGGCTGTGATCTGCTGCACGCATTGCGTGGTTACCCCAAACATCGTCAATCCAACGGCCGGAAGTGCCGACGGTTCAGCGGTTTCCTGGCGACCCTCCACCATGCCCGCCAACGCAAGCGCGCCGTTTTGCAGGATTTGCCGCGTGATTGAGTTCAGGCCTTGTACATCGGCGACGGCATTCATCATCGTTATGTCGGATGGTCCGACATAGCGTCCAACATCCCCGGATGCGATGGTCGAAATCAGCACTTTCGGGATTCCTACCGGCAAGGCCCGCATTGCCGGTGCGATCATCGCGGTTCCACCGGAGCCGCCGGCACCAATGATGCCGGCAATTCCGCTTTGCCTGCTGATCCAGCGTTCGAAGGCCACGGTCATGCCGGCGACCGATTCCCCGCGATCGCTGGTAAACACACCGCTCGCCCCTCTCGGATGGAACACCGCGACCTGATGCGCCGGTATTTCGGCGCCCGAATGCCTGCCGGAAGTCGACAAATCGACAATTCGCGCCGGCAGTCCCTGGCCCTGGATGACGTCGCGAATGTAGCGCAGCTCCTCTCCCTTGGTATCGAGCGTACCGGCAACGAGCACGACCGATTGTCCGGGCGTCGTCAGAGGCCGGAGTTCTGAATGCGCTTCTTCCTGCTCGCCGGCGGTTCCGATCCGGGTGATTGTCCGGGCAGCGTTTTCAATCAACCTGACTGGTGTCGGTGGGCTCCATCTGTTGGGCACTTTCGGATTGGAGATATAGACCAGCCCGGGCCGCGAATGGGCTGGTTCAACGGTCCCACCTGCTGAATCATCGCCAAGCGAATCCGGCGTTTCGTCGTGGGCATGCCTGCCAACACCAAGCAGGCTTTGCTGCAAGTCGCGGTCCGCCGCGAGCTGACCTGAGTCGATCAATCTGTTGATACGGCCATTGACCATAATCGCGACCTGGTCGGCGACCGAAGTGGCAACGCCGATATTCTGCTCGATAACCAGAACATCCATTTCGTTTTCATCGGAAAGCCGCAGCAGGATTTCTTCAACTTGCGCAACGATCACCGGCGCGAGGCCTTCCGTCGGTTCATCCATGACCAGAAGCCTGGGGTTGAGCAACAATGCCCGGGCGATCGCCAGCATCTGCTGCTCGCCGCCCGACAACTGGCCGCCGCCATTGTTCCGCCGCTCCGCCAGCCGCGGAAATGTCGAATAGATCCGGTCAATCGACCAACTGCCCCCATGCCCGGCATTCACCATTCGCAGATGTTCGTCCACGCTTAGCGACCGCCAAAGCCGCCTGCCCTGCGGAACGTATCCAATGCCGCGGCGCGCAATCTCGGCTGGCTCAAGCCGGGTGATGTCCTCGCCATAAACCCTGATCGAACCCGAAGCAGTTGGCACCAGGCCGAGTATCGCGTTGCACAGTGTTGTCTTGCCCATTCCATTGCGACCGACCACCGACAAAACGCCGCTGTCCAGTCGCAAATCGACACCCTGCAAGGCATGCGAAGCACCGTAGAATACGTTCAATCCGCGGATGTCGAGTGCAGCGGCTGACGGACTGCGTCGCTCAGTCATCAGCGCCTCCCAGGTAGAGTTCCTGGACTTCCGGATCTTCTTCGATTTCCTGCGGGCTTCCTTCCTTGAAGATGCGGCCATTGTGCATCATCGTCACGCTTTCGGCGACGCGAAGAGCAACATCCATGTCGTGCTCGATAATGATATAGCCGATGTGACTTGGCATCCCGGTCAGAATGTCGATCAGTTCCCTGCGTTCTGTCGGCGAAAGGCCTGCTGCCGGCTCGTCAAACAGGATGAAACGCGGAGCTCCGGCCAATGCAAGTGCAATTTCGAGCTGACGCTGCTGGCCATAGGACAGCGCCTCCACCTTGGTGTCCCGCGCATCAGTCAAATGCACCGCACGGATTAGATCATCGGCGGATTGCACCAGGGCGTCATCGCGACGCGGCCTGAGCAGCGAGAAGCGACCACGCGACACACCCCGGCACGCGAGATAAACGTTCTCAACGACGGTGAGACCGGTAAACAGCAATGAAATCTGGTAGGTGCGGCGAAGCCCTCGGCGAATGCGTTCGTGGGCCGGAAATTCGGTAACATCCTCTCCAAACAAACGGATGGTTCCGGATGTCGGTGGAAAGTCGCCGGTAATGCAATTGAACAGAGTTGTCTTGCCGGCCCCGTTCGAACCCAGTACGGCGCGCCGTTCGCCGGGGCGGACGGTCATCGTCACGTCGACCATTGCAGCCAGCGCCCCGAAATAGCGCGACACACCGCGCAGTTCCAATGCATTGGCGGTTCCGGCAGATGAGAGGCGATCTGCAACGGATTCAGCCATCGCCAACCTCCTTGCTCTCGCCGGTTAGCGGGTCCCGCGTGGCCCGCGCTTTCAGCCGTTCCCACAATCCAAGAACGCCATCCTGGGACCAGAACACGATAATCAGGAAGCCGATACCGATGAGGAGACGGTAACGCTCGCCTGGAAGACCGACAGCGACCAGCATGTCGAGCGCGAAAGTTCGCAAAATGACGAAGATGATCGCCCCGATGAACGGCCCGATCGGGTGACGGATTCCACCCACAACGGCGACCACCAGTATGTCAATCACCGGCCCGACTGATACGGTCCCCGGAGAAATGGAATTGGTCTGCCAAACCCAGAGCACACCCGCAATCGCGGCAATAAATGAGGCAAATGTGTATCCGGCGATGCGATGAGCGGTGACATTGAAGCCAAGCGCCCGCATTCTTCGGGGATTGTCACGGATACCTTGCATCGCCAAACCGAAAGGCGATCCCGCCACATACAGAACCAGCAGGTAAGACAGGAAGGCCAATACCAGTGAAAGGTAATAAAACGCTGTTGGATCACGCCAGTTGATCCCGAACACTTCGGGTGGCAGAATCTGATTGAAACCGCTGAACCCGTTGAAAACCGTGTAATTCTGTCGCGCGAAATAGAAAAAGGCGGTGGCGATCGCAAGGGTGATCATGATGGTGTAGATACCCTCGGTCCGCACGGCCAAAGCGCCCGACAACGTGCCGAAAACGATTGCTATGACAATCGCAATCGGACAGACCAGCCACCAGGACCAACCAAGCGAAATTGCGTCAATGCCGCTGGTGCCGAGTATTGCAACCATATAACCGGCGACGCCGGCAACGGTCATCTGCACCAGGCTGACCATTCCACCGTAACCCGCCAGGAACATCAGCGAGAGAGCGATCATTCCGAGAATGAACGCCCAGCCGAAAATCGAAAACAGAACAAAGTCGCTGGCAAATGCCGGCATGAGAAGCATCACGAAGCCCACGGCCCAATAGGCCGGCGGGACCATACGGGGATCAACACTGAAACGGCTTCTGACAGCGGGCAACGCGGCAGCAGTTTCCTGGTCGAGCAAAGCCATTCTACGACTCGCTGGAAATCAAGCCTTGTGGGCGGAATGCCAGCACAACGACCATGATGAGAAACGTGAGAACAACGGCGTAGGTCGGGAAATAGACCGACCCGAACTGTTCTGCCATACCGATGATGATGGCACCGAGCGCAGCGCCAGGAATTGAGCCCATTCCGCCAACAATGACGACGACAAGCGACGCAAGAAGAAACCGTGTATCCTCTCCCGGCGCGAGCGACTGGAACGTTCCGCCAACCACACCTGCCAGTCCTGCAAGTCCCGCCCCAAACGCAAACACAAGAATGAAAACGCGCTGAATTCTGACACCCGTCGCAGACAGCATGTCCCTGTCGTCAACCCCGGCACGTATTAGCATACCAATGCGCGTCCGGTTCAGCGCCATCCACATCGCAATTCCGATGACAATCGCAGCGACAAGTATGACCAGCCTGACGACCGGATACTTCAGGAATACCAGAGAACCATTGCTCTTGACCGCTGTAACCAGCGGCAATGTCGTCGGTCCGGACAGCCAGCTGGGCGCCAGGATCTGATAGAAGTCACCGCCCCAGATCCACAGCATCAGATCGGCCAGCACGATCGATATTCCGATTGTAACAAGCGTTTGTTTGAGATCCTGGCCTTCCATCCGCCGGAATACGGCATATTGCAGAACCACCCCAAGCAGGCCGACCACTACAAAAGAAACAATGAAAGCGAGTATCCAGAAACCCGTGGCATCGGCGATTTCGTAACCGATGTAACCACCCAGCATGTATAGGGAGCCATGGGCCAGATTGACGTTCTTCATCAATCCGAAAATCAACGTGAACCCGCTGGCCACCAGGAAATAGAGCGCGCCGAGAGTGATGCCGTTGAAAAAGGCATTGAGGAAAATCTTCTTCCGCCCGATCAGATCGACCAGCCATGCAGGCCACGGCGCAAAAACCGCCCACACGAAAAGCGCCACCACGATGAAGATGATGAACGACCAGAATGGCCGACGTTCGACAAATTCCTTCACAATCGCTCCGCAGAACATTCGCAACCCGGCCGGGTGCAGTCGCCAGAACCGGAGCAAACCTTTATGGTGCTGCGCCTTTTCCGGAATACACGCGTTGCCCGATCATTTCCGGAAGATTAGGCCTTACAGTTACAGAGGGCATACCCCTGAGTATTCTCTTTTTTGCAGGCTCAAATCAGCGGATTTGCCCCGAGGAGAAGGCAGAGTTGGCACTTGGAATAATTCGGACGATCAATTCTAGTGCACAAAATGGGTCGCTCGCCGATAGTCGGTCGGCGGAATTCCGACGTTGGATGTAAAAAACCGCGTAAAACTGGCCTGCGAAGAGAAACCGAGATCAAACCCGATCTCGGTGATGGAGTCTGCCGATTGGGTCAGACGCCCAATCGATGTCTCCATCTTCAGGGTATTCAGGTACATGTTCGGGGTTAGGCCGACATTCTGGCGGAACAACTTGTAGAAATGCGGCCTGGACATGCCTGATTCACGGGCAATATCATTGAGTGCCAGTTCATCGCCTATGCGCTCTTTCATCAACCGGATCGAATTGCGAATGCGATAATCGCTGACCCGTTGCCATTGCTCCGTGACCGCCATTTCACCCTGGGTCCACTGCCAGGTCTGTTCAAAACTTTCACGTGTCAGTTCATACAGATAGCCATCGAACAAATCTCCCTGCTCGTCTTCCAGCAGCAGTGTCGTGACCAGGCTGACCAGACGTTGAATTTGTGCTGTGACTTCAATCGTGTTTCGGCCAAATCGCAGCGCACTCGTGCCGCTACGGCCAAATTCGAGGAACCAGATCGGATTGATGTACAGCGTCAGGAATACAGAACCGACCAACGTGTTGCCCGGCACGAAATTGTGCGGCTGCCACGGGTTCACTGCTGTGCCGGAATTGGCGGTCAATGGACGACGCGTATCGGAAATATCCATGGCCGAGTCGACGCCGTTGACCAAAAATACCAGATGCCCTTCCCTGTGGGCGTGTGTCGCAAGCGGCTTGTTCAGCTTGTAGAGTGCCACCCTACCAAAATTGCCGTGGTAGACGGCCAGCGCAGTACTCATACACATCCTCCCTGATATGCAGGCACCATTATTTTCAGTTGTTTAGTCAATGCTTGCACAGGGATACGCGCTGAGTCAAAGCTTGACAGTCCCGAAACGGACAGGTTCGGCCGAATTCTGGTTGGTACGATTCAAAGCGCGTTTTCCATCAACCGGTAATAATCATCCGCAGTCGCCAAGCGGGGATTGGTGCTGTTGGTGTGGTCTTTCTCAGCTAAAGGGGCCGCAAGTTCGATCGCCTCTTGATCAACGCCAAGACCGGACAAATTTGGCGGCAATCCAATCCTCTCGTTCAGCCTGACAACAGCGTCGCACAAGTCTGAACTGCCGTTCAAACCCATCGCCTGGCACAAATCCGGATACCGTTCCCCCACTGCAGGCGCGTTGAATTCCAGCACATGCGGCAGCAAAATCGCATTGAGCTTGCCGTGATGCAGTTGATAGCCAGGCAGGCCACCGAGCGCGTGGCTCATGGCATGCACCCCCCCAAGTCCTTTCTGAAACGCCAGCGCACCATTCATCGCTGCAGCCATCATTTCCCGCCTTGCGTTGATGTCTTTGCCGGAACTTACCGCTCTTTCGATATTGCCGAACGCGCGTTTCAAGCCGTCGATCGCAATGCCATCGGCCGGCGGATTGTAAGCAGTCGAAATGTAGGTTTCCACGCAATGGGTCAGCGCATCCATGCCGGTTGCAGCCGTCAGGTCCTGCGGAAGTTCGATCGTGAGGGTGGGATCGCAGATCGCCACGGTCGGGATCATGTAAGGGCTTAATATGCCAAGTTTGCGGCCGTCGGCCACGATCATCACCGAGGCTCTGCCGACTTCCGACCCCGTTCCCGCAGTCGTGGGAATGGCAATCAACGGCGGCAATTTGTTTCGGATACGGGATGTCCCTCCTTCTATTGCAGCGTAGGCCGACAGTTCCCCGCCGTGGGAAGCCAGCAGGCCCGTGGCTTTAGCCAAATCAATGGAGGAACCGCCACCAAACCCAATCAGCCCGTCGCAGTGAAGCTCGGTGTACATTTTGGCAGCTGCGGTGCATGCGGCTTCATGGGGATTCGACGGCGTCTCGTCAAATACTTGCGGCTCAACATCCACCGGCAATGCATCCAGCAATCGCTCGACAAGGCCACAATCAACCAGCCCCTTGTCGGTGACGATCAAAGGCCTTTTGATGCCAAGTGCTGATACTTCTGCTGCGACGGCTTCTTCAAGTACGCCATCAGCAAAATGAACGCGGGTCAGATAGGTGATCAATGACATTGCGCCATCCTCCGGACAATAACTGGAACCCGGAAATGTCTGACGTTGTCCCGGCCGGGCAATTTAATGCCCGGCCATGAAGTTGCTCGATCGGCCTAGTTACACTGGACGATTTCGCGTGACGGCAGTCCAAGCGCCCGGAATTCGTCTTCGGGCAATCCCAGAGTCTGGTTCACGTTTTCCACGACTTCGACAAGCTTCAGGGACAGGTTGCCGTTGTCCAGTTCGACAACTTCAGTCACGAAGTTGGTGCCGATTGCCTGGCGGTTGTCGTCCAGCGTGATCTTGCCATTCGGCGCATCCAGTTCGAGGTTGGCCAAGCATCCACGGAACTTTGCGTGTCCGTCGGAAAGGTCGCCATCGATCTCATTCAGACACGAAAATGCCGCACTGGATGCATTGTAGTAACCAGTTGCCATTAGCGCCGGTGACGGGAACCGCTTATCCGGCGGAAACGCGTCTTGGTAGGCTTTGACGAATTTCTGCCACTGCGGGTGATCCCAATCGTCGGCCTGCGGCCCCGACGATGGCGTTCCGATCAGCAGTTCCTTTGCCGTACCCTTTGAGTTCAGGACGGTCGGATCAACCATGATCGTTCCACCGATCAAGCCAACATCGCCTCCGCCGGCTTGCTGATACTGGTTGAGGAAGTTGACTGCATCGGCGCCGCCAAGTCCGAGGTAAATGGCATCAACATCATCCGGCAATGCTGCAATCACCGACGAGTAATCCTTGTTACCCAGCGGATTCCAGAAACGCTCGACGATCTTCCCTCCCGCATTGCAGTAACCAAGGGCAAAACCGAGGAAATTCGTGTAACCAAAGGAATAGTCTTCGGCGAATGTGGCGACCGTCTTCCAGCCTTTCTTGTTGAACACGTACTCGCCAAGTCCGGCACCCCACTGTGCGCCATCCATATTGAACCGGAAGAAATTTTCCGAGGGATCAACAAACGTGGTTTCCTGGGCACCAGAAATACCATTGATAAACGTTACCTGAGGCTGCGTCTTGGAATAGTCGCGTAGCGCAATACCTTCAGAACCGGATAGTGGTCCGATGATGATATCGACGCCGTCCTGTTCGACCAGTTTGCGGACGCCGCGAATTGCGCTTTCAGGACTGGCATCGGTCGATGCTGTGAAGACCTGGATATCCTTGCCACCAGCCTTGTTGCCAAACTCCTTGAGTGCAACTTCGAGGCCGCGTTGACTGTCTTCACCCATAACGGTGTAAACGCCTTCAAACGTTGCCATGAAACCAATTTTAATCGTGTCGGCCGACGCTGCAGAAACCATCACCAAAGTGCTGGCTGCGACGGAACCAAGCAGGATTTTCTTCATATTGCTTTCCTCCCTAGCAGACCTCAATGCCGACACTCTGTCGCGCATGAGGCGTGCGGGTATGTTAAGCACCAAACATCGTGCGCTCATCCAGCACAGATGCCCGATATATCTTTTTGTCTGCTTTTTTGCCCTTTTCGACAGGCAAACATCTACCTATCGCAGTTGCGTTTCCCACGCGCAGCGACGGACCATCGAAACGGCCTGAAGTCGGTCAGTGATCGACCCAGACTATTGTCCTCGAAGTAGTTCCTGTACTTCCTGCATGGTCGGCATCGATGGTGCCGTGCCCGGGCGTGTTACCGATATTCCCGCGGTCGCACATCCCAGCCTCACGGCATCCAACGGCGAAAGTTTCTGTGCCAATCCGACTGCGAAACCACCGTTGAACGCATCACCTGCCCCAGTTGTCTCCACAACGGTCCCGATGTCGAATGCGGGGACCAGGTCTGACATCGAAGAATTGTGCAGCAGAGCACCCTGCTCGCCGAGTGTGATCAGCGCATTCTTTACACCCTTGGCCAACAGCGCGTCTGCCGCCTTTCGAGCTTCTTCGACATTGGTGACCGGCATGCCGGTCAGTTCTTCCGCCTCCGTCTCGTTCGGGGTGACGTAGTCGCACAGCTTGTAGATCGCATCGCCGAGCGGCGCCGCCGGCGCCGGATTGAGTATCGTGGTTACGCCCGCACCTCGCGCAATTTCCAGCGCCCGCCTTGCCGCCGGGATCGGTTGTTCCAACTGCGTGATAAAAACCGATGCGGAAGCGATCAGAGCCTCGTTGCTCTCAATATCTTCGACTCCGATTTCAGTGGCGGCACCCGGACAGACAATGATCGCATTATTGCCGGTTGCTTCCTCGATGAAGATATAGGCGGCCCCGGTATAGCTTTCCGGATGACGGCTGGCCGCACTTGTGACGCCTGCCCAGTTCCATGTTTTTTCTGCCAGATCGGCAAACGCATCGTCGCCCAGCCGGGTGATCAGTGAAACATCTCCACCGAGCCGGCCGATGGCTGCAGCCTGGTTTGATCCTTTGCCGCCAGGACCAAGGGCAAATGAATTACCCAGGATCGTCTCGCCCATGCGGGGCGCCCGTTCGGCGCGATAGGCCGTGTCGGCGACAAAAACCCCGAGCACCACAATTTTTCCCGAACCGCTCATTTTTACTCAATCTTCCTCTGGCGGAATGACACCCTTGCGGAAAGCAAAACACCCGTAAAATCGCCGCTCATGGGTCTGGATGACGGCGTAGGCCTGTTTTGCCCGCTCATAAAACGCATAGCGCTCGATCGATACCATCGGCAGCGGCGAGCCGTTGGCCTTGTCAATCTTGGTCTGCACTTCCTGCTGAACCGGCGGAACCTCATCCGGGGAGCCGACAATCTCCATCCTTGCGGCCGCGTCGTCGACAAATGTGTCCAGCGGATAGACGGACAGGACAGCCTCGACTACCTCGGCTGCGCTTCGGTCTATGCGAAGCAGTGACCCGTGGGCTGTAACCTTGGCAACCGACTCTGAGGGAAAGTTCGTGTCCGCGATAATCAGGTCGTCGCCGTGACCCATGGCGCGAAGCACTTGCAAAACGTCGGCATTAAGCAGCGGATTGATACCCTTCAACATGTTCGGTCTCCCGGCTCTCAGGCACTTATTTTTGTTTGGGCTGCCACGCTTGGACGCAGCGACTGTCCGCTCGATGGCTCGAACAGGTGTATCGCGTCTTCGCGCGGCTTCAGCCGTATCTTCTTTCCCGGTTTAAAATCGTGCCGCTCGCGGAAAACGGTGACCAATTCCTGATCACCAAACCTGGCGAATACGAGCATTTCCGAACCGGTAGGTTCGATCACCGTCACTTCCGCCTCAATTCCGCCACGCGAAGTCAATTCCAGGTGTTCCGGCCGAATTCCGAAGGTCAATGCTGAACCGTCATCAAGTTGCGGTTTGAACGGAAGCGACAATGCGGCGCCATCCGGCCCGATGAATTTGTTGTCTTTTTTGCGATAGGTACCTTCGAGCAAGTTCATGGACGGCGAACCGATGAAGGTGGCGACAAACAGGTTTTGCGGACTGTCATAGAGTTCCAGTGGCGTACCGACCTGCTCTACATTTCCATCATTCAGCACAACGATCTTGTCGGCCATGGTCATGGCTTCCACCTGATCGTGGGTGACAAATATTGTCGTCGTCTTCAGCCTTTGGTGCAGTTCCTTGATTTCCTTGCGCATTTGCACACGCAACTTGGCGTCGAGATTTGATAGCGGCTCATCAAACAGGAAAACCTGCGGATCGCGCACAATGGCTCTGCCCATCGCCACGCGCTGGCGTTGACCACCGGACAATTGCCGCGGATAGCGATTGAGATAGGGTTCGAGACCAAGAATTTCGGCAGCGCTGTCCAATCGCCGCTTTATTTCGGCCGGATCGGTTTTGCGCAGCTTCAGTGCAAACGCCATATTGGCGGCCACGGTCTTGTGCGGATAAAGCGCGTAGCTTTGGAATACCATGGCAATATCGCGGTCCTTGGGTGGAACATTGTTGACCACCCGATCCCCGATACGGATTTCGCCGCCGGTGATGCTTTCGAGCCCGGCCGTCATTCTCAGCAAGGTCGACTTGCCACATCCGGAGGGCCCGACGAGCACGACAAATTCGCCATCCGCGATGTCAATGTCGATGCCGTGAAGGACCTCAACATCTCCATACGATTTTCGGGCTTGTGAAACTGTTACCCCCGCCATCGAGCATTCCCTGTCATGCCAACTTGAAGCTGGAACCTATCCGGCGAATTTCAGACTGTCCATTTTTCCATTCGATAAATATTTGGATTGCGAGCCAATTGACTTGCATCGAATTTCATTCGTACACTTTCTTTTTTGTTCTAGCTGCTGGGAGGATGGGAACTCAATTCTTACGGCTTCTCTGTCGAGCCGTGACGACGATTGCAATGTGTTGAATTGCCGAATCCACGCCAGCGATTTGGCCGCTATGGGAGGAAAAAATGAGAGTTGATATCTACAAGAAGCTGATGGCAATGCAGGCGAGCAGGCGCGGTGTACTGAAAGGCGCTTCCGCACTCGGCGCAGCATCGATGTTGCCAGGCATGGCGACTAGCGCATTTTCTGCAAGTCATGGAAGCCTGCGTGCTGAAATTCTCAAGATTCCAGGCGTTGGCGCTGGATCACCCGGCGATGCCGAGTGGCAGAAAGTCGGTGAAATGTGCCTCGGTGGCACCAAGGAAACCGTGCAAGAAGGCGAGTTTGCCGGCGTTGAACTGACCTTCATGGGCCTCAACAACCAGAACCTGCACAATTTCCTGTTCCGCGGCTTCTTGAAGCCCTGGGAAGCCTACACCGGCGCCAAGATCAACTGGATTGACCTGGCGCAAGCCGACTACAATCCGCGCCTGCAGCAATCCATCGCCACAGGCACAGTCGATTTCGATATCGTCGAGATGGGCGCACCGTTTGAGGGTGATACTGCCGGCAAGGGCTTGCTTGATGAAATGCCCGATTGGGTGCCGGCACTGATCGAGGCCGATGACCTCGTGGCTTACCTGCAAGCACCTGTGGGTACGTGGGACGGCAAATCCTATCGCATTACCATCGATGGCGACTGCCATACCTTCGCGTATCGCACCGATTACTTCGGCGACGGTTCGATCACCGGCAAGCCTGTTCCGACCACCTGGGAAGAAGTCAACGCGATTTCCAAAGAACTGGTTGGCAAGGAAGACCCGCTGACCGGGCTGCCGGCACATGGATACCTTGACCCGCTGAAGGGCTGGGGTGGCTTCGGCTTCTACTTCCTTGAAAATCGGGCGGCAGCCTATGCCAAACATCCTTCAGACCCGGCCTGGCTGTTCGATCCGGACACCATGAAGCCGCGCGTCAACAACCCTGCCTGGGTGCAGGCCATCCAGGACGTACTGGACCTGATCGCAGCCGGCGCCTATCCCGCCGACCAGATCAACGCCGATCCCGGAACCACCGGGTTCCAGCAATTCCTGGCCGGTTCCGGCTCCATGTTGATGTGGTGGGGTGATATCGGCTCGAACGCCCGCACTTCCGATACATCCGTAGTCGGCGATGTGGTTGGATTCGGTATCAATCCGGGCGCCAGCCGCGTCTACAACGCCGCCAGCGGCGCGTGGGAGGACACGCCGAACGAAGCACCGAACATGGCCTATATCGGCTGGGGTGTTTACGTTACCAACCGTGTTTCCGGCGACAGCAAAAAGCGCAAGGCAGCGTGGTCGGCAGCGGCCCATCTGGGTGGCAAGGATCTGTCGCTGTGGACAGCGGCCTATCCGTCGGGCTTCCAGCCCTACCGGAACTCGCACTTCCTGTTCGACGAGTGGGAAGAGGCGGGCTACGACCGGGCGTTCATCGAGGATTATCTCGGCTCCAACCGTGACAGCTACAATCATCCCAATGCCGCAATCGAGCCCCGCATTCCGGGTATCTTCCAGTACTACTCGGTCGCAGAAGACGAGTTGGCGAAGGGTTATGCCGGCCAATATGGCTCGGCCCAGGAAACCGCGGACGCCATCGCGGCTGCGTGGGAGAAGATCACCGACCAGATCGGGCGTGAAAGCCAGATCAAGCTCTACAAGGCGAGCCTGGGGCTGTAGTTCCAAAAATTTCAGCAGCCGGCCCCATCGGGGCCGGTTGTAATTCCCGCCCATACCGGCATGATCGCCTGCGGTGATACCCAGAAGATAGATTCATGAGTCTAAGCCAAGGCGATCTCCTCCACACGATTGAAGCACAGACGATATCGGATAGCCGGAAACGTCTGGGTAAGCTCTTGCTCTGGGGTTCTTTTGCCCTGCTTACGGTTGCATTTCTGGTGCAGGCTTTCCGCGATGCCGGAATGACTGATTGGGGATTTGCCAACTGGCGCCCGGTTTTGTTTGCCTATTTCCTCTGGGCGTTCATGCTCTGTCTGTCTCGCGTGATGATCTATGGCGAACAGGGCAAGAAAGCGCTCTTCGTTCTGCCGGCCGCACTGTTCGTCATTTCCATGGTGGTGTTCCCGCTCTTGTTCGGGTTGTGGATCGCCTTTTCCGACTGGAACCTGTCCTCGCTGACCGGCCGGAAATTTAACGGCCTCGACAATGTTCGCCAGATGATGAGCGATCCCTTCTACTGGAATGCGCTCTACAACATGGTGATCTACACCATTGTCATCCTGGTCGAGTACGCAATCGCCTTCGGTCTCGCATTGCTCTTGAACGCCGACATCAGGGCGCGAAAATTCTGGCGGGTTACCTTCCTGTTACCGCTGATGCTGTCTCCCGTCGCCGTAAGCTGGATGATCGGCAAGTCGATGCTTGAGGTGCGCTTCGGCCCGTTGGCGCGCCTCGCCCGCTGGCTGGGCTGGGAAAATCCGTCCTTCTTCGGCTCACCCGAGATCGCAAAATTCACCATCATGGCGATGGACGCCTGGACCTTCATTCCGTTCATGATGATCATGATCCTTGCCGGGCTTCAAGCGATGCCTCGCGAAGTCCTGGAAGCCGCAGAAGTCGACGGTGCCACACCCTGGCAACGCTTCTGGGAAGTCACCTTCCCGCTCATGTTGCCGGTTTCGATCACCGCGATCATGATCCGCATCATCTTCAAGCTGAAGCTGGCCGACATCATCATAAACGTGACATCCGGCGGCCCGGGAGGCGCCACCGACTCTGTTACCAGCTTCATATTCCGCGAGTATCGTGACCGCTCCAATGTCGGTTACGGAACACTGCTTGCCATCGTATATCTGATCGCCATTGTCATCTTCATGACAGCGATATTGAAACTGTCCGAACGTCTCGTCCGGCGGATGACGGGGACAGGCTGATGACGGTGTTGGCAAATGATGACTTTGATCGCCGTCAACGCATGCGCTGGTGGACAATGCGTATCGTCGTCTACAGTCTGCTGATCATCTGGGCGATCATCTGCATCTTCCCGATCTACTGGACCATCACCACGTCGTTCAAATTGGCCCCTGACGTGATGAAGGGCAATTTGATCCCGTTTGTCGATTATTGGCCGAGATGGCGCGGCTGGAAATCACTCGGCCTGTCTCCCGATACGCTGTTCAACACATCCACCGTGCGTGAGGAGTTTTTGAAGCGGTTTTTCAACTCGGTCATCATTTCAACCGCCGCGTCGGCACTGGCAGTCGCGCTTGGTTCGCTGGCCGCTTATGGACTTAGCCGCTTCTCGTACAAATTCGGCTTCATGCGCAATTCAGATATTTCGTTCTTCTTCCTTTCGCAATTGATCCTTCCGCCGGTGGTTCTCGCGCTGCCGTTTCTCGTTCTTTACAAGCAGCTCGACATGCTCGACAGCCATGTCGGCATGATCGCAATCTACACCCTGATGGTGTTGCCAATTGTTATCTGGATCATGCGCGACCAGTTTGCCTCGGTGCCGGTCGAACTGGAGGAGGCGGCACTCGTCGATGGGCTTTCAATCTGGGGGGCATTCTTCCGGATTGTCTTTCCACTGGTCCTGCCGGGCATCGTCGCGGCGTTCATCCTGTCGCTGGTGCTTTGCTGGAACGAGTACTTCTTTGCGGCTTTGCTTACGTCGACCGATGCCAAGACACTGCCAGTGATGATCGCAAGCCAAACCGGCAGTCAGGGGATCAACTGGTGGTCCATGGCCGCACTGTCTGCAGCCGGAATCCTGCCGCTGGTATTGATCGGAATTCTGCTCGAAAAACACATTATCAAGGGCATGACAGCCGGCGAGGTGAAGTAGAAATCACTCCATATTCGTGTGACGGACGCGCATCGATTCAGCTGATTCGTCAAGTTTCGCGCGCAATTCTGCAACCATCAGTTCGAACAGAAAGAACAGTGCGCCTTCATAGACCGAACCCATCGGCAATATGCTGTCTGGCGCGGCCGTTGCATCGCTCGCCATGGTTTGCGCCGGTATGGTGAGAATGAGATCCGCCAGTGCTGCAGCAGCTGTGTCCGGCTCAGCAGTCAGAAAGACGGTTTTCGCACCAGCCTTCTGTGCTGTCGCCAGATGCGCATTGACGGTCGCCAACTCTCCGGGACCAGCAGACACGACCAGCACATCGCCATCGCCAAGCGGCGGCATTGTAGTGTCGCCGACATAGCCAACATCGAGTCCAAGGTGAAACAGCCGCATGGCAAAGCCGCGCATTTGGTAGCCTTCGCGGCCGCAACCATAGATGCCGATCCTGCTAGCCGACGCGATTATTTCGCAGGCCCTGTTCACCTCCTCCTGATCGATGATGGACAGTGCCTCACCAACTGTCTGCAGCGCTTTCTGCAAGCGGCTGTCGGTCATCACCCGGTCTCTGGCATAAGATTGGCTGTTTGACCGTACAAACGTTCAAACAATGCGAGATGTTTGTCAAAAACCGCCCGATTGTCCGGTTCGGGAGCAATCGTCTCCGCTACCGGGTTCCAGCTCTCGATGTCCTCAATCGATGCCGCTCCAATCGCCACCGCTGCCAGAAAGGCATCGCCATAGGAAGCGCCTATGGTTCGCTCGCGCACGGTCTGCGCCATCTCAGTCGCATCGCAAGTCGACTGCAGCCAGATCCGGTTTTTCGTTCCACCGCCAACGGCGAATAGTTGTTCGGGCGGTGCGCCGGCATCCGCGTAGGTGCGGATAATGTGCCCGGTGCCAAGCGCAATACCTTCCAGGAGCGCCCGGAACATGTCCGCGCGGGTATGGGTCAGGTTCAGGCCGAGCCACACGCCTCTTGCATGCGGGTCGTTGACCGGTGTTCGCTGGCCGGAGAAATAGGGCAGCATGACCAGCCCGTTGGCACCCGGCGGCGACATGTCTGCCTCGCTGACCAGACTCGGAAAGGCATCTTCCACCGGCAGATCGCGCGCAAATTGGTCGCGGAACCAATGGGTCAATGTGCCCGCCGTGTGCAACCCGGACATGGAAGCATGCTGTCCCTCGAACAGCCAGGGCGCATACCACAGACGCGAATCTCTGACCGGCGTATCTGTTGGCATGATGATAAAAATGGACGACCCGTACATCATCATCATCTTGCCTGGCGAAGTGACACCCACACTTACAGCTTCAGCAGCCGCATCGACCGTACCGGTCAGCACCGGTGTTCCGGCAGCCAGGCCGGTTTCGGCTGCAGCACCAGATGTAACCTCGCCCGCGATTTCAGTAGACCACAGGATCTCTGGAAGTTTATGCAGCTCGACAATGTCGTCGGTCAGCCCCGAAGTCCAAGAGAGGTTGTCCGCGTCGTAAAGCGGCGAAGTGTTGGCAGCCGTATACTGATCGATGACTGCCCGGCCGGTCAGCTTGTAGACGAGATAAGTTGTTGAAGTGTGGATGCTCTCGGTCTTGGCAAAGATCTCGGGCCGGTTTCGCTTCAGCCACAGGATTTTCGGGCCGACGGATTGTGCTGAAAGCGCGTTCCCGCAGCTATTCAGGATCGTCTCTTCGCCGATCTCGTTATTGAGATCTTCGATCTCGCGGTGGGCACGGGTATCGACGCCGTAAAGAACGCCATTCATCAACGCATTTCCCGACGCATCGACCGGCAACATGCACGGGCCAATCGCGCTGCAGCCAATCGCCTTGATTGACTTCGGATCAACACGGCTGGTTGCCAGAAGTTCGCCCGTCAGGTGGACGAAATCGCCCCACCAGTCCTGATCGGGATCATGCTCCGCCCAACCCGCCTGCGGCACCAGCATCTTGTGTTTGCGGGCTGCCTGCGCAACGATCTCGCCATCCCCGTCGATAAGCACTCCCTTTGATTCATATGTTCCGATATCAACGCCAAGCGTGTAGCTCATTGTTCAAAATCGTCCCTGTCGAGTGAAAATTCGCTGTCAATCATTGGCAAGGCCGCGAGAAGTAATTCAGCGAGCCCGGTGAGGTCATTGAGGTCGCACATTTCCAGCGACGAATGGGTGTACCGGCACGGAAACCCGACATCGATCGCTGCAACCCCCTGTTCTACCAGTTGCACATAAGAGGTTTCAGTCAACACGCCGGATTGGGCGCTGCGCTGAAGCGGTAAACCGGCCGCAGAGGCCGCCTTTTCGAACAGCGCAGGCAGCGCCGGATGCGGGATCGTGCCGTTCAACGTGCCGCGACCATGGAATGAGTAGAGGCTGATCCCCGGTCCGCCACCCAGTGCAACACTGGTACGTTCCGTCATGTCTGGTGTGTCGCCGGTCAGCAACAGATCGAGCTGGATGGCAATATCCGGCTTCAGGGCCTGCGCTGCGGTCAGTGCGCCACGTAAATTGAACTCTTCCTGTACCGAGAAAACAATGTGCACAGTCGGCGTATTATCTATTCCAGCCAAATGCCGCGCCACTTCGAGCAACACTGCACAACCCGCCCGGTCATCAACAGCCGTGCCGGCGATCCGGTCCGGCGGAAATGATAGAACATTCGGCCGATAGACGACGGGAGTGCCAACTTCGATACCGGCATTGCGCACGGTTCCCGCCCCAACCAGCCCGGTATCAACATAGAGTTCCTGATAAGGAACCACGCGATATTTTTCATCCGGAGCAGTGGCGTGGTGGCTTTTGTTGGCGATGATGCCAGGATGATCCCTTCCCTCTCCTATTTGAAACAATACCGGTTGCGACGCCAGCGCCCGCTCGGGCACGCCTCCGACACGCTCAAGCCGAACAAATCCGTCTTCCTCGATTTTGCGCACCATGAAGCCTAGCTGGTCCATGTGGGTAAACAGCATTACCGTTGGAGATGCTTCATCGCCCGGAACAGTCGCTATCAGATTGCCAAGCCTGTCGGTCGACGTTTCAAGCCCCTCATTGCGCAACAGTTTCTTGATGTGACTGCGTACCCGGCCCTCATATCCGCACAATCCGGGGATCATCATCAGATCGCACAGGTCGCGTTCAATATTGGTGCGCGAAACCATGGTCCGTTATTCGCCCCTTGCCTGTCGAACCAGCGTCATGAATTCCGCCGCACGGTCCGGATCGACCGGGTTCCAGGTATCGCCATCAACCTTGAGGCAGGAGCCGACAATGCATCCGTCCGCCACCGCAAACGTGTCAGCGACAGTGTTGTGTTTGACCCCGGTATTGGCCAGAACCGGTGTATCGGCAAGCACCTGCTTGACGCTCTCCAGTTCCTCCATTTTTGCCGCTTCACCGGTGATTTGCCCTGAAACCAGCACGGCATCAGGCAGACTTGAAAATACGGTGCTGCGCGCCCGGTCAGCCAGCGACCTGCTGTCAAGCGAGGCAGCAAATTCCGCCGAAATATTGTAGAGGACGGCAAGATCCGCTCGTCCGAGCCGGTTTCGGTAACGAATGGCCTTGCCGGCATCGGGTGCCCATACGCCCATGTCAGAGGCATAAACGCCGGTAAAGATTTCACGCACGAAACTTGCGCCGGTCGCTGCAGCCAGCGCCATTGTCGCCATCGGATCCCATAACACATTGACGCCAAACGGGATTGTCAGTTCGGATCGCAGGCAGCCAATGGCATAGGCCATTGACGCAGTGGACGCGGTATCGACCTGCAACTCATATGGCCGGTCGTTCTCATTGCCAAACATGACTGCGTCAAACCCGGCTGCCAGAAGCGCGCTGAGATCCTTGCGGGCCGCATCCACGATCCCATCAATGCCGCTGTCTTGATCATGAAGCGGGCTGCCGGGCAGCGCGCCCAGATGAACCATTGCAATCGCCGGTTTTTTGCCCCCGAAAACCCGATCAAACTGGCCAGCCATCGCAATCCCTCACTTGAAAAGATCAAGCTATCACCGCAAGTTGGCTCAAGACAACCACGCATGGTCCCGATGCGTTCAGCACCGGGTTCGCCGCGGCACCGGGAGAGCAGAGAATGAATTTTCGTCACTGGGAAAGACTGAAGGGAAAAGGTCTCGATTTCTCGGAGCTCGGCTTTGGAACCGCACCCCTGGGCAATCTTTACAAAGCGATCAGCGATGAGGAGGCTCGTGCAACCCTGGATGCTGCGTGGGACACTGGTTGCCGGTATTTCGACACGGCGCCGCTCTATGGCCTTGGCCTTTCCGAAACCCGTCTGAATTCCTTTTTACGCGGCAAGACGCGGGATGACTACGTGCTGTCGACCAAGGTCGGAAGATTGCTCGAGGTGTGCAGGCCGGAGGAACGCACGGGCATC
>JBFOMG010000025.1:0-86846 GCA_040830725.1 Rhizobiaceae bacterium
CCCTTGCGGGAGAGAAAGCAATTTCAGCATCTTAGCGTCAGCTAAGTGCTAGAAATTGCAAGAGAGGGGGTAAATTTTCTTCACGAAACCAGCGCGACCGAACCCCTCGGCCAACATCCCGAGCCCCTCTCTGGTCTTTTCCTGCATTTACGAGGGCTTGGCCGGAGTAAGTGCTTGGAAAAGACAAGAGGGGGGATTCGGTGCCCTGTGAATTTATCCCCCCTCTTCCCGTCGCCAAACGCACCCGGCCAGGTCCCCGCTGCTTCGCGTTCCCTCGCTAACGAAGCCAAATCGTTGGCTTCGTTTCCGCTGGCGCGGATCGCTCATCACCCCGGCGTTCGGCTCACCTATCGACGATTCACCGGATCGTCGATTTGGGCCTCCGGCCCAACCGGCTGCTCACCCCCGCAAGGGGAGAGATAGGTACGGCGCTGGCCCCGCCACCCGATTGGCGCAGACGTCAAGCAGGCGTACACTTACTCAAACGCTTTTTGGGAGACGTCATGCCGCCGAACGGGCCTGTCCAGGAGCCGGTTCAAACAGTAACTGCCCGCCAGTGGATCAGATTGGCGGCGGTATATCTGCTGATCCCGCTGTTGTTGTTGTTATGCGCCGGTGATTGGAGTTGGTGGCAGGCCTGGCTCTATGCTCTTCTCATCGTCGCGCTTGGACTGGGTGGACGCATCTGGGCAGAATTGCGCCATCCCGGATTAACGGCCGAACGGCAGAACACTGAGAAAATCCAGAATGCGAAGGACTGGGACAAGCTGCTCGCTCCGCTGATGGCGGTGAGTATCAGCTTTCCAATGGTCATCGTGGCGGGACTGGACCACCGCTATGACTGGTCGCCGGAATATCCGCTGTGGCTGAATATCGTTGGCTTTGTCTCGATTGCATTCGGATACGCTTTCGCCGCCTGGGCGGTAGCGGAAAACCGCTTTTTCTACAGTTTGGTGCTCGTTGACGCGGAGCGGGGACACAAGGTGTGTGACAGCGGCCCGTACCGGATTGTCCGGCACCCGGGCTATGCCGGAAATATTCTCGCTCTGTTTGGGATTGTTCTTGCGCTGGGATCGACATGGTCCCTGCTTCCTGCGGCAGTGGCAACAGCCATATCGGTTTTGCGAACGGTACTCGAAGACCGGACCTTACACGAGGAATTGCCGGGCTATCGGGACTACGCACGTACCGTGCGGTACAGGCTGTTCCCGCGAATATTCTGAATATGGCCCGGTGAATTTTCTCCAATATGCCGGCGTCGGCGGTAAAATCCCGTTCACGCGGTTGTGAACAGGGCAGTTCCTGTATTAGAATTTACTTGTTTGGCAGAGGGGCCCGTTGCTGCCAGATGAAATAATGTAACAACAATAATAAAATGGAGGAATACATGAAGTTTCAAAGAAAATCGCAAAAGTTGCAAAACTTAATTGCTACAACAATACTCGCAACAGGAGTGATGGCGACTAGCGCCGGCGGCCACGACAGCCCAAATGACGGCCACATTCCTCCCAATGTCAATTACGGCTTTGAAGTGGTCGGCCGCGATTTGTTGGCGGGAGTAGAAGACGGCCTCTACACCGATGTCTGGTCACATGGCGGCTTCGCCTATATCGGCACCTTCCAGGAGCCCGACTGCACCGACGCCGGCGTTTTTATCGTCGACATCGAACAAGCGATTGCCAATTACCCGGCGATGGAAGGTGCGACCGTGGCCGAAATTCGCTCGGCGCCGAACACCCGCATCAACGATGTCAAGGTGCACCGGGTCGGTGAGAAAGATGTGCTGATCACCACGCAGGAACCCTGCGGAAGGGACATTCCCGGCTGGGCAATGGCCGATGCCAACGCCAATGGCAACGGACCGGCCTTTCAGATCGGACAGGGCGGCATCAGCCTATACGATGTCACCAATCCGTCGAAGCCGAAAGCGTTGAAGAAGAACTATTTGGAGTTTGAAGGTGTTCACAACACCTTTCCATGGACCCACAACGGCAAGAGCTATCTGATCGGAACCGCCGACACGTTCGATTTTTTCGACACATTCTTCGTGGATATCTCCAAGCCGCAATCGCCAAAACTGCTGACGATTACCGGTGCGCTGGACTGGATTTCGCAAGGCGTAAACCTTGATCAGCTGGAGACCGGATCATCGGGCGGCATCTTCAATCACGACGTCTGGGTCAATGAAATTGATGGTGTGCCGACCGCGGTAGTCTCCTACTGGGATTTGGGGTTCGTTACCCTGGACGTCACCGATCCGGCAAATCCTGTGTTCCTGGATGACAGCACGTATCCCGCGTTAAATATCAGCGGTCAGCCCTATGAAGGCAACGCCCATGCGGCGGTCTTCGGTAGCAACGGCGACTATATCTTCGGCGGGGACGAGGACTTTTCCGACAGCAGCTTCGGGATTTCCCACAATGGAAATTCGTATCCGGCCGGCGTGGCCCTCTTTGGCCCGCCATCAATCGGGCTTTCGGGTGATGAAGTTGTCTGGACAGGCGGCGAAGGCTGCACGGCTGGCGACGTGCCTCCGGCAACCGGCGCCAACCAGGTCGCGCTTATCCAGCGTGGTTCGTGCTTCTTCCAGGACAAGGCGGAAAGCGCGGAGGCGCAGGGCTATGTCGGCTATATCGTCGCCAACGACGCCGCACGAGGCGATGCACTGATCAACATGTCGGGTTCCGGCAGCGGTGTTCCTGTGACCATTCCCGGCGTCTTTGTCGGATATTCGGCAGGTGAAGCGATGAAGGCGTTTGGGGCTGCCCCGGTCAGCGCCGGCTCGGTGTATGATGGGTGGGGATACCTTCACATCATCAACAACACTGGTTCGACGATCACCGTTCCTTCAATGGGCATGGCCAATCCCGCAACCATGGATGTGCCGACCGGGCATCATCTGGGGTACTATGCGCCGGCTGAAACCGTTGAAGATACCGGCCTCGGCACGGCATTTGGCGACCTGACCATGCACAATATCGAGGCCGATCCGCTGACGCAGGACGTCGAGCCGACGTTCGACGCCGGACCGCGGATGTTCATCTCGTGGTATTCACTCGGCATGCGAGCTCTCGAGTATCGCCCGGGCCATTTCCACGACAACAGCAATAACGAAGGCAGCTATTCACAGAACGTCCACGAGGTCGGCCGCTTCATCGCGGAAGATGGCTCGAACTTCTGGGGCGTGCATGTCGACGAGGCGGAGGACGGGGATCAGATCATCCTGGCGTCCGACCGCAACACCGGGCTTTGGATCTTCAAGTTCCAGTGCACCGACGAAGTCACGGGCGAGCCCTTCTATTGCCAACGCTAGGGCAAAAGTGGCTTTGCGAAAGTCGTGACGCGCCGGAGATGCGGCGGACGCGAACAGTAATTGCAGGGGACCGGTCTTGCCCGGCCCCCTGCGCACCGTCACCGACAAACGGGCGCCATGAGCGGCGCGTAAAGCAAAAGATGGAGACCTGGCCGTGAACGGCATGTTCAGCGCCGTATTTTTGGTAGCCCTCTTCCCTGTGATTTTGTTGCAGGGGCTATCATCGGCCGCCGCGCAGACAGACGGTGAGACCGGCCGCATTCTGTCGGTGGAATTTGAGGACGGCAGGTTGAGCGTGGACGCCCGCAACGTACCGCTTGGCCACGTGCTTCGCGCGGTCGGCGGCAAGGCCGGGTTTGAAACTCGGCGGGCATCCGCCATCGAAACACCGTTTACGGGTCAATTCACCGGCCTCAGCCTGTCGGAGGGTTTGGCCAGGATTCTCGGCAAATCGGCTTCCTTCGTCATCAAATATGGCGAGGGCGGAAAGCCGCAGCGGCTGGTCATACTCGCATTGCCGGAAGTCAAGGCACAGGCAGAAGTCGTAGCGGCCGGCAGCGGGCCGGCGCCGGAGGAAACACCCGGCGATACCGTATCGGGTAATGGCGCAGACTGGATAAAATCTCAACTGGGCGCCGTTGAACCAAGCGCCCGAATTGCCGCAGTCTGGCAGCTGCGCGGCCTGAAACCGGACCAAGCCACCGCAATCGCAATTGCTGCGTTGCGAGCGGAAACCGATGTCCGGGTTCGTGCCCGTATTGCGTCACTACTTGGTCAGATCGGTAGTCCGGGGGCGGTCCATGCGCTTATTGATCTGCTGCCCGACCCGTCGGCCCATGTTCAAAGAGCAGCGCTGCAAGCACTGGCCGCCTCCGGCAACGAGGCGGTTGATCATGCGCTTGGTCTTGCGTTGTTGCGCAAGCTGGGTGACGAGCATTTGCGCATCATGATCGTCGAAATACTCGCCGACCGGCGATCACCCGTTGCACAGGACTATTTGAAGACCGTCTCACTCAGCCTCGGTGGCCCGGTGGCAAGCAGGGCTCAGGCTGCGGTGTCGGGACATATGCCGGGCCGCAGTTTCAACGCCGGAAGTGCCGGTGACGTTGAAACCGAAGACCAGCCGGTCCGCTCGCAATTCCTCACCATGGCTGCGCCGCTCGCCAAATAGGCATCCTGTCCGCCGGCTCGTGCGATTTCAGATAAAGGCGGCTGGACAAGAGCGAGGTGTAGCACGATCACAAAAGATCAAGCTTCATGCTATCCCAAGTGCGATTGGAACAGCGGCTTGACCCGATTGTACGCCGGAGACGTCACATCCTCGATGATCTGCAACTCCTGCTCAGAGAACGACGGCTTGTAGTATTGCTGCGCGTGAATGTTGTTTTCGGCCCAGTCGATCATTTCATCGTCGTTATCCAGTCCGCACCTGGACAGGATCATGCGGCAATGGTCTGCGGGATCGGCGCACAGCGCCTTGTAGGAAAGCAGGGTCGTCTGTTCGCCAATTTCGGTGGAATTCCCGACAACATCGGCGATGTGATTGTGGATCATCGACCAGTACAACGCCCAGCCCCTGACCTCTTCACCATCCGACCAGCACCCGATGATTTCTTCGGTCTGATCGCGATCAAT
The DNA here is from genome assembly GCA_040830725.1 of Rhizobiaceae bacterium. Classification (GTDB taxonomy): domain Bacteria; phylum Pseudomonadota; class Alphaproteobacteria; order Rhizobiales; family Rhizobiaceae; genus JAWKWH01. The sequence continues at coordinate 4,949 of JBFOMG010000025.1, forward strand.
GTTGATCGGACTGCGATCGAGACCGAACTCGTAATGTCCGATCTGTGCCAGATACAGGCGGGCGTCGGACGATTGCTGTTGCCCTTCGGCAAACAATTTGTGCTGTTTCATCGATGAAGCAATGTGCATTGCCGGATCACGGACCGGAATGACAAAGCGGGCATCGGGGAACAGTTTGTGCAGATAGCCAATTCTGGCGATGTGGTAATTGCCTTTGGCGAGATATCGCGACCGGTCCCGCACCATCAAAAGCTTTGCCATGTGCTTTTTGTAGAAACCTTCAAACTCGGCATTTGACGTTTCATGGTCCATGACATTCGACGTTGAAGCGTCATGGCAGTCAGAAAAGAAATGCATCCACAGCGGTTCTTCCATCGCCTCGGGACTTTCCGCTGAGACCATCAAGCCATCCTTGTGCGAGCGTTCACCAAGCTCCGGCGGTTTTCTTGCGGCCAGGCCAACAAAGCGGTTCCACCAGTAGGGGGTGAATACAAAGGGATAGTCGAGATAGCGCTGGCTAGCCGTATCGGGATGGTGTGAGAGCATCTCCAGCAGCACGGTCGTACCGGACCGCGCCAGACCACAAACAAAAATCGGTTGCGAGATGTCGATCGTGTCGATCTGCTCATCAAGAAACCTGCTTTCCAGCGAAGCGAGTTTTGCCAGCGCGTTGCCGTGGCGGGCCAGAAGCCGCGAACCGAACGCGCTCAATCGCGGAACATCGAAAATGGTTTCCTCTGCAGCGGTCTTTGCCATGTCGTAGCCTGTTTCAGTTGCCTGGTTACTTGATCCGCAAAACGAACTTCATGCCCAAAGACGCCAGCAGCAAAGCCATGAAGAACGGGATCGCCCATTGATGCGGAAACACGACATGCTCGGCAAACAACGCCCGTGGCGCCGTCTCTATCACCAATGTGTCGACCGTCGATCCGTCGGGAAGCGCGCCCGCATTTGCGCCAAACAGCAGTTTCATCACGCCGGGAACAGCGGCAAGCCCCGGGGACGATTGATGCGTAATCTCGTAGATCAGGTTCCCGCCACTGTCGGTCACTGCCAGTGTTTCCCCTTCATGTGGCCAGTTGATCAACCATCCGGCTGCCAGTTTCTGACCACCGTTGATGGTGATGGAATCGGGACTATCCACCAGAATGGCGGCCACCGAATTAGGTTCGGGTTTGGAAAGCGCGTAGTTCGCCTCGACCCAAATGGCGAGAAAAATGACCGGAAGCGCCGAAACCAGAGCCGGTAGCAGCGAAATCCCCAACCGTTTTCCGCCAAGCCGCAACGACTGGGTGACCAAGCCGCGATAGGCGGGCTCGGAAACGTCGAGTGTTTTGAGCTTCTGCCGGATTGATTGAATCTCTGCGGCGAGTTCGTTCAACCGCCCTTGCGCGGAAATGCGGCGGTAAATTGCCATGGAGCAGAGCCCCGCCAGCACGCCCCAGAGTATCAGCCTCGCCCAAACCGGCAGGAACGAAAGGGTTGAATCGACCGTGGTAAATAACGGGTTGAACGCGCCGAAAACCGAAAGATGCTCGAAATAGCTCATTGGCTTGTTTCCGCGACCTGATCACCGGCTTCGGTCCCGGCAAGTTTCCCGGAGAAGAAACCAATTGGAACCCGGATCATTTCCAACAGATCGGAGGTTCGGTTGTTTTCAGGTCCATAGCGTCTGGTCGGGCGCCATTCCCAGACCAGTTTTCCCGACCGGTCGAACTCCAGGGCGCGGGCATCAAGGCTGGAAGAGACCAGGCGGTTGCCGTTTGGCAATTCATCAATCGCCCCGTAAATCGGGCTCAATAACCTGAGGCCATTCGCTCTGTCAGCGATCCACCTGAAGTTCTGGGCCAGCGGATCCCATTCGACAACCCGTGAAGTTCCGTTCTCTCCGCCGGAGTTGTCATAGATCAGGATCGTGCCCCGATCGGTCAGCAGCGGTTCATGTGGCCTGACCCAGTTGCCCGACGCCGCCCAGGTGATCTTTCGGGTGACAGGATCCAGAAGGGCGATCATGTCCAGGTTTCGGATGCAGACCAGGATATCACCCTCATTGGCAAACGGCAGTGCGAGTGCCTGTGACGCGGTGACATAATTGGCCGTGTTCATGTGATAGGGATCGCCACCATCGACATTGTCGGCCACTCTTTTGAGGTGGCTGGCAAAAGGCGTGCCTTCGAACGCAGCCGCAATTGCTATCCGGTCCAGTTCTTGGCCGTCCGCTGCGAGAATGGCGACACCCTCGTCAAGGAACGGAACCTTTGCTTCCGGAGCAAATGAAGGCGGTTGGTCGCTGATCTCCTGATAAAGCGTGATGATGCGGCCATCCGGCGCAACGTCGACGGAGTGGTGATAAAAATCCGGCTGGGCCCAGACGATGTTGGAATTCCAGTCCAGCTTCATCAAGGTAACGCCGTAGGGCGTTGTGCGATGGTTTTCCATGACCACCAGAAGGCTGCCATCGGGCAATGGTTTTACCCGCCGCCAATACGGTCCCCTTGCATCGCCGGTAAACGGTTTTCCCGCAGCGGCATAGGCTCTGGTAATTGCAGTGCGGTCCAGTTCCCAGCGGTGGATTTCCTCGCCTTTCATGTCGAGCAAACGGGCTGAATGTTCCATCGATGAGAGTTCGATATTGTAGCCTTCGAACGCCCTTTCGGGATCATGCACCACCACACCGGAGGCCGAAGCCGGAAAGCGCTCCAGCCTGGTATGCCGGTCCAGATTGATGTCGCCGAGACCCCCCAGTCCAAACTGGGCTGCGGCCACCCAGTCGTGAAAGGTTTCCCGTGAGCTTTCATGCCAGCCTACTGCCCCGAACAACACTGCAAAGACCAGCAATGCGGTACTGGAGCCGGATTTGCGGCGCTGTGGAACCTCAGAAGCGGGTGCGGCAGCGCCGGCCGGACCAGTCTGGGTTGGCGCTCCAGCGGCAACGGCATGATTCTGGCGTTTCCGGCCGATCGACAGAACGGATTTGGCGGACCAGCGAATGAGTGCCCAGCTTGCCAGAAACAGAACCGAAACCAGGCCGGCGAGTGCCCCAAGAACGCTGACACCGGCGCCAGGCCCGATATAGGCATGGGCCGGCTCCGCCATCAGCAACAATGACGGTCCCGCAGCAAGCAAGGCGCCAAATTCGAGCTTTCTCAAAACTGCAACTACCTGTGATCGACCCGGTTCTGTCGGGGTATTCAACCGCCAAAACGTTTAATTGTCGTGAAGGCGCGGGCATTGCAGAATCACGAGCAACGACCGCGGCAATCGGGGACAACCCGTCGCAGACCGCTTGCCCGTCGCCGCTTGCTCACCATCCGCCCTTCCCCCATACTTGCCTAAATTAGAAGAACATTCGGGCATCTGCCCGCAGGGAGGCTTCATGGTTCGTGCATGTCTGGTAGCAATTGCGTTTTTGACACTCTGCTTGCCCGCCCAATCACGCGTGGTTGAAAGCTTCAAATCCGGCGGCTGGTCGGGCGACGCATTTGTCAACGACAGTACCGGCCTGTTTTCCTCCTGCGTGGCGATCGCCAGATATCGCTCCGGTATTTCCATGAGTGTGGAGGTCGATTCCAACTATTCGTGGTGGATCGGCTTTTCCTCACCCGGCTGGACCATGACAACCGGCGAAAATATCGGGCTGCAATACCGCATCGATCGCGGTTCCTGGCAAAGCGGCACAGCGACCGCCATGTCGCCGCAGCTGGCCCGCATGCCCATGCCGGCAGACGGTTATATTGTCCGGCGCTTTCGCCGCGGCAATGTGCTCTACGTGCGCGACAGCCAGAATTCCTACCAGTTCCGGCTGACCGGCACATCGAGACTGCTGGCGCGGCTTGCCCGCTGCGTCGAGCAGAATGTCGCCCGCCATGGCAAAGGACCGGGCCTGTCAGACGGACCAGCCCCGGCGCCGGCTGAAAAGACGCCCGTTGTTCAGTCACCCGAAGTCGCGGCAGAAACGCCGCCCGTCGATCCAAAACTGCAGATCGAGGCCACGCAAGCGCTGTTCAACCTGATGGCGGTGACCGGCCAAACGGGTCTGAAACTTGTCACCGAATCCGATCGGCCGAAGGATCTGAAAGGGTTGCACGCGGTGGCCGGAAACGACGCGCGGACGATTGTGGCGCACATCTTTGTGGAAAATGAATTTGCCAGCCAGACCGAAATCATGGCGCAAATGATTTTCGACGCGGCAAAAGGCTGCGAGGGCGATTTCTCCTCCAGCTTCAGCGCCGATGCAGTTGAAGGCGCAGAGCTGTTTGCCGGCAGGTCATCCTGTGCCGCCGGCGATGTCGAGCGCCTGGAGCGCTATACAATTGTTGCTCGTGACGACGATGGCGCATTGGTGTTTGGCGTGGCTGAAACTTCAGTCGGCGAGGGCGGAGGCGCGGCATCCGGCCCCGCCACCGAACTAAGCGATGACGCTTTTCACAGCGCCGTGGTGAAAATCACCAATTAGAGCGTATCCGGCGAGCAATTCCGCTGCAGGTCAGCCCAATCAGTTCGCCGGAAATCCTACTTGCGTGCGCCCTGAACGATGCGGTCCAGCATCATGGCGCAGAACAGGATGGCAAATCCGGCCAGAATGCCCTGCCCGACATTGGCGTATTGCAGCGCTTCGAGTACATCTTCGCCCAGCCCCTTGGCGCCGATCAGCGACGCGACCACCACCATTGCCAGTGACAGCATGATCGTCTGGTTGATGCCGGCGCGGATTGAAGGTGCTGCCAGCGGCAGGTCCACCTTGGTCAACAGATACCACTTGCTGGCGCCAAACGAGATCGCCGCTTCGCGCACATGTTCGGGCACGCCGCGCAAGCCCAGCACCGTCAGGCGCACCACCGGCGTGCCGCCGAAGATCATGGTGGTCACCACCGCGGCCGGTTTGCCGGTGCCGAAAAACGCGATGACGGGAATCATGAACACGAAGGCCGGCATGGTCTGCATGAAATCCATGATCGGCTGGATGAAGTTGTAGAACCTCGGCCGCCGCGCGGCATACATGCCCAGCGGAATTCCAATCGCGATCGACAGACAGGCCGCCGTACCCAGCAGCGCAAGCGTCGTCATCGCCTTTTCCCAGAAACCCAGCAATCCGATGAACGCCAGGAATGCCCCGGAGTAAATCGCCGTCTGGTAGCCGGCCGATAGCCAGGTCATCAACACGATGAAGCTGGCCACCACGATCCACGGCGTCTGGACAAAGATCACCTCCAGCGCATCCAGAATCAGGCGAATGACATAGGTGATCGAATCGAACAGCGCATCGCCATTGGTGACCGCAAAAGTGAAAAACGCCTCAACCCAGTCTATGGCGGTCAACCTGATTTCCGGCAAGGTCGGAAAATCGGCCAGCAACGGAAAACTGCCGGGAAAGCTGTAATGCAGCATGGCGACAATGACGATGATGACCATGAAGACGGCGCTGAACACCATGTGCCGCATCGGCATTCCGGAAGGCAGTTCAGGATTGGAAAGCCAGTCGGAAAACCGGGCCTCCAGCACGGTGTTGGCCATAACCGACTGCGCCGCCTTGGCAAGCAGCAGCACGACCAACCCGGTCAGCGCGATCCAGATACCCTGTTCGGCCAACAGCTCGGCTTCCAGCCGGATGTCGCCAATGGCGGCTTCCAGCGATTCCACCGTGCGCTTGTAAACGTCGATCTTGTCGGAATTGTCCTCGATTGCCGCCGCCAGTTGCTGTCGGCGCAATTCCAGCGTGCCCTCGATGGAAGCGATACGTTCGCGCGCTTCCGCGGCCAGATCGCCGAACAATCCGAGCGCGATCTGCACGAACCCGAACGTCTCCAAAATCAAAAAGGCTACCGCCCATTTCCACAGGCTGCGCGCGCCGAACCAGATTGGGCCGAACAGGCCCGCCATCAGGTTGAAAGTCGGCGTGAATTTCGAACTGCTTCGAATGGCATCGAACTGTTGGGCGTAATAGCCGGGGCTCGTACGCACAAAACGCTCGATCTCCTCGTTTTGGTTGGCGCCTGCCGTCTCGTCGCTGCTTTTGACCGGAACCAGATCGTCAATCGGACTGTTCATGACATTTCGGTGCCCTCGATCACCGTTTTGAGTATGTCGCGCCTGGTGATGACCCCGACATCCGCGCCGCCATCCTCGACAATGATGGGCGCCTCCTCTTCCATTGCCAGGCTGATCAGGGCGCTGAGCGTCTCGCCCTCATTGACGCGTTGGTACTTTTTCAGCACCTTGCCGCCATTGGCCTTGAATGCGTCGATTTTCTGCATGACGGCATGCGCGCGCACCACTTTCAGGCGCGAGATGCCGGCAACGAAGTCGGCCACATAGTCATCAGCCGGGTGCATGACGATTTCTTCTGCGGTGCCGATCTGCACCACACGCCCGTCGCGCATGATCGCGATACGGTCGCCGACCCGAACCGCCTCGTCGAGGTCATGGGTGATGAAGATCGTGGTTTTCTTCAAAATCTGCGACAGGTTGATGAACTCGTCCTGCAATTGCCTGCGGATCAGCGGATCAAGCGCGCTGAAAGGCTCGTCCATTAACAGCACGTCCGGATCGGCAGCCAGCGCCCGCGCCAGTCCGACCCTTTGCTGCATGCCGCCCGACAATTCATGGGCGAACTTGTTGCCCCATGCGCCCAGCTCAACGATGTCGAGAATTTTTTCCGCCTGCCGCATGCGGTCATTCTTGTTGATCTGACGGATCTCCAGCGGCATCGCCACATTGTCGAGAACCGAACGATGCGGCAGCAAGGCAAAATTCTGGAACACCATGCCGATCTTGCGGTTGCGGAACTGCTGCAACTCTTTGTGTTCGAGACCCATGACATCCGTACCCTCGATACGGATGCTTCCCGCCGTCGGTTCCAGCAAACGGTTGAAATGGCGCACCAGGGTCGATTTACCGCTGCCGGATAGGCCCATGACGCAGAATATCTCGCCACGGTTCACTTCAAGGCTGACATCGGCAACACCGACGACTGCGTTGAACTTCTCAAGCACCTCGGCCTTCGACAGCCCGTCCGACCTGATCGCCGACAGGGCCGCCGCTGCATTGTCGCCAAACACTTTCCACACATTGGCGACTTCAATGACTGTGTCGTTCATTTCATGCGCCCCGATCGCCTTCCGCAATTTGTGGAATTGGCTCGATTGAGCCGGCACCAGAACCGCGCCACCATTGGTGCAGGCAGGATCGCGGCGCCGCTTGGATGATCGGCGCCGCGGGTTTCATATTCGCTGGCCTACAGGCCGAGCCATGCGTCGACGCGGTCCGGATTGGCTTCAACCCAGGCCTTGGCGACATCGGCCGGGTCTTTCCCATTGCCGGAAATCTCAAAGGCGAAGCCACTGACATCGTCCGCCGTCAGCGAGAACCGCTCGAAAAACTCGGCGATTGCCGGCGACCTGTCCTTCAAGGTGTTGGACCAGGCGATCTGCACATTCTTCAGCGCGTCCTTGGAAGCGACCATCGACTTGTTGTACCAGTCGGGATCGTCCGACGGCTGGATCATCACATATTTTGCCGGATCATAGGTCGGCTCGCTCAGCATCTTGACATCGAACATGTACCAGATGGCGTGCGGCTTGTAGCAATAGAAGGCGTAGCCCTCGTCCTTGGCAATCGAGTCCTTCACACGCGCCGTCTTGACGCTTTCCTCGGCCCGGATCGGCTCGATGAAGTCCAGAAGGCCGTAGTCGCGAACCTTGACCTCGTTGACATTGGCCGAGGCCCAGCCCGGCGCACCGATCCACATCTCGCCCTTGCCGTTGCCATCGCTGTCCATTTTCGCGGCAACGTCCGGGCGGCCCAGATCAGCAATGTCGGTGATGTTGTTGGCTTCGCCGAAATTCTTCGACACGCAGAAGCCCTGGTTGCCCTCATACGGATTGCTCGACAGGGTAACCGTCTTTTCGCCATCGACATATTTCTTGGTGAAGCTCTCCTGGTTCGGCAGCCAGACATCGGGATGGACGTCGATATCGCCATTGCCCTGATGCATGGCCTGGAAAATTGTCGCGTTGTTGCCCGGCACCAAGCCGGCTTCGCCACCGATGCGCATCTCGACAACGGCTTTCAACAAATGTGCAATGGCCTGTGCACCGGTCCATGACGGCACACCGATATTGACCTTCTCGGCGCCAAATGCCGCGCCGGTGACAAGCGACAACGCCGTGGCCATTGCCAGTGATTTGAGTTTCAATTTCATGCTTTCCTCCATTGGATTGTCTAGTCAGTTTGCTTTGCGCAGACTCATCCCCCATTCCCGAAATCTTCATCTTCATAGGCAAACAGCGCGGCAGAACCGCCGGTGTGAAGAAACAGGACCCGTTCGGTCGGCTTGAAAAATCCTTCGCGCACCAGTCCGATCAGCCCCGCCATTCCCTTGGCCGAATAGACAGGATCGAGCAGAACACCCTCGTGGCGCGCGGTCATGGCAATCGCCTCAAGTGTCGATGGCGCCGGAATGCCGTAACCCTCGCCGACGAAGCGGTCATCAACCAGCACCCGGCTTGGGTTGATGGGAGGCGCGTCAAACATTTCAAGGGTCGATTTGGTCAGCCCGTGCACCGCTGCGATCTGTTTGTTTCTGGGATGGCGTACGCTGATGCCCATGACCGGAAGATCGTGGCTCAGCATGTGCAGACCCGCCACAAGACCGGCCTGCGTGCCGGTACTGCCCGTTGCTGTCACCAGCCAATCAAAACCTTGATCGGCGTCGGTGGTCTGCGAGGCGATTTCCTGTGCGCATGACACATAACCCAGCGCTCCAACAGTGTTGGAGCCGCCGCCGGGAATGAAATATGGCTTGTGCCCGCCTGCCTTGAGTTTGTCAGAAACCGCCATGGCTTCTGCGTTCATGTCGAGCCCTGCCGGGCGAAACTCGAGTGTCGCGCCAAACAGCTTGTCGAAAAACACATTGCCGGTACTTTCATAGCTGGATTGCCGTCCGGGCACCCGCCGCTCCAGCAGCGCGTGGCATTTGAGTCCGTAGCGACAGGCCGCGGCAGCGGTTTGGCGCACATGATTGGATTGCACGGCACCCTGGGTTACCAGCATGTCGGCACCCTGTGCCAGCGCGTCGCCAACCAGAAACTCGAGCTTTCTGGTCTTGTTGCCGCCGGTCGCCAGCCCGGTGCAATCGTCGCGCTTGATGAAAAGCTGCGGCCCGGCAAGCGCCTCGCTCAGCCGGATCATCGGCTCGATCGGTGTCGGCTGGTGGCAAAGGGAAACTCTGGGATACCGGTCCAGATCAAGGGCGGGTGAAGGTTTGGAAACAGCGGCAACGACCATGGCGGACCCGTATGATTAACCGGGCAAGCGTCGCGCATATTCACCATTGCCGCCAATGTTATGTTTCAATAACATGATGCATAAACTGCATAGGATTGACTGATGGACGTCTTGTGGTTCCGTGATTTGGCGAATTTGGCAAGGACCGGAAACTTCTCGCAGGCAGCAAAGCTCGGAAATGTCAGTCAACCGGCGTTCAGCCGCCGCATAAGGGCGATTGAAAACTGGGTTGGCGCGACACTGGTCGACCGCACCAAGCATCCGGTTTCGCTAACCGATGCCGGGCGGCAGATGCTGGAAGCCGGCGAACAGGCGCTTGCCCGTATCGAAAATGAGCGTTCGCAAATTCGCGAGGCGCAATCATTTCCCGATCGGTATGTGGTCAAATTCGGCGCCCAGCATTCCATTGGCTGGCGCTTCTTTCCGGCCTGGCTGCAGGCATTCGAAAATTCGTTCGGCCCGATCATTTCGAGATTACGGGCTGACGATCTGCCCAATTGCCTGAAAGACCTCACCGAAGGTGAAGTCGACTTCGCCATCGCCTATGCAAGCCGATACGTGAGAAATGTGGCGCCCGGTCGCGATTTCGATTCCATCGTGATCGGGCATGACACCCTGATCCCGGTTTGCAAATGCGCATCAAATGGTCAGCCCCTGTTTGATCTCGGCGATCCGGACGGGCCGGCGATGCCTTATTTGCGGTTTGGGGACAATGCGCCGATCAATGATCACATCGAACCGCTTCTGGCTGAGCGCGATCTCGGCCTCCGGCTGAAAACTGCTTATGAAAACTCCATGGCCGGGGCACTGCGAATCCGCGCGCGCGAAGGCGCCGGTGTCGCATGGCTGCCTAAAAGCCTGGTGGCGCCGGACATCGAGGCAGGCCTGATGACACCGGCCGGGGGCGCGGCGCTGCAGATCAACCTCGACATCCGCCTGCACCGCAATTCACAGCATTCAAACGGGCTGACCCGGAAAATCTGGTCGTTTCTGTCCGTTCGCCAATCCGTACCGCTTTTATCTTTGCACTAGAACCGGCACGTTTTCAGCGGGTTGATCCCGCTTTGCTCAATCATGGATCACAATGTCAGCCCTGCGCGATCCTTCCTTCACCAGTCGCGCATTGACCATGTCGTTTTCACGGGCGCGGGTTTCGGCTGCCTTTTGGTTGTGCCCATGGTCGAGCCAGCGCTGAATGAGACGTGTTTCCAGTTCGTCATCTGCGACAGCGAGAAACACAGTCAGGTCGAAAAGCGGCGCAAGATCCGTCCACGGATCGGTATTGAGCAGAAGATAGTTACCCTCGGCAACTATCAGGCGGTTTTCCGGCACGATAATCCTCGCACCGGCGCGGGCGAGATCGAGCTCGCGGTCGAAGACGGGCACGGCAATTGGCCGATTGCCTGTCCTGATCGCCCGTAAACTGCGGAAAAATCCAAACGAATCGAATGTTTCCGGCGCACCCTTTCGCGGCAGTAATCCGCGCTGATCCAATACAGCATTATCAAAGTGAAAGCCGTCCATTGGCAGCAGCGCCGCGTTTTCACCCATCGAATGGAGACTTTCCACCACCTCAGCCGCCAATGTCGACTTTCCAGAGCCGGGTGGGCCTGCAATTGCCGTTATCAATCGGCTTTTGTCCCGCGCGCGCCGAACAATCTCGGCCGCCAGTTCCTGCGCGTTCATGTCATGCGGCAGCCGCCTCTTCAGGCGGCTCTTTCGCACCGGTCATGAAGGCCACGGCATCGGACATGGAATAGTCTTTCGGGTCGATGGTGCAGAGGCGTTTTCCCAGCCGATGCACATGAATCCTGTCAGCAACCTCGAAAACATGCGGCATGTTGTGACTGATCAGTATGATCGGAATGCCGCGCGACTTCACATCCAGGATCAGTTCCAGCACCCGTCGCGATTCCTTCACACCAAGCGCAGCTGTCGGCTCGTCCATGATGATGAATTTTGACGCGAATGCAGCTGCCCTGGCCACCGCGACGCCTTGGCGTTGACCGCCTGAAAGGCTTTCTACCGCCTGCGTGATCGACTGGACGGTCATCAATCCAAGCTCGGTCAGCTTGTCCCTTGCAAACTTTTCCATTGCGGGGCGATCGAGCTGCCAAAGGTACTTGCCCAAGAATCCGGGCTTGCGGATCTCCCGGCCCATGAACATGTTGTCCGCGATCGAAAGAGCCGGCGACATGGCAAGGGTCTGGTAGACGATCTCGATTCCCATTTCCCGCGCATCCATCGGTGACGAGAAGGAAACGGGTTTTCCGTCGATGAGAATTTCGCCTTCGTCAGGGATGGTGGCGCCGCAAATCGCTTTGACGATTGAAGTTTTTCCGGCGCCATTGTCTCCGATAACGGCCAGGATCTCACCTTGACGCAATTCAAAGTCCGAATGGTCGATGGCAGTCACGTGGCCGTAACGCTTGACGATGCCCCGGCCTTCCACGACAGGTACATTCTCAGCCATTATCCCGAAACCTTTCTGATCCACTGGTCGACTGCCACTGCGGCAATGATGAGAAGCCCGATGAGCAGGAAAGTCCATTGGGCATCCGCGCCAAGGAGCCTGAGGCCCAACGTGAAAACGCCGACGATCAATGCGCCGAAGAGCGAGCCGAGGATCGATCCCCTGCCGCCGAATAGCGAGATGCCGCCGATCACGACCGCAGTGATGCTTTCGATATTGGCGAGCTGACCGGATGTCGGCGAAACAGAGCCAATCCGTCCGATGAGCGCCCAGCCGGCAAATGCGCAAATCAGGCCGGACAGCATGTAGACCGACATCAAGGTTCTGTGGACATTGACGCCTGAGAGTTCAGCCGCCTCTGGGTCATCGCCCACGGCGTACACATGGCGCCCCCATGGCGTGTGCCGGAGCGCGTAGGCAAGAACCGCAATCAGGATCAGCATGAAGATGACACCGACGGTAAATGAGGCACCACCAATACTGACCTTGGAGCCAAAGACCTGAAGAAATGGCGCGTTGGCTTCGATATCCTGTGACCGGATTGTTTCGTTTGCCGAATAAAGAAAATTCGTTGCAAGCACGATCTGCCACATTCCCAGCGTAACAATGAAAGGGGGAAGTTTCACCCGGCTTACGAGCCAGCCGTTGATCGCGCCGATAAGCGTTCCGCAAGCCAAACCACACGCAATCGAGACCGGTGCCGGCAATCCGTAGCGGAATGTAAACTGTCCCATCACAACAGAGGACAAGACCATGATGGCGCCAACACTCAAATCGATGCCCGCCGTCAAAATGACAAGGCTCTGGGCGGCAGCGACAATTCCAACGATCTGCACCTGCTGAAGAATGAGCGTCATTGCGAAGGGCGAGAAGAACTTCGAGCCCAACAGAATTCCGAAAATTGCAATCGCTGCGATCAGGACGATCAGCGGAACAAAAGACGGATTGGTGTGTAGCGTGCTCTGTAACTGACCCACGAAACCGCGCCGGTGATCTTCAAATTCGGCAACCGTCTCCGACCGGCTTGCTGCAGTCTCATAACTTCCGGTGTTTTGATTTGTATCAGACATAACTCCCCCGTGACGGTTCTTAGAGCGTGTCTTGCTCAAACCGCCGATCAGATTCGCGAAATTGTCCGGACATACTTTAGCAGACCGGGAGGCGCGCCAGGCGCCTCCCGAGCACAGGTTTTATTATCCCCAGCAGAGCTCGAGACCTTTTTCAACCGAAATGGATTCTACTCCATCAACCGGCTTGTCGGTGATGAGGCCAACGCCGGTATCGAAGAAGTCCTTGCCTGGCGTGTTTTCCGGCTTCGAACCATCTTCCGCCCATTTCTTGATCGCCTCGATGCCAAGTGACGCCATCAACAGCGGGTATTGCTGCGAGGTGGCGCCGATCACGCCGTCCTTGACATTCTGAACGCCCGGGCAGCCGCCATCGACGGAAACGATCAGCACATCGTTTTCCCGGCCAAGCGACTTGAGCGCTTCATAGGCGCCGGCCGCAGCGGGTTCGTTGATGGTGTAGACAACATTGATGCCTGCATCGGTGGCCAGCAGGTTCTCCATTCCTTTCCTGCCGCCTTCCTCGGAGCCGTCTGACACGTCATGGCCGACAATTCTGGAATCGGTCTCATCGCCCCATTTGCCGGGATCACCCAGATCAATTCCAAATCCTTCAAGGAAACCCTGATTCCTCAAAACACCGACGGTCGGCTGCGAAATGTTGATGTTCAGAAGTCCGATCTTCGCATCCGCAGCCGCGTCGCCAAGCTGGCCCTTGGCCCATTGTCCGATCAGCAACCCGGCCAGGTAGTTATCGGTGGCAAATGTTGCATCTGCAGAATCAGCGGGATCCAGCGGAGTATCAAGCGCAATGACAAGCAGGCCGGCATCTCGTGCCTGTTTCACAGAAGAACCGATCGACGAAGTGTCAGATGCGGTCAGCAAGATGCCCTTCGCGCCGTCCAGAATGCATGTCTCGATCGCTTGCACCTGGGTCTCGTGGTCGCCATCAAACTTGCCGGCATAGCTTTTCAGTTCGATGCCGAGTTCTTCTGCCTTGGCAGTCGCACCTTCCTTCATCTTCACAAAGAACGGATTCGTGTCGGTTTTGGTGATCAGGCAAGCGCTGATTGCGTGGCTGGCCGCCTGGGCCTGCGTTGCAAATGCAGCACCAAGCGCCATCGCACCAAGGGTTGAAGCGATAAGTGTCTTTTTCATGGATATCCTCCCGAGATATATCGAAGAGATCGTCATCCGGCATCGAAATTTCAGGTCCGCCAGCATTCAGATCCCGTCAAAGAAAACAGCATATCTCAACCTCTGTCAATAAATAAATAAACTTGATTTATTAATTTTTTCGCCCGATCATGAAAGCCTGTGTGATATGGCCGTTCCGGCAACGGTGGGCAAAACGATGAACCAGCACGATATGCAAACGGAATCCGGGGAAGACAAGGCGCGTGTGCTCGATCCGAGCGGTGGCGCCAACCAGGTCCGGGTGCGCGCGCATAATGAACGGCTGATCCTGTCGCTTGTCCGCAGGCATGCCGGTCTTTCAAAAGCCGAGATTGCAAGACGTTCCGGGCTGTCAGCGCAAACCACCTCGGTCATCATGCGGCAACTTGAGCGCGACGGCCTGCTCACTCGCGGCGAACCGGTACGCGGCAAGGTCGGCCAGCCGTCCGTTCCCATGAAGCTTGATCCCGATGGCGTTTACTCATTCGGATTGAAGATCGGCCGGCGCAGCGCTGATCTGCTCTTGATGGATTTCATCGGCCGTGTCCGCGGTGAGCTTCATCAAGTCTACAACTATCCCCACCCCGGACAGATTGCCGAATTCGTTCGTGATGGCGTCACTGAACTGGCCGGCAAACTGAATTCCGCACAACGCAGCAAGATCGCCGGCCTTGGCATCGCAACGCCGTTTGAACTGTGGAACTGGGCCGAGGAAATCGGCGTTGACCCGGCGTCGATGGAGAGCTGGCGCGATGTCGACCTGGCTTCGGTGATCAGCGATATCGTCCCGTTTCCGGTGTTCCTCCAGAACGATGCGACAGCTGCATGCGGCGCGGAACTGGTGTTCGGCCGCGGGCCGGAATTTACCGATTTCGTCTACTTCTTCGTCGGCACGTTCATTGGTGGCGGTATCGTGCTCAACCATTCGCTTTATTCGGGGCGCAGCGGCAACGCTGGTTCCTTCGGAGCGATGCCAGTCGCAGGCATCTCGTTTCCGCCCGGCAAACTCATCGATCATGCCTCCATCGTGGTTCTGGAGCGCATGCTCGAAGAGGCTGGTAAAGACCCCTCGCCGCTTTGGCTCGACCCGGATGGCTGGAACGATCTCGGACCCAGCCTTGATGAGTGGATCACGCAAACAGCCAAAGCGCTGGCAATTGCCATTGTGTCGTCCTGTTCGGTAATCGATTTCCAGGCGGCAATCATTGATGGCGGCTTTCCTGAACCCGTCAGGGAACGACTGGTTGCCGAGGTCGGCCGCCAGATTGAAGACATCGATACGCGCGGAATTCGTCTTCCGAAGATTTGCGCCGGATCAATCGGCACCCGGTCACGCGCCGTCGGCGGGGCCAGCCTGCCGCTGTTTGCGCGTTATCTCATCGACGAGAATGTACTCTTCAAGGAAGCTTGAGCGTTGCGGGCACCGCACGATGCAATTACGATTGATCCGCGCTCCGGTATTGCGATAAACGACGTCCGGTACCGCCGCCGAAAAACGCCACGGAGAATTGCTCATGAAACCGGTCTTCCTGCAATTGCAATGCGCACCGGGAAAGACCTACGAGGTCGCTGACAAGCTTTACGAACGCGAGATCGCATCGGAGCTCTATTCGACCAGCGGCGATTATGACCTGCTGGCCAAAATCTACATCGGCGAAGATCAGGACGTCGGCAAGTTCATCAACGAAAAGGTGCTCGACATTCCGGGCATCGTCCGCTCGCTGACCACAATGACATTCAGGGCGTTCTAGAGCACTAGCGTTCGCTGAGTGCCAGTCGCGCACCCAGCAAAACAAATGCCGCAGCAAAGCTGCGCCTCAGCCAGCCCATCGCTGTCCGGTTGCCCAGCAGGCGTGTTCGCGCCACCGACGCGACCGCGCCGTAGGCGACGAAAACCACAAATGTCATGACCATGAACACCGTCGAAAGCAGAAGCATGCTGGCGAGCGGCGAAGCTTCGGCCGGATCAACAAACTGCGGCAGGAAAGCAAGGAAGAAGATCGACAGTTTCGGATTGAGGATATTGATCAGAAATCCGGTTACCGCGATCGAAGTCATGCCACCCGACTTCCGTTCTGCATCGACCGACAGCGTTCCGCCCTCGCGCAATGTCTGCCAGGCGAGATACAAGAGATAGGCAACACCGGCATATTTGAACAGCTGGAATGCCAGGGCACTGGTGTGCAACAGCGCGGCGACCCCGAGGATGGCCGCCGCGATATGCGGCGTGATGCCGAGCGTACAGCCAAGCGAAGCGGCCACGCTTGCCGTTCTGCCCCGGGTCAACGCAACAGCCAGCGTGTAGATCACGCCGGTTCCCGGAGCCAGAACGACAATGAGAGATGTCAGCAGAAATTCAGGCGTCACGTATCGGCTTCCATGATTACCAGACAATCATCTTTCAAAAACAAACCCGGCACAATGGCCGGGTTCGATGTTGTAACCGTGAAAGCGCCCTAACTGTCCAGGAAGCTCCTGAGCTTCCTGGACCGGCTCGGGTGTTTCAGCTTGCGAAGCGCCTTTGCCTCGATCTGCCGGATGCGTTCGCGGGTCACCGAGAACTGCTGTCCGACCTCTTCAAGCGTGTGGTCGGTGTTCATGCCGATGCCGAAGCGCATTCTGAGCACCCGTTCCTCGCGCGGTGTCAATGAGGCCAGCACCCGTGTCGTCGTCTCGCGAAGATTGGCCTGGATCGCCGCATCGATCGGCAGCACGGCATTCTTGTCCTCGATGAAATCGCCGAGATGGGAATCTTCCTCATCACCGACCGGGGTCTCAAGCGAAATCGGCTCCTTGGCGATTTTCAGCACCTTGCGCACTTTCTCAAGCGGCATGGCCAGTTTTTCGGACAACTCCTCCGGCGTCGGCTCGCGCCCGATCTCGTGCAGCATCTGCCGCGAGGTGCGAACGATCTTGTTGATCGTCTCGATCATGTGCACCGGAATGCGGATGGTGCGCGCCTGATCGGCAATCGAGCGGGTGATCGCCTGCCTGATCCACCACGTCGCATAGGTGGAGAACTTGTAGCCGCGGCGATACTCGAATTTATCGACCGCCTTCATCAGGCCAATATTGCCTTCCTGGATCAGGTCGAGGAACTGTAGGCCGCGATTGGTGTATTTCTTGGCAATCGAGATGACGAGACGCAGATTGGCTTCAACCATTTCCTTCTTGGCGATCGCCGCCTCGCGCTCGCCCTTTTGCACCTGATTGACGATGCGGCGGAATTCGGTAACCGCAATACCGGTCTCGGTCGCCAGCGCCTGTATTTCGGTGCGCAACTCCTTGATGTTCTTCTTTTCGCTTTTGCCGAATTCCTTCCAGCCTTTGCCCGGCAATGCAGACACGGTCTTGACCCAGTCCGGATTGAGTTCGGAGCCCTGATAGTGCTCGAGAAACTCGGTGCGGTCGACGCCGTAGCTTTCCGCCAGGCGCAGCAGTCGGCCTTCATTGCGCACCAGACGCTTGTTGATGTCGTAAAGCTGCTCGACCAAAGCTTCGATACGGGCATTGTTGAGCGACAGCGATTTGACCGCCGTAATCAGCTCTTCTTTCAGCTGCTTGTAGCGGCGCTGCTGCGAGGTCGACAGTTTGTTGCCGTCGCCAAGGCTGCCCTCAACGTGCTGGTCCTGCAGTTTGCGCAGTTTCTTGTAGGTTGAGGCGATGACGTCAAAGGTCTCCATGACCTGCGGGCGAAGCTCGGCTTCCATCGCCGCAAGCGACAGATTGGCCTCATCTTCCTCGTCATCCTCTTCCTCGGGCTGACCTTCACCGCCGACATTGGTGATGTCATCCTCGCGCGGACGGCGCAGTGCGCGCTGCTTTTCTTCCTTGGCCTTGCGTTCCGCTTCGATCTCTTCCGGCGTTGGCACCTTCGGCGCCTGCTTGGCTTCCGGCCCGGCGTAGGTCGCTTCCAGGTCAATGATCTCGCGCAGCAGAATGTTGGATTCGTTCAATTCGTCGCGCCAGATGATGATGGCCTGAAAGGTCAGCGGGCTTTCGCACAGGCCCGCAATCATGGTTTCCCGGCCCGCTTCAATGCGCTTGGCGATGGCGATTTCGCCTTCGCGCGACAGCAGCTCGACCGAGCCCATCTCGCGCAGATACATGCGCACGGGGTCGTCGGTGCGGTCCGTCGGTTCTTTCTTGGCAACAGTGGCTACAGCGCTGCCGGTCTGTTCGGCGACTTCCTTGGAGGCTTCGCCGGACTTGTTGTCATTGCTGGCATCGTCGGTGGAATCATCTTCCTCGATGACATTGATACCCATGTCGGACAGCATCGACATCGTGTCTTCGATCTTGTCCGGATCCGTCTGGTCAGACGGCAGAACCGAGTTGAGTTCGTCCATGGAGACAAAGCCGCGCTTCTTGGCGGCCTTGATCATTTTCTTCACAGCATTGTCGGAGAGATCAAGAAGCGGCCCATCCGGTGTGCTTTCGCGCTCGGTTTCGGCCTCTTCTTTTTCTTTGGTTTTCGTTGCCATGCTTGTTTGTTCTCCAGATAGCCGGCGCCTGTCTGTCAAGCGCACACCTATGGTAAGAATTCGCCCTGTGTCAGCCGCCCGCCGCAATGCTGGCCGCGCGAAACCGATCTGTCAGACAGATTTACAGGTTTTGTCGTTAATTCCCGCTTAACCCTGTTCAGATCGTTCATGTTTGCGGCCAATTACCCCGGGAACAGCGGTTTTCACCGGCGTCCAGATGTCGTTCGTCCTCAGAAGTGGAATAACCCCCTCTGATTCCGCCAAATTTCGCTTAGGTCAAGCCGCCAATGCCCTGATTCGCCAAAAAAAGCGAATCAGCGCTCCTTTTCGGACGCTACATGCTGCGCCCGGCACGTCCGGACGAGGCGCCAAAACCTTCGATCAGAGCTTCCGTGGCCTGCGCGTCCCTGAACTGGGACTGGATGTCCAGGAGGTGATTGTAATTCTCCTCCGTTGGCTCGTTTGCAAGCGCAGCCTCGGCGGCTTTAAGCTCCCTATGTAGCGCTCCTGCGGCGCGGTGCAAGTGCAACGCCTGGGCAAATGCGTCGCGGGCATCATCAAGCGCGGCATCGGCCAGTACCGGCCAGGTGCGTGTGCGGTTGACCAGTGCGACAGCGCGATCCCAGCTTTCCAGATGCCCGTGCCGTTCGATGACCGCGATGATCGCGCCAGGTTCACTCGCTTCGTCATGAGCAACGGCATCCAAAAGCGCGCCATGCAGCTGCTGCAATTCCGGGTGCCGCGCCTCAA
This sequence comes from Rhizobiaceae bacterium, assembly GCA_040830725.1. GTDB lineage: Bacteria > Pseudomonadota > Alphaproteobacteria > Rhizobiales > Rhizobiaceae > JAWKWH01. The sequence continues at coordinate 24,184 of JBFOMG010000025.1, forward strand.
AAGTTTCGATCTGGTCGAAATATTCGTCGATCAGCGCCGGATGGTGGACCAGGGCGACAATAATAACCGCTTCACGGACCGGCATGATCCCGCCGGCATTCTTGACCAGCGCCGAGCGGGCAAGACTGTCAGACACCGCCAACCGGCTCTTGGCGTGGGCATCGCCGTATTTTCTTTCACCGCCGGAAGCCGGCTTCCGGTCAGATCGCGAACCGAAATAGGACTGTATTCGTTCGCGCATATTCTGCTGGTAGTGACGCCGAACCGATTCATCCTTGATCTGGAAAACCAGATTGCGAAGCGTCTTCTCCAGTTCGGCGCGGCGTTCTGGCGTGTCGAACACGCCCGATGCCGTTTCACGCATCCAGATCAGGTCAGCGAGCGGCAGCGCCTGCTTGATGATGGCAGCAAACGCATCCGCGCCGGAGTGCTGGACAAGATCATCCGGGTCCTGGCCGTCTGGCAACAATGCAAACCGGGTCGAGCGCCCCGGCCCGATCATCGGCAGGATCAGATCGGCCGCCCGCCATGCCGCCTTCATGCCCGCCTGATCGCCATCAAAGCAAAGCACCGGTTCATTACCCACCCGCCAGAGCAATTCAACCTGGCGCTCGGTCAGTGCTGTTCCCAGCGGCGCAACCGCATTGTCGAAACCTGCCTGCGCCAGTGCGATGACATCCATGTAGCCTTCGACCGCAATGACCGTTCCGGCCTTGCGGGCCGCCTCCCGGGCAGGACCGAGATTGTAAAGAACGTTGGACTTGTGGAACAGCTCGGTCTCCGGTGAATTGAGATATTTGGCCGGAACATCGGGTGACAGGGCCCGGCCGCCAAAGGCGATCACCTTGCCGCGCGGATTGGCGATCGGAAACATGATCCGGTCGCGGAACCGGTCATAGGAAACGGCAATGTCCGGCCCGAAGACGACCAGTCCGCAGGCCTCGATCTTTTCCTTTTCAACGCCCTTTCCGGCAAGAAACTCTTTCAGGGCGTTGCGGCTGTCGGGTGCATAGCCCATGCGGAACCGTGCCTGGGTCGCCGATGTCAGGCTGCGTTCCCTGAGATAGGCGCGCGCCTTTGCACCTTCGGCACCCTGCAGTTTCTCCTCAAAAAACCCTGTCGCCAGTTCCATGACATCGTAAAGCGTGGCGCGTTTTTCTTCCCGCGCTTCAGCTTCCCGGTCGCGCGCCGGCATCGGCACGCCGGCCATGTCGGCAATGCGCTCGACGGATTCAGGAAAGGACAGACCGTCAAGTTCGGTCAGAAAGCGGAAATGATCGCCTGAAACGCCGCAGCCAAAACAATGGTACCGGCCTTTCTGGTCCTCGCAATGGAAGCTCGGTGTGTTCTCGCCGTGAAACGGGCAGCAGGCCCACCAGTCGCCGCGTGAGGTATTGGTCTTGCGCTTGTCCCAGGTGACACGCGGACCGATGACCGACGAAATCGGCACCCGGTCCCGTATTTCATCCAAAAAATTCTGCGAAAAGCGCATGGCCGCCTCTGGAGATGTCCGCATTTGATATAGGCGAGAAGCTGCCGGTTGGCGAAGAATTTGTCGGGTCATGCCCGCGATTCACAGGGGTATTTGTTTCGAAAATCTCCAAATGTGCCGATCTTGCTGTTCCGGCCGCCGGCAAAACCGCCCACAGAACATGACGTTTTTCAGTAACCTAAACGAATGCCTGCGTGTTATGCGCGGCCATGAGCGCCACTCAGCCAGTCTCCCTTTCCAACCGCCCGGCGGCGGGCATTGCCTTCATCATAGCCGGCATGACGGCGATTTCCGTCAACGACATGCTGATCAAACAATTGTCGGGCGGCTATCCCCTGCACCAGATGGTGTTCTTTCGTTCCTCAATCGGCATCATCTTCTCGCTGCTGCTGGTGCAGTTTGAGGGCGGTTGGTCGATTTTGAAAACAAAAACGCCGGGATTGCACGCCATACGCGGCATTTTGATCGTCATCTCAAACCTGACTTTTTTCACCGCGCTCGCGGTAGTGCCGCTGGCCGATGCAACAGCATTGTTTTTTGTCGCCCCTCTGATGATCACCTTGCTGTCGATCCCCTTCCTCGGCGAGAAGGTCGGACCCATGCGACTTGGCGCGGTCGCTGCGGGTTTTGCCGGCGTGGTGGTGATGGTGCAGCCCTGGGAAGACAGCAGTTCGCGCACCGCCAGCATGACGTTGCTGTTGCTACCCGTGGCGTCGGCCCTTGCCTATGCAATGAACCAGGTGCTGACCCGCAAGCTCGGCGCCACCAGCAAGGCTTCGGCCATGGCGGTCTACATCCAGGCAATCTTCATCATCGTTTCACTTGGATTTTATCTCGTTGCCGGCGATGGCGGGTTTGTCACGGAAACAGCCAATGACAGCGTGACATTTCTGTTGCGTGCCTGGGTCTGGCCATCGGGATTCGACCAGTATTTGTTTATCGGTCTGGGCATCAATTCTGCCATCATCGGCTACGCGCTGTCGCAGGCTTACCGGCTGGCCGATGCCGCAACAATCGCCCCGTTTGAATATGTCGGGCTTCCGCTGGCGGTCATGTGGGGTTTTGTCATTTGGGGCGATTTGCCGGGTTCGGCCACCGTTCTGGGCATCGTCCTGATCGCCGGCTCCGGCCTGTTTGTCTTTGCCCGCGAACGCCACAAGCAGCGATTGCTGGTCGCCAACAAACGGGTTCACCGTCGATATTGATGGACAAAAAATACGGCCGGCGAACCGGCCGTATTGTCATTCAGTACACACCAGATCGGCGTTACCAGCCACAGACCTTCGCGGTCATGCGGCACTGGATGATCACCGAGCGGGCATAGTGGCCGCCAAGACGGTAGCAACCCGGCTGATACGCTCTGACACCGCGGCTTTGCAGCGAACGGCCGGTGCGCCGCCGCAGCGCATTGTCCAGCGTGTGATAGACCAGGGCCTGGGCACCATCGACCGTATGGTCAGACGCTTCGGCAGTGAATTTGCGGCAGCCTTTGCGAAAGCGTGGAAAATGCGGCTGGATGCGGAAGATCGGGTCGATCCTTCTCGGCGGATGCGGCTCGACCGGCTGAATGCGAACCGGCGGCCGGGGTGCCGCCACAGGCGTGGTGCACCACGACGCCTGAACCTGGCACGACACGTTGTTGGTTCCGTCGTCAAGGAAGAAACATGCCGGCTGCGAATACTGGATTTGCGCCCCGGCTGCACCACCCTGATAGGCCCTGGCAGTCGCATCCTGACGTGCCAGGAAACCGGCATGGTCTTGCGACGGGCCGATGCCGCGCCCCTCCACCGCCGCACAGGCGGCCCATGCTGATGAGGTTCCAAAAGAACCAATGGCAACCAGCGCCGCCGAGACTGCCGCGGCAAAAAAACTTCGACTTGAAAACACGCAGGTACTCCCCCTGAAACAAACGCCGCACCATTTGGTTCCCGTAAGTTAGCGTTCCCTAAAACCGGCTAAGAGTCAAATCCTTAGCGCCGAAAAGGGCAGGTGTTCTAAGGGCTTATTCTGCTCTCTGCAGGGGCACATTGATCTCGAGCTGCCCGCCATAAGCTTCAAAGCCTGACCGGCCGATTCCATCATAGAATCCGCTCGCCCTCACGGAGGTTCCACCCGGCGAAGTGTAGGCCAGGCCAATGTCTGCGCGGCCACGCAATCCGCCGATGGTTTCGACTGAGCCGGTCGGGGTCGTCGATGTCTTGGAACGGAAATCCCAGATGCCTTCGAACTTGGCCGATGGCGTCAGCGTTCCGCCGTCCTCAAGCACCATGTTGTAGCTGAACTGCGGTCCGAAGATGACACGTCCCAGTTCCAGTGTCTGGCTGGGTATCGTATTGCCGAGCGTGTCGATATAGGTCTTCTGCCGCTCGTGGAAATAGAGCAATTCGGCAGCCGGATTGACGTTGAGATTACCCATGCTCATCGAACCGGTGACCTGCAAGCTGGCCAGGAACCGGTCGGTGTCAAACTGATCAGTGTAGGTTCCGATCGGATTGATGTCATTGTAGGACTGACCGTAGTGAACCCGCCCGTCTATGTAGATATTCTGCCATGGATTGGCGACGAAATACGGCCCGGCCATCCAGCCAAAACCATCGACCGTTGCAACCGTCGTGGACGAATCCCATCCCGCCCAGTCCAGTTGTACAATGCCGCCAACCACCAGATTTGGATTGATCAGATAGTCGGCGCCCAAATGCAGCATGCCCAGATGGCTGTTGCTGCCGGTCGTGTCGGTGTGTGAGAAAAAGCCGTTCACCCAGACATCAAACTTCGGCGTGTCGTAGTCGTTTGCACCATGCTGGCTCGAATGCCAGGTTTTGATCTTGTGCAAACTCGTCGAGAATTTCGAGTTCGAAGAGGAAAGCGTTCCGCTGCCGGTAAATTCCAGCGGAGCGACACCCGGCGTGCTGCGCTCTTTCAGCCTTGATCCCAGGTCGGGCTGGTTGGCAGTCATCTGGTCGGCGCGGTGCTCCATGAATTTCATGATCGATTCTTGCGTCTGCCGGATAACTTCATTGCCATCGCGAATATTCGTGAACGTACAGACAATCGCCTCGCCATTGTCGATATCGATGTCGACAGACCGGTTTGGCAGGTCGATCACCGTGCCGGCGTCCGTATCACCGGTGCACACGATCGCATTCAGCACCCACCCGGTCGTGATATCTTCACTGACAGTGTAGACACCGGCCGGTTTGGCGATTGCTGCCGAGGTTGCAGTATTGCCGACCGTGGTCAGCGAGATCGCATCGAAATCCGCATCGGCGGAGGAAAATTCAAATGTTCCGTCGCCGGCCGCTGCAGGGGCGGTGTTCTTGACGATCGTGACGGTGCCAAGCGGGAAGTCAACGGTAGTGTCTTCGACGACCGAATTGTCGCCCGGAGCCGGATCGACAAGATCGGACACGACATCGACCTGGTGCTGGATCACACCGACGGTTCCGGCATCAACATTGATATTGATCGTAAACACCGCATTGCCACCATTGGCGATGGTTCCCAGGCTGCAGGTCGGCACGCCGTTCGGATCTTCCGCGCAGCCGGACGTCGAAACAAAGGTAACACCCGCCGGCAGTGTCACCGTCGCCACCACGTTGGTTGCATCCTGGGGACCGTTGTTTGTCACCGTCGCCGTATATTCGACCGGATTGCCGGTGATGACAGGATCGACATCATCAACCAATGTCACCGAGATATCGGCGGCAGGCGTGTTCACGGTGGTGTCTTCGCTCACCGAGTTGTTCGCAAGGTCAGGATCGGCCTCGTCCGCCGTCACCGTCGCTTGCGCCGTGATAACCCCGGTCGTTCCGCCATCAACCGTCACGTCGATCGTCACGACGGCGTTTGCGCCAGACGCAATTGAACCGATCGAACACGTCGGAACACCGTTCGGGTCTTCAGCGCAGCCTGTTGTTGAGACGAAAGTCACTCCTGCCGGCAGCGTGACGGTCATGACCACATTGGTCGCATCCTGCGGCCCGTTATTGGTGATCGTTGCCGTGTAAGCCAGAGCACCGCCCGAAACAGCCGGGTCCGGACTGTCGGCCAGCGCAATGGAAAGGTCGGCCATCGGATCCCCAACCGTCAACGTGTCGGTTGCCGTACCGGAATTGCCGGATGACGAGGTCAGGTCACCGGTTGTGTTGACATGCGCACCGGCGGTCATCGAGGTGACATCGGCCTGCACGGTACAGACCGCACCAGCCCCGACCGTACCGCCGGTATAGCTGATCACGCCTGAGCCATCCGCGGCCGTCACCGTTCCGCCGGTACACGTCGTGGACGCATTGGCCGGGGTGGCAACCGTGACGCCGGCGGGCAAATTGTCAGTGAAATCAAGCGCCGAGGCCGCCAAGGTGGAAGCCGAATTGTCGATGGTGAATGTCAGGGTCGAAACGCCGCCAAACAATATCGGATTAGGTGCAAACACCTTGGCGAAGGTGGGAGGTGGCTCGATCGTCAGGTCAGCCGTCGCCGGGCCGGCAACGGGAAGACCGTTTGAGACCAAATCGCTGGTGGTGTTGGGATAGGTGCCCGCGGTTGCTGTACCGGGCACAGCCAGGTCAACCACAATCGTGCAGCTTGCCGAAGGCGCAAGCGTGCCGCCGACGAATGTAAGAAGGGAGGTGCCGGAAACGGTGCCGCCACAGGTGTTGGTAGTGGTCCCCGTGGCAACAAGCCCGGTGATCACCGCATCAAGATCGTCGGTGAAGCCGAATACCGACAGGCTGTTGACCGTATCATTGTTGATGATGTCGAAAGTAAGCGTCGGTGTTCCGCCTGGAACCGAGGGACCATCAAAGGATTTGGTGAATGTCGGTGAAACCACATTCGAAACATCCAGATCGTCGGAAGCGGCTTCGCCAAAGACCGGAAAGCCGCCAATTGTGCCGGTTACGGAACTGGTCGTATTTGTATAGGCGCCCACTGCGGCACCCCCGGGAACGGTCAGTGATGTCCTGATCGTACAGCTGCCACCGGCAGCAATTCCCACTCCGGAGACACTGATCATGTCGGTTCCGGTTCCCGCAACCGTTCCGCCACAATCGTTGAACAGCACGCTGTCAAACGTCAAACCGGCAAGCGCGGCACCAAGGTTATCGTCAAATTCGACCGCCGAGACCGCTTGGGTGGCATTGGAATTGGTGATGACGAACTCTAATGTCACCGGATCGCCTGCCGCCACCGGATCGTCTGTGAAGGTTTTGGCCAGAACCAGCTGACTGGAAAAAACTTCAAGGTCATCGTTCGCGGGATCCACAATGACGACTCCGCCACCCATGGTCGCCGTCAAACTGCTCGTCACATTGCCGAAAGATCCATCTGCCGCCCCTGGTGGCACGGTCAAATCGACGTCGATTGTACAGCTTGTACCTGCCGATACAGTGCCACCGGTGTAGGTCAGAAATGTCGTCCCCGACATTGTTCCTCCGCAGGTGTTGGCTGTCGGAGGACCTGAGGCAGCCAACCCTGGAAGATTTAGCTGCACATTGTCGGTAAAGAATACGCCGGTCGCGTCGTCCGTCGGATGCTGATTGTCCATTGTAAAACGCAGCGTGACGGTATCGCCGGCTACGACCGGATCATTGATAAATTCCTTGCTGAAAAACAATCCGCCAACCGACAGCGGAGCACTCGCTGCCGGAAAGTCGACTGCGGTTCCACCAGCAGGTGTGGCCGACAATGCGCTTGTCGTATTGGTGTAATTACCAGACGCGGCACCCGCCGGAACATTCAGGCTGACCGTGATCTGGCAAGTGGCGCCCGGTGACAGAGTACCACCGGCATAGGTCAACAACGTGTCGCCGCCCGAACCTGTCAGCGAACCACCGCAGGTATTGACGGATGGCGGCAAATTGGCGGTCAAACCGGCGAGAACGGTTGCCAAATCGTCTGTGAAACCGATAGCGGTAGCGTCAACCGGCGAGTTGGGTGCGCTTTCAATATCGAACGTCAGGTCAACCGTCCCGCCCGGTACCGCCGTTCCCGAGAACGATTTGTTGAAACCCAGATTAAGGCCGGCATTGACGGTCAAATTGGCTGATGCTGGAGGAGTAACGCGTGTCGCGCCGTCAATCGTCGACGTCAGCTCACTTGTTGTATTGGTGTAGGTCCCGCCGGACAGATCAGACGGAATGGTCAGGGTCACATCGAAGGTACAGCTCGCACCTGCAGCAAGATTCCCCCCTGTAAGCCGCAGACCCTGCCTGTCGATGTCGGGAAAAAACAGACTCAACGTGGATCCCACACCGCAAGGCGGGTCCGGGACCGGCGGCAGCGTAACCGCAATCGGGAATGGCAGGAAACCGGTCCCCGGTCCCCCATCTGTCAATTCATCCGAAAAGGTAATGTCGGTTGCTGCGCTCGTCGCACCGGCGGGATGCTCAATCGTAAATCGCAACGTGACATCGTCACCGGCATTCACGCTGCCTGGAATGAACGCCTTGGTGAAATTCACGTTTGCGCCGGGTGACACAAACAGGTCGTCCGTAGCCATGTTGCCAACAACCGGACTGCCATCGACCGTCGCCGTAACCGCGCCTGTCGTATTGGTGTAGACACCTGGCGTCGCACCTGCCGGAACCGACAGGCTGGTTCGCACAGTACACGTCGCTTCAGGTGCAATCGTTCCGCCAGATAGACCGATTGTCGTGCCGCCAACACCTGCAACCGAACCGCCGCAATCATTTGAGATCAGGCTGTCGAACGTCAGACCGGCTAGTACGGTTGTCAGATCGTCGGTAAATGCAACGCTCGTCGCCGGAAAATTGCGGTCGTTGTTCTGGATGGTGAACTCGAGCGTCACCGCGCCGCCCGGGCCGACCGGATCGTCGGTGAATTCCTTGGTGATCTGCAACGATGAACCGTTGACCGTCAACGTATCATTGGCAGATCCGGCGCTGGTGAAATCGGCAATCAGCTCAACGGAATTTTCGTGCGCACCAACCGCAGTTCCGACGACATCGACCGTAACCGTGCAGATCGCGCCTGCTCCGAGAACCTCAAATCCGGGAGTAAACGTGCTGCCATCCGCATCCAGTACGATGGTTGATGTACCCGGCACGGCGGTCAAAGTGGTGTCGGGGAGGCCGGCGCTCACACAATCGGTCGAAGCATTTGACGGGCCGGCGACTTGAACTCCCACCGGCAGATTGTCGGTAAAATCAAGATTCCCGATCCGGCTCGCGTTCAGTGAATTATCGATCGTGAATGTCAGCGTCGAACGGCCGCCGAGGTTGACCGTTGACGGCGCAAATGATTTCGAGAAAGCCGGTAGGGATGTGACAACAGTCAGATCGTCACTTGCCGTACCCGAATTGCCTGCCGATGAGGTCAGATCGCCTGTGATGTTGGAATAGACGCCTGCATCAGGCGCGGTAACATCAACGGTAATTGTACAGATTTCGGGAAAGGCAACAGAACCAGAACCAACAGCACCACCTGAAAACGTGATCGTGCTGCCGCCGGCAGGCGCGGTCACAACCGGAGTAGCACCTCCACCGTCACAGTTCGTTACGGTCACATTGGGCGCCGGCGCAATGACCATCGCGCCCGGAACACCGGGGAGATTGTCAGTAAACGCCAGAGAAGTAATTGGTGTGCCGACCTCGTTCACGATGGTGAACGTCAGCGTCGAAACCGAACCCGGGCCAATGGTATCCGGCGTAAATACCTTGGTGAAGTTTGGGGGAGAAACTTGCGCCAGCGCTGGGCGAACTGATAGCAGTGCCAAAGCGACCAGAACTGCAACCAAAATTGCCTGATACGCCAGCCTGGTGATTTTCTCACCAGACACCTTCGCAAAGGTACCCATCGCCGTCCCGCCTTACTTCCGGATCATTTCGCCCGGATATCTCCGGAAAAAATTCAATCAGGCAGGTCACATGGGGTCAATTGACGGCGGATAAGTTATTGCGAAAATTAGAACTGTTTGTATTAGGTGTTGCGAAAATAACCCACATTCCGCGCATGGAACCTGATATTTTTCGGTGAATAGCTTCTAAGAGCTGTCCTCGATCCGCGGCACTTTCTCCGCGGCTTTTTCAGCCTGCTGTTCCACACCCGATTCGTCTGCTGACTGGTCATCGTGATCTTCACCGGCCGGTCTCTCGTCTGCCCAGATCAAAGCCTTGTAATCAAAGCCAAATTCCAGTGTCGGCTTGACGATCTGGAAATAAGGCGACAGGTCGAAATCACGTGGCGTGAACAGCGAATGATGGCGGATGTGCAGGATATCCCTGCGCGAATATCGCGATGCGGCGTGGGTGCGACCCGGCGCCAGCGTGACTTCCGGCAATATCGGATAACGCACCGTCTGAAATGCCTGTGCGATCAGCGACGAACAGATCGCCCGGGTCGGGTCGCCCGAACCGAATGCCAGCATGCGCCTGCGCCAGCGCACCGGAACCGGCGGGGTCGGGAAAAAGTATCGCAGCATGTCGATGATGTTCTTCAGATCGTATTTGAGACCGATCTGCGAAATCATGAACTCAACCACCCTCTCGCGGTCTTCCGGCGTCAGTCCGTGCGCCCGGCATATGCGGGTGTTGTAGGTTTTGTACTTGGACAGAGGCACCGCCACACACCCTTCGCCGATATTGACCTCGATCAGACGGGGGCGCTTGCTGCCATCCTTCGGCTTGGGCAGTGCATTGCCGATATAGACAGCGGCATGGCTCCAGGTCGATTGGGTAAGGTATTTGATGACGGCTGAGACTTTCTGGTTGCCCTCGACCAACAGCACATCGCCGGGAACCAGCGATCGATGCAATGTTTCCGGATCCGAGGGCGTGTAAGGTTCGTAACCGGAGGATTCTGTCTCCAGCCTGTCGGCGAGAAAATGACCAATCCGGTCGAGAAGCGTATCGGCTTGCGCACTCATGAAAGGAATATGGCCTAATCCCCCCGGTGCGTGAAGGGCCTCCACGACTGATGGTGCCTTCTTGTCCAAACGTGAACCGCCGTGAGCACCTGGCCGTAAGAGAGTTGTGACGTGACAATGCCGCGTTGACTGTGACAATTGCCGACCATAGTTTGGAATGATTCTAATACGTAAAAAAGTCTGTTCATGTTCTCAAGATTTTTCGGCTTCAATCGCCGCCCCTTTACGTCCCTTACCGAGCAGGAAATCCTCGCCTTGGCTATTTCGTCGGAAGAGGACGACGCACGTATCTATCGAGCCTACGCGGACGGATTGCGCGAGGAATACCCGCAATCGGCCAAGGTGTTTGACGAAATGGCCGAGGAAGAGGACAGGCATCGTGATCACCTGATCGAGGCTCACCGCAGCCGCTTCGGTGAATCGATCCCGCTGATCCGGCGTGAACATGTGCGCGGCTACTACGAGCGCAAGCCGGACTGGCTGGTGCGACCGCTCGGGCTTGAAAAAGTGCGAGACCAGGCCGAAGCCATGGAAGCGCAAGCGCACCGGTTTTACCTTGAGGCCGCCAAGCGGACGACCGACGCATCGACGCGAAAAATGCTTGGCCAGCTGGCGGCCGAAGAGAAGTCGCACGTTTCGATGGCGCAGCGCCTCGGCTTGAAACACCTGACGGAGGATGCGCGCGAAGAGGAAGAACAGGCCGAACGCAAACAGTTCATTCTGACTTACGTCCAGCCGGGACTTGCCGGTCTGATGGATGGCTCGGTCTCGACATTGGCGCCAATTTTTGCAGCCGCATTTGCCACGCACGACACATGGCAGACTTTCCTCGTCGGTCTCGCCGCATCGATCGGTGCTGGCATTTCGATGGGATTTACCGAAGTCGCATCCGACGATGGCGTCATTTCCGGCCGCGGCTCGCCGATCAAGCGCGGTTTGGCAACGGGCATCATGACCACAGTCGGCGGACTGGGACATGCGTTGCCATATTTGATCTCCGATTTCTGGACCGCCACCACAATTGCAATCGCCATCGTGTTTGTTGAGCTCTGGGCCATCGTCTGGATTCAGCACCGGTGGATGGAAACGCCGTGGAGCCGGGCGATCTTTCAGGTGGTGCTTGGCGGAGCGTTGGTGTTTGGCGCCGGTATGCTGATCGGTAATGCCTGACGAACCAGCCGCTCCAGGCCAGCTTCACCATCGCGGGCCTGAGCCAAACATAATCGTTGTCAGCATCTTGTGCGGCATTTGCCTGTTTGCGTCTCTGCACGTAGCCAGTGGCGCAGGATGGGCCGCAACGATTGCCATTGCATGTCTCTTGGCATTGCCGGTTGCCGGATGGCAGCTGCTGAAATTGCGCGAGAGGTATCTGCTCGGTCTCGCCACCATCGTCGCCCTGCTCGTTTTGCTGTTCAACAACACACCTGCCGAACTCTACCGCACCGCGCTGGAACGGGCTGCCTATTTGGCGGCATTCATCATGATCCTGTCACTGCTGCGCGACGCGGCAATGACGTCGGAATCGGTACTGGCGGTCGGCAAGATGCTGACTCGTCAACCACCGGGTCGCCGCTACTGGACCATCGCTCTGGGCGGTCATGCAATGGGTGTGATCATGAATTTCGGCGCCCTCAGCCTTTTGGGGCCGCTGGTGCAGCGCGGCGCGCGGGCGGGCGGTCAGGAGGTCGATCCGAGAATAACGGCGGTTCGCGAGCGGCGGCAACTGTCGGCGCTGGCGCGCGGTTTTTCATGGTTCATCGCCTGGTCGCCATCGGCTATTTCCCAGGTGGTGGCCGTAACGGTCGTCACCGGCGCGTCTTCGGCAAATGTCGCACTTTACGGCGCAATCGCGGCCGTGTTGGTTCTCGTTGCCGGCTGGCTCGATGATCGCGCCGTCGGCACGAAGGCAAGGCGGCAACTGACCGGCGGACAGCCGCTCCAGCCGCTGCCTCCCGATCCATTTCCAACAACGGAAATCAGGCGTCTGCTATTGGTCTATGCAACGCTCGCTGCAGTCAGTGCCGCGATTGCGATCAGCCTTTCGCTTCCGCTGGTTACCGGCATCATGCTGGCGGCAACCCCCGTCACAATCGTCTGGATCTACGGCCAGATCGCTTCAGGCAGAGCCGACGAGAGATCGTTTTCAAACCGCGTGCGCGATCTGGCGATGAAAACAATTCCCGATGGCAGTCCCGAGGCGATCACACTGGCACTGGCAGGATTCAGCGGCACGGCATTGGCCATACTGGTACCCGGCGGAGAAAACGGTTCTGCCGGTGTTATGCGTGAGTTGCCGCCCTTCTTTACGTACCTGTTCGTGCTGACAACCGTGCCGGTGGCTTCTCTGGCGGGACTACCGGCCATGCTGATGGTCACCTTCCTGGGCACATTCCTGTCCGGAGCCCTTGGCGACCATATCAATCCCGATCTGTTGGCGCTGTCGCTTATTTGCGGCTGGGCGGTCAATTTGAACGCCTCGCCTTTTGGAGGCACCAACCTCATCCTTTCCCGCATCACCCGAATCCCCGCGACCACGCTGTCGTTTCGTTGGAACCTGGTATTTTCATTGATGGCATGGGCCATCTGTGCGCTCGTTTTGCTGACATCTTCTGCACTTACTTGGTAAATGCTCCCGTTCACCTGCGATTCAGCAATTGTGTTTAGGATCACAGAAAGGCGAAGGGACATCGCTTAGATTTCGGGGATCCCGATATCGGGAACCGAGGGAACGGAACAATGAAGTTTCTTGAAAAGATCAGTGTGTGCACAATCGCGTTGCGGGATATTCTGGCGTCCCGCTATCATCCCGAACGTCACTACATGCGCGGGCCCGGTCCGGCTTGCCGGAAACGTGCACATCACCAGCAGCGCGATCACCTGATTTCCTGATACTGAATCCGGAAACCGCTCAACCGCACCTGAATTTGCGCCTTGCGCTCCGGTGACGATCCGCTAATTTTCTCCCATAACAACAATCGGGAGAGAATAATGAAATCTTGGATCAAATTCGGACTGCTGCCCACCATCGCAGTTTCGTTCGTGGCCGGCGAAGCTTTTGCCGCAACTGAATGGAACGTTTCGCTGTGGGGCAAACGCCGGGCATTCACCGAGCATGTCGAAAAGCTTGCGGAGTTGATCAGCGCCAAGACCAATGGCGAGTTCACGCTGAATATTTCGTACGGCGGCCTTTCGAAAAACCGCGAAAATCTCGACGGCATTTCCATCGGCGCATTCGAAATGGCGCAGTTCTGTGCCGGATATCACCGCGACAAGAACCCGACCATCACCGTGCTTGAATTGCCGTTCCTTGGGGTAAGCACCCTGGAAGAAGAAGTTGCTGTCAGCCACGCAGTCTATGCACATCCTGCCGTGCAAAAGGATCTGGCACGCTGGAACGCCAAGCTTTTGATGACCTCGCCCATGCCGCAATACAACATCGTCGGTACCGGCGAGGCACGCGACACGCTGGCAAAATTTGATGGCATGCGGGTACGCGCCACCGGCGGCATCGGCAAGGCGTTTGAATCCGTCGGAGCGGTTCCGACTTCGGTAACGGCAACGGAAGCCTATAACGCGATGGAATCCGGTGTCGTCGACACGGTTGCCTTTGCGCCGCATGCTCACTTTGCCTTCCGTACCATCGACCTCGCAACCTGGTGGACATCGAACCTCAATCCCGGCACGGTCAATTGCCCGGTGGTGGTGAATACCGACGCCTACGCAGCACTGTCGGATGAACATCGCGACGCGCTGGACTCATCGATCGATGAAGCCATCGCCCACTATTTGGCCAATTACGGCGAACTGTTGAAAAAGTGGGATACGGTTCTGGCCGAGAAAAATGTGAACAAGGTCGAACTGGCCCAATCGGAGATCGATGCGTTCCGCGCCAAGGCTGCTGATCCCATCCGCGAACAATGGCTCAAGGATATGGAAGCGCAGGGCATTCCAGGTCAGGAACTTTACGACCTGGTGATGGAAACGCTCGGTAAATAAACAAACGAACTCGCCGCCGGTCATGCCGGCGGCGAATTCACATTGGGGGCTGCAGGCTGTAGTGACCATTTTACGGTTATCTGCGCCGCAGGCGAAAATGAGCCGGTTTTAGGAGCGAGGAGGAAGGACATGCCCGGCATATTCGACGACGAGCGACGACAAACTGGCTCATTTTCGCGCGGCCCTCTGGGGTTGGGCCAAAATCGCCTCTGAATGCGTCGAAAATGCTCGAAAGTGAGATACACTTCCTTGCGCTTTTCTCCTGTTCAGAAACGATTTTGAACACCAACGCAGACAATCGTTAAATGGTCACTACAGCCTAATGTCTTCTCATAACGTCATCGAAGATGATTCTGCGCTTTCGAGCGCAGACCGGAAATTGTTTCGCATCGAAAGCTGGCTCAACCTGGCGGGCGGCCTGTTGATCCTGGCGGTCATGCTGATCTCGGTGGTCAATATTCTGGGCCGGAAATTTTTCAACACGCCGGTACCCGGCTTCATCGACTGGCTGGTTCAGGCTGTTCCGCTGATCGCATTTCTTGGCATCGGCTACTGCCAACGCCTTGGCGGGCACATTCGCATGGACCTCGTTGTCGGCAGGTTGCGCAGACGCGCATTGTGGCTGTTTGAATTGTTGTCCATCATTCTGATTGCCGGACTGACGGTCATCCTCATTTATGGCAGCTGGAACCACGCCGAGCGGGCGATTTCCATTGGCGACAGCACCATCGATATCAACCTGCCAACCTGGCCGGTCAAGCTCGCGGTACCGGTCATGCTGGTGCTGCTTTTGGCCAGGCTTGCACTGCAGATATGGGGTTATTGGCGGGCGCTCTCCGACAATGCCACCCGCCCCATCGCGGTCCCGCTGATCGAGGACGCCGCTGCGCAGGCTGCGCATGAGGCCGAGACCGTTTCCGGCATGGCCGACGACAATGAAAGCGGGAACCAGGCGCAGTGACCACCATTGAAACCAGCCTGTTGTTGGCAGCAGTGCTCGTGGTTCTCGTTGTCGGGGGCATGCGCGTTGCCTTTGCCACCGCTTTGATCGGCTTTGTCGGCCTGTTCTGCGTTTTTGCCTTCGACAAGGGCCAGGGCTGGGAGCGGGGTTTCATTACGGCGGTGAAAATCACCGGCCAGATCCCGCATTCGAAAATGTCGACCCATGTGTTGGGTTTGATCCCGACATTCATCCTGATCGGGTATCTCGCCTATTATGCGGGCCTGACAAAAGCGCTGTTTGAAGCGGCAAAGCGCTGGGTCGGCTGGCTGCCGGGAGGTCTTGGCGTCGCCACCGTGTTTGCCACGGCCGGATTTGCAGCCGTTTCGGGCGCGTCGGTCGCCACTTCTGCTGTTTTCGCCCGTATCGCCATCCCTGAAATGCTCAAGCTTGGCTACGACAAGCGCTTCGCAGCCGGAGTCGTGGCCGCAGGCGGAACCTTGGCATCGCTGATCCCGCCCTCGGCCATACTGGTCATCTATGCCATTATCGTTGAAGCGTCCGTCGGGCACCTGCTTTTGGCTGGATTCTTGCCGGGTGCGGTGTCGGCGCTGATCTACGGTGGGCTGGTAGTCATGCTGGCCAAATGGCGGACTGATCTTGGCCCGCCGGTCCGCGGCTTTTCATGGGGCGAACGATTTCAAAGCCTGCCCGGTGCCTTTCCGATCGTCGCGGTCGTCCTGATCATCATCTACTGCATTTATTTTGGCTGGGGCACACCGACGGAAGCCGGAGCGCTGGGCGCATTCGTCGTCCTGGTCATGGCCTTGTTCAAGGGCATGAAATGGCAGCAGCTGCGCGGCGCATTGATGGAAAGCGCCAAATTGTCGGTAATGATATTCACCATGATCTGGGGCGTGCTGATCTATGTGCGGTATCTCGGCTTTGCCGATCTGCCGGGCACGTTTGCCGACTGGATTTCCTCGCTCGAACAGTCGCCGATGCTCACCCTGCTGATGATCCTCGGCGCCTATGTCATACTCGGCATGTTCATGGACGCGATCGGCATGCTGATCCTCACTTTGCCGGTGACCTTTCCCGCGGTGATGGCGCTGAATGGCGGCGAAAGCGTCACCGCGGCAGATTCGGCGCTTGGCATGTCCGGAACCGAATGCGCCATCTGGTTCGGCATCATTGTCGTCAAGATGGCCGAGCTCTGCCTGATCACACCGCCAATCGGGCTGAACTGCTTCGTTGTCGCCGGCGTTCGCGACGACATATCGGTTCAGGACGTTTTCCGCGGTGCATCACCGTTTTTCATCGCCGATGTGGTGACCGTCGGTGTCCTGATCGCGTTTCCGGGCATCGTACTCTGGCTGCCGCGGCTGATTATCGGATAACCAATCTGCAATCGGTTCTTACCGGTCGGCCCGGTCAGCCGGCCGCGCGCAGCTTTGGTGGGAGTTCGCGCAACGGATCATTATTAATGCGATCGTCAGGAAGTGTTCGAATTCGGTCTATCTGTGCATATTCACTGATCTTCAGCCAACGATCCATCGTCCGGCCAATCACCGCATCGCCGCTCAGAAACAATTCGCCAAGTTCGGTTTCCCGGGCGATTGTCGAACGGCCGAGAAGAATACCGGCCAGTGAAATCGTATTGGTCTCGATGAACAAATCAACATCGTACCCCGGAATCACGGTGCAGATCTCCACCGGACCGCCGGCTTGAACGAGCGCCCAATAGGTGTCGTACTCCAGGTCTTCGGAGAAATGAAACTGCAGCACGACCCGCCGGTTCGGCAGATTGTCCACATCGATACGGCCACGCAAATCCCACATCAGATTGCGGGCGGTGAAATCGCAGGCAATATCTTCCGCCTCTATGTGCTGCTGCGCCCAGTAAGCCAGTCCGTTCAACGCCGGCTCCAATGCAATGGCACTTTTTGTCCGCAGATAGTCGACGGATCCGGTGGCCTTGTCATCGATACGCTCGACCAGGCCCGCCTCTTCCATTTCCTTTAGCCGCTTCGACAGAAGTGCTGGAGAAATATTCCCGACTTCCCGCCGCAACTCATTGAATTTGGTCGCACCACTCCAAAGTGCACACAGTATCGGGATGGTCCAGCGCGGCTCAAGCAGCTCACTGGCACGGATGATCGGGCAGAGAATTCCATACGGTTTGGAGGGCATCCGGTTTCTCCCTTTCCCGCCGACAGTACATCCCCAGGTCGGAAGTGATCCAGTTCATAATCTGTACTGGCTCCGAGGTAATGCGTCCGTCGTTGCAAATTGCAGTCACCTGTCAAAGGCGGATCCGGCTTTCAAAACACCCCCAGATTCAACCCTGCACCCATCGCAGCTCCCAGTTCGCGGCACTTTTCCAGCTGATCGTCCGGAATGGTCTTTTCGGCCAGGATTTGCTCCGGCGTTTGCGCATGGGTGCAGACGATCAGGGGTGATTGAACCTCACGCAGCCGCCAGCCTGTGGCGATGCGGGCGGTCTGGCGAGCCGCGTTTTCGCCATCGGAACCGGCGCAGATCATCTGCGCATAGGGCCGACCCTCGATCCGGCCCAGAACCGGATAGTAGCTCCGGTCATAGAAATCCTTCATCACCCCGGCGATCGCCGCGAGATTTTCAGGTGCGCAGAAAATGTAGCCATCGGCCCGCAGCAGATCGTCCGGTCCGGCGACATCTGCCTTTTTCAGTACTACCGGACCTTCTTCGCGCGCTGCATCCGCCGCAGCCTCGGCCATCTGGCGGCTGCCACCGGTTTTCGAATAGTAGACAATGAGCAGTTCCATCGGCCAATTTCAGTTCTGATAAAAGCATTTCGGAACACCTGGTAAGCACCAACTACGCCCGCCACGCAACCCTTGCGCTCGCTGGCCTCATCCGCTATAGGCACGCTCGTTCATGCCAGACACCCTTGGAGGCGGCATGGACGGGGCGGCGGTAAGCCGCTTCTTGTTTTTTCGGACCGGTTCGTCCGGCAGGAAAGACACCTCTGAAAACGTCCTCGAAAGGAAATGCCATGAGCAACACCTATGAGCTCACGGCCGAGGCGCGCGAACGGGTTGGAAAGGGGTCCTCCCGGTCACTTCGGCGCAGCGGCAAAGTGCCTGCCGTCATTTATGGCGACAAGCAAGCCCCACTGGCAATCGCACTGTCCTACAAGGACGTGTATTACAAGATTCACGGTGGCGGGTTTTTGACCACCATCGCCACCATCAATGTCGACGGCGAAAAGCACAAGGTTCTGCCGAAGGATTATCAGCTTGATCCGGTGCGTGACTTTCCGATGCATGTCGACTTCCTTCGCATCGGCAAGGACACGGTCGTCACCGTCGAAATTCCGTGTAACTTTGTTGGCGAAGATGAATCAGAGGGGCTGAAACGCGGCGGCGTGCTCAATGTCGTTCGCTATACCATCGAGCTGAACTGCCCGGCGGATTCCATTCCCGAAAACATCGAGGTCAGCGTTGCCGGTCTCGACATTGGTGACGGTGTCCACATTTCGGCGGTCACCCTGCCTGAAGGCGTGGAGCCGACCATTACCGATCGCGACTTCACCATCGCCACGGTTGCCGCCCCTGCCGGCCTGAAATCCGAAGAGGAAGAGGACGCCGAGGGCGAAGAGATCGAAACCGAGATCATCGGCGAAGAGGGCGAAGAAGGCGAGGAAGCTGCAGAAGGCGGAGAGCCGGAAGAGTAATTCGCCGACTGCCGGAGAAACCACTCGATGCATATCATCGCAGGTTTGGGTAATCCGGGGCGCAAATATGCCAATTACCGGCATAATGTCGGTTTCATGGCGGCGGACGCGATTGCCCGCCGCCATTCGTTTTCGCCCTGGAGCAAGAAATTCAACGCCGAGATCGCCGAAGGGCATCTGGGCGGCGAAAAAGTGCTGCTTATCAAGCCGCAGACCTATATGAACCTGTCCGGCCAGGCGGTTGGCGAGGCCATGCGGTTCTACAAGCTCGCTCCGCAGGATCTGACGGTTCTCTATGACGAACTCGACCTTGCCCGCGGCAAGGTGCGCGTGAAGACCGGCGGCGGGGCTGGTGGTCACAACGGCATCAAGTCGCTCGATGCCCATTGCGGCAAGGACTATGCGCGGGTGCGTATCGGCATCGGCCATCCAGGCGACAAGGCAAAGGTGACCGGCCATGTGCTGGGTGATTTCGCCAAGGCAGACAGCGAATGGCTTGACCCGTTGCTCGACGCCATTGCCGAAAATGCCGGCATGCTGATTGATGGTGACCATTCCGGGTTCATGAACAAGGCGGCGCTGGCCGTTCCATCAACGGCAAAACAGAAATCTTCTGATGGGCAGAAGGCATCGAAGGGCCAGAGCCATATTCATCAGGCACGTCAGAAGAAGCCGCAGGTCAAAGTGCCTGAAACCGGCCCGATGGCGGCAATGTTGAAGAAATTGTTTGGGGACAAGGACTAGTGGGTTTCAAATGCGGTATTGTCGGCTTGCCCAATGTGGGCAAGTCGACCCTTTTCAACGCGCTTACCAAGACGGCAGCGGCGCAGGCGGCGAATTATCCGTTCTGTACCATCGAACCGAACACGGGCGAGGTTGCGGTGCCGGACCCGCGATTGGGCAAAATTGCTGCCATCGCCAAATCGGCCAATGTCATCCCCACACGCATTTCATTTGTCGACATCGCCGGGTTGGTGCGGGGCGCGTCCAAAGGCGAAGGTCTGGGCAACCAGTTTTTGGCAAACATTCGCGAGGTCGATGCGGTCGTTCACGTGCTCAGATGTTTTGAGGATGACGACATCACCCATGTCGAGGGACGTATCGATGCGCTGGCCGATGCCGAAACCATCGAAACGGAATTGATGCTGGCCGACCTGGAAAGTCTGGAACGCCGCACCGACCAGGCCCGAAAGCGTGCCACCGGCAAGGACAAGGAAGCCATCACGATACTGCCGATGATGGAAAAGGCCCTGGCGTTGTTGCAGGACGGCAAGCCCGCCCGCCTTTTGCTGGATGGCATCGCCGCAGAGGATTATCGGCTTTTGAAGAGCCTCAACCTGCTGACGTCAAAGCCGGTGCTCTATGTCTGCAACGTGGCTGAAGCGGACGCTGCTGATGGCAATGAACAAACCGAAGCGGTGGCAAAACTGGCTGCCGAACAGGGTGCGGAATCCGTTGTCATATCCGCGGCAATCGAAGCCGAAGTGGCGCAGCTGTCGGGAGAAGAAGCAGCGGAATATCTTGAGGCAATGGGCTTGGAAGAACCCGGGCTCGACCGCCTCATCCACGCCGGTTACCGTTTGCTGGATTTGATAACATTCTTTACCGCCGGACCGAAGGAAGCTCGCGCCTGGACCGTAAAGAGAGGCGCCAAGGCGCCGCAGGCCGCCGGTGTTATCCACACCGATTTCGAACGCGGCTTCATTCGCGCTCAGACCATCGCCTATGACGACTATGTGTCGCTGGGAGGTGAAGCACCGGCCAAGGATGCCGGCAAGGCCCGTGATGAAGGCAAGGAATATGTCGTCAGGGACGGGGATGTGCTGCTGTTCAAATTCAATACGTGAGTTCTGTTTTCTGCAGTTCCGACAAAATTGCTTGCTGAACGAATATTTCGGCGCTCGCTCAGCCAAGACCGGCAATTTCAAAGTCTTCAAACAGCTTGTCCGCCACTGACGCGCTCTTGTAGGGGAAAATCGACCTGAACTGCGCCAAATCGAAATCCGGGCGCACCCGGAACAAGTCATTTCGCGCCTGTTCCGTTTTCTCGACATTCCCCAGCCTTGCGTTGCAAGCGGCGAGATAGGCATGGATGTAGAATGGCGGATTCTGGACTTTCTCAAACGCCTGGATCGCCTCTTCATGACGCCCCAACGTGTGCAAAATCCGGCCTTGAATGGACCAGAACCAAACAGGATGAAACGGGTTGACGCGCATTGCCTCCCTGATTTTCTGCAATCCTTCTTCAGGTCTGTCCACATACATCAGGTATCTGCCGTACTCGGTAAGTACCAACTCATCATTGGGGTTTGCCCTCAGAGCGGATTGGAAATTGAACTCTGCTCTTTCGAAGTGACCATGGATGAAATTGCACATCGCCGAAGCGCAATGCCCCTTCGGTTCGCGAGGATCGAGTTCAACGGCCCGCTCGGCGATCGGCACAATGTCCGAGAAATCGTCACTGGCATCGATGTTCCACCGCAGATAAAGCTTGGACAGCGCCAGCCAGCCCAAAGCCCGGCCGAAATTCGGTGAACGGTCCGCCGCCTTCTCGAACAGCTCAATGGCGTGATAGTACGCTTCTTCCTTGAACCGGTGTACTTCACTGATGCCTTTCAAGACGAGTTGGTAACTCTCAAGATCGTCGACCTGTTCGGACGCGCTGCGTTCAACCAGGTCGGCTGCGACCCGGTCGGCTGCAGTCGCAGAGACAGCGCGGGCAATTTCCGACTGGATTTCGAAATAATCCTCCAGCTCACGATCGTACCGGTCCGCCCAAATTTCCTCACCCGATTCACAACTGACCAAATGGGCTGTGACACGCAGCTGTTTGCCGAAAACCCTGACAGTACCACTGACAAAGAACCGGATTCCCAATTGATCGCCAATTTCGCGGGCAGTCAGCTTTTCCTCATCGAGACGGAATGAAGACTGTCTGGAAACAACCATCAGATTTGGTTCGCGGGACAGGTCTATCGTGACATCTTCGGAAATACCCTCTCCAAGCAAATCTGCTTCACTGCCTTCCGGCAGCCCTCGAAAGCGAAGCACGCCTATCGAGGGACGGCCGGGTGCGATCAGAGCGCCGTTTGTTCGCGGCAAACTCTCCTGTTTTTGTTCGGCATCAATTGCTGGTGCGGCAGCAGGATGTGCGCCAGTGCGCCGCTCATTCCTGATCTCCTGCACCAAATCCAGTGTCGGCTTCTCCGGTTCAACGCCAAGCTGATCGGAAAGAATGTTGCGCAATACATCAAACTGCTTCAGCGCCGCATCATATCGCCGTTGAATTCGATATACCCGCATCAGGCGCCGGTGGACATGCTCTTGCAGCGGATCGATACTGAGCAGCTTTTGAGCCACCGCAAGCATTTCTTCAAGCCGATTTGCAGCTTCGTAAGCGTCGCACAATCGCAAAAGTACTGAAATATAGTGCGAACGCAGCGCACCCCGTTCGGCCTCCAGCCACCGGTCATATTCCGGGGTAATCGGCGGAAATCCCTCCAATAAGTCTCCGTCATAATGTCCGGCAGTCGCTTCAAGTTCAACCACTGCATCATTTTCGATGCCGGCGAGGAAGGTGGACACGTCCGTGTTTGCCCGGTCCGCATCAAGAGAAATCCAATCGCCATCGGAGGCGATCGCTCCACCAGCGCTGCCCAGTGCCTTCCTCGTGTTTGATAGCGCCTGACGGAGACTGGCCCGTGCCTGGTCATCTGCGCTTTCCGGCCAGAGCAACCCGCACAACGTATCCCGACTGACCTGGGTCTCTCCGCGCAGGCAAAGATAAGACAACAGCGCCATGTTCTTGCGGCTCAACCCATCCAGCCGTTGACCGGAAATCGCCAAGCGAGCAGATCCCAGCAGATTGATCGCCAATTCAGGTGTTGCACCGTTATTTTCGCATGAATTCATTTTTTACGCGCTATTTGCAACCCAGCCCACACCTGCTTCACGGCGGAAACGTAGCGTCATCACATCAAGTTGCCAAACCGAAAAGGAAAACGACGATGTATGACCACAACACCCAGGCCACACAATTTTATCTCAAGGACATCGAGCGTCAGGCCATCGACTGCATGGAGCGTGACAAATTCCGTTCGCCGCTGATTTCCAGACCCCTCCTCGCAATCATCGCAGCCAGCGGAATAGCCATCGGCTTGATCGGCCTCTTTGGCAGCACTCAATTAATCTGACCGGTTGCGTGGCGACACCAACAGGCTGCCCCACAGGGCAGCCTGTTGGTGTTTTTGAGTTGTAGCTGATGCATGGGGATTAAAACTGGGACCAGCACGGCTGGTCATGGGCATGAGGACCATGTTTCAAGCGGCAGCGGCGTACTGCCGTTCAACGTCAACACCTGAGCCGGCAAATGGTCATCGCCTGGGCCTGCGAACCGGCGGACCGGCGCTCATCAGTCAAAAAGGGCTCACGCCTTGGGAACGTCCATACGCCTCGTCATGCGATAGCGCACGGCAGATTGAGGCTTGTCCACCCGCCTGATCTTGGCATCGATCACACCATTGTCCTTGTCGATCTTGCCAGAGACCTCGATATCAAATTTTTCCTGGCTCTCACCAAATATTGTCCGCGGTGGACCGTAGTAGTTGACTGCAACCCGCGCTTTGTAGCTTTTCTTGGAAACGCTATAAGTTCCGGCTGAATAATGCCGGGCGCTGCCGCCAAGGATGCGGCCCTTTTCGAGCACATAAACGCCGCTATTCTCCCACCCGTAAGGCCCAAGCATCTCGCCGGTCCAAATACCTTTGATCGACATATTTGTTACTCCCACAAAGCGCGCCGCATGGCTTCATCTAAGCACGCGGCAAGGTTTTCACAAACCCTGCGCCCGTGAACTCGCTGGAAGTTCGATGTCAAACTCCAAACTCGCAACTGAGTCCCGAAGCGGTGGGCCTGGTCCTAGAACTTGCCGTTGTTGTTTTTCCATTCGCTGATTGGCGCAATTTTCTCGGTCGTATCCCAGTGTTCGACGATGCGGCCGCCCTCCAGCCGGAACAGGTCGTAAAAGCTTGAATGAACGTTGTCCCGACGGCCTTCGCTGACACTGAGCACGAAATTGCCCTGTGCAAGCACGCGGTGGACGCGTTGATAGTCGATATGCCTGCGGCCATCTTTGCCGGCCTTCAATAATGACCTCAGCATGGACAGATCGTCTCCCAGACCCGGATTGTGTTCGGCATATTCGTCTTCGTTGACAAAATCGGTCAACCGGGCGACCTGCCCGTCGACAAATACCGTTTCGATGAACTCCCGGATTGTCGCACGGTTGGCTTCGGTCATCTCCAGATCAGCCGCGTGGGCCGGGCCATCAACCATGCTTCGCCCCGACTGGTTTGGCCCCCGTCTTTCCTGAATATTGTCCCAATGCTCGACCGCCCGGCCATCCTCGAACCGGAAGACTTCAAAGCAGATCTTCCGGCTCGAGAAATCATACTCCATATGCGCAAACACATACGCACCATCCTCAAAGCCGCGAACCATGTTCACTTTCGGTTCGGTTTTGGACAGTCGCGCGAACAGCGCCGCAAGGCCCTCACTGCCCTCATGGGTTTGGGGATTGTGCTGCACATACTTCGCTTCATTCACGATTGCGACTGGACCCGGGTCACCGGTCTCTATGCTTTTCAGCAACGCTTCGATCTGGTCTACCTTCGAGACAGACATCGTGTTTGTCACCCGATCCCAGCAAATCTGATACCGCTCACGTCGGCCATTTCCTTCTTCCAGGTCGTAATGTCCTTGGCGTTGAACTCGGAGAGCCTGTCGTGGCCGCAAGCGCGTGCAAGAACCTGCATCAATTCCACGCTGGCATTGAAAAACCGCGCCAGTTTTTCCGCGCCAATCTGCACGTCAAGCCGCTTGCGCAATTCCGGTTTCTGGGTCGCGACACCGACCGGGCAGTTGTTTGAATTACACATGCGCGCAGCGATGCACCCAACCGCCTGCATCGCCGAATTGCTCACTGCGATTGCATCTGCACCCAGTGCCAAGGCCTTGGCGAAATCTTCTGCAACACGGAGACCGCCGGTGATAACCAAAGTGACTTCCCGTCCGGTCTTCGCATCAAGATGCTTTCTTGCCCGAGCAAGCGCGGGAATGGTTGGAACCGAGATGTGGTTACGGAAGATGAGAGGCGCCGCACCCGTACCGCCGCCGCGTCCGTCAAGGATGATGTAATCGGCGCTTGCTTCAAGCGCGAAATCAATATCTTCCTCGATATGATTGGCGGATAGTTTGAAGCCGATCGGAATGCCGCCTGACCGCTCGCGTACCTCATCCGCAACTTTCCTGAAATCCGCCGGTGTTGCCAACTCCTTGAACGTCGAAGGAGATATGGCCGCCTGGCCCTCTTCGAGGCCCCTGACATCGGCAATCTTTCCGCGAACCTTGTCTCCCGGCAAATGACCGCCCGTGCCGGTTTTGGCGCCCTGCCCGCCCTTGAAATGGAACGCCTGGACATGTTCGACCAGTTCGATGTTCCAGCCAAACATGGCTGATGCAAGTTCATAGAAGTAGCGGGAGTTTTCCGCCTGTTCCTCCGGCAACATTCCGCCCTCACCGGAACAAATTCCCGTTCCCGCAAGTTCTGCTCCTCGGGCCAGGGCGATCTTTGCCTCTTCGGAGAGCGCACCATAGCTCATGTCGGACACGAACAACGGAATGTCCAGCGACAGTGGTTTGGCCGCGCGGGGGCCAATCGTCGCCGACGTGGCCACCGGCACATCATCCAGCAATGGCTTGCAGGCCATTTGCGCCGGCAATATCTGGATATCGTCCCAATGGGGCAGGTCTTTTCTCGGAACCCCCATGGCGCCCATTTCGCCGTGGTGACCCAGCTTCGAAAGTCCGTCGCGTGCAAGTTCATGAATCCGCGCAACTGTCGGCTCTTCAGGCGTCGGCGCAGCACTGGGGATATCTGATTTCGGCTCTGGTGCAGGATCACCAGGCTCGAGATCACCCAGGCTGGCATGCGAGCCGTCGCAAAACGGTGCGTTCGCACTCGCCTTGCATCGGCAAAGTGCAGCCGCGCCGGACTTCTCTGCCGTGAATCTCAAAGGGTTGATATCCGTTCCGGCATGCGAACCGTCACAAAACGGCTGATTGTTCGATCGTCCGCACCGGCACCAGAAATAGTCTTTTCCTTCCTCCAAGTCCGATTTTATCGGGGATTTTGCGGCGATGATGGGTTTTGCTTCAGTCATGACGCTCCTCGTGCCGGTCAAGTGGCATTGCGATGAAAATAGGTTCAGGTGCGCAGGCGCGCCAGCCCGTTTTGATTGACACTCTGTACGCAAAATTATGCAGAGAGTACCGAGCCGGATATTTGATCGATATCATCACCCCCCAATCGCTATATTGCTAATATTTAATAATGAACAAGCCAACCAAACCCGGTCCCAAGCTCCGCCGCACGCTCACCCTGCCATGGCTTGTCTTCTACGGCGTTGGCGTCACCGTCGGCGCCGGTATCTTCGCGCTGATCGGCGAAATCCTGAAAATGGCCGGCGACCAAGCGCCACTGTCCTTTCTGCTGGCTGGTATCATCGCCGGCGTTACCGGGCTTTCCTACGCACTTCTGGTGCGGATTTATCCACGTGCCGGTGGTGAAGCCGTCTTTGTCAATCGCGGCCTCGGCTCCTTTTGGGCGATGCTTACCGGTTATGGCGTGGCTGCAACTGGAATTATCTCCAGCGCCGTCATCGCGCTGGCCTTTGCCGGTTATGTTCAGGCACTGACCCCACTGCCCGAATTCCTGCTGGTCGCCGGCGTCATTATGTTTCTGTCCGGCATCGCCTGGTTTGGTGTGCGCGAAAGTGTTTATTTTGCCGCGTTCATCACCTTGCTTGAAGTCGGGACGCTTGTTGTCGTCATCGTCTTCGGCATTCCTTTTCTGGAGGATCTTCCGGCGGTGGCGGCATCCTTCACCCCGCCGGCAAACCCGGTTCTGCTGACCGGTGTGATTTCCGGAGGTGTCATCGCCTTCTTTGCCTTCATCGGTTTTGAAGACATCGTGAACATGGCCGAGGAATCGCTGCGACCGGAATGGACGGCGCCGCGGGCGATTTTCTGGACGCTGGGTATCACCATCGCCATCTATGTGATTTTGTCTGTGATTGCCGTTCTGGCGCCGGATCGCGATGAAATTACCGGATCGTCGGCGCCGCTGGCGGCCCTGTTTGAGCAGATCACGGGCCTGCCGTCCGCCCCAGTTGCGGCCATGGCGGCGGTGGCAATGGTCAACGGCATTCTGGTGCAGATTGTCATGGCCAGCCGCGTGCTCTACGGCATGTCGAATGAAGGCATTGCTCCGGCTTGGCTCGGCGCCGTCAGCCAAACAAGGAAAACTCCCGACCGGGCAACGTTCACCGTCGCCGGCATCATTTTGGCCTTGGCGCTGTTCTTCCCGCTAGTCCGGCTGGCGGAACTGACAAGCCTGGTTACGCTTGGCGTGTTTGCGCTGGTCAATCTGGCGCTGTTCGCACTCGGACGTCTTCTGGAAGATGTGGCCGTTCGCCGATGGCGCTGGTGGGGACTGCTTGGCGCGGCCATCTGCATCGGCGTCGCCGCCTTTCAGATCGTCGCCAATGTCTCAGGCGGACACTGAATCTCTGACTTGAACCGCTGCCCGATGGGCGTAATCTCTTGCCATGAACAGCCAGACGCATCTGTTGTTGGCGGCGGCCCTCTTCGCCGAACCCGGACAACCGAAACGCAACATTGCAGCACTTGGCGGCGCGTTTGTCCCGGACGCCGCAATCTACGGACTTTGGCTGTGGTCCAAAATTCGCGGCATTCCCGAAAATGTCGTCTGGGGTGAACTCTATTGGCAGCAGCCCTGGCAAACCTATACAGCTTTCGGCAACTCGCTCCCGCTCTACAGCGCCATTCTCGTGGCTGGAGTTCTTACGGCTCGTTTTTCGCTAAACGCCGTTCCGGACATTGCGCACCCGACTGAGACGGCCAATGAGCGCTGGTGGCAGTTTGTACGCCGGCAGCCATTGATCATCATATTCGCGCTGGCGGCTTTGGCTCATCTTGCCTGTGATTTTCCGGTTCACGTCGATGATGCCCATGCACATTTGTGGCCCCTGTCCGACTGGCGCTTTTATTCTCCGGTTTCCTATTGGAATCCGGAGCATTACGGAAACTGGTTTGCACTGTTCGAGATGGCGTTGGGCATCGGTCTGGCCGTGCTCTTGTTCCGGCGCTTTCATGCGTTCTGGGTTCGCGCCCTGATGGTTCTGGCGATCATCGCTTATGTTGCCGTTCCGGCCTATTTCATTTTGATCATTGGTGGCGGATCATAGCGGTTCGATGCGCATATCCTGTTGACCCCATTTGATTTATTCGCCAATGAGCACCCATGAACAGTGAGACCGGGCAGCCCGGCAAGAAACTGGCTTTTGAGGATTTCGAAGTCGGCGACACACGCTCGCTGGGTTCGAAAACGGTCACCGCTGAAGAGATTATCGAGTTTGCCGAAGAGTTCGATCCGCAACCGATGCATTTGAACGAAAAAGCCGGAAGTGCAAGCCTCCTTGGCGGCCTTGCCGCTTCCGGCTGGCATGTCTGCTCAATCGCCATGCGAATGATTTGTGACGGCTATATTGTCAATTCGACATCCCAGGGCGCACCGGGCGTGGAATATGTCAAATGGAGACGGCCGGTGCTCGCCGGCGACACCCTGTCTGGAACCACGACAATCATCTCCAAACGCCGCTCAAACTCGCGCCCCAATCTCGGTTTCATTATTGTGGAACACACATTGACCAACCAGCGCGGCGAAACCGTCACCGAGATGCGAAACACGGGCATGTTTTTGCTGAGAGAGCCGGAAGCAGAAGCATGACCGTGGATGAGTTTTTTGATCTTGGCGAGACCATCGAACTGGGCAGCCACACATTCGACGCCGAAGAGATCAAGCGTTTTGCCGCCAAGTATGACCCGCAACGCTTCCATCTCGATGAAGAAGCAGCCAGACGCAGCGTCTTCGGCAGGCTTTGCGCGTCGGGCTGGCACTCGGCAGCCACCTGGATGAAGTTCAACGCGGTCTATCTGTTGCAAAAGCAACAAATGGCATGGCCAGGCCCAGGCCAGAGACCTGCCGCAGGCCCTTCACCCGGTCTTCGGGATCTGAAATGGCTGCTGCCTGTCTATGCCGGCGACACGATCTCATATACGCGCGAAACCGTGTCCATACGCGATCATCAACGCC
Source organism: Rhizobiaceae bacterium (assembly GCA_040830725.1). Classification (GTDB taxonomy): domain Bacteria; phylum Pseudomonadota; class Alphaproteobacteria; order Rhizobiales; family Rhizobiaceae; genus JAWKWH01. The sequence goes on from JBFOMG010000025.1 coordinate 53,448, forward strand.
GCCCCGGCTGGAAAATCATGTCGGTCTATGCTCGCGGATACAACGCAAAGGGCGATGACGTCCTTCAGTTTCACTCCGGTGAGTTTATTGATGTCGGAGGTGGCCAATAGCCGGGATCAGTGCCCCTCGAATGACACCAGGGTTCTGACCGTGACATCGAGTGCTTCCAGCTTCTCCCTTCCACCGAGTTCCGGAAGATCGATCACGAAACAGGCAGCAACAATCTCCGCTCCCATCTGCCTCAATAGCTTGACCGCACCCTCGGTCGTGCCACCGGTGGCGATCAGGTCGTCGACGAGGATGACCTTCTGACCGGGTGTGACCGCATCGCGGTGCATCTCCATTTCGTCGACGCCGTATTCGAGACTGTAAGCCACGCGCACCGTTTCGTGCGGCAGTTTCCCTTTTTTCCGTATGGGAACAAATCCGGCGGAAAGCTGATGGGCGATGGCACCGCCGAGAATAAACCCGCGCGCCTCAATGCCTGCAATCTGGTCTATCTTGGATCCCGCATAGGGATGGACCAGTTCATCGACCGAGCGCCTGAAAGCACGTGCATCACCCAGCAAGGTGGTGATGTCGCGAAACATGATCCCTTCTTTGGGGTAATCCACAATCGTGCGGATCGACGCCAAAAGCTCTTCCGTCAATGCGGCCATTTCAGCCCCTCTCGCTGCCAATTACGCTGACGAACGCCAGCATGCGCATCGCGGCAAGGAACTCAAGGAATTTGTGCTGCCTTGCAGTGAACAAGAGAAAAAATGATATTGGGTATTGACTATGTCACCGTATGGTGACATTTATAGATCATGGCAAAAAGGAAGCAAAATACGCGTGATCGTGACGCAACAAAAAAGGCCTTGATCGAGGCTGTCGTCTCAATCGCCTTGCGTGACGGTCTTGGTTCCCTCGGCGTGAACGCGATTGCTCGCCAGGCTGGCGTCGATAAAGTGTTGATCTACCGCTACTTCAAAAATCTGGACGGCCTTTACGAGGCTGTCTGTGCCAAGGCTGACTTGTGGTGGAATGTCGATGAGATCGTCGAGCAGATTGATTTCGCAAATCCTGCAACCGCCCTTGGATCCTACATTCTTGCTCACAGGCAAGCGCTGTTGAAACGGCCATTGGCACTCAAGGTGCTTGCAGCGGAGATGACTGATCGCTCGCCGTTTACGGTTGCGCTGGAAAAAGTACGCGAGGATCGCGGAAAGGATCTTTCGCAAAGATTTGCTGCTCGTTTCCCAGAGATGGCTGGTCACGGAGCCGCAGTATTGATCATGGCCAATTTGCTGAGTGCCGCGACCCAGTATCTGACGGTGAGATCACAGGACATCGAACGTTTTGGCGGCATGCACATCCGCGATGACGATACCTGGATTGAAATTTCGCAAGCGGCAAAAAATTCAGTTCAGGGCCTTCTGGCCAGTTGAATTTGTGAAGAATGTCACCATATGGTGACAAATATCGGAGAGAGAAGATGTTCGATGAAAAAACCTTCAAGGGAAAAATGATCAAGGCGATAATGACCATTGCCTTCGGTTTCGGACTGTTGATGGCAGTCAACATGCCCGGCCAGCTTGAAGTCATGACCAGCTTGATAGCGGGTGGATACGACGCCTTGAGCCTGCTCGAACTTGCACCAATGAGTGAGAACTTATCAATACGCCTTCATTAGGCCGTAGCGAAGTTCAGCCGCAGGTCGATACAATTGCCGCTATTCATCCCCCTTGCAGACGCAAAAAAGGCGCCTGATGGCGCCTTTCAAATTTCACTGCCTGGCAATGTCAGTGCTGATCGGCCCAGACCTTGCGCTTGGTCGCGTAAAGCAGGCAGCCAAACAGCGCCAGGAATACCAACACCCGGAAACCGATTTTCTTGCGGTCCTCCAGATGCGGCTCTGCTGTCCACATTAAAAATGCCGAAACGTCGCGGGCATATTGGTCAATCGTCTCAGGCGTACCGTCATCATAGGTTACCAGCTCATCCGACAACGGATTGGCCATGGCCAATGCAGTGCCAGCGTTAAAACTGGGATTGTAATAGGCACCTTCGGGAACCTCGATGCCTTCCGGCACTTCCAGGTCGTAACTGGTCAGCAACGCGTAGAGATAGTCGGGACCGCCCTCTGCGTACTGGGTGACAATGTCGAGAAGAAACAGCGGGAAGCCGCGCTCCACCGACCGTGCCTTGGCGATCAGCGACAGATCGGGTGGCGCCGCACCATTGTTTGCGGCCGCGGCCTGAACGGTGTTTTCAAACGGAGACGGAAAACGGTCTGACGGAATCGCCGGACGATCGAACATCTCGCCGTCCGAATCCGGCCCGTCCGTCACTTCGTAGTTGGCAGCAAGTGCCTTCACCTGAGCTTCAGAGTATCCAAGGTCTTCCAGCGTGCGGAACGCCACCAGATCCAGCGAATGGCAAGCCGAACAGACCTCGATATAAACCTTCAGGCCGCGCTGCAATTGCCCCTTGTCATAGTGACCGAATGGTCCGGCAAAGGACCATTTCTGTTCCTCCGGTTTCTTGATCGGATAACCGGCAGCAATAGCCCCGCCTGCCGCAACAGCCGTTGCAAATCCGAGCGCCGCAAAACCCTTGAGAATCCTATTCATCCCAGTAATTCCCCTCGCACTCAGCTTTTGGTTTCCGGCGCCGCGGCGGCCGTATCAGGCTGCACCGACGCGCCTGCCTTGTTTTTCTCCAGCACCGCCTCGGTGATCGAATTCGGCAACCGTTTCGGCGTTTCAATCAGTCCGAGAATGGGCATGATCGGGAAGAAGAACGCGAAATAGTAGAGCGTTCCCACCTGCGCCATGAAGACGTAGGCACCTTCTGCCGGTTTGGCGCCAAGCCATCCGAGGAAGAGGCAATCGGCGATAAACAGCCAGAAGAACAGCTTGTACCACGGACGGTAGACCGCTGAACGAACCTTGGAGGTATCGAGCCATGGCACAACGAACAGGATCAGGATCGAGGCGAACATGGCAATCACGCCGCCAAGCTTCGAATCGATCGGTCCGATATTGAACGTGATCGCCCTGAGGATCGCGTAGAAGGGCAGATAGTACCATTCCGGCACGATGTGCGCCGGCGTCTTCAGCGGATCGGCTTCGATGTAATTGTCCGGATGGCCGAGGAAATTCGGAATGTAGAAGATGAAATAGGCGAAGACGAACAGGAACACGATCATTGCGAACGCGTCCTTGACTGTTGCGTGCGGCGTAAACGGCACCGTGTCTGTCTTCGATTTGACTTCAATTCCGGTCGGATTGGATTGTCCCGTCACATGCAGTGCCCAGACATGCAGCACCACAACACCGGCGATCATGAACGGCAGCAGGTAATGCAGCGAAAAGAAGCGGTTGAGCGTCGGATTATCGACCGCAAATCCACCCAAAAGCAGTTCCTGCACCCATTCGCCAACCAGCGGGAATGCGCTGAAGAACCCGGTAATGACCGTTGCACCCCAGAAGCTCATCTGCCCCCATGGCAACACGTAGCCCATGAAGCCGGTTGCCATCATCAGCAGGTAGATGATGACGCCGAGAATCCACAGGAGCTCTCGTGGCGCCTTGTAGGAGCCGTAATAAAGCCCGCGCATCATGTGAATGTAGACGGCAATGAAGAAGAATGAAGCACCGTTGGAATGCATGTAGCGCAACAACCAGCCGGAATTGACGTCGCGCATGATGTGTTCGACTGAATCGAACGCCATGCTGGTCGCCGGCGTATAGTGCATCGCCAGCACAATGCCGGTGAGAATCTGCACCACCAGCATTATTGAGAGGATACCGCCAAATGTGTAGGCGTAGTTGAGGTTGCGCGGCACCGGATAGGCAACAAATGAATCATAGACCAGCCGCGGCAGCGGCATGCGCGCATCGATCCAGCGTCCAAGACCGGTGGTCGGCGTGTAGGTTGAATGACCTTCGCTCATCGTCAGATTATCCCCTATCCGATCTTGATGACGGTGTCGGAAACGAATTCGAAATTCGGTACCGCAAGATTTTCTGGCGCCGGACCTTTGCGAATGCGGCCGGCCGTGTCGTAGTGCGATCCATGGCAGGGGCAGAACCAGCCGCCAAAATCACCCGCCTGGCCAAGCGGAACGCAGCCCAGATGGGTGCAGGAGCCAATCATCACGATCCAGTTTTCCTTGCCCTCACCGGCGGATCGGTCGACATCCGTCGCCGGCGCATCGCTGGAAAGGTTTGCATTGCGCGCTACCGGATCCTTCAATTCATCGATCGTCACCGCATTGGCTTCGGCGATCTCTTCCGGCGTCCGGTTGCGGATGAAAACCGGCTTGCCGCGCCATTTCACGGTAATCGACATGCCGGGCTCGATGCCGGAAATATCAACCTCGATCGACGCCAGTGCCAAGGTCGAAGCATCAGGCCGCAATTGGTCGATAAATGGCCAGGCAACGCCGCCCGCACCGACGGCTCCAGCCATCGCTGTCGCGACGTACAGAAAATCGCGGCGGGAGTGTTCGCTTGTATCGGATGCGCTCACGGTCCAAGTCCCTCAATCTGTTCCGTTTGCCGGACAGGCGGAACTCTTTTGGTCACCGGGCCAAGGCCGCACACGGCAGCAAGGCCGGCGGGAATCCCCCGGCAATTGGCGTTGGTTTCTATGCGTGATGTAGAGCCTTGTCCAGAGTGCAGCAAGCGATGACGGCAGTTTGTCGCGGCATGGGGAAAACCGGATATCGTGCCCGGCCGAAGATGATGCAATTATCCGGCTAGTTTGCCCCCAAACGCACCAGCACTTCCCGCGGTATCCCGTATTCGCGGATCACGCCGTCGTGGCGGCGCATGCCCATGATCTCGCGTTGAATGAAGTAATGGTGCACCGCGATCGCCGCCTCGCGAAGCAGCGGGGCCCTGTGGTCACAATCAACCGTCGATTCACGCAATAGCGCCAATGCCCGCTCGACCCGTTTGCCGGCCAGCCCCAGTGACGCTGCGGCTTCACCGGCCGCTTCGTAGTCAAATGCGGCGGAAAGCGGATCGGATTCGTCGGTTTTGCGGAATACTGCTGAGGTCATGGCCGCAAATTGATCGAAACCGAATTCATTGGCAACTCAACATTTTGGTTCCTCGGAAGCCTGTGAACAGGGTGACAGCCACTTCACGCCGATTAGCTTGGCGGCTGCTATGTCGGCGCATCGAAATAAATCACTCCGCCGCCAGTTCGGCACCCAGGAACCCGCCTGACTGGCGGTGCCACAATTTGGCGTAGAGCCCGCCCCGGGCAATCAGCGTTTCGTGATCGCCCTCCTCGACAATCTCACCATTGTCAATCACGATCAGCCGGTCCAGAGCGGCAATCGTTGACAGCCGGTGCGCAACGGCGATCACCGTCTTTCCGTCCATCAACCGGGCAAGATTGTCCTGGATGGCAGCCTCGATTTCGGAATCCAGCGAGGACGTCGCCTCGTCAAGCAGCAGGATCGGCGCGTCCTTCAAAATCATTCGCGCAATCGCGATGCGCTGCCGCTGTCCTCCTGACAGTTTCACCCCACGCTCGCCGACATGGGCATCATATCCCTCGCGGCCCTTCGGATCGGCAATCTCCTTGATGAAATGATGCGCTTGAGCCGCTTGTGCAGCCGCGACGACCTCTGAATTGCTTGCCCCCTGTTTCCCGTAGGCGATGTTGTCGCGAATTGAGCGGTGCATCAGCACCGGATCCTGCGCCACCACCCCGAACTGGGCCCGCAGTGATGCCTGCGTCACATCGCGCAGATCCGCTCCATCGATCAATATCCGGCCACCCTCGACATCGAACAGCCGAAGCAGAAGATTGACAATGGTCGTCTTGCCGCCACCGGACGGCCCGACGAGCGCGATACGTTCACCCGGTTTGATGTGCAGGTTGAAGTTTTGAATGACGCCATCGTCCTTGCCATAGTGAAAGGTGACGTTTTCAAAGCGGATGTCGCCGCTGACCGCCGGCAGATCGATTGCGTCGATCCGGTCTTTGATTGCCGGCTCCACCGATATCGTCCAGGTTGCATCCTGCACGGTGGCGAAATTACGGATCAGCCCGTTGATCGAAAACATGATCCAGCCTGACATTTGGGTCAGGCGCAGCACCAAACCCATTGCTGCGGCGATCGAACCGGTGGTGACAGTACCGTCAATCCAGCCCGATACCGCAATCCATCCGACGGTGGCGACAAGCAAACCGTTCAGCACGGCCACACAGGAGCGTACTGTGGTGATCATCCGCGTCAGATTGCGTGACGCAACAAGCATTTTTGTCATGCCTTCACGGACGAAGCTGTGTTCGCGCTCGCCGCTGTCGAACAGCTTGACCGCCATGATGTTGGTAAACGCGTCAACCATGCGGCCGTTGACAACCGAACGCTCGTCCGCCAGCCGGCGCCCGGCGTCACGCAACTTGGGCATCAGAAACCATGCAATCGCCAGATAGCACATCAGCCATACGGCAACGACGAATCCCAACATCGGGTCGAGGGTCATCAGTATGGTAATGGTCAGCACGATGAACGTCATGAACGACCAGAACACCTGCAACAACGCGATGATGAAATCGCCAACCGAAGCGCTTCCCTGCATCACCTTGGTGGCAATGCGGCCGGCGAAATCGTTCTGATAGAAGGCATAGGGCTGCTCGATCACCCGCCGGAACGACTGCCAGCGAACGCGGGTGAAGAAAGCCGGTACGATAACCTGTTGTTCGACCGAGACGGCAGCAATCAGCACAACGGTTCTGGCGAGCAGCACCAGCGCCAGCAATCCCGCAAGTGACCAGAAATGATCGCGAATCAAGGTCGCCGGCGACGATGCATCCAGCGTATCAACCAGCCATCCCAGAGACCAATAGAGCGCTGCATCAACTATACCCGCCAATCCGCCGATCAGGAGCAGGAGAAAGAACGGGCCTTTTGCCTGCCGCGCGAAATAGACGATGAAGGTCCACGCCGCATGCGGCAGCACCTCGCGACTGGTATCGCCAAAGGGGTCAATGCGGTTTTCAAGCCGGTTCCAGACCGGCTCGAAAATCCCATTGTCGTCCCTTTGACCATCACTCATTCAGCGGCAACCCCGGCTTCGGCCTCGTTGTGGATCAGGAATCCACCCGACTGACGCTCCCATAACTGGGCATACAGACCACCTTTGGCAACCAGTTCGTCATGGGTTCCCTGTTCGATGATCTCGCCATTGTCCATGACGATCAGCCGGTCGAGCGCGGCAATTGTTGACAGCCGGTGGGCAATCGCGATCACGGTCTTGCCCTCCATCAGCCGGTAGAGGTTTTCCTGGATCGCCGCCTCAACCTCCGAATCGAGCGCCGAAGTCGCCTCGTCGAGGATGAGGATCGGCGCGTCCTTGAGCATCACCCGTGCGATCGCTATGCGCTGGCGCTGGCCGCCCGAAAGTTTGACGCCCCGTTCGCCCACATGCGCATCGAGCCCCCTCCTTCCTTTCGGATCTTCCAGATCGTCAATAAAGGAATCGGCCTCCGCCCGGCGAACGGCTTCCATGATCATGTCTTCCGTGGCGTCGTGCCGGCCATAGGCAATGTTTTCGCGCAGCGAACGATGCAGGAGCGAGGTATCCTGCGACACCATACCGATTGCACCGCGCAGACTGTCCTGACTGACCTTTGAAATATCCTGGCCATCGATGGTGATGCGGCCGCGCTCGAGATCATAAAAACGCAGCAACAGGTTCACCAGCGTCGACTTGCCGGCGCCTGACCGTCCGACCAGACCGATCTTCTCACCCGGCTTGACGGTCAGCGACAGATCCTCGATCACGCCTTTCTCTTTCCCGTAATGGAAGCGCACATGGTCGTATTCGATCCTGCCTTCGCTGGCGGCCAACTTGCCGGCATCAGCCTCATCGCGAACCAGCCGCGGCTGCGCAACGGTATTCATACCGTCGATTGCCATGCCGAGATTTTCAAACAGTCCCGACAGTTCCCACATGATCCAGTGGCTCATGCCGTTGAGCCTCAGCACAAGGCCGATCGCGATTGCCACCGCCCCGGCGCTGACCGCAGAATCGAGCCACGACCAGATGCCTATGGCGGCAATCGCATAGAGCAACGCATAGTTCAGCACGACCAGCGCGATGTTGAGCAGCGTCACCAGGCGCATCTGCGGATGCACGGTATTCAAAAAACCTTCCATGGAATCGCGCGCATAGTCGGTTTCCAGCTTCGAATGGGCGAACAGCTTCACCGTCATGATGTTGGTGTAGCTATCGACCACGCGGCCGGTCATTTCCGAACGTGCGTCGGCCTGGCGTTCCGAGATCACGCGCATGCGCGGCATGAAATAACGCAGGATGATCGCATATCCGGCAAACCACACCAGAAACGGCGTCATCAGCCAGACGCTGAGCGACGAAACGAGCACCAGCGCACCGAGAAAGTAGACGGAAACATAGACGAATATGTCGGCCGTCTTCATCACCGTTTCGCGCACACCCAGCGCAGCCTGCATCACCTTGGTGGCGACACGGCCGGCAAACTCATCCTGATAGAAACTCATCGACTGGCCGAGCACATAGCGATGCGCCATCCAGCGGATGATCATCGGATAGTTGCCGATGACGGTCTGGTGGACAACGAGATTGTGCAGCACCGCGATCAGCGGATAGACGCCGAGCACGACAACCGTCATCAAAATCAGCTGTCCACCCTCGTCGGCCAAAAATGTCGTGCGGTCGCTGCCCGACAGCCAGTCGACCAGATTTCCAAAGAACGAGAAAATCCATATCTCAACGACCGCCGCGACGACTGACAGTGCAGACACAACAGCCAGCGCCGGCCATATTCCGCGGGTGTAGTGCCAGATGAACAGCCACAATTTTGCAGGCGGTTCAGTCGGCTCGACTACCGGAAACGGATCGATCAGTTTTTCAAACCAGGCAAACATGGTTCAAACCTCAAACAATTTTCGTGCGCCGCAGTTCAAAACGCGGCTTGAGACGGAAACAACGCGTGAGCGCCCTGCCTGCGCCCTATCGGCAGGTTTGGAAGCAAAATGACGGCGAAACTGTTTCATCACGAGTGATTCCCAACGGAAGCGGATAATTCCGGCGGAAATCGGTGACGTTAACTAAAGACTACTTTTGAAAAACGTTTGTCGCGAAATCCACCTAAAGGCGCGCACCGGGCGCGCGTGGGCAGTAGGATGGTCCCATTATCCAGAATTCCATCTGTGCCTCCGGCGAATTGCGTTTCAACGACTCGCTGTTTACACCCGCCGAATTGCGGCTTCAACCATTTGGTTGTGTCCTGCTGACATTGCGAGTTCCAACTGTGTCCTTTCGGCAACCCTGATCCATGGCAAACACCGTTCCAGATTTCCACATCGCGCTTTACCAGCCGGATATTCCCGGCAATACCGGATCGATCCTCAGGCTCGCCGCCTGTCTCGGCATCACCTGCGAGATCATCGAACCGGCAGGTTTCAGCCTGTCGGACCGTGCGCTCCGGCGAGCGGGCATGGACTATCTTGAATTGGCTTCGTTAAACCGACACGCCGACTGGGACGCTTTTGAAGCTCAGCGGAAAAACGGTGAGCAGCGCCTGATCCTCCTGACAACAAAGGTAGGCCACGGCTACACCGATTTTGATTTCCGGCCACGCGATATCCTCCTGTTTGGCCGCGAATCGGCAGGCGTTCCAGCGTCGGTTCACAATGCCGTGGATACACGCCTCACCATTCCGATGCCGGGAGGCGGACGCAGTCTCAATCTGGCAATGAGCGTTGCAATGGTGGCCGGTGAGGTGATGCGGCAATTATCAGTCGGCGCTCGGTAGCCGGCGCATGGTGAATTCAATGACATCGCCGGGCCGCTCGCACCAGCTTTCCACGCTGGTCCAATAGGCCTGTTTCGGCCACGAATCGTACCACTCACGGGCTTTTTTGCGCGCTTCAAGCCGCGGCAGCACGAATGTCTCCCGCACAAAACCGTCGCGCGGTAACCTGTTTTGGGTCCTGCGTGAATCGGCCAGCCTGCCTTTCAAGCTGCTCAAATCTGGTCTTTTGGCAACAGACACGGTCGCCTCACAAACAGTATACTCGCAAGTTCAGGCCCATACTTGACCCGTTGAATATTCAGTTTAGGGATCGAATTCCGGACTGACGAGTCATTTTCGCTGCCTGATACAACGGCCGCGCCAGTTGAATTGGAGACACCCGATGGGAAGCCACAACATCCCCGAGGGTCTGCCCCCCGGCATCGATGACAAGAAGACACGCGCCAGCACCTGGTTCTCCGAGCTGCGCGACACGATTTGCGCTTCGTTCGAACAACTTGAAGACGAATTGACCGGACCCTATTCCGATCGCCCGGCCGGGCGGTTTGAGCGCACACCCTGGCAGCGTGACGGCGGCAAGGGCGGCGGTGGTGTCATGTCGATGATGCACGGCCGTGTGTTCGAGAAAGTCGGCGTCCATACCTCGACGGTCTTTGGCGAGTTTGCACCTGAATTTCGCAAGCAGATCCCTGGTGCGGAGGAAGACCCAAGGTTCTGGGCATCCGGTATTTCGCTGATTGCCCACATGCACAATCCCAATGTCCCTGCGGTACACATGAACACGCGCATGGTTGTCACCACAAGGCAATGGTTCGGTGGAGGCGCGGATTTGACCCCGGTGCTCGACCGCCGCCGGACCCAGGATGATCCGGATACTGCCGCATTTCACAAGGCATTCGAATTTGTCTGCAAGCGGCATCCGGACGTTGCGGACTATCCCCGCTTCAAACAGTGGTGTGACGACTATTTTTACCTCAAACACCGCGACGAACCGCGCGGGATCGGCGGAATATTCTATGATTGGCTGCATTCCAGCGACGAATCCGGCGGCTGGGAGGCCGATTTCGAGTTCACCCAGGATGTCGGGCGCTCCTTCAATGTCGTCTACCCGCTTCTGGTTCGCCGCAATTTCAATCTTGGCTGGACCAGCGAAGATCGCGAAGAACAACTGGTCAGGCGCGGTCGCTATGTCGAATTCAACCTGCTTTACGATCGCGGAACGATTTTCGGGCTCAAGACCGGCGGCAATATCGATTCAATCCTGTCCTCAATGCCTCCTGAGGTGAAATGGCCTTAGATTTTTGACTGTCATCACATTTGAGGCAGGTCAACCGTTTCACCGCCATCGGATGCTATACTGCCAAAATCACGAGCAGAGGAGGATCGCGCTGTGAAGGAATTTCAATGTGGTGCGCTGGTTCCGGGTTGTGATTGGCATACACGCCATGACGACGAGGCCGAGGTCATGCGCCGCGCTGTCGAGCACATGCGCAAGGCCCATGGTGAAACGACCATCCGTGAAACCATGATCGAAGCCATCCGGTCGCGCATCGTACAGGTCAGCGACGCGGCCTGAGAAACTTCAAGGGTTAGTCTTTATCTGCTCGCGCCAGTTCGATGGCGCGGGCAATGAGGGTATGTTTGTCTGGCTCGAATCCGCTCTCGAGCCATTCGGTTTCGAGTTGCGCCAATACGGCTCCCAGTTTTTCCCCCGGCTCAAAGCCTTGTTCCAGCAAATCCCTGCCCGAAAGAGGAAAATCGGGCTTCTGCCAGCGCTCCGCGATCGCAAGCAGCTTGCCATATGCTCCCGCCTCTACAAGCGCTTCGTCGTTTTCCTGGCCGCGGGTTCGCGCCGACGCGAGCGCCAGCTTCAGACGGTCGAGCATGGCTTGCAAATCGCACCGGTAGAGCTGCTTTAGAAATGCTGTTTCCGATATGCCATCTGGCGGCAATGGTGTCGCTACCCAACTCACCAATCGGCCGGAATCCCTGTTCGACAGGCGTAACCGGTCTGCAAGCGCCCGGACACGGCTCTCATTCGGGGGAATGATCGCTTCCAGCCGCAACAACGCATCAGGCGCCCAACCGAGCGCCCGTTCAGCCGCCACAAGCCCATGGATGGCGTCAATGCCCCATTTTTCCGTTTCCGGCAGCACTTTGCCCAGCACACCGGCCTGGCGCATCCACAACAAAGCCCGCGAAGGGTCAGTGGCTGCGAGCAATTTGTCGAGTTCTGCCCAAACCCGTTCCGGCGACAAACCGTCGAGACCGCTTTTCAGTCTCGCACACGCTTTGAGACCCTCGGCATCAGGCCGGCCGTCGCCATAGCGGGCAAAAAAGCGAAAAAACCGCAATATGCGCAAATAGTCTTCACGAATTCGGGTTTCAGCGTCGCCGATGAATCGCACCATACGTTGCTGGATATCCGCAACCCCGCCGACAAGGTCCACCACCTCACCATCGGAATCGGCATAAAGTCCGTTTATCGTGAAATCGCGCCGTTCGGCGTCGGCCTGCCAACTGCGACCGAACTTGACCTTCGCGCGCCGGCCATCAGTTTCAATATCCTCTCGCAAGGTGGTCACTTCGAATGGACTTCCATTGGCGATGACCGTCACCGTGCCGTGTTCGATGCCGGTCGGCACCGATTTGAAACCGGCTGCACCCGCGCGGCGCATGACTTCTTCAGGCACACAGGTTGTCGCGATATCAATATCGGAGACGTCTTCACCCAGAAGCGCATTGCGAACAGCTCCTCCGGCAATCCGCGCCTCTTCGCCTGCACAATTGAGGATTGCGAGGACCGACTGCAGGTTTTTATCCTCAAGCCATCCGGGGCCCGATATCGAAATGCTCACGCATAGAGCCTTTCATAAAGCGTGCGGATGATTCCCGCCGTAACGCCCCAAATATAGCGCTCGCCAAATGGCATGACCCAGAAGTATCGTTCCCTGCCTTGCCAGATGCGGCTTTCGGTCTTGTGATTGCGCGGGTCCATCAGGAACTCCAGCGGCACTTCAAACGCATCAGCAACTTCTGCAGGATTTATCCGCATGTCGGCGGAGGGATCGGCCACCGCCAGCACAGGCGAGATGCGATACCCGCTGCCGCTTGCATAGTCCGGCATGCGGCCGACAACCTCAAATGCCTCCGGCGCCAAGCCGATTTCTTCATGCGTCTCCCGCAACGCTGCCGCTTCCGCAGACAGGTCTGTCGCATCAACGCGGCCACCGGGAAACGCCACCTGGCCGGAATGAGAGCGCAGCTGTTCGGTCCGTTGTGTCAAAATCACCGACGGAACACCGTTGCGCTCCACCACGGCGATAAGAACGGCCGCATCGCGCAATTTTCGATCCAGAATCAGATCACGCAGATCCGGATTGAGGGCATGATCGCCCAAATGCTCTTCTTCAGCCCGGCCATCCTCCCGGCCGGCACGTCTGCGCCAATCCTCGATACTGAATCCGGTACCGGCAACCATCGTCATTGGCTGAGTTCTTCCAGCTTCGCCGCAGGCATGATGGGAAAGCTCGCTCCCCTTGAGCGCACCGCAAACATCAATTTGCCGTCCACCTCGATCTCCTCGCCGTGATCGGCAAGCTCATACATTACCGGTCTTGCCGCAAGCGCTTCCAGACGCCCGCGAACCAGCAAATAGGGTTTCAGTCCGCCGGTTTCTTCCTCGTTTTCAAATCGCAGCGGATGTTCGGGGCCGGCTTCGACCACGTCACCAACATTGGTACGAAATGTCATGACCTGATCATCCCCTTTCCCCGAAACGTTGAGCTCGACGGCGACAAACGGCGCGTCTTCGACGTGAATCCCGACTTTCTCGACCGGGGTGACGAGATAGGTTTTCCCGTCAGCGTCCTTTCTGAGCACCGTCGAAAACAGTTGGACAAGTGCTGGCCGTCTGATCGGCGTACCTTTGTAGAACCAGGTTCCATCCCGCTTGATCTCCATGTCGAGATCGCCGCGGAATTCCGGCTCCCAACGGTCTACTGGTGGAACACCCTTTCCTGCCCTGGCTGCACGCGATATCAAAGCCTCCAGCGCAGCCGTGTCACGGGCGTTGGTCAGGCGCTCAAGGTCAGGATTGTCATAGTGTTCATCCGTTGCCATGGTCACGAAATAGTCACTGTTGTTCCGCTTGTCAGCCACTTTAAGTGATTTAAGTTGATACTCGGCCCCGAACCGCGGAAACTGCCGCCAACGAAATTCGGATGATTCGGGTATCCTGTATACATTGAGGCACGCAAAGCGAGTGTTCGCTGGGAAGGAAACCATCGTATGACAGCCATGACACCGGAAAAGACCATGAGCGACAAGGACATGGTCGCTGCTGCCGAAAAGGCGCTTTCTGAGATATCCGATGTCCGCAAATCGGTCGGAAGCGTGATTTTCGGGCAGGAAAGCGTGGTGGAACGTACGCTTGTTGCGCTTTTGGCTGGTGGTCACGCCCTGCTTGTCGGTGTGCCGGGTCTGGCCAAGACAAAACTGGTCGACACATTGGGTACGGTTCTGGGCCTTGATGCCAACCGCGTTCAATTCACACCGGATCTGATGCCGTCGGATATTCTCGGCTCCGAGGTCATGGAGCAGGATGAAAAGGGAAAACGCAAATTCCGGTTTCTTCCCGGCCCGATTTTCGCCCAGCTCCTGATGGCAGACGAAATCAATCGTGCCAGCCCGCGTACCCAATCGGCACTGCTGCAATCGATGCAGGAGTATCATGTTACCGTCGCCGGCGCGCGTCACGACCTGCCGGCGCCGTTTCATGTGCTCGCAACGCAGAATCCGCTCGAGCAGGAAGGCACCTATCCGCTTCCCGAAGCCCAGCTGGACCGGTTTTTGCTGCAGATTGACATCCTGTATCCCGAACTGGAGGCAGAACGCCGGATCCTGATCGAAACAACAGGTGCCGAAGACGCGGTTGCCGAAAATGTTCTCAAAGCCAAACGGCTGCAGGAAATCCAGGCGCTTGTCCGCCGCATGCCGGTGCCGGAAAGTGTTGTTGAGGCAATATTGAACCTGGTACGCGCCGCAAGGCCGGGTGAAGGCGATGCGAATATCGACCGCCATGTCTCCTGGGGTCCGGGCCCGCGGGCAAGCCAGGCGCTGACCCTATGCGCCCGTGCCCGCGCGCTCTATGATGGCCGGCTGGCGCCTTCGGTGGACGATGTGCGGGCCTTGGCAGAGCCGGTATTGCAGCACAGAATGGCGCTTACATTTGCAGCCCGCGCCGAAGGTATGAGCGTGCGCGATGTCATCGCCAGGCTGGTCAAAGAAAGGGTCTGATGGTTCAGGTCGGCAAATCGGTCGAACCGGTTGCAACACCCGATGCGCTTGCCCGCGCAAGGCGGAGGGCTGCGCTCGTTCCCGACCTGCTGGTTGAGGCGCGACGCGTGGTCAACACGGTAATCGCCGGGTGGCATGGCCGCCGCAAGCGCGGCATTGGCGAAAATTTTTGGCAATTCAGGCCCTACGTCGAAGGGGAGGCACGGTCGCGCATTGACTGGCGCCGCTCGGCCCGTGACGACCACATCTATGTGCGTGACCGCGAATGGGAAGCCGCACACACGGTCTGGCTTTGGGCCGACCCGTCGCCCTCGATGCTCTACAAATCAGAGGCAGCCGACGTTTCCAAGGAATCGCGCGCACTCGTGCTGATACTTGCCCTGGCTGAATTGTTGTCGCGAAGCGGCGAGCGCATTGCCTGGCCCGGACTGACCGACCCGTTTACTTCCCGCAACGGCGCTGAGCGATTGGCGGGACAGTTGGCCCATGTCTCGGAACGCCCACCGAAGCCGGATTTGATGCCAATTCGCCGCATGTCGGATCTTGTCATCGCCAGCGACCTTCTCGATCCGACAGTGGACACGATAGCCTGGCTTGCACCCTTGGCTGACCGCGGTGTCCGGGTTCACCTGATCGAGATTGCCGATCCTGCCGAAGAAAATTTCCCGTATTCGGGCCGTACCGAGTTTCGCGACCCTGAAACGGGGGTCAAACTCACCGCCGGTCGCGCCGAGACGGTCGCAGATGACTATCGGCGCCAATATATTGCCCGTCGTGAAGAGCTCGAAGCCTGGTGTCGCCGCCTTGCCTGGAGTTATACGATAAACCACACGGACCGGTTGGCATCGGAAGCCCTGGTGCGTGTCCACATGATGATGAGTGAAGAGGCAGGAACGGTCTGATGAGTTTTCTGCCGATCGCATTTGCCCAGCCGCTGGTGCTTTATGGTCTTATCGCCCTTCCCGTAATCTGGTGGTTGTTGCGGCTGACACCACCGCGTCCGCAAATTGAGGTTTTTCCGCCGCTGAAAATTTTGGCGCGTGTGCTCAAACCGGAAGAGACGCCACATCAGTCTCCCTGGTGGCTGACCCTGCTAAGGCTGGTGCTGGCTGCCCTCGTCATTCTCGCCCTCGCTGAACCAATTTTCAAACCAACGGAGAAAACAGGCGACCGTGGCTCAGCGCTGGCATTGATCATTGACAATAGCTGGCCGACGGCGCCCGATTGGCCGGAACGCGTCGCGACAGCTGAACGGTTGATTGCCGACGCGGCGGACAATGATGTTCCCGTCGTTCTTGCATTCACGGTCGAGGCTGCAAATTCGGAAATTGGCCCATTCGGTGCCGCGACAGCGCGCGACAGGCTCAGGGCAGCCGCACCGCGCCCGGTCGCTTCCGAAAGATTGGCAACATTCGAGAGGGTTGCTGATGCAATAGCGGATTTGAACGACGTGACAGCCGCTTTTTTGAGTGATGGATTGGCTGGACCGGATGATGCTGCCGCTTTTGAGCGTGTTCTTGGCGGCAATGTATCCGAACTGATCTGGGCCGAACCGGATGCGATGGATGTAGTTGGAATTGTCACCTCCCGCAATGAGCCGGAAGCTATGGTGGTGACAGCTATCCGGGCGCCCGACGATACCGCACCGCGCCAGGTTTCAATCATCGCTCTTGATGACCGGGGAAGGCGTATCGCCGAATCGGCGGCGACATTTGGCGCGGGTGCAACACAAGCAACAGCCGAACTGAAAGTACCGTTTGAACTGCGAAACGACTTCGACACGGTTGCTGTTGAAGGCGAAAACACCGCCTCGGCAGTTCACTTGCTTGATGAGAATTCAAGGCGCAGGCGTGTTGGCCTCATTTCCGCGGCAGAAGCCGATCAAAACCAGCCGCTCTTGTCTCCGCTGTTCTATATCCGTAACGCAATGGCTCCGTTTGCAGATCTGGTCGAACCGGAAACATCTGATCTGGCCAGCGCCATTCCGGCTCTGCTTGAAACCAAGCCTGCGATCATTCTCATGGCCGATGTCGGGATCATTCCCGCGGAGGCAAGAACCCGGCTGATCGACTGGATCGAAAATGGCGGTACGCTGGTGCGATTTGCCGGTCCCCGACTTGCGGCTGCTGAACACGACGGCGATCTTCTTCCGGTCAAACTAAGGCTCGGAGAACGGGCTCTGGGCGGCACCCTGTCGTGGACGGAACCACAGCCCGTCGCCGAGTTCCCGGCCCAAGGTCCATTCTACGACTTGACGCCACCGCGTGAAGTCTCTGTAAGGCGTCAGGTGCTGGCCGAACCCACACCGGATATCGTTGACCGCACCTGGGCAAGTCTCGCTGACGGCACGCCGCTCGTCACCGGCGCAAACCGGGGCAACGGCACGATCGCCCTGTTTCACGTTCCGCCGGAAGCCACTTGGTCCAATCTGCCGATTTCGGGCAGTTTCGTCGAGATGCTGCGGCGGCTGGTGCAACTGTCGAGAAATCAGGGGAGCCATGAGCGCCAATCTGACGGGCAGCCTGACGCATTGGCACCCTATCGCATGATTTCGGCGGACGGAGCTCTAGTGCCGCCGCCACCAGATGCAAAGCCGCTGTTGCTGGACGGCGAAGCTCCAACCGTGACGATCGACAATCCACCCGGTTTCTATGGCAGCAGCGAAGGGGTTGTGGCACACAATCTGCTGGACGAATCATCAACGTTCGAACGCATCGTCAAGCCGTCCAGAGACATCCTCGTCACCGATATCCGCTACGGATTTGACGAACAGCGAGATCTTAAGGGATTGCTGTTTATTGTGGCTGTTGTACTTCTGGCACTCGATACACTGGCTGTCTTCTGGATTTCGGGAGTGTTTACACGCCGCTCATTCTCCCGCGGTGCAGCAGCGGCAATCCTCATGCTGGCAGTTTTTCTGGTGGCAACAGATTCTCAACAGGCGACCGCACAAACAACCGATGCAAAACCCGGCGATTTGGAAGCCATTGACGCCATATCCCAAACCCGGATTGCTTATGTTTTGACCGGCGATTCCGCAGTTGATTCAATCAGCCGTGCCGGAATTGAAGGCTTGAACCGATTTCTTATTCAAAAAACCGCACTGGAACCCGGGCGGCCTGCCGGCGTCGATATCGCAGTCGATGAATTGTCATTTTACCCGATCATCTACTGGCCGGTTGATCCGGACGCTCCCATGCCAAGCCAAACCGCCATCGGGCGTATTGACGCTTATATGCAACAAGGCGGTACGGTCTTGTTCGACACGCGCGACCAGTATGCCAGTGGATTCGGACAGGCAGGCGCCACGCCGGCGACGCTTCGCCTTCGCGAGATACTCGCAAATCTCAACGTACCGCCACTCGAGCCGGTTCCGTCAGATCATGTGTTAACCAAGTCGTTCTACATCCTGCGGCAATTTCCGGGGCGATATGCCGATGCCCCGCTGTGGGTCGAGGCGTCTCTTGAAGCCGAAAACTCCGAAAACCGGCCTGTCAGGACCGGAGACGGTGTTTCGCCGATCATGATAACCGCAGCGGATTTCGCCGGCGCGTGGGCAATCGATCAGTCCGGGCGGCCGATGTTTCCGACAGTTCCGGCCAATCCGATGCAGCGGGTTTATGCCTTCCGTTCCGGTGTCAATATCATGATGTACATGCTCACCGGCAATTACAAATCGGATCAGGTTCACCTGCCGATCCTGCTTGAAAGACTGGGGCAATGAGTCGATGAACTGGTCAATCGGATTGGAACCACTGGCTTCCTGGCCCATTGTCGTTGCCTGCGGCATGGTATTGATCATCCTGGCGCTCGCAGGTCTTTATCTGGGTCAGCGGGGCGCGGTCATTCGCCTGCTCGCGTCGATGGCGTTGACCACAGCATTGCTCAATCCGGTCATTCTCGATGAAGATCGCGAGCCGCTGAAGAGCGTAGTCGCCCTGATTGTCGATCGCAGCCAGAGCCAGGATATTGGCGACCGTCAGCCACAAACCGATGCCGCAGCCGAACAACTGCGGGCAAAGCTTGGCCGCTTCCCCCAGTTTGAAGTTCGCGAGATCGAGGCCGGACGCGCCGCCAAGGCGGAGGAACGTACCGAAACGAGGCTGTTTGAAGCGCTAACAAGCGCCATTCGCGATGTTCCGCCGTCGCGTGTCGCCGGCGCAATCGTGATCACCGATGGCCAGGTGCACGATTTGCCTGAAGAGAACGCCAGCAGCTTTCCGGCACCAATTCACACGCTTGTTACCGGCGTGGACGGTGAAGAAGACCGCCGCATTCGCTTCGAGAAGGCGCCGCGCTTTGGCATTTCCGGCAAGCCGCTGGAGATGACCTATCGTGTTTTCTCCAGCTCCAATGAAGCCGGACAGATAGATGTCCGTGTCTCGATCAACGGCGAACTGGTGACAGTGACCCGAGCCGAGATCGGCGTGGAGATGCCGATCGAACTGGAAATCCCCCATGCAGGCAGAAACATAATCGAGCTCGCAATTGAAAGGGAGCCGGATGAGATTACCGGCGTGAACAACAAGGCCATTGCGATTGTCGATGGTATTCGCGAAAACCTGCGGGTCCTGTTGGTGTCCGGTGAGCCACACGCAGGTGAGCGCACCTGGCGCAATTTGCTGAAATCCGACGCGTCGGTGGATCTGGTTCATTTCACCATTCTTCGCCCGCCGGAAAAGCAAGATGGCACCCCGATCACCGATCTGTCGCTGATCGCCTTTCCGACCCGCGAATTGTTTGTCGAAAAAATCAATGATTTCGACCTGATCATATTCGACCGCTATCAACATCGAGATGTGCTGCCGATCCTGTACTATGATTACATTGCCCAGTACGTTGCCCGGGGCGGTGCGCTGTTGATCGCTGCCGGGCCGGAATATTCTGGCAATCAATCGATCGCCCAAACACCATTGATTGCTGCACTTCCGGCATTGCCGACAGGTCAGGTAATTGAAGAAGCTTTCTATCCCCGGCTGACCGAAACCGGAGCCAAACACCCGGTAACGCGCGGTCTCGACGGCGCGACGGTAGAGCCGCCCAATTGGAGCCGGTGGTTCCGCATAATCGATATCGCCAATCCGCAGGGAACGGCGGTGATGAAGGGCGCCGGCGACCGCCCGCTTTTGCTGCTCAACCGCATGGACAAGGGCCGCGTTGGCATGTTTCTGTCAGACCAGGGTTGGCTGTGGGCACGCGGATTTGAAGGCGGCGGCCCGCACGTGTCGCTTTACAGGCGTATCGCTCACTGGCTGATGAAAGAGCCCGAACTTGAAGAAGAAAGGCTCTATGCGGAAGGTCGCGGCATGACGCTTGAAATCAGGCGTCAGACAATGAGCGATGACCCCGGTCCGGCGACACTGATCGCACCGTCAGGTGAGACAAGCGACGCGGACCTCACAGAGACCGAACCGGGCGTGTTTTCAGCAACGATTGAGGCCGACGAAATAGGGCTCTACCAGATTGGAAATGGCGAACTGGCTGCTCTGGCCCATGTGGGTCCGGTCAATGCGCGGGAATTTGCCGATACGATATCAACCACTGGGCTCATGGAGGGCCCCGCCGGCGACACCGGCGGAAGTGTGCGGCGCCTTGCCGCCGGCTCGGGGCTTACGACACCGGGGATCGTGCCGGTGCGTCACACCGGAAACGCTTCGGGGCGCGACTGGATTGGGCTCCGCTCAACCGATGACAGCGTGCTCAAAGCCGTCAATCAGGTACCGCTGTTTGCCGGTTTCCTCGGTCTTGGAATATTGCTGCTGGCCCTTGGTTCAATGTGGTACCGCGAAGGGCGCTAGAGCGGGTCCATTTGGATGTAAATTGCTCTATGCAACGCAAGATCGATCGGCATGAACGAGCTCTCCGCTCAAAGGACCGACAGAGCCTTTCTCAAGCTCAGCGACCAGCAAACGGGCCGGATCAACCGGTCGTGGCATGACGATCTTGCCCTGTGGCATTGGCTCAAAACCCAGCGGCTGGTAATACGGCGCATCGCCGACCAGAATGACCATCGGAGCAGCCGCTGACCGGGCCGCTTCCACCGCGATGGCCACCAATTTGCGTCCGATCCCTCTGTTCTTCCACGCCGGACGTACGGCAAGCGGTCCAAGCAACAGCGCCTTGGAAAGGTCTGCCGCCACCCAGGTTTGCCGAACCGAGCCAACCACGTCATCTTCACAGACGGCGACAAATGAAAGAGCCGTATCATGCAGTCCGCCTTCGCGGATCTTGTAGGCGGCCCGCGCAAACCGGCCCGGACCAAAGGCCTCGGCATTGATGGCTTCTATGATGGGATCGTGGCCGGGTTTTTCCGGCATATAGGCGATATTTGCATCGCTCATGACATGTTTCCAATTCGAAATTTTGGACAGGATGAAGTGGCCGGCACAATGCGGCTGCGCCTCAGGCGCGGAATTCCTGTCGTCGTCGTTCGAACCAGAAGGCCATGATCATTTCTCCGGTTTTCGCTGTATCACCGATGCTCCAGGCCGTAAACAGGCGAAATGGCTGTCACCGTGATGACGGATTGTTCACCGCTGGGGTGATTTTATCTTTTGATCGGGTGGAATATGGTCCCTGAAACTCTATGGGAGGACCACAAATGGGCGTGATGATTGAGGGTAAATGGCACCGGGAAAGCCTCAGGGTTTCCGCTTCTGACGGACGCTTTCAACGCTCTGAGGCGGCCTGCCGCAACTGGGTAACACCTGATGGTTCACCCGGTCCCAGTGGTATCGGCGGTTTCAAGGCAGAACCTGGCCGCTATCACCTCTACGTATCCTATGCCTGTCCCTGGGCACACCGGACGTTGATTTTTCGCAAACTGAAGAAACTTGAAGACATCATTTCTGTGTCGGTCGTTCATCATTTCATGGGACAGGACGGCTGGACATTCGACACAGGCGACGGAGCAACCGGCGACACCGTCAATGGCAAAAAGCTGCTGAATGAGGTCTACGCATCGTCTGACCCCACCTATTCTGGCCGCGTTACGGTGCCGGTGCTGTGGGACAAGCAGCAGGGTGTCATCGTTTCCAACGAATCATCCGAAATCATCCGCATGTTCAACTCGGCGTTCAATCAGTGGGCGGACACATCGACAGATTACTATCCAGAGGCGCTTCGCTCCGAAATTGACGAAGTCAACGCCCCGATTTACGCCAATATAAACAACGGCGTGTATCGTTGCGGCTTCGCTTCCACCCAAGAAGCCTATGAAGAAGCCTTTGACGATCTGTTTTCGACCCTTGATATGGTCGAAAAACGCCTGTCGGAAACCCGGTATCTTTGCGGGCCGCAGATGACAGAAGCCGACTGGCGTTTGTTCCCCACCCTGGTTCGTTTTGATCCGGTCTATGTCGGCCACTTCAAGTGTAATCTGCGCCGCATTGCCGATTATCCGAACTTGCCCAACTACACCCGCGATCTCTTCCAGGTTCCCGGCGTGGCCGAGACGGTCAATCTTTTGCATATCAAGAACCATTATTACGCCAGTCACGAAACCATTAATCCGACACGCGTGGTGCCGAAGGGACCGGAGATTGATTACTCCGCGCCGCATGATCGCGACCGGTTTTGAAGCGGAAAATTCACCAATGAGGTGACACTTCAGCACCCGTCAGCACCTCTTCAATTCTGCGAGCTGTCGACGGACTGACATCGTTTGGCAATGCGGTAACCGGAAAGAACTCTGCCGCCGATATCTCTGCGGTTGGTTTGAAATCATCTGCCCGGGCGAATTCATCAACGATGTAGAGCGCGACGTGATCGCGACGGCTTGCGCGGCGATTGAAATACAGCGCATGCATTCTCGGCGCCTTCGAAATTTCAACGCCGGTTTCCTCGTGCAGTTCTCGCTTCAGCGCATTCAGCGCCGTCTCACCGGTCTCGACTCCGCCGCCAGGCAAATGCCAGCCTTCAACGTAGGTATGTTTTACGAGAAGTACTTTATCGGAACCGCGATCGTGAACGAGGATCCTGACACCCAGCGTCATTGGCCGCGTAAACAGGAAATAAAGATGGAACAACCGCATTCGCAATCGGGCCCACGAGCGTGACGCGGAACTACGCACGAATTGCCCCACCTCGTCCGCATTTCATCAAAGTGCCAAAAATCGTCTTCTGCTCGCGCTTCAAATTCATTGAATTAATTCCATAGCAGCAAAATTCATCTTATGAGAGGCAATGTTCCGCCTGGCTCACATTTCCGACCCGCATCTGGGACCGCTGCCGAAGATGGATGTCCGCCAATTGGCATCCAAGCGGGTAACCGGCTACGTGAACTGGCGTATCAGCCGTCATCGCAATCACGCCAGCGGTACGCTCCCCGCCATCATTGACGACCTCAACAACTTTGATCCCGCCCACATTGCCGTCACCGGCGATCTCATCAACGTTGGCCTTGAAAGCGAAGTCGAAGGGGCGCGGAAATGGCTCGAGAAACTGGGCAATGCAAATTTTGTCTCAGTGGTTCCTGGAAACCATGATGCGTATGTGCCCGGCGCATTCGCGCGCTGCTGCAACCGTTGGGCACCATGGATGACCGGCGACGATCAATCCATCCGGGCCGAGCGGTTTCCCTATCTTCGTATTCGCGAGAATATTGCATTGATCGGCGTCTCCAGCGCTCGCGCTACCGCACCTTTCATGGCTACCGGGTATTTCCGCCAGAAGCAGGCTTTGGCATTGTCAGCGCTACTGGATGAAACCGGGAATGCAGGACTGTGCCGGGTAATCATGATCCATCACCCGCCGGTACACCGGGCAATTGCGTTTCACAAACGACTGGTCGGGATCGACCGGTTTCAACGTACGATCAAACGGCATGGCGCAGAGCTTGTCCTTCACGGTCACACACACCTTCCGACACTTCACTATCTTGACGGCAACGACGGGAAAGTCCCGGTTGTCGGTGTCTCGGCAGCCGGTCAGGCACCCGGCGGACTAAAACCACCGGCCCAGCACAATTTGATCGACATCAGCGGGACACGCGGTCAATGGCGGATTTCTCTGAAACGCCGGGGACTGGGTGGCGCAGCCGCGGGTGTGAGCGAGTTGTCAAACGAGTTATTGACCGGCCACTAAGGCGTTTCAAATCCCCAGTTCCGGGAACAGGTCTGACAATATTGCAATCAGTATCGCAATCCCGGCGATCGCTCCGAAGATTACCAGCAGCAGGCCCGACAGATATTCGCCCAACATTGCCAGTGGCCGCCTGCGCCCGGCCGCAATCCCGTTGCGCTGCGACACGGGCGACACGGGACCATCCATCATCTGTTGGCGCTCCACCATCCGATCGGCGATATGCCGTGTCACCGCGACTTTGATTTCGGAGATATCTGCGGATTCTGCCAATACCGACCGCCCAATGCGGGAGTCGCGCAAGAACCGGTAAGTACGGCCATCACGATCGATGGCGACGTGCGCTGTCGCATCGATCCACAAACGCGGCTGCAAACCAGCTGAAAGCACAAAGTCGAATTGGGGATCTTCGGTTGGAACTTCGGCAAATACCGGCTGCAATTCTTCGGCGAGCAGTTCCAGACGCGCAATGCGCAAATTGCGCAGTTCAACGTTTGCGTCGCTACGGTCAGCGGCGGCGTCACGTATGATCCGTACCGTATCGGACAGTTTGTTTCGATCGCCCGACTGGCCGGAATTGTCGACCGTCTCACTCATTAAACGCGGACTCTACTCACCAAAACCATGGTAAACAGGGTATTAACACGGAAATTTGGCAATTGCATCAAACCCGCAACAGACGTTGGATTCGAGGTAAACGGCAAATTCCGGTCGAGTTGGTCCCAATTTTTTGGGAACTGGCTGTTACCGCAAATTCTGTTTGATCAGGGCTACGACGTCATCGGGAATTTCCGCCGGCAACATGTGACCGGTATCTTCAAATATGTGCGCGGCAAACATCGGCGGCAACCGGTGCGCCTGCCGGGTTGGGAGCACCCGGTCCTGCGTTCCCCACAGAATCTTGACCGGCATGTAAAGCGAAGCGAGTTGCTCCCGCGGAATCACTCCTTGCTTGCCGTCCCGATGCAGATGTTTTGCAATCTCGATCAGCTTTTCGCGCTGGCCCTCGACTTGGCGCATCTCGACCATATGCCGAACGGTGTCGTCGGTTACCGGATTGTTCCAGCCATACATGTTTTCCATGATGGATTTCAGTTCGGTCGCAGTCACCGCCTCGGCATATCGCGACAGCAGCCGGTGATTGATCTCTGTTCCGAAGCCACCCGGCGCCAGCAGCGTCATCGAGGTAACCAAATCGGGTGCAGCCAGTGCCACGAGAACCGCGATTGCACCACCCCGTGAATGACCAACCAGATGAACCGGGCCGAGCTGCCGCTGGTTCAATTCCTGCAGAAGTGCCTCAACCACGGCCTTGGGGCGAGCGGGGTCCGGATAATCGACGGATTTACCATATCCGGGCAGGTCGAATGCTAATGTGCTGGCTTCCAGTGCAATCGCGTCCTGAATGTCGTGCCATGCAACATGCGTATCAACAAAACCGTGCAGAAAGACGACAACCTTGTCGCCGCCGCCTTTCTCTCTTGCAAACAACCGGCTGGTGGTCACGCAGGATTGCCTTTTGCCACAATCCGGTTCGCCGCCGAAACGACTGCTTCGAGCGAGGCTGCAACGATATTGGTGTTAATGCCTGCACCAAACAGCTTTCCGCCGGGATATTCCACTTCCATGTAGCAGATCGCCGCTGCATTCGAACCGCGCTGCATTGAATGCTCTGAATAGTCCAGCACCGTCAGCTCAATTCCGATGTGCCGGGAAAGGGCATCGACAAATCCGTCAATGGGTCCTGTTCCCGATCCTTCGATGCGGACTTCTTCGCCATTGTCGATGATTTTCGCCTCGAGCTTCCGGCGCTGCGTACCCTCGGAGAAAGTCTGATGATCGACGAACTTCAAACGCCCGCCCGGCTGGTCAACATAGGCCGAAATGAATTCGTCATGGATACGTTTTGCGGGCAGTTCCTGACCCTCGGCGTCAGTGATCTGCTGAATTGCACTGGAAAACTCTATCTGCAGATTGCGAGGCAAATTCAGCCCGTAGTCGGCCTGCATGACATAGGCGATACCACCCTTGCCGCTTTGCGAATTGATGCGAATGATTGCCTCATAGGACCGGCCGACATCCTGCGGATCAATCGGCAGATAAGGCACCTCCCAGTGCGGATCATTGGCCTTCTGAATGGCCTTCATACCCTTGTTGATCGCGTCTTGATGCGAGCCTGAAAAAGCCGTGTAAACCAGTTCACCGACATAAGGGTGGCGCTCGGGAATTTTCAGCTGGTTGGAATACTCGTACACCTGTTTCATCCGCGGAATGTCGGAGCAGTCCAATGCCGGATCAACGCCTTGCGTGTACATGTTCAGCGCCAGGGTGACGATATCGACATTGCCGGTGCGTTCGCCATTGCCGAACAATGTGCCTTCCACGCGATCCGCGCCGGCCATCAGCGCCAGTTCGGTTGCAGCAACACCGGTTCCCCGGTCGTTGTGCGGATGCAGGGAAACGATCAGGTTTTCCCGGTTCGACAATTGCCGGCACATCCACTCGATCTGGTCGGCGTAGATATTGGGCGTCGACATTTCCACGGTAGCCGGCAGATTGACGATCAGCTTGTTGTCCGGCGTTGGTTGAACGATCTCGGTCACTGCGTCGCAGATTTCCAGCGCCACTTCCAACTCAGTGCCGGTAAAACTCTCCGGCGAATACTGGAAGCGATATCCGCCACCTGCCTTCGCAGCCATGTCGGTGATCATCTTGGCCGCGTCTGTGGCGATCTGCTTGATACCGGCGACATCTTTTTCAAACACCACACGGCGCTGCAACTCGCTGGTGGAGTTATAGAAATGAACAATTGGCTGATTGGCACCTTCCAAAGATTCAAACGTGCGGCTGATCAGCTCCGGCCGGCACTGGACCAGCACCTGCAAAGAGAGGTCTGCGGGGACACCTCCTTCCTCCACGCACCAGCGCGTGAAGTCAAAGTCTGTCTGCGATGCCGACGGAAAGCCGACTTCAATCTCCTTGAAACCCATGTCGACCAGCAGCGCAAACATGCGCGCCTTGCGCTCATGGCCCATGGGATCAATCAATGCCTGATTTCCGTCTCTCAAATCGACGGAACACCAGACCGGCGGTGTCACGATCTGTTTTGCCGGCCATGTCCTGTCGACCAGCCCCACCTGGGGATAGGGTTGATATTTCACTGTTGCGCCCGGCATGCCGGCGGCGTGAATATGTGTTTCGGGTGCGTTCATCTTGCTTCTCTCCGGCGCCGCCGAATCGCAGCCATTTCTGCGGTCAACAGGCAGTCGCCTTGTGTTTGATTTGCGGTATTGGGTCAATGGCGAGGAGCAATGCCATCAGTCGGCAAATCGACCGCCGGGTGCTCCTTCAGCTCGCCCGGCAGCCGCGAATAAGGTCGAGTAGAAGCGCGCCGGCGAGTGCCAGCGATACACAAATTGCTGCAGAGATGTGTTCAACGCAGTTCATGGGCTGCTTTTACATCGCACCTTACCAAGGTGCAAGTGTCACGCCGGTTGTGCCTCAGCCGGTTCCAGCGGCCCGATCCTGTGTTCACTGGGAAACGCGCTTATCAGCATTCGATAACGCATGTTGGCGTCGGAGAGCTTGCGGTAAAATCCGATCAAGTCCCGTACCGGTCCGCCTAACCGCTCAAGACCGGAGACGAAAGCCAGAATGACACCAGCTTCGATCTGTCCTTCGATCACCATCCAACCGCCGATGCCGATAACCCCCAACGGGCCCAATGCAATCAACAGGTTATTGATTGTTTTCATGATGTGTTTGAGGCGCACGGCCTTCAGATTGAATTTCAG
This sequence comes from Rhizobiaceae bacterium, assembly GCA_040830725.1. Taxonomy (GTDB): domain Bacteria; phylum Pseudomonadota; class Alphaproteobacteria; order Rhizobiales; family Rhizobiaceae; genus JAWKWH01. The sequence continues at coordinate 81,431 of JBFOMG010000025.1, forward strand.
GATCTCGTCGGTCAAAGCCACAAATTCGTCCGGCGCCTCTTCACCGATCAGCTCATGTTCGGCGTTGTCGACGATGAATCCCGACATTTGGCGCACTTTCAGGGCGCCGCGGCGCGTCAGTATGTTAATACGCCTCTGCGCCAGTGGCACAATGATGAACTGCGGCAGGTAGAGGCCGACAGCGACCAGTGCAACGGTCGGCTCGACCCAGAACATGTACCCCAGAACAAACACGATTGTGCCGACCTGAAGAACAGGCCCGGAGATCGCCGAACCGGAAAACTCCCCCAAATTGCGGACCTCCGAATTCAACATCGAAACGACCATGCCTTCATCGACCCGGTCGTCGTCCGGCCCGCCACCCTTGCGGATCTTCGATGGTGGAAGAACGGTGTAAATGCAGCGGAAGATTGAGTGGCGGAGACTGTGCACGATGCGTGCCGAAATGACTTCGCGCTTCCATTTCATCGCAAATTTTACGCCACCCTGGACTAGAATCAGGCCAAGATACATGGCGCCGAGCTGCCACAGCAGGTTCAAATCCTGCCCGTCAATCGCTTCGTTCAGCATGCGCCGCTGCAGTTCCAGCGGTATGGGCGCCAATGGCAACAGTGCCAGCGTCAACACCACGACGATGATCTGCGATTTGTAACTGTTCTGGATGATGTAGCGATAAAGTGTCGGCGCCATGGTTCCCCGCGCTCATTCGTTTTGCCCGGCGCCAGCCTTCTATGCGCTCAAGCCGGTGTCAACGAAATTTGCACTCACTTGTTGGGGAGGAACTCCGCCAGCTCAGTTTCAATAAGGCTGGATTGAAGCCAGATAGGCGATAATGTCGATGATCTGTTTGGGCGTCGCTTCGAATTCCGGCATGTCCGGATGACCGGTGACGATGCCTTCGGCAAACGCCTCCTCCAAAGCGTCGACAGGGTAACGCTCAGACAGTGTTCTGAACTCGGGGGCTTCTGCATGCGGGCTGCGATCGCTTTCACCAATGCCGTGGCAGCGCGCGCAATTGGTTTCGACCAATGCCCGGCCATGTTCGATATCAGCCTCTTGGGCGCGAACCGCATTGGCACAAGCAAATACGAGGATCGAAGCGGCAAGCAGTTGTGTGCTGGAAAAACAACCTGGCATGAATCGCAAGCTCCCATGTTATGGCGTCGCAAGTTACCGCCTTGCTCGGCGCCTTTCTTTGACCCAAGTCATCTTACCTTGCATCACCGTCCCAAATGGGCAACCACATTCTCGATCATCCGCATGCCAGCATCCTGGCCCAGCGTCATGATCGATTCCGGATGGAACTGGACAGCCGCGACGGGTTGATCGCTGTGCTCGATTGCCATGACCACCCCATCTTCCGTTTCGGCGGTAATCCGGAAATCTTTCGGCAGCGTTGCCGGATCGGCGAAGATCGAATGGTAGCGCCCCACCGTCACTTCCGCTCCAAGGCCGGAAAATACCAGGCCCGGATCTACCACCTGAATTCTGGATGGTTTGCCGTGCATGGGAAGACGGAGATGCCGCAGCTCACCACCATAGGCTTCAGCGATTGCCTGCAAACCAAGGCACACACCGAACACCGGCAATTCACGATCACGTGCCCGCTTGATTGTTGCGACACAGTCGAAATCGGAGGGATTGCCCGGTCCCGGCGACAAAACCACCAAATTTGGCTGCACCCGCTCGAACACATCGTCGAAAACCGGCGAGCGGACCGTGGTCACCTCCGCTCCGGTTTGGCGAAAATAATTGGCCAGCGTGTGCACGAATGAATCCTCGTGGTCGACCAGCAATATTCTTCGCCCCGCACCAACCTTTGACGCATCGCGCACGCCTGCCGGTTTGTTTGATGAGCCCGCATCACGGATGGCGGCCAGCATGGCAGAGGCCTTCAATTCAGTCTCGGCTTCCTCTTCCTGCGGATCAGAATCAAACAGAAGCGTCGCGCCTGCCCGAACCTCGGCGATACCGTTCTTGATGCGAATGGTACGCAGCGTCAGGCCGGTATTCATGTCACCATTGAAATGCACCATGCCGATGGCGCCGCCATACCAGGCGCGCGGGCTTTTTTCGTTTTCCTCGATAAAACGCATTGCCCAGAGTTTCGGCGCACCTGTCACCGTGACAGCCCATGCATGGCTCAAGAAGCCATCAAACGCATCCATGTCGTCGCGCAAGCGGCCTTCGATATGATCGACAGTGTGGATCAGGCGCGAATACATCTCGATCTGCCGGCGTCCGATCACCCGCACCGAACCTGGCTCGCAGACACGGCTTTTGTCATTGCGATCGACATCCGAGCACATGGTCAGTTCGGATTCGTCCTTTTTGGAATTGAGCAGTTTCAAAATTTGCTCCGAATCGGCAATCGCATCCTCGCCGCGGCGGATTGTGCCCGATATCGGACAGGTTTCGATCCGCCGTCCGTTGACGCGTACAAACATCTCCGGTGATGCGCCAATCAGATATTCGCGGTCACCCAGATTGATGAAGAAGGAATAGGGCGAAGGGTTTATCGCCTTCAGCCGGCGCGCAATCCGCGAAGGTGCGCTTTCGCAGCGCTCGTAGAACATCTGGCCGGGCACCACTTCAAAAAGATCACCGCGGAGAAAACTCTCCTTCGCCTTCTCCACCAGCCGCGCATATTCCCCCGGTTCATGGTCGGCCCGGGGCGGTGTTTCGGTCGAAGTTTCAAACGGCGCTTCCTGCCCGCCCCGCTCCAACCCCTCGGTTGTCCATGTGTCGCCCGAGAAATCATAACGATCATGCCAGGCTTTGGCCGCATGATGGTCCACAACGAGAATTTCATCCGGCAAATAGAGCACGATATCGCGCTGGTCATCCGGCCGCTCAAGTTTCAGATCGATCGGATCGAACTGGAACGCCAGGTCGTAGCCGAATGCACCATAAAGACCGATATTTGGATCTGCTTCCGATTTGAACGTTTTAACGATCGCCCGAACGACACTGAACACCGACGGCATGCGCGAACGTTCCTCTTCGGTGAACACGCGTCCCGGCTCGGAAATATTCAACGCTAATCGGTCAGCATCCTGGTGGGTGATCTTACACTCGTCCACATCGCCGATCACCACCGCAAACATTGGCAAAAGCGTTCGCCCGCGATCGTTTAGCGCTTCGATTTTCATCGACCGTCCACTTGCCGAAATTGCGATCGGCGGATCTACGATCGCTGTGTCCCAGCGGGTGTATCGGCCCGGATATTCGTAGTTGGACGAGAATATTGCGCCTCGCTTGCTGTCGAGCAGGTCAAGATAGGTCTCAATCGCACCTTCGTACGCGGTCTCGCTGCGCCTGCGGGTGATCCGGATTCCTCCCTCGGTCTCATAAACCGCTCCCTGATGGTCCGGGGAATTGCTCATCGAATACTCTCCATCTTTCTGCAGTCAGAATCCGCGCAGAAAAAAAGCCGCCCGGAAAACCCGTTGCGGCCAATACCCTTATCCAAGAACGCAAATGTTCAGCGGCCGCGATTCAGCAGCGCCACCACCACAAAACTGCGTTCATCTGTCTGTTCATGAGCGCACTGATAGCGTTTGACCCGGATTTGCGCAACCGTCTTGTCGGAAAAGCAAAAACAGAAAGCCCGGATCGGGGCGGGAATGATCCGGGCTTCCTGACCGCTACGTGAGCGGCGACACAGGACGTTAAGGTTTTGTACGGGGGCCTCCGAGCCGGCCTGTGTATTCTTTGCGTCCGGTTTTGTGAAACAATAGCATGTAACTTAAAATTGTAAACACGCAATATTCAATTAAAGATGGCATCGCCAGCGTGAACATTAAAACGGGTGGCGCGTCAGCAAATCAATTGATACGGACCCTGGATGCGTGAAAATTCGACGGAGCAACAATGGTGAACGACACATACCTGATATCACGGGAAGAAATCGATGGTTTGGAAGGCGAGCGCAAGGTTCACTTTCTCAATCCGGACGCCATCAGGGTCAACAAATCACTGGGCAATTTGACCGGCATCACCGGCTTCGGATTTCACATAATCGAGGTGGCGCCGGGCGATGAGACAACCGAGTATCACGTGCACCACTTTGAAGATGAGTGCGTGTATGTGCTGGCAGGAACTGCGACCGCCGAGATCGGCGACCAATCATTCGGAATAAAGGCCGGCGATTTTATCGGATACCGGAAAGGCGGATTACCCCACACGATCACGAATACCGGCATTGAGACATTGCGTTGCATCGTTGTTGGCGAACGGTTGGCGCATGACGTTGGCGATTACCCTCGCAAGCACAAGCGTATCTACCGAAATGCCGGGATGGACTGGGAACTTGTCAGCCACGATGCAATCGAAAGTCCTGCGGGATCGACGAAAAAATAGCGTATCGTGTCGCCCGGCAATCAGCCTATCGATCGAGAACCGAACGAATTTCCACCATGTTGGTGCGAATTCTCAGTACGTAGAATCCCATCGTCGCAAGGTGGGTCGGCATCACCCAGCCATCCTCCCGTCCGTTGGAAATGATAAATGGCTGAACGGCAAGCGCCGAGCGGAACTGGCTTTCCAACCGGTCCCAGAGCGGCACCAGGCCGCGCGAGGTGATGACATCATGGAAATCGGCGCGGGTGGCAACGATAATCCCGTAATAGCCGTACAGCTGGCCATAGGAGAACCAGAAGCGGTCATCGGCCCGCATGTCAAACCAGCCGCCATTATGGCTTTCGGAACGCTCACGCAGAATGTCCGATGTGGACCCGATGTCGCTTGCGATCCGGTCGAGAAACTGCACCAGATTGTCGGCGCGGGCATCGAACGTCGCGTTACAGGCGGCGAGCTTTTCGTTGTAAATATTCAAATCGGCAATTGCGGAGCGATAGAAACTTGGGGTCGGCGTCTTCGGTCCCGGCGGATTGAAACCGATATACCAGGTCGATTCATCGAACTGCAAACTACCGCGTGCATCCTGCAGATTGGGATCGATCTGCGACGAGCCGCGAATGCGGCCCAACCGGTCGACCAGTTCGATTGCCGTGCGGCGAACGGCCTGATGAACACCGCGCTGAAAGCTGGCCTTGTTGTCAAAAAACGGCGTCAAATCCCAGCGCACACCAAACAGACCGAGCTTGTAGAGCAGCATGGAGGATATCCAGGCATTCTGATTGACATTGTAGTCGGTCAGCTCGGCCGTGACATCGGTAATAGCGGAGCGGGTACAAGACTTTACGTCACCCTCACCTGCCGTACTGTTGTCGCTGCTGGTCCCGGTCGTCGTGGCGGTTGGAACAACCCGTTCGCCCCCCGCGGGCGGTTGGGCTCCGCGCGAAGAGGCGGGGGCGGGGTGGGGGGCAAAATTGGGTCCCACCCCGGGCCTGCAAAAGCAAAAAACGTAAAAAGCTACCAAGCCCAACAACCACCCGCCGGAGCCAACCCTCAC